>JAFZEX010000024.1 GCA_017560425.1 Alistipes sp.
CATCAGCTGGTAAGATGGGCTTCCGTGGTTCAAAGAAGAATACTCCCTATGCTGCACAGACAGCTGCTGCTGACTGCGCAAAGGTTGCTTACGATATGGGTTTGCGTAAGGTTAAGGTTTACGTGAAGGGTCCTGGTCAGGGTCGTGAGTCTGCAGTTCGTACTATCCACGGTGCAGGTATCGAGGTAGTTGAGATCATCGACGTTACACCACTACCACACAATGGCTGCCGTGCTCCTAACCGTCGTCGTGTATAATGCTTCGTAAGAGCAGTTTATACGATTATTAAGAGCAAAGTAGCGAAAAACTTAATTTTACAATTAAACTAAAAGAAATATTATGGCAAGATATATCGGACCTAAGTCAAAGATTGCTCGCCGTTTCGGTGAGGCTATTTACGGTGCTGACAAAGTTCTTGAGAAGCGTAACTTCCCTCCTGGACAGCATGGTCTTGCTCGCAAGCGTAAGAAGAACTCAGAGTATGGCGAGCAGCTTACTGAGAAGCAGAAGGCTAAGTACACTTACGGCATTTTGGAGAAGCAGTTTGCACGCACTTATGAGGCAGCAGCTCGTATGGGTGGTATCACCGGCGAGAACCTTCTTAAGTTGCTCGAGTGCCGTTTGGACAACGTTGTTTACCGTTTGGGCATCGCTCCAACACGCGCAGCAGCACGTCAGCTTGTATCACACCGCCACATCTGCGTAAACGGCAATGTAGTAAACATTCCTTCATACGCTCTTAAGGCTGGTGACGTAGTATCAGTTCGTGAGAAGTCAAAGACTTTGGAGGTTATCACTGACGCTTTGTCTGGCGCTGCACGCAGCCGCTATGCATGGTTGGAGTGGGACAACGCTTCTATGAGCGGTAAGTTCCTTCAGACTCCTGAGCGTGAGGAGATTCCTGAGAACATCAAGGAGCAGCTTATCGTCGAGTTGTACTCTAAGTAGTAATTAACAACAAATTCAATATTATGGCAATATTAGCATTCCAAAAGCCTGAAAAGGTCATCATGTTGGAGTCTACTTCATCGTTCGGCAAGTTTGAGTTCCGTCCGTTGGAGCCTGGCTATGGCATGACTGTAGGAAACGCTTTGCGCCGTGTGTTGCTCTCGTCGTTGGAGGGCTATGCTATCACAACCGTTAAGGTTGCTGGCGTGAACAATGAGTTTGCCGCTGTCCCCGGTGTGATGGAGGGTATGCTTGAGATCATCTTGAACCTCAAGCAGGTACGTTTCATTCGCACTGTTGATAACGAGGAGGCTGAGAAGGTATCAATCAACGTAGCAGGCGTAACTGAGCTTACTGCAGGTTACATCTCTAACTACCTTTCATTCTTCAAGGTTTTGAACCCTGAGTTGGTTATTTGCCACCTCGCTCCTGGCACTAAGATGCAGATGACTATTACCATTGGTAAGGGTCGTGGCTATGTGCCTTCAGAGGAGAATGCCGGCATCGAGAAGGATATCGACACACTTCCTATCGACTCGATCTTCACGCCTATCAAGAACGTTAAGTACTCTGTTGAGGACTATCGTGTGGAGCAGAAGACCGACTACGAGAAGTTGAATTTGGAGATTACTACAGACGGCTCAATTCATCCGAAGGATGCGTTGAAGGAGGCAGCAAAGATTCTTATCCAGCACTTCATGCTATTCTCTGACGAGAAGATCACTATCGACGAGGAGGAGCAGCAGGGTGTTGAGGAGTTCGATGAGAGCATCTTGCACATGCGTCAATTGCTTAAGACTAAGCTTGCTGATCAGGATCTTAGCGTTCGCGCTTTGAACTGCTTGAAGGCGGCTGACGTTGATACTGTTGGCGACCTTGTGAAGTTGCACCGCAACGAGCTCTTGAAGTTCCGCAACTTTGGTAAGAAGTCACTCACTGAGCTTGACGAGTTGCTTGCTTCTTTGAACCTCAAATTCGGCATGGACGTATCTATCTACAAACTTGATAAAGATTAATTATGAGACACAATAAGAATTTTAATCACCTTGGCAGACAGGCGGGCCACCGTAAGGCTATGCTTTCAAACATGGCTGTTTCGCTTATCATGCACAAGCGTATTCAGACAACAGTTGCTAAGGCAAAGGCTGTTCAGAAGTTCATCGAGCCTCTTGTAACTAAGTCTAAGGAGGATTCTACTCACTCACGTCGTGTGGTATTCTCATATTTGAAGCAGAAGGAGGCAGTTACTGAGCTCTTCCGCACAATCGCTCCTAAGATCATGGAGCGTCCAGGTGGCTACACACGTATCCTCAAGACAGGTTTCCGTCTTGGTGACGGTGCTGATATGTGTATCATCGAGTTCGTTGATTTCAACGAGACTTACACATTCGGCCGTGAGGCAGCAGCTCCTGCAGCTGAGGCTAAGCCAAAGACTCGTCGTTCACGCGCTAAGAAGACCGACGCTGTTGAGGACGCAACTGTAGTAGCTGAGAAGAAGACAAAGCAGGCTGCTCCAAAGGCTGCTGCTAAGGCTTCTGCTGCTAAGGGTGCAAAGAAGACTAACGTAGGTAAGAAGATGTAATTCTTCCTCTTGCGAGGTCTTAAATATGAGGGTTGTCTAACGGAAACGTTGGGCAACCCTTTTTTAGTGAGTAATGAGTAGTGAGTAATTAGTAATGAGTAATAGAGAGAGGGCAGGGACAACAGAGACAACAGAGAGGGCAGAGAGAGCAGAGAGAGGACCGATAGGAGGTAGGACCTTTAGGACCTTTAGGACCGATAGGAGATGGGACCTTTAGGACCTTTAAGAAAAAGATGATACCCGAGTTTCGTAATGGTCCTAATCGTCTTAATCGTCCTATTGGTCCTAAAAAATCCTTAAGAAAAAGCCGATACCCGACTTCTCTGTCGTCACTTCCGTCTCTTCCGTCCCTGCTGTCCCTGAAAAATTATTACTAATTACTCATTCCTAATTACTCATTAAAAAGTGAGTCCCGAGTTTCGCTGTTGTCCCTTCCGTCCCTTCCGTCCCTTCCATCCCTGCTGTCCCTAAAAAAATTATTACTAATTCCTAACTCCTCATTCCTCATTTGTCTAAAGATTTACTATCTTTGTGCCACTAACGAACTAAAACTATCGAGATGAAACGACTTATTACACTTTTGTTTGCTATTGCTGCGCTCTCGTTTATGGCGTGTGAGCCTCAGCAGATAACACCTAACGAGGAGCCTTTGTTCGAGATTACCTCGGCAAGGAGCGTCGAGGTGGGCGTTGATGGTGGCGTGTTCCCTATCACCTACAACCTCACTGAGGGTGACTACACCGAGGTGTCGGCTATCGCTGATGATACCGAGATGATTATCGACATTAACACCAACACCGCAAGTGTTATCCTTGTGTCGGTTGCTCCTAACTACAACACCTACAACCGTAGCGCACGCATTCGTGTGACCTATGGCGATAAGGCTGAGTTTGTGGAGGTGCACCAGGCGGGCTCGAGTGGCAAGGAGGAGGGCGAGTATGATGTTGTCGAGATTGAGGCTAACCAGCTTATCGGCAACTACTATGGCGAGCGCCTGCAGGCGGGCTTGGGTCACTATTGGATTATCCTCTCGGAGAATGGCATCGTTGATGGTGCACTTGCCCCTAATGCCGAGTTCTTCCGCCTCGACTTGCTCGGACCATTGGCTCAGAGCGAGGATAATATCCGCATTCCTGACGGCACATACATGCTTGGAAATAGCTACATGGAGTACACCATGCCCGATATCGGCAGCACCGACTATGTATATACCGATGCTGAGGGCGAGTCGTGGTCTGTGCCATTTAGCTCAGCTACGCTCGTTGTTCGTGGCAGCAGGTTCGAGCTTACAGCACGCATCGAGACCAAGGAGTTCCACGTTAGCTTCGATGGCGAGTACAACATCACCGCAAACATCGTTAATAACTATATCTCAACGCTTAAGGAGGACTACGTTATCGACCTTAGCAACTGCACAGGTACGCTCAAGAGCTTTGGCGACTATTGGGAGTGTGGCTACTGCAATTGGCAGATTGAGTTCGTGTGCAACGATGGTCTAAAGTATGGCACATACCTCGTGTTGGACTTCCTCACCGACTCGAAGCTAAGTGGCGCATCGGGCGTTGTGGGCACATATCGTGACACGGGCTTCTCGGCGCAGGACTCGACAATGCCAGCCTTCGCTGCTTACACCTTTATCCCTGGTATTCAGATCTCTGACGACGGCGTATTTATGATGGGCTCGATAGTTCAGGTATATAAGGACGGCATCGGCATCGACCAGGCATCGTTGTACGAGGGTGAGATGGTTATCTCGAAGAATAGCAATGGCACCTACACCATTGCAATTGATGCGCTGGACGATGCTCCTGAGCAGAACCGAGTGACACTTAACTGGACAGGCGTGCTCTATTAGTCGAAGTTGCCAAGCAGGGCTTCATGCGCCTAAAAGAGGCTCATGTTGTACCACTTCTTGGGAATATATGTTGGGGTTGTTCAATCTATAATAGATTGAGCAGCCCTAATTTTTTGTTAAAAAGGGTCGAAAAATTTTGCGTAAAAGCAGAAAAAATGTATTTTTGTATGGTGGAAAATGTTTCATCGTGCGATGTGTGGTGTGAACGTTTTTCGATGTTAGGTGCAAAATATTGAAACATAAATATTTAACTCTTAATAATTAACTAAAACTATGAAGAAAATGAATTGGTTGTTGATGCTCCTCGCAGCTGTTGCTGTGTCGTTTGCATCGTGTGAGCCTACGCCTACACCAGAGCCTGAGCCACAGCCTCAGCCAGGTGGCGAGACTACTTTCGACGTTCAGGTGGGCGAGATTACATCGTCATCTGTAGCTTACACCGTGACTCCTTCAGACCTTGAGGCTGAGTACCTTTGCGTGTTGTACGATGCTGCAACTGTTGAGGAGTTTACACGTGACGAGTTCCTCGTGCAGAGCCTTCTTATGGAGCTCGAGAGCGAGGCACGTACTGTTGGTAAGACCTTGTTGGAGTATATGCCCGATGTTGTTGATTGTGGCGTTATCGAGGACGGCTTGTTCTCGAACCTTCGCCCTGAGTCTGACTACTACATCGTAGTCTTCGGCGTTGATGCTGCTAACAACTACAAGGCAAACACTGCCGTATCTAAGACCAAGGTTACCACTGTTGAGGGTCCATCACTCAATGTTACTTTCGACATTCAGACAGAGGTTGATGGCAACTCTGCAAAGTACACAGTTACCCCATCTAACAACGAGGATATTTGGTACTTCTACACTGTGCCTTCTAACATCTTCGAGGCATACACCGATCCTGAGGGTGGCTACCGCATGACTGAGCAGTCGTTCTTGCTCTACTGCTTGCAGATGGAGATCGACGCTTACCGTCAGATGGGCTTGAGCGACAATCAGATTATGAACACCGTATTCCACAAGGGTGCTTTGCAGCTTAGCGCTGAGGGCTTGAACGCTAATACGGAGTACACTAACATGGTTGCTGGCTTCATCGTAACTGCTGAGGGTATGGTAACTATCGCAACCGACCTTACTACATCTACCTACACAACAGGTGATGCTAAGGCTACATCGCTTACTTTCAACATCTCGGTAACCGACATCGAGGCTATGCGTGCTGCTATCAAGATCACTCCATCTAACACTAAGGATACCTTCTGCTGGTTGGTTGGACAGTGGAACGGCGAGCAGACTGCTGAGGAGGTGATGAACCAAATCGTTGCAATGTATGGTGGCTGGATGAACAACGGCGCTATGCTTTATAAGGGTGTTCAGGACTACACCGGTGGCCCTGGCTCAGCATACAAGTACCGTGTAGACTCGGCAGATACTAACTACTACGTTATCGCCTTCGGTTATGCTGGTGGCGTGACATCGGAGCCTACGATGGTTACATTCCGCACTCTTCCTGCTCCTGCAGCTGAGGATACTACCTTCAAGATGTCGGCATCGAGCATCACTCCTTACGGCTTCACCGTGGGTATCACTCCTTCTGAGAACACTACTTACTACACATTCAACGTGATGTCTAACGAGGCATTCGCTGAGATCAACCTCGATGAGCTTGTTGAGGAGCTAAACGCTCAGTTCGACGAGATTCTTGCTATGCAGCAGGCTTACGATGGTAACGTAACAGCTGGTACTGTGCTTAACATGTACTACTACAAGGGTGCTTACACAGCATCAGCGTCGGGTCTTACTCCTGAGACCACTTGCTCGGGCTTTGCTATGGCACTATCACCTGAGACAGGTCACGTTGTTAAGGTACACACATTCCCTGACATTGCAACTACCGGCAAGCTTGGCGATATTCAGCCAATGGTTGAGGTTGTAGGTCACTACTCAGGCGACGAGGAGAATGGTGCAGTATTTGGTCAGCCAGCAGCAACTAAGGGCAAGGCTATCTCTGTTATCAAGTACTCTCAGTTTGATGGCGCTCGTGAGCTCTACGGCTCAATGTCGGGCGACGACGTAACTAACGCATTTATCTATCCTGATGCTGAGATTTGGGGTGATCTAACCGGCACATGGTCAAAGATTAACATGGCACAGCCATACTCATTCTATCTAACCGATTGGGACGCTCCACAGACAGCCTTCACATACGCTGAGGATGGCGAGGGTAACCCAGGTGCTCTTGGCCGTTGCTACTCTATGGCAACTGTTGAGAACAAGGGCGATGTTGCTGAGCTTAAGGCGTTGGTAGAGGAGCTTAACGCTGCATCCAAGAGCTCACTCGCTCTTCCTAAGTCGCTCGTATTTGGCGAGAGCTACAAGCTTGAGGTTGCTCCTGTTGAGGTTGCTGCTCCAGCAGTAGAGCCAAAGGCTGAGGCTAAGGCGGCAAAATATGAGGTTCGTGGCGATGTAGTTAAGGCTACTTCACGCATTCGTCCTTTCTACATGTAGTAGATAGCGACTAACGTATATACCCCCTCGGAAAGGTGTTAAGATGCCCTTCCGAGGGGTATTGTTTTATGCTATAAGCATAACTTGTCTAAATCTTTGTTTATAATTCGCTGCCCGAGATATTTTGTCGAAAAGATATTTTTTGTATATTTGTGAAAATTATTGTCACTATGAAACATATTCTATACTTTGTGATGGTTGCTGCTGCACTCATGTTTGTGGCATGTGACGAGCGAGAGGTAACGCCTGATACTCCCGATACACCTCAGGAGGAGCCACAGCCTGAACCCGAACCTGACCCACAGCCCGAGCCTAAGCCATATCCCGAGGGTACCTACCACTTTAGCGAGGGTGTGCAGGGAAGCATCTACACCATGGAGGGTGGCTTGCGCAACGACTACCTATCGTTCTACGACAACGCTACGGGACATACGCTATTTATCGACTTTTACTGCGACCCATCGAACGTGTACCTTGCTACGGGCGACTATCTGCTGGGTGACGGCTCGGCGATGACCTGCCACCAGGAGTATAGCTACGTGCTATTTGCTGGTAGCGACGAGCTGTTTCGCTTCTCGGAGGGTGGCGCTTCGGTATTCGTGAACCCTAACCACGAGTCGGGCTACCCATGGTATCAGATTACGGGCTACTTCGAGATGCTTAGTGGCGAGAGCGTGTCGCTTAGCTTCGAGGGTCAGCTACTCGAGATGTAACACAAGAGCTAAATAACAACTAATTAATACCTTAAAACTATGAGAAAACTCTATTCGATGATGGCACTCATGATGGTGTGTGCGCTATCATTCGTGGCTTGCGAGGAGCCTACTCCCGAGCCTGAACCACAGCCACAGCCTTCGGCACTAACATTCGAGCTCGAGGTGGCGGCAGTATCTAAGACCGATGCAACTTTCAACATCACCCCTTCGAACGACGAGGCTAAGTACTTGGTGGTTGTGTCTGACGCTAAGGTTGTTGAGTCGAGCGAGAGCAACTCGGCACTTATCATCAAGCTTTTTGCCGACATGAAGGCTTATGTTGAGTCTACCGGTGGCAACTACGCTGAGTATATCGCCGAGAAGGCTAAGTCGGGCAAGCTCGAGGGTTACAAGATTGAGAACCTTAACCCTGGCACTAACTACTACATCTTGGTGTTCGGCATCGACCTCGAGAACGAGGGCACAACAACATCGGAGCTTCACATGCGTAAGTTCGCTACCGAGGCAACTGTTCAGAGCAGCTGCACATTCGAGCTTAAGTACAACGTGAACCTTACAACCGTAGCCTTGAACGTTAAGCCATCGGACAACAACCAGCTTTGGCACCTTATAAACGTTGCTGTTGATGAGTATCAGACCTACACAAGCGCTGAGGGCGAGTATGGCTGGACTAAGGAGAAGTTCTTCCAGAACTACCTTAACACCGAGATTGCAACACTCAAGGACCAGGGCATGTCGGCTGACGAGATTGGCATCAAGCTCTTCCACGAGGGTGCTCGCACACTCAACATCTCGGGCCTTCAGCCTAAGACTAAGTATGTGACATTTGTTGCTGCGGTAGACTACACCGATGGTGAGGCTTATGTGGCATCTGCCCTTAAGGAGGTGCGCTACAACTCGGGCGAGGCGGCTGAGAGCAACCTTACTTTCGACATCGACGTATATAACGTTGGTCACTACTCTGCGGAGGTGCGCATAACCCCTTCAGACCTCGAGGCTGAGTACTACTACTGCATCGGCTATATCGACAGCAAGAAGAAGAGCATGAAGCCTGTGGAGCTTGCTGAGGCTGCTGTGACCGAGTATATCTACTATTGGGACGAGAACAACCAGCTTGCACACCGTGACCCTGTGAAGGGCATGGTAGACCTTACAGGCGAGAACAAGCTCGAGCTTAACATCGCTGAGACAGAGTACTACATCGTGGCATTCAGCTTCGAGCGCAACGAGAACTATGGCAAGCTCATCGACGAGGAGACAGGCGAGTATGACTACAACCCTGGTACAATCACCTCAGCACCTGTTTACGTGTCGTTCGTGACCGAGGAGCAGGGTAACCCTATGAACGCTGAGTTCGAGTTCAGCGCATCGGATATCGGCCCTTACGGCTTCACGTTGGAGATTAAGTCGCTCGACCCAACAATCTACTACCAGCCAGGTATCGCCCTTGCTAACGGCTTCAACCCACAGGCGGCTATGGCGCAGTATAGCTCACTCCTTGCACAGCTCGTGCAGATGACAATGGAGGGTCAGAGCCCAAGCCTTACCTTCTGGGAGGCATTGGAGGAGAAGCTACAGGCATACTACCGCAATGGTGATGGTAAGTTTGGCGTGGCTAACCTACAGCCTGAGACCGAGTATCTTGCATACGTCTTGGTTATCGACGCTAAGTCACGCGAGTTCGTACGCTGCGTATATAGCGACGTTATCGCAAAGACCGAGGCTGAGGGCTTGGTAACTCCAAGTGCTAAGGTGCTTGGCACATACAACGGTGATACGGAGGCAGGTGCCGTGTTTGGCAACGCCGAGCTCACTGCTGGTCGTGCTATCTTGGCTGTCGAGATCGAAAATTTTAATGGTGCATCAGCTGTTTTTAGCGCACTGTCGGCTGATGCATGCGAAGATTTAGCTTCACTCACGGACCACTACATCATCTCGGAGTTCCGTGGTTATTGGAATCAGTTGCGCAGCCTCGATGTGCCATACGAGTTCTTGGTGGCAGATTGGGATGTTGCTCAGACAATCTTGGCTTATGCCAAGGATGCTAACGGCCGTGAGGGCAAGGTTGCACGTGTTGGTGTAACGCCTACAGGCGCTGGCGACGACATCGAGGAGCTTAAGGCCTATGTTAAGGCGGTGAACGATGCTACAGCGCAGCCTGCTAAGTCAATGGTGTTTAGCGAGCAGTCGATGGAGCCTCAGATGGAGTGCATTTGGAGCGAGGCTGTGGGTGCGCCACGTGCGGCTAAGGTTACCTACCACGAGGTAGAGCCTCTTGCGGTGCCCGTGAGCGATGTTATGAGCATCTCGTACGTACGTTCTTACGCTATCTAACACAGCGAGTTATAATTTGGGGAGCTGCACTCGGGTGTGGCTCCCTTTTTCAAATCTATAGGTCATGAAAAACTATATCTTATTTCCGCTCCTAAGCGTTGTGCTCGCCATGATGTGTGTGTCGTGCCAGCAGCCCGAGGAGCCTACGCCCGTTGCTCCACGTGATAGTTTCGAGGTGGTTATCCACGATACGTCGCGAGGTTCGGTGCGCTTCTCGGTAACGCCCGAAGATAACGACATGGACTATCTATGTGTAGTCTACGAAGAGGCTGAGGTTGAGGAGTTTAGCCGTGAGGAGTTCTTGGTGCAGGATGTCTTTATGAAGATAACCACGGAGGCTTATGAGAAGGGTAAAACTTTTGAGGAGTATATGCCCGAGGTTGTAGACCGTGGCAAGATTGAGGATGTTGTGTTCTCGGGGCTTAAGGCCGATACCGAGCACTGCATAATCATCTTTGGCGTAGATGCCGAGAGGGGTTACGCCTGCTGCACACACATAACGAAGAGCTATTTCCATACAACCAACCTTCCCCAGCTTGTCTGCGACTTTAGAGTGAGCCACTCGGTCAAGAACAACTCTGTGTATCTCAATGTTGACCCTACCGACGAGGATATTAAGTGGTATTTGTGCACCATGCCTGTGTCGCAGTACAACTACTACGTCGTGGACGAGGAGGGCTATCAGATGTCGCACAACTACTTTTATGAGTACTTCTTCCAGCAGGATATCAACGCCCTCTTGGGTCAGGGTGCTTCGAACGAGCAGGTGCTCGAGGCGTTGGTGCACCAGGGCAAGCTCAGCCTCTATGCATCGGGCCTAAAGGCGAATACCGACTACTACTACCTCATTGCGGGACTTGTTGTAGACCACGACGGCATAGCCATATGCACTGAGGTGCAGAGGGGTATGTACACCACGGGCGATGCCGAGCAGTCGTCGATGACCTTCGACATTAAGGTGTGGAACGTGGGTCAGATGGAGGCATCGTTCAGCATCACGCCATCGAACAACAACGACAAATACTGCGCCCTTGTAGCCCCTTGGGACGGCGTTACCGAGGCTCAGGAGATGATGCATCAGATTGTTGAGCAGTGGGGTGGCTGGATGGATATCATGGCTGACGACAAGGGCTATGTCGAGCACTCGGGCGCTAAGGCCATGAAGCTCCCCGCCGCCGACACCGACTACTACATCATCGCCTTTGGCTACGATGGTGGCATAACCACCGAGGCAAAGATGGTCACCTTCCGCACGCTCCCTGGAGGCTCGGTCGAGGATGTGCAGTTTGGCATTACGGCATCGTCGGTGTCGCCCTATGGCTTCACGATGAATGTCACCTCGTCGGATAGCACAATCTACTATCTTGCAGGCGTTTGCCGCGAGGAGGAGTACAACGAGGAGCTACTCATCGAGCAGGAGAACGAGGCTTTCGACTACTACTTCGAGGAGTACAAAAAGTTTAACCCCGTGATTACCGTGGCAGAGATATTGGACCAATACTACTACAACGGAGGCTCTACGCTCCAGGCTTCGGGCTTGCTGCCCGATACCGACTATTTCGGCTATATCTTCGCCCTCGACATACACACGGGCAAGGTTGTTAAGAGCTTCACGTTCCCCGCCATGGCACGCACCACGCAGCTATCGGAGGTGGCTATGCCACAGATGGAGCTTATTGGCTACTTCTCGGGCGACGAGGAGGCGGGCACGGTCTTTGGCAATGCCGCAGCAACCAAGGGCAAGGTGATTACCGTGGTTAAGTATACCAACCTCGAGGGTGTGCGCACGCTCTTCTCGATGATCTCGCCCGACGACGTGAGCAACCCACTCACGGTCTCCGATGCCGAGCTATGGGGACTAACCACGGGATATTGGAAGACCACCAGCACGCAGCAGCCATATAGCTACTACCTTACCGAGTGGAACACCGTATATACGGCATTGTGCTACGCCACCGACACCTCGGGCGTTGTAGGCCCTATGAGCCGCCTATATACCTGTGCCACAGCCGATAACAAGAGCGATATTCAGAAGCTTATCGACCTTGCTGATGAGCAGAATGGTACTCGTGCGGGACTGATTTTTTAATTGATTTTTTAGGACGAATAGGACCTTTAGGACCCTTTAGGACCTTTAGGACCCTTAGGACGATTAAGAAACTCGGGGATCGACTTTTTCTTAAAGGTCCTAAGGGTCCTAAAGGTCCTAAGGGTCTTAAGGGGCCTAAGGGTCTTATCTCTCTGCGCCCTCCGCCTAAACGAGTAGGGAACTTAGAGAGTTTAAGGAGCTTAAGGAATTTAGGGATTATGCCTTGCAGAAAATTGTCGGTAGCGCCTCCCTAAACTCCCTAAACTCCCTAAATTCCCTAAACTCACTATCTCTGCGCCTTGCAGAAAATTGTCGGTAGCGCCCTCCCTAAACTCCCTAAATTCCCTAAATTCCCTAAACTCACTATCTCTGCGCCCTGCAGAAAATTGTCGGTAGCGCCCTCCCTAAACTCCCTAAATTCCCTAAACTCCCTATCTCTGCGCCCGTTCAAGAACTGAACTTTCCGGTACAAATATACAACCTCAAAACCCCCTTGTCAAGGGGTAAGGGCTAAAAAAATTTAACAGCCAATGTTAAGCCCTTGAACATCAACGACAAAAAAAAGAGCCACCCCGCTTTTTTTTGCGGGACAGCTCAAAATGTTGTAAAACGTTCAGCTCTATGCGTTGCCCTTGCCGCCGAATGGGTCGATTATAGGCTGCTTTGTAGGAATGTTAATCTTGCCCACGTTGCTCTCGTAGCGGGTGATGTTCTCCTGCAGAGACATGAGGAGTCGCTTGGCATGCTCGGGGGTGAGCACCACACGGCTCTTAACACGTGCCTTAGGGAGTCCTGGGAGCATGGTTGCAAAGTCGATGATAAACTCCGATGTCGAGTGTGCGATGATTGCGAGGTTGCAGTAGTTGCCCTGGGCAATCTGCTCGTCGAGCTGTATCTCAATGCCTGCTGCTTTCTTTACTTCGTTCATGGTTGTATCAAATTTAGTTATTGTTTCATGGTGTAAAGTTACTAAGATTATCCTATTTGGCAATATTCTCGGCGTGCAAAAAATCTATCCTTTAGGATAAATATCAATTTTTAGCGCATTTCGTTGCTCAAAAATCGCAAAAAGGTTGTATCTTTGCAACGATATATGTGCTCGTGGCTCGTGGGCGTAGAGTCGGGTGGCGAGCATGTCGAAAAAAGAGAGAAACAAATGCTTATAGGCTTACTTAAAATACTTATCGGAGGCTTCTGCGTGGGCCTTGCATCGTCGGTTACGGTGGGCCCTGTGGCGGTGTTGTGCATCCAGCGCACGCTGAGCAAGGGCTACTTCTCGGGCTTAGCCTCGGGCTTTGGTGTGGCTGTTGCCGACACCTTTCTTGCCATCCTCGCCTTCTCGGTATTCGCACTCATCAAGTCGTACATCGACGAGTATAGCACCATAATTCAGATATGTGGCGGCGCTATTGTCATCATCATAGGCATCTTCATATTCTTTCAAAACCCTGTGCCTCAGATACGTAAGAACCGTGCTGGCATGCGCAACCTATGGCAAGACTTCGCCTCGATGTTTGGCGTCACGCTTGCCAACTTCCCCGTTATCATACCCTACATCCTCGCATTCTTCACGATGTTCAATATCGACATATCGATGTCGCCCGACGCTATGTCTGCCAGCCGTATCGTGCAGAACATGTTCGTCATCCTCGGCTTCCTCGTCGGCGCTGCGACATGGTGGCTCTCGATAACCTCGCTAATCAACATATTCCGTAAGCGTTTCCGTCCACGCCACATGCTCACAATAAACCATGTTGCGGGCATCGTCATCAGCTTTCTCGGACTCATCACACTACTCTCGACAATAATCAAATAACATGGATAACAAGAGAATAATCATTGCCCTCGACGGCCACTCGTCGTGTGGCAAGAGCACATTTGCTAAGGCTATAGCTGCCCGCTTAGGCTACATCTTTATCGACACCGGCGCAATGTATCGTGCTGTGGCATTGTATGCCATGGAGCATGGTGCTATCGAGTCGGGCATTATCAACGAGGATAGGGTTGTGGCAATGCTCGCCGACATAAATATCGACTTTAGGTTTAACCCCGAGCGTGGTGCCTCGGACATATATGTCAATGGCGACCTGGTCGAGGGCAAGATTCGCACCATCGAGGTTAGCAACTGCGTGAGCGCCGTGAGCTCTATTGCCCAGGTGCGTGAGAAGCTCGTTAAGATGCAGCAGACAATGGGCGAGCGCAAGGGTGTGGTCATGGACGGCAGAGATATCGGCACGGTGGTATTCCCCAATGCCGAGCTTAAGATTTACATGACGGCAGATGCCAAAGTGCGTGCCGAGCGTCGCTACAAGGAGCTTACTGCCAAGGGCGATAGCGTGTCGTTCGACGAGATCTACGAGAACGTGGTGTCACGCGATAGGGCCGACATGAGCCGTGCCATCTCGCCACTACGCAAGGCTGACGATGCCATCGTCTTGGACAACTCCGCAATGAGCGTCGAGGAGCAGATGGCGTGGTTCGACAGAGAGTATCACCGTGTTTTGGGCTGTTAGTTATGCGTGTAGTCATAGACGAAAACTCGGGCTTCTGCTTCGGCGTTGTGCGTGCCATAGGCGAGGCTGAGGAGGCACTAAGGCGTGTTGGCGAGGTGTCGTCGCTGGGCGACATTGTCCACAACCGTGTCGAGGTGCAGCGCCTCGAGGCCCTTGGCTTGCGCACCATCACCCACAACCAAATAGATACGGTGGGCAGTGGCATGCTCCTTATACGTGCTCATGGCGAGCCCCCACGCACCTACGAGCTGGCAAAGAGCCTTGGCGTGAGCGTTATCGATGCTACGTGTCCCGTTGTTGCACGCCTCCAGCGCCGTGTGCGTGAGGCTTACGACAAGATGATGGCTGAGGGTGGCTGTGTTGTGCTGTTGGGCAAGCGTGGCCATGCCGAGGTTGTGGGACTCACGGGTCAGGTAGGTGATGATGTTATCGTTGTGGAGGGCGAGCGTGACCTCGAGGCTATCGACTTTACGAAGCCTATCTACTTCCTCTCGCAAACCACGCAGAGCATCGAGCTATTTAACCACCTCGGCGCAGAGATTAAGCGTAGGTCGGAGTGTGCTGAAAAGGTCACCATCGACGACACTATTTGCCGTCGTGTGGCGGGCCGTGAGCCTCTGCTTGCTAAGTTTTCGAAGAGTGTCGATGTGGTGGTCTTCGTGTCGGGTCGCAAGTCCTCGAATGGCAAGGTGTTGTGCGAGGTGTGTCGCCGTGCTAACGAGCGCTGCTACATGGTCGAGGAGGCTTCGGAGCTCGAGGCTAAGTGGTTCGAGGGTGTCGAGAGTGTCGGCATCTGTGGCGCTACATCAACCCCTCGCTGGCTTATGGAGAGTGTGGCATGTGCTGTTGAGCAGATTACTAAATAAAACTTTGTGGTTATGAAATATATACTTCGTTCGCTGAAATATCTCGTCGTGTTGTGCGTTTTGTATGTGGCTATGGTGTGGCTTAAGCTCCTTACCGAGCCTATGCCTGTTGGCTTGTGCGATGCTGTTGGGGCATACCTCTCTACCGACCACGGACGACTAATGTTGGTCTGCTTCGTGGCGTTGGCTGCGGTCTACCCCCTGTTTGGCTTCATGCGTAGCCGTGTCGAGGGGTGCAACATTGTGGAGGATAGGGTGCGCATCGACAATGCCATGCATGTCTATGGCTTTAAGCTTGTCGAGGAGCGTGAGGAAAAGCTCGTGTACCGTGCCATGGGCATCTTGCAGCGCCTATGGTTTGTCTTCGAAGATAGGGTAGAGGTGCGCAAGGTAGATGGTGGCGTTGAGCTCTATGGCGTGCGTCGTGCCGTTGCCCGCATAGCGTTTCAGCTCAAGGCATATATTGCAAATCGTCGTTATGAGAGTGAAGAAAAATAGATAGTATGAGAAGAGCATTTTTAGTGTGTGGCCTTGCGCTGGCTGTGTGTGGTGCTCAGGCGCAGCAGCAGGGGCGTGACGATAGGGACTTCGAGGTAGGCAGAGCCATCGAGATAATGTCGAACATGATCTATGAGCTCGACACAAAATATGTTAAAGAGGTCGATGTAGACGACCTTCTCGAGTGGGCAGCCTATGGCATGAGCCGTGCTACCGACCCCTACTCGGAGTACTACTCTGAGGAGGGCATGGAGAATTTCGAGATCGGCACCACCGGAAAGTATGGCGGCATTGGCTCGCCTATTCGCAAGCGTGGCGACTATATCGTCTTTGGTCAGCCCTACGAGGGTTGCCCTGCCGATGAGGGTGGCGTGAAGGCTGGCGACAAGATCTTGGCTATCGATGGTGTTGATGCCACTAAGATGTCGGTGAATAAGGTTAGCAGTGCGCTGCGTGGCGATGCCGGAACAGATGTTGTGGTGCGTGTCGAGCGCATCTACGACGGTAAGAGGGAGGATCTCACGCTCCATCGCCGAAGAATTGCTGTGCCCAGCGTGCCCTATGCTGGTATCATCCGTGATGGCGTGGGATATATCTGCCACAACGACTTTATCGATGGAAGCTACGACGAGGTGCGCAAGGCTATCGAAGCGATGATGGCCGAGGGTGAGCTTCGTGGCTTGGTGCTCGACTACCGCTCAAATGGTGGAGGTCTTCTGCGTGAGGCTGTTGCCATCGCCTCGCTGTTTGTCGATAAGGGCGAGAGTATTGTTACCACCAAGGGTCGTGACAATTCGTCGGTGCGCTATTTTAACACCGAGCATGAGCCTATACTGCGTGACATCCCTATCGTGATATTGGTCAATGGCTCGTCGGCATCTGCAACAGAGATCTTGTCGGGCTCGCTCCAGGATATGGATCGTGCTGTGGTCATGGGTCAGCGCACCTATGGCAAGGGCTTGGTGCAGAGCACAGTGCACCTCGGCTATAACACCTACCTTAAGCTCACCACCGAGAAGTATTATATCCCGTCGGGTCGTTGCATTCAGGCTCACGACTACACCCAGCGCAATAGCGACGGCACAATAGCTCAGGTGCCCGACTCGCTAATCAAGGAGTTTAAGACACGTGGTGGCCGCAGGGTCTATGATGGTGGTGGCATTGTGCCCGACGTAAAGCTCGAGCCCCAATACTTCAGCCGTTTTGCCGCTACACTCTCGTCGTTGGGCTATATCGACGATTGGTGTGACGACTACATGCGTCGCCATCGTGACGATAGGGTCGATGTTCGCACCTTCAAGCTTAGCGACCAGGAGTATAACAACTTCGTTGAGTTTATCGCCAGCAAGGATATAGAGTATGAGTCGGAGAGCCGTCGTGCGCTAAAGAGCTTGGAGAAGGCGCTTCAGAACGATCTCTACGACGAGGCGTTGCGTGAGGAGCTGAAGCGCTTCGAGGAGCTTATCAAAGACGACAAGCTGTCGAACATGCAGACCTACCGTGAGGATATCGAGCGCATCGTCGTATACGAAATCCTCACCCGCTCAGCCTATCTTCGTGGTGCCATGGAGCACTATGCCATAACCGACGAGGAGGTAGAGAGGGCTATTAACCTAATTCTCAACGAGGAGGAGTATCGTCGCATACTTCGTGAGCAGCACTTGCCAATGCACTAATGATGAAGCTCAGGGATAAGATAGTTCACGGACGCATATTCTCGGCACGCCGCCGCACCATAGTCATAGCTATCGGTTTGGCGCTCGCCCTGCTCTCGATATGCTATACGTGGAGGGTGTCTACCCATATGCGCCACGAGGACGAGGCGGCAATTCAGCAGCTGCGTGATAGCGAGCAGAATGATGTGAAGATGTGGGAGGATATACTGCATTCGTCACGCTACATCTTCAATGAGCCTCAGCTACTTAAGGAGCTCGCCGAGCATACTACAATCCCCTTTGTCATCACCGACGATGCGCTTACACCCCTTGTTAGCAACCTCCCCGACGAGGTGCTTTCCAATGCCGAGCAGCTGCGTAGCGAGATCATGTCCATGAGCCTTGTCAATCAGCCTGTCACGGTGAGCTATCGCATTCCGCCCATTAACTTCACGATCTACTACGGCGCTACCGACTACTCGATGCTTGTGTCGAATGCCCATAGCAAGGCGCTATCGTACTTCCCCTATGTGCAGCTCTTCATCATCGGCATCTTCGCCATCTTTGCCTACATCGCCTTTCTATCGACTAAGCAAGATGAGCAGAACAGAGTGTGGGTGGGCCTTGCCAAGGAGACAGCACACCAGCTCGGCACGCCAACATCGTCGCTCTTGGGCTGGGTCGAGTATCTGCGTGGTCAGCCTGTCGATCAGATGGCTGTGGACGAGATCGAGAAGGACTTGGTGCACCTAAACAAGGTTGTCGATCGCTTCTCGAAGATTGGCTCCGAGACGCAGCTTAAGCCTATGAACATCAACGAGGTTGTGGGCGACACGGTGCTCTACTTCCGTCGTCGTGTGCCCCGCAACGTGACGCTCAACTACAACGGCTTGGCAATGGCACCCATCGAGGCTCCGATAAATGCGGCTCTCTTCGAGTGGGTTGTCGAGAACCTTATGAAAAACTCGCTCGATGCCTTGCAGGGACATGGTGTCATCGATGTGGTTATTGGCGAGGAGGGCAATGCTGTCTATGTCGAGGTTAGCGACACGGGTAAGGGCATCGCCAAGGGTAATTGGACTCGCATATTCGAGCCAGGATTTACAACAAAGACACGTGGCTGGGGCCTTGGACTCTCGCTCTCACGTCGCATTATCGAGGAGTACCACAAGGGACGTATTGCCGTTGTGCGCTCGGAGGTGGGCAAGGGCACAACAATACGTGTAACACTAAACCGAAAGGAAAATGAGTAAAGCAATCACTATACACGACTTCGAACGTGCGGGCTTCGATGTAGTCTCGCCAAATGCGATGTTTGGTCGCAGCTCAACACTTATGTCGGGCGACCCTATTTTCGAGGGTGGCTTTCATGCTGTTGCTCCCGACCAAATCTTTGGCAAGGGGAATGTGCTTGCCGAGTACGGGCCCACAACGATTATCCCCGAGTCGTTCATCGATTCGATAGTCTATCAGCTCTTTATCTTCATAGCCTTTGTGCTCTATCTGCACATGTTGCTCCACTCGTGGGGCTTCATTGGCGCTATATGGGGTAACCTCTTTAGCGTGCATAGCGAGCGCCGCATGGCAAGCGAGGGTGGCGAGCTCCCGCTGAGCTACTTTAAGGTGGCTGCCATCATCGTCGGCATACTCATGGTTGCGCTTATTGGCGTGCGCATTGCCGACCTCGGCATCGAGCCCAACTCACCCATCTACCACTCGCTGCTCGATCTATTTATTCCCGTGGTGTCGCTCCTCGCTATCTTGGTGCTCGTGGCATGGCTCTACGCTCTGCATATCATCTCGGGGTGGGTCACTCTCTCGCCTGTTGTCGAGGAGCTGTCGAGCATCTCGCTCATTAACTTTGTGCGCTATGTGGTGCTCATGTTCCCCCTCGTTGGAGCCTGGCTTGTTGCCCCTGTCGATTCGCTTCGTGGCTGGAGCATAGCCCTTATTTCGGGCACAGCACTCCTGCTTTTGATCTATCTAAAAGATACTTTTGTATTCTTTATTGCAAAAAAAATTCCGATTTTGTATTGGATTTTGTACCTTTGCACCGCTTTTTTGTTGCCAATGAGCTTTGTTATGAGAATGTTACAAAACTAAGCAATGTTTTGTAATCTTCTATTTTGCTGATTGCGAGCGCCGTCTAAAATGATTGTTGTGCTTGCGATTGGCTAATTGGTTATGAAAATAGAGTATTTAGTAGAAATATAAAATTATTGAAGACGTTGAAAGTAAGTAAAATTTTAGTGTCGCAACCCCGTCCGGCAGTAATTGAGAAATCCCCATTTTACGAATTTGCTGAGAAGCATGGTCTCGAGATCGACTACAAGCCTTTGATCCGTGTAGTAGGAGTTTCGCTCAAGGAGTTTAGGGCGCAGCGCACCGAGATTCTCGACCACACAACAATGATCTTCTCGTCACGCACGACCATCGACAGCTTCTTCCGCATCTGCGAGGAGGCTCGCATCACCGTTCCCGAGACGATGAAGTATATCTGCAACACCGAGGCTGTAGCCCTCTACTTGCAGAAGTATATCGTATATCGCAAGCGTAAGATCTCGTTTGCCGATGGCACCTTCAACTCGTTGTTGGAGCTTA
The DNA here is from genome assembly GCA_017560425.1 of Alistipes sp. Classification (GTDB taxonomy): domain Bacteria; phylum Bacteroidota; class Bacteroidia; order Bacteroidales; family Rikenellaceae; genus Alistipes. Next base: position 20,157 of record JAFZEX010000024.1, read on the forward strand.
TCGTTAAGCACAAGGACGAGAAGTTTATGTTGGCGCTCACCGAGCCTTTCAAGCCTGAGCTCCCCGACACCCTTGCCAAGCTAAAGCTTAAGGTTAGCCCTGTGGTCTTCGCCCGCACCGTAGCTGCCGACATGTCGGAGCTTAAGCCCGAGGAGTACGACATCATCGCCCTCTACTCGCCCTCTGACGTTAAGGCGTTGTGCGAGAACTTCGACCCCGAGAAGCTTCCTGTGGTATCTACCTTCGGCGAGGCAACACTCCGTGCCGCTATCGACGCTGGCCTCAAGGTAAAGGCGTCGGCACCATCGCCCCAGGCACCATCTATGGTTAAGGCTCTCGACATCTACTGCAGCAAGGTTGAGGAGGGTCTTTCGGTTGAGGATGCCGAGCTTCACGAGGACCTCGACAAGGAGGAGTTTATCCGTGCACAGCAGACCAAGCTTCAGAAGAAGACACGTGTGCGCACACGCAAGACAGAGTAATGAATAGTAGCAAGCCTAATGCCCTGCCCAAGTGCGAGCGCCTATGTTCGCTACGAGCGCTCCGCCGCCTATTTGAGGAGGGACGCTCAGGCTTCGTCTACCCATTCCGCTACACATATCTTACCGAGGAGAGCACGTCGCCAAGTGTCGAGGTGCTCTTCTCTGTGCCTAAGCGCAACCACAAGCGTGCCAATAAACGCAACCTCCTCAAGCGCCGCATGCGTGAGGCATATCGCCTAAACAATGCCGAGCTAAAGAGCGAGGTGCAGAGTCGTGGCAAGGCACTCGACATCGCCTTGATATATTCGTCTAAGGAGATACTTCCATCAACAACCATAGCACATGCCCTCACCAAGATTTTGGCAGAGATCGCTCAGCGTGTTTAAGCGCATCGTGGCATTTCCGCTGATTATGCTTGTGCGCTTCTATCAGCTATGCCTCTCGCCCCTCAAGCCCCCAACATGTCGTTTCACCCCCACCTGCTCGCAGTATGCCATCGAAGCACTCCGCAAGCACGGACCTATCAAGGGGTTGTATCTTACGGTAAGGCGACTACTGCGTTGCCATCCATGGGGTGGGTCGGGCTACGACCCCGTCCCATAATTTGTTGTGATAAGGGGTCGATTGCGTCCCCTAACAAAAAATGCCGACAATGAGCAGTACTTCGAGTACAGCCCATCGTCGGCATTTTTGCCGAGTGTAGCACTCGGCACCCTTCTGACAACAAATTAGGTCGTGGTGCTTAGTTAGGTGGGCAGGGGCAAAGCAGAGAGAGAATATAGTGAATTTAGGGAGTATAGTGAATATAGGGAGTGGTTGTGCTTTGCGAATAAATGCTGATAGCGCCCTCCCTAAACTCCCTAAACTCCTTAAACTCTCTAAGCTCCCTATTTCTGCGCTAATTTGGATGGTAGGGGTGTATGGAAGATAGGGAATATGGGTAAATAGGGAAGATAGGGTTGTGATACCCTCGCCTCATCGACCCTATCAAGCCCTATCGACCCTCTCGCCCCTATTAAAAAATAGTGTAAAAAAACCACCTCCTTACTATTTAAGGCAAAAAAACATTCATCTTATATAATATATTCTCGCTACTCGGCGTTATGATTGTGCAAATGAGAGTTGTGCATGAAATTTGCACAGGTGTGTTATACAATCAAAATGAGAAAAAAGATGAAAAAGATTACTACAATTATTGTTGCTCTGGTGGTGATGCTTGCTCCTGTAATGGCATCTGACAGAGGTGTTTACGACGATGACCGTCACATTCACTATTCCGAGTTACCTGCCCAGGCACAGGCATTCGTAAAGCAGTACTTCGCCACCGAGCGAGTTCAGTATGTCACCCTCGACAAGGGTGTTGTGTCGGACGAGTACAAGGTGGTGTTCGAGAGTGGCAAGAAGCTCGAGTTTGACGGCGCTGGCAATTGGGTTGAGGTCGATTGTCGCAACGAGGCAGTGCCCGCAGCCATCATTCCTAAGCAGATAGCCACGTATGTCGCTCAGCACCACCACAACCACACCATCGTAGAGCTTAAGCGTGAGCGCCACGAGTGGGAGGCGAAGCTAAGCAACGGTCGTGAGCTGACGTTCGACAAGCGAGGCAAGCTCGTGGATGTGGACGACTAAACCTTTGATTATTAACTATTAAATCGATTTTACAATGAAAAAGATACTATCTCTTGCAGCCGCTATCTTAGCACTCTGTGCCGTGGGCTGCGACAAGGACTATACCCCTGATACGAGCCTCAGCGCTGCATTTAAGCAGGCATATCCCGATGCTGTGGATGTGGAGTGGGAGCGTGAGCACCATCACATCGTTGCTGAGTTCAAGCTCCCGGGCGTGTCTAACGAGTGCGAGGCGTGGTTTACGAAGGAGGGCACATGGGTGCTCACAACCTACGACATAGCCTACTCATCACTCCCCGAGGCTGTGCGCAACGCCTTCGAGAGCGAGTACGGCTCGATGACCCCCGTGGATAGCGTCACCCACGTCGAGCGTAGCAATGGCGACGACGTATACTTCATCGAGATCGAGAGCCTCCTCAACGACGAGCTTGTCGATATCTTCTTGGATTACAATGCTAATGGCGAGCTCCTGAGAACATGGGTAGAGGTAGAATACTACGACAACATCTACTACTACCTGTAATTTGTTGTGATAAGGAGGCATCTACTGCCGCTAACAAAAATAAATGAGAATGGGCAGTACATCTTAGTACAGCCCATCCTCATTTTTTTTGCCGAGCGTTGTATTTGCCACCTTCTAACAACAAACTGTTTCCTGTGATAAGGGGTCTAATGAGTTTAGTGAGTTTAGGGAATTTAGTGAGTTTAGTGAATTTAGGGAATTTAGTGAGTTTAGAGAGGCGCTACCGACAATTTTCTGCAAGGCATAATCCCTAAGTTCCCTAAGTTCCCTAAATTCCTTAATCTCCTTAATCTCCCTAATCTCCCTAATCTCCTTAAACTCCCTAAACTCCCTAAACTCACTATTATCACGCTCTTAACAAACAAAAAAAAAGGTGCCCGCAAGCACCTTTTTTATCGTTATAAAACATCGCTACAAACTCAACATCTTAATGCCTGGTTCTGCCTGAACCTCAGGCTCTAAGCCGAGCTTATCAAGGAGCTCGTTGATGTTGCGGTATGATGTGCTGCTTACCGAGTAAGAGAATGGCTCGCTGACATACATCTCGCTAAGGTTACCCTTGTAGTCCATGGCTACGGCGCACATGATATAGAGGGTGTTGTTCTCGCCAACAAAGAGGCATGAGCGAGGTGTGGCATAAGAGCATACGTCGGCCTTGATCTCGTCCATGTTGGCTGTAACAAGGTAGCTCGCTTTGTATGTATTCATAAAGACCTTGCCCTCGGGCTTTGCAGTCTCGATCTCGGCACACATGGCATACCAGCCCATATACTCGAACTGACCATAGTTGTAGTAGGTGTCAGGCATTGCCTCCTCGAGTGCCACAAGGCTATAAGGCGCTGTGATGTTCACGCCGAGCACCTCATTCTCGCATACGCCCTCCTCCTCGGTCTTAAACTCGTAGCTAAATAGGTCGGTAGTCACCACGCCGCCGTAGTAGCCAAATGCCAAGGCAACATACTCGGTGTTAGGCTCTAAGCCGATGATTGTGGTCTCCACGGTGCCTCGGTAGGTGTTGCCACTAAGGTCGTAGGTGAGCAACCACTTGATGATATCCTTACTCTCGGTATATGGCACGTCGCTCTTTCGGAGGAATGTTGCCACATAAGGCTCGTCGGCAGAGGTTGGTGTTATGCTGATGTCGGCAACACGCACATAGCAGTTCTCCACCTTGATGTCTATCTGCATATCAGAAGGCTTCACCTCCTCGGTTTGGAAGTGTGCGATGTATGGTCGTGTGGTCACCTGAGGTAGTCCGTCGACCATCTCGATGCCGTAGAATACCATGCAGTACTTGGTGTTCGACTTGCGCACCTCGGAGTAGCTGTCTGCGCCCTGCAAGCACATCAACTCCATGAGCTGCTCGGCGCTATATCCCGACTGCATATATATAGTGATGGTGCTAATCCAGTCGTTTGCCACCTGCTTGCAGTATGCCTCGTTGGGTGTTGTGCCCTCCTCGAGATACATATACTCGCCCTCGGCATAGATGTCGATAAAGTACTTGCCGTCCCAATTTACGGGGCTAAACTCGTATGTTGCCTTAGGACCATCAACCGTAACATTCACGTCGAACTCGATGTCGCTAAATACGTGTGTTGGCAGAATAACCATCTCGTGCCATACGGCAGAGGCGAGCGAGTAGTCCTTGCCGTCCTCCGTAAACTCGATGGCGTAGGCATAGATTACATACTCTCTGTCTGGCACCATGCCTGTCCACGAGATGTTTGCGTCGCCAGCAAAGGCAAATTGGTTGAGATACATAAACTGCTCAAAATTCGTTGAGCCATAGTCGTTTGCCCACTTTTGGTATGTGTCGTGGTCGTCCTGGAAGAGCTCCTTCTCGTTGGTGATGCCAGCAGATAGGAAGTAGCTTACCTCCGACATATAGACGATATATGGAATCTCGGGGTCTGAAGGCTTAATCTTCGTTGTGCAGCTCGTAGACTTGATGTCGGTAACCTCGATGCTGAAGGTTATGGCATCGTTAGCAAGCTGCGTAACGCTGATAATCTGCATGCTGAGGTTAGGGTAGCGCACGGCGATATTTGCGCTGCGCTCCTTGTTTGTGAAGTTCTTGTCGCAGGTGAAGCGTATTTGGCTGCTCTCCGTGCGTAGGTTCTCAATCCACGCTGCATCTGTCTCCAAGGCAATGTCGATGCCGTTGATGCCATTCTCGATGATGTAGCCTATGCTCTGCTCGCCGCCGCTACCATTTATCGTGAGCTCCGTGGTGTCGAGCTTCACAGCAAGCTCGGTGCTTGGCTCATCTATGACAGGAGGCTCGTTACACGCAACAACCAACGCTGCGCATGCCACCATTATAAACAACTTTGTGAAAATTCTCATAGTACCTTAGGTTTAGTTCTTTATGCAAATATATTATTTTTCTTGTTCTCTACCAAATCTTTGATGCTGAGTGATGAAAAAATAGGGTTTTTTTATTGACATTTGCATTTTATTACTATATTTGTATCTCGAAGAGATAGTTTTTATTAAAAAAAATTAAAAACAGAGAATTATTTAATTTTATAATAACCTAAATTTTAATTAAAAACATGAGAACATTCAAGAATTTGTTGTGGGCAATTTTGCCTATCTTCGCCTTGACTTTCGTTGTTGGTTGTGAGCCTACTCCAGACGGTGGTGACGATCCAATCAACGTAACCAAGGACTCTGTAATCAAGCTCTCTAAGCAGACCGTTAATGTTGGTGTTGCTGGTGGTACTGCTCTTATCGAGTACACTATCGAGAACCCACACACCGGCGAGAAGATCTCTGCAGAGGCTTCTGAGGCTTGGGTAAACAACTTCAACTATGGTATCACAGGCGCTCTTAGCTTCAACGTTGATGCTAACCCTGGTACTGAGGCTCGTGAGTGCTTGGTAACTGTTAAGTATCGTTTTGCTGAGGACGCAGTATTCGTTGTTAAGCAGGGTGCTAAGACAGGTGCTGGCTTTGCGTTGGAGAACGTAAATCCTGACTTCTTCAGCTACACTATTGATGTTATCCCATCAAACAAGACTATGCCTTACATCGTGATGTCTGCAGCTCCAAGCTATATTGTAAACTCTGGCTTCGAGACTGACGAGGACTTCTACATGGACGATGTTGCATACTTCGAGTGGCTTGGTAGCTTCTACGGCATGTCGGCAGCTGACGTGATGAACACACGTGCTAAGATTGGCGACCAGCGTGGTATCACTGTAAACCAGGCTGCTTCAGGTGTACCTTACAAGTTCTACTGCTACTACTTCGACACAAATACTGGTGCTCTTGCATCTGACATCGCTTTCTTCACTATTACTACTAAGAAGCCTGAGAAGAATGGTGCAACATTCCAGGCTGAGTATGATGTTGATGGTTGCGTTGTTTCAGCTAAAGTAACTCCTGTTGGTGGCTACGAGGGTGCTTACTACTTCGATATGCTTAACGGCGTGATGGTTGACTACTACCTCGACGTATTCGGCGACTTCCTTAAGACTCCAGCTGATGTTGCTGAGTTCTTCTGGTCAAACGGTGTTAGCGAGATGATGTACCAGGGTAACCTCTCTGCACAGGCTATCATCGATATGTACAACTGCCAGGGCGAGTACGAGGATGGCACTCCACGCAACGAGTACGAGTTCGAGCTTTTGGCTAACCACACTTACTACCTCTTCGCATTTGCAATGGACGAGCACGCTCTCTGCTGCTCAGCTCCATTCATCCAGAAGATCGAGACAGGTTCAGTACCTATGTCTGACAACGTGATCACTGCTTCAGTATCTAACGTAACTGCTCAGACTGCTTACATCTCATTCACAACAACTAACGATGACTACTATATCGCTGGTTGGGAGAAGGCTTCAGATTGGGCAACTTATGGTAACACAGACGCTGAGCGTCAGAAGTACTTGCTCGAGAACCTCTCTTACGAGTACCTCTCAGGCGACTACTCACAGAACGTTATCGGTCTTGAGACAGGTGTTGAGTACGTTCTTTACGCATTCGGTTCACGTGGTGGTGTAGCAACAACTTCTACAATCTCTACTTGCACATTCACAACTAAGTCAGGTGTTGGTAGCGCAACTGTTGAGTTCGTTGACCACGGCTACTTCGCAGCGTCTGACCTTGCTAAGGCTCCAGGTTGGGAGTTCCTCGGTGGCGACTACTACTCAGGTAAGTTTATCCTTCCTCTCGAGTTCAAGATCACTGGTGCTTACCAGTCATTCTTCATGGTAATCTTCGACTGGACAGGTCGCTACGACGAGTACAACGATCAGCAGTATCGTGACAACCTCGTATGGAGCATCAACCAGTACGGTTCAATGAGCCCAGATAAGTCTTACACCGTTCTTGAGAACGAGTCAGCTTACACTATCGCTGCTTTGGTTGTTGATCCAGATGGTTACTACAGCGACATTGTTAAGAAGAAGGTTAATACATCATACGACGGTGCTCGTACCGACGTTATGGAGTTCGCTGAGCAGTGGAGCTCTAACGACGGTCCATCACTCAGCAACGCATCACGCAAGCTCTTCACTAAGAAGTGCGTTCGTAACGCTAAGTTCTCTGAGGCTCAGACTGTAGAGGTTGAGCGTCAGGCAGTAGCTTGCGATGTTGAGGTTTTGAAGCGCTAAGCTGATTAGCCTATCCAATAAATGGGATTACTCTTCATAGGGTAATCCCATTTTTTGTGCTATAAAATCTATTATATATAGGTAAATAGTTAAATTTTTATGAAAATGTGAGAGAAATAAATTTTTTATTTGTACATTTGTCTTGATATTCGTGTACTATCAATATTAACAAATAAAAAATAAACAAACTATGAAGAAAATTTTGCTTTCACTTTGCGTTGCTGTGTTGGCATGTGCTGCTGTGTCAGCTCAGGAGACAGCAACTGAGAAGCCTCGTTGGAAGGGTGTTGAGACAAACAAGTTCTGGCACAATTGGGAGCTCTCTGTAGGTGCAGGTATCTCTCACCTCGACATGAACACTCGTGGTGGCGAGAATGGTAAGGTTGGTGCTAACACCGGCTGGAACATCAATGGCGCTGCACTTAAGTGGTTCCACCCAATCGTAGGTGCTCGTGTTCAGGTTGATCTTGGCGAGTTCATGAACGTTCTCGCTGACGACGCTACTAAGTTCCACACTCCTTATGCTTACATCCACGCTGATGCTATGCTTAACCTCTCTAACTGGATTAGTGGCTACCGTGAGGATCGTCTTTACTACGCTATCCCTTACCTTAGCTTCGGCTACAGCGCAACAGGCTTCAGCCGCAGTGATCTTCACTCAAACAGCGAGTTCGCTGCAGGTATCGGTTTGCTCAACAAGTTCCGTGTAACAGAGTACCTCGATGTTCAGCTCGACCTTCGCACATGGGTTTTGCCTGAGGACGGCGTTCCTGCAAAGATTCAGGGTGGTGGCCGTTTCGCTCCAGCATTGGTTGGCTCAGTAGGCGTTGCTTACCGCTTCAACAAGCGCGATTGGAATATTCCTGTTTCTGAGGCAGAGGTTGATGGCTACCTTAACGCTATCGACGGCCTTAAGAAGGATCTTAAGTATGCTAACGACAACATCAACACTGTAAACGACAAGTGCGCTGAGCTCGAGGAGGAGAACGCTAAGCTTAAGAAGACTGTAGCTCCTGCTCCTTCTACAGTAAACGTTGAGACTGTAGTATTCTTCGGCAAGAACGAGTACAAGCTCTCTGCATTCGGCGAGGCTGTTGTTGCTAAGTACGCTGCTGCTGTTAAGGACACTGACCACAAGGTAACTATCGTTGGTCACGCTGACAACTCAACAGGTACTAAGGAGTACAACGAGAAGATCTCTAAGAAGCGTGCTGAGGCTGTTAAGGCATTCTTGGTAGCTAACGGCATCGACGAGAGCCGCATCGAGGTTAAGTGGGAGGGTGCTTCTGCACTTCCATTTGCTGATGGTGATGCTGAGGTAAATCGTTGCGTTGTCATCAAGTAAATTTGTTGTGATAAGCCGCAATCTGCGGCACATCGTAAAAAGCTGACTACCCGAGGCTGTACTTCATGTACTATCCTCGGGTAGTCCCTTTTTCGATGTACCACATCTCACGACTTCTAACAACAAATTCTTTCCTGTGATAAGCCGCAATCTGCGGCACATCGTAAAAAACTGAGCACCCGAGGCTGTACTAAGTGTACTATCCTCGGGTAGTCCCTTTTTAGATGCACCACATCTCACGACTTCTAACAACAAATTTCTCGCGAGAAGAGTCTCAAAGAGTCCGAAGGGTCCAAAGAGTAGAAAATATAACCCTTCAAGACCCTTTCGCCCTTTTATTACCCTTTCTGCCCTTTTAATAGGATAAATGAGGGCGCTAACGCTTGATGGGTAACGCTAAAGCTCGATGGGAGAGAGGGGAACTTAGGGAATTTAGTGAGTAGTGAGTAATGAGTAGGGAGTAGTGAGTAACAAGAAATATTAGTAATTACTATTTACTAATTACTAATTACTAATTACTAATTCGATAGCGCCTCGCTAAGTTCCTTAAATTCCCTATCCTCCCTATCTTCCACATCTATCCCATTCGTCCCATCTATCCCATAAAATTAACCCCGCGCGAAGCACGCTTTACTTAACATCGAAGTTAAGCAGTGTCTTGTCGCCGATGCGCAGCTTGAGGTTGTCGCCAGCCTTGATGTCGAACTGCTGGGGCGAGCCAAGATATATAAGATCGCCAATGCGCAGGGTCATGTTTTCGGAGAGATGGCTAATAATCTTGTCGGGCGTGAAGCGCATATCCGAGATTTTGATGTGTGCCACCTCCGTGTCGTTAATTAGGAACGTAGCACCCTCCAACATGGCATCACGACCCAGCGACTCGAGCGATAGTGCCGACGAGTGGTCGTAGCCCACAGCCTCGTCCCAGGGGAGAGACTCACGCCTAAGCTCCTCGAGGCGGTCGATAGCCGTGAACACAACACCACCCATCACTGCGTCGATGCAGCGTGGGGCAAAGCGCTCGCCAATGCACTTAGCCAAGCGGCTGACCTTCAAGACGATATGTGGCTCTGCAACGATTCTACCGAGCGTGTCGGGGATATAGAAGGCATCGTTGTTGCGCAGGAGCGCCGTGTCTGCCTTGAGGAAGAAGCGGGGTGTTGCGCCCGCCTCGCTATAGCTGTTTATGATGTTAATGAGTTTCATCTATCGTAGTGATTTAACAATATCTTCTGCAAACCTGTCGCTCGCACCCTCCTTGCCAATCATCGTGCTAAGCTCCTCGAAATCAGCAAGCATGCGCTCACGCTGACCTCCTCCAGGAAGTATCGCTCGAAGCTCCTCCGAGGCTACGTCCACATCGAGCCTTGCCTTGACAAGCTCACGCACCGCCTCACGATTTAGGTTGATGTTCACGAGCGAGATATACGGTATGCGCAAGAAGTAGGGCTTGAGCTTCTCGTAGAGCCATGGCACATGGTAGAGCACCACCTCGGGAATGCCCATGAGTGCCGTCTCGAGCGTCGCCGTGCCCGAGCATACTATGGCAGCATCAGCCATGGCGAGGGTCTCCTGAGTGCGGTCAACAACTATTTTGACGTTATCTGCTCCCGCTGTAATGCGCTCATAGTGAGCGATGTCTATCCACTTTACTGCCGTTACGACAAACTGTCGCTCGGGGAAGCGCTTAGCGATAGCAACCATATCTGCAAGGTTGGCATTTATCTCCGATAGGCGGCTGCCTGCCAGCAGCGCAACGATGCCTCTATCCTCCAAGCCATTAGCCTTGAGGAACTCATCACGTGTGGGTAGCGTTGCTCGGCGCTCGGCGATGTCATCGACCAAGGGGTTGCCGCAGAACACAGGCTCGATGCCGTGCGAGCGGAAATAGTCGCTCTCGAATGGAAAGATGGTGTATAGTCGATCGACATACTTACGTAGGCTCTTCACCCTACGCTCCTTCCATGCCCACACCTTGGGTGCTATGTAGTAGTATACCCTCATGCCTCGGCTCTTTGCCCACTTGGCGATGCGGAGGTTGAAGGCGGGGTAGTCTATCAAGATGATTACGTCGGGCTCGAAGCTCTCGATGTCTGCCTTGACGTTGTCCATCTGCTCGAATATCGTGCGTAGGTTCTTAGCCACCTGTACAAAGCCGAAGAACGACATCTGGGTATAGTGGTAGAGCATGCTCTCCTCGCCCGCAGTGCGTGCCATCAGGTCGCCACCGCAGAAGCGGAACTCAGCCTCGGTGTCGTGCGCTGTTATTCCACGCATCAGCTTGCCACCATGCAAGTCGCCCGAGGGCTCGCCAGCAATAACGTAATACTTCATCTCTTGTTAGAATTTCCACAAAAATATAAAAAAAATATGAAAAAAGAAAAGGCTACCGTGTGGGTAGCCTTTGTCTTTGGGGTTAAGAGGCTTTTTACTCAGCCTTCTTAACGATGCGACGCTCCTTGATACGAGCCTTCTTACCTGTGAGCTCACGTAGGTAGTAGATACGCTTGCGACGTACAACACCATACTTGTTCACCTCGATGTTGTCGATGTGTGGTGAGTAAAGAGGGAAGATACGCTCAACGCCTACGCCGTTAGAAACCTTACGGATAGTAAACATCTTAGTACGGCCAGAACCCTTAATCTGGATTACTACGCCACGGAAGCTCTGCAAACGCTCCTTGTTACCCTCTACGATACGGTAAGTTACGGTGATAGTATCACCTGCGCCGAACTGAGGTACGTCCTGCTCACCCTTAGTCCACATCTGCTCGTTCACGAGTCTGATCAATGCATCCTTGTTCATTGTTGCAACAAATTGTTAAATGGTTATCGCTCAACATTATCGCTGCAATGGCACTACCATAATATCACCTTCGATATTAATCCTGACGCCTCGGCCAACAACGCAAATTGTAGCCCACGCCCTTGCACCCTTGCCCAGTATAAGAGGTTGATACGGGCTGCAAAGATATGTATAAATTATTAAATAGCAAAGAGAAACCTCAAAAAAAGAGTTTAGGGCATTTAGGGAATTAGAGAGGATTGCATCTCTCTATACTCCTTAAACACCCTAAATTCCCTAAATTATTTGCTATATCTACTTGCTCTTGCAATACTCGTCGATAGCCTTTGCTGCCTTACGGCCAGCGCCCATCGCAAGGATTACTGTTGCTGCGCCTGTAACAGCGTCGCCACCAGCAAATACGCCCGCACGAGAGGTTGTACCTACCTCGTCAGCCTCGATGCAGCCACGGCGGTTGATGTTCAAGCCGCTTGTTGTTGAGGCGATAAGTGGGTTAGGCGATGTGCCGAGTGCCATGATTACTACGTCGCAGTCAATGACGAAGTCTGAGCCCGCCTTCTCCTGTGGTGAGCGACGGCCCGATGCATCAGGCTCGCCAAGCTCCATCTCCACGCAGTTGATGCCCTTTACCCAGCCATCCTCTGTGCCGAGGATAGATGTTGGGTTGGTGAGCATGCGGAACTCGATGCCCTCCTCCTTAGCGTGGTGAACCTCCTCCTTACGTGCTGGAAGCTCTGCCTCGCCACGACGGTATACGATAACTGCCTCAGCACCAAGACGCTTAGCGGTACGCACTGCGTCCATAGCCACGTTACCACCACCTACAACAACAACCTTCTTGCCTACATATACAGGGGTGTCGTTATGCTCAGGATCCCAAGCACCCATGAGGTTTACACGTGTGAGGAACTCGTTAGCCGACAATACGCCATTGAGGTTCTCGCCCTCGATGCCCATGAAGCGTGGAAGACCTGCGCCCGAGCCAACGAATACTGCGTCGTAGCCCTCCTCGTCGAGGAGTGAGTCGATGGTCATGGTGCGACCCACGATAACATCGGTCTCGAACTTAACGCCGAGCTTCTTAACCTCGTTGATCTCACGAGCTACAACACGATCCTTAGGCAAGCGGAACTCAGGAATACCGTACGAAAGCACGCCACCAAGGCGGTGAAGAGCCTCGAATACGTCGACCTTGTAGCCGAGCTTAGCAAGGTCAGAGGCGCAAGCCAAGCCTGCAGGGCCACTGCCCACAACGGCAACACGCTTGCCGTTAGGCTCGATAACTACGCCCTCGGTCTCTGCTGAGTGCTCCAATGCCCAGTCGCCAACATAGCGCTCGAGCTTACCGATAGCCACAGCCTCGCCCTTGATGCCGAGCACACATGAGCCCTCGCACTGCGACTCCTGAGGACATACACGACCACAGATTGATGGTAGTGAGCTGTCGGCGTGAATGGTGTCGGCAGCAGCACGTAGGTCGCCCTCGGTGATGTGGTGGATAAATGTTGGGATATTGATGTTTACGGGGCATGCAGCCACGCAACGTGGGTTCTTGCAGTTTAGGCATCGGGTAGCCTCCAATGCTGCCTCCTCAGCGTTGTAGCCGTAGCATACCTCCTCGAAGTTGGTAGCACGCACCTTTGGATCTTGTTCGCGGACAGCGACACGTGGTATCTTATTTGCCATAGCAGTTACATTTATGTTCGTGTTTTTCTGATGCCTCTCTCTCCTGGCTCTTGTACATAGCCTGACGACGGATTGCCTCGTCGAAGTCCACCTTGTGGCCGTCGAACTCAGGACCATCAACGCATGTAAAGAGTGTCTTGCCACCTACCGACACACGGCAAGCGCCACACATGCCTGTACCATCAACCATGAGTGCGTTGAGCGATACGGTAGTCTGAAGATCCCATACCTTGGTAGTAAGGCATACAAACTTCATCATGATCATAGGGCCGATACATACACACTCGTCGTACTTGCGACCCTCTGTCTCAACAAGCTCCTTGATAAGGCCTGTCACCATGCCGTGGTAGCCCTCCGAGCCATCGTCTGTTGCGATGTGCACGTTGCCCACCTTACGCATCTCGTCGGTGTAGATGAGCATATCCTTAGTCTTAGCGCCGATAACAACGTCGGCAGTCACGCCATGCTCATGCAACCACTTAACCTGTGGATATACAGGGGCAGTACCAACGCCACCTGCCACGAAGAGGTACTTGCGGTTCTTGAGCTCCTCCAAAGGCATATGTACGAACTCTGATGGGCGGCCAAGAGGACCTGCGAAGTCAGCCAACGAGTCGCCAACCTCATATGAGCATATCTTCTTTGTAGAGTGGCCAATGGTCTGTGTTACGATAGTTACTGTGCCTCTCTCCACGTCGTAGTCGGCAATGGTGAGGGGAATACGTTCGCCACCCTCATTGGCACGCACGATAACAAACTGACCTGGAAGGGCAGCACGTGCTACACGCTCCGCTGCAATCTTCATCTCGTAGATGTTCTCTGCCAGCTTGCGTTTTTCAACGATCTTAAACATGTTGTAAGTTTTAGTTAAGGTATGTTCTGTAAATTAGTAATTTAGCTATTCTGTTTGCTTTCTCACTCTTTGAAGTGAGCCTTGAGTGTAATCACCTGATAGGGTGCTATCGGGTCGTTGGTAACTATTGCCAACTGTGCCGAGAAGGCTCCCTTGGGTCTGCTCCTCTTTGGCGTTAGCACTACGTCGGTGGCGAGTGTTGCGCCCGGCTCGATTGTTGTGCCTTCGTGCAGTGTGCACTCAACATCGGCGCTTGTGCACCTCACATCACGAATAATGAGCGGTGCTTCGCCACTGTTTGTTATTGTCAGCGTGGCGCTAAGGGGCAGAGCCTCGCTGTTTACATCCCCAAATTTAATATTTTTTTTCGAATATTCGGCTCTTGGCGACAAAATATCGTCGTAAAAATCGAAATTATCTACCGCAATGCCGTGTGCCGAAATGGTGTAGGTACATATTTTGCCGTTTGCCCTAACCTCGAACTTGTCGTCGAGAGAGCCATAGCACCTGCTCGTTGAGGGTAGCTCGTAGTAAAACTTGATGTCGGCAGAGGTGTGTGGCGCAACACGCTTGGGGCACTTCACCTTGATTGCTCCCGACCTTGCGATATGCTTTAAGCGTAGGCGCATCATGCGCTCGGAGTTATTGTAGAGGGCTATGCGCTCTTCGTAGTGTTTGCCATGCTCGATGTAGCTAAAGCCAGCAAAGGTGTTGTCGAGGCGCAGCCCATGTCCCATGTCGTAGAAGTATATCTCCTCCACGGTGCGCTCACGGGGTGTTACACGACCCATTATCTCTATCTCGAATGGCTCGTTGTGACCCTCGATAAAGATAAATAGTGGGCGGTCGAACCTGCCTGGGCGGTTGAGAGGATTGTACGACACCTTCACCTCGAACGACTGCTTCGGCGCAATAGTCACATCTTTATAGTCGGCAACGGTGCAGTCGCATGTCGATACTATCTCACTAATGATAATGTCATTTGCTGTGGTGTTAGTGATTGTAAACGAGCGTGTTGCAATGCCGTCACTCTCGTTTATGTGTCCGAAATCTACTCTCTCGGGCTCAAACCTTACGACACACTCCTGCGCACTAACCGTGGTTAGTGTGATTAGCGCCATTAATATTATAATAAAGGTGTGTCGCATAGTGTGACAAAGATACGTAAATTAAGTGACTTATACAAAGAATACCACCGACGGAATTTCCATCGGTGGTATTCTATATATTAATTATGTAGGCGACTACTCGAGCGATACGCCCATCTCCTCGATAATCCAGCCAGCGCCACCTACCTTGTCTACTACGAACAATACGTAGCGGATGTCGCAGATGATGTTGCGGCAGAGGGTCTCGTCAAACTCGATGTCCGACATTGTCGAGAGCCATGTGCGGTCGAAGTTCACGCCGATAAGCTCGCCATTGGCGTTGATAACAGGAGAGCCTGAGTTACCACCTGTTGTGTGGTTTGTGGCGATGAAGCATACAGGCACGGTGTACTTGCCATTTAGCTCGATGCCCCAACGGCCGTAGTCCTTCTTGGCATAGGCATCACGCAAAGCCTGAGGCACGTTGTAGTCGTAGATCTCTGGGTTATCCTTAGCGATGATACCCTCGATTGTTGATTGTGGGTTGTGCCATACAGCGTCGGCATACTCATAGCCAGCAACCTTGCCATAAGCCACACGCAATGTGAGGTTGGCATCAGGGAAGAATGCACGCTCGGTGTCCCACTCCATAAGTGCCTTAACATAAGGCTGATACCAGCGCTGAATGTCAGGAATGTTGCTGAGGTTGCGATATGCAAACTGCTTAACGTACATCTGAACTTCAACAACAGCATGTGCAAACTCGGTCATTGGGTCAGCAGCAATGTTTGTTGCCTTGAAGCCCTCCAATGTGCCGAGCTTGGTGTTGTTGTAGAGCCAGTTAGCGTAACGCTCGGCGCCACCATGCTGTGCAAACAACCTACGGAGCGACACTGCATCGGCTGTTGCAAGCTCCTCGTAAGCCTTGAGCATAGCCACAGCCAACTCTCTATCTACGTTCACGTCGAAGTCCTTGTAGAAGCGCTCGATGTCGGCATCACGCTTTGCTGCGTCCTTCTCTGCGGCGAGGAACACCACCTGCTGGAGCTCGATGCCACGAAGAGTCTCGTTGAAGAGCTCGTAGTTGAAGTAACCCTCCATGTTCTTGGCATAGGCAGCCTCGAGTGAATCAAGAAGGTATGCCTTCTCAGGGTTGTCCTGACGGAAGCGAGCCTCATAGTCAAGCTTCTTAGAGTATGTGCCGAGGCGGTTGATGCCCTTCACCTCGCCCTGCCACTTCTTCCATGCGTTGGCGATGCTTGCCTGCTTCGCAGCATACTTGATGCGTGTCTTGGGTGATAGCTTCTGTGCTGCGCCAATGATGTCGAGGCGCTGTGTGCGGAGCTCAATCTTTGTTGGGTCCGACTTCTCGGCGATATACTTCACAGCATCAGAGGTGATATACTCCTGAGTGTTGCCTGGGAAGCCGTAGATCATAGTAAAGTCACCCTCCTTAACACCCTCGGTAGACACCTTGAAGTGGCGAGCAGGGGTATAAGGCTTGTTGTTTGCGTTGTATGCCGCAGGCTCATTCTTGCCATTCACATAGATGCGGAAGATCGAGAAGTCGCCGGTGTGGCGTGGCCAAATCCAGTTGTCGTTGTCGGCACCAAACTTACCGATGGTGGTAGGAGGCGCAGCAACAAGACGCACGTCAGAAAACTCACGATATACGAACAAGTATGCCTGGTTGCCGTAGTAGAGCTGCTCAACCTTAGCAACATAGCCCTTGCCCTCCTTCTTAGCCTTGGCAATAATCTTCTCTACCTTCTCGCCCTTAGCGATGCGGTCGGTAACCTCCTCCATGCGCACCAAGATGTGCACCTTAAGACCTGGACATGGCAACTCCTCCTCTTTCGACATTGCCCAAAAGCCGTTTGTGAGGTAGTCGTGCTCAACAGACGATAGAGCCTGGATAGCGTCGTAGCCACAGTGGTGGTTGGTGATAAGAAGACCCTCGTTCGACACAATCTCGCCGGTGCAGCCGCCGTCGAAAAGCACAACAGCGTCCTTGAGCGATGCCTGGTTGATCGAGTAGATATCCTCGGCATCGAGCTTAAAGCCCTTAGCCTTCATGTCGTCGATGCGGCTTGCTATGAGCGAAGGAAGCCACATGCCCTTGTCGGCAAATGCCGAGAAGGTTGTTGCGAGTAGTAGCGCAACAAGAATAAAAAATCTTTTCATTATTAGTTAGTATTAGTTGTTTTATCGCAAATTACACTCGGGCCAAGCCTCGATAAATGCCTCAAGCTCACGGCATAGACGCTGCACGGGGAGTCCCATGACGTTGTAGAACGAGCCCTCCAACGACTCGATGCCCACATATCCTATCCACTCCTGAATGCCGTATGCACCAGCCTTGTCCATAGGCTTGTATGTGCTCACGTAGTACTCAATCTGCTCGTCGCTAAGCTCGGCAAAGCGTACACGGCTGCGTGAGGCAAAGGTGCGCTCCGAGTGCTGCATGCGTAGCGTAACGCCCGTAACAACGTAGTGGTCGTTGCCCGACAGACGACGCAATATCTCACGTGCCTCAGCCTCATCTTTGGGCTTGCCCAGCACGTCGCCACCGAGGATAACCACCGTGTCGGCAGTTATGAGTAGCTCGTTGTGTGCCAAGGCGTGAGGGTAGGCATGGCTCTTTAGCGCTGAGAGGTAGGGTGCCACCTCCTCGGCACTAAGCGATGCGGGGTAGCTCTCCTCGCACTCAAACTTTTGGGCAAGGCGATACTTGATGCCGGTTGCCGAGAGTAGCTCACGACGGCGTGGCGATGCCGAGGCAAGCACCACATCGTAGTCACAGAGTTTATCGTGAAGCAACATATCTTCTTATATATCTGAAAACTGGAAAGTAAGGTTTCGTTGGCTTACTTCCCAGTTTTCGCAGTTGTTTAACCTAAATTAGAATGCCTTGCCAATAGCGAGGAAGTCCTCAGCCTTGAGCGCAGCGCCACCGATAAGGCCACCATCTACGTTAGGCTTTGAGAAGATCTCCTGAGCATTTGAAGGCTTGCATGAGCCACCATAGAGGATTGAGCACTCCTCAGCTGCTGCACCAAACTTCGAGCGGAGCACCTCACGGATATATGCGTGAATCTCCTCTGCCTGCTCAGCAGTTGCTGTCTTGCCTGTGCCGATAGCCCATACAGGCTCGTAGGCGATAACGGTGTTTGCAAACTGCTCCTCGGTGAGGTTGAATACTACCTCCTCGATCTGCTGCTTGCACACCTCGAAGTGGCGACCTGCCTCACGCTCCTCGAGGTTCTCGCCAACGCAGTAGATAGGCTTAAGGCCGAACTCGAAGGCACGTGCCATCTTTCGGTTGAGGGTCTCCGATGTCTCGCCATAGTACTGACGACGCTCCGAGTGACCCAAGATAACATACTCGCAACCCATGGCTGCAATCATCTCTGCCGATACCTCGCCGGTGTAAGCGCCCTTAACCTCTGTTGCGCAGTCCTGAGCACCAACCTTCACGTTCTTGCCCTCAACAGCCTCGATAACCTGGGCGATGTGTGTGTATGGTGGGCATACGATAATCTCTACGCCCTCGCAAACATCCTTGCGACCAGCTGCCACACCATTTGCCAACTCAACACCCTCCTTAGGCAAGGTGTTCATCTTCCAGTTACCTGCTACAATATTTTTTCTCATAGTATTTAATTATTTTTGTTAATAAGGTTTATTACAACCTTTGTCATACTTGTGCATTTTTTGCACATGTTGACTCCTCGTCTAACTCTTTACTTTTGTATATGTTGCGTATGTGACGACCGATTGACGATCGATCTGTGTCGTAAAGTAGTGCAAGTTGTGCTTGTGATAGCCACACACTATCTCCGTTAAGGCGAACATTAAGCTCTGTTTGCCCATCGGGTGTTTGATAAATCTCTATGTGACTATCACTGTTGTGCATAACCTTTTACTCCTTCTTTGACTCGATCCATGCCTTGATCTCGGCAGTGCCCAAGCCAAGCTTGTTCTTCTTGTTGAAGCCGCAGAGGTCGTTGAAGAGCTTCATGCCACCCGTTTTTGCGGTGTTCTCGAATGCCTCGAGGGTGATGTAGCCCATCTTCTGAACTACGGCAACCCACTCCTGAGGGATGCCTGCCTCGGTGTATACCTCCTCAGCATCTGCCACCACCTTCTTCTCTGGGCGCATTGTTGGGAAGAACAATACATCCTGGATAGATGTCTCGCCTGTCATGAACATTGTGAGGCGGTCGATGCCGATACCCATACCTGAGCACTGTGGCATACCATACTCCAACGCACGAACAAAGTCCATGTCGATGGTCATCGCCTCGTCGTCGCCCTTCTCCGATAGGCGCATCTGCTCCTGGAAGCGCTCGAGCTGGTCGATAGGGTCGTTAAGCTCAGAGTATGCGTTGCAGAGCTCCTTACCATTTACGAAGAGCTCGAAACGCTCGGTAAGGTCGCTATTGTCGCGGTGACGCTTGCATAGTGGCGACATCTCGATAGGGTAGTCTGTAACGAATGTAGGCTGCACGAGATCCTCCTCGCAGTACTGACCGAAGATAGCGTCGATAAGCTTGCCCTTACCCATGGTGTCGTCGATCTCGACATTTAGGCGCTTACATGCCTCACGCAACTGCTCCTCTGTCTGACCTGTGATGTCGTAGCCGGTCTTCTCACGGATAGCGTCGGTCATTGTCACACGCTTGAAAGGTGCCTTGAACGAGATTGTGCGGCCGTCGAGCACCACGTCGGTAGTGCCATTTACTGCCATTGCCACACGCTCCAACATCTGCTCGGTGAACTCCTGCATCCAGATATAGTCCTTGTATGCCACGTAGATCTCCATACAAGTAAACTCAGGGTTGTGTGTGCGGTCCATACCCTCGTTACGGAAGTTCTTGCCGAACTCGTAAACACCGTCGAAGCCACCTACGATAAGACGCTTGAGGTATAGCTCGGTAGCTATTCGCATGTAGAAGTCGATATCGAGGGCGTTGTGGTGGGTGATGAACGGACGTGCCGCAGCGCCACCAGGAATAGGCTGCAAAATAGGTGTCTCCACCTCGAGGTAGCCACGCTCGTTGAAGAAGTCACGCATTGTCTGCATGATCTTAGCACGCTTGATGAAGGTGTCCTTGACGTGTGGGTTTACTACCAAGTCGAGGTAGCGCTGGCGGTAGCGCACCTCAGGGTCGGTGAGTGCGTCGAACATCTGACCATCCTTCTGCTTAACAACAGGGAGTGGGCGTACCGACTTAGAGATAACTGTAAACTTGCGGCAGTGTACCGACAACTCGCCAGTGTTTGTGAGGAATGCGAAGCCCTCTACGCCGATGAAGTCACCAATGTCGAGGAGCTTCTTGAATACGGTGTTGTAGAGTGTTGGGTCGCCCTCAGGGCAGATGTCGTCACGACGGATATATACCTGAATGCGGCCTGTCGAGTCCTGAAGCTCGAAGAACGATGCTGAGCCCATGATGCGTCGGCTCATGATACGGCCGGCGATAGCTACCTCCTGGTAGTTGCCCTTCTCGGCATCGTAGTTCTCTGCAATCTCCTTTGCTGTTGCGTTCACCTCGAAACGTGCTGCGGGATAAGGCTCGATGCCCAACTCGCGCAACGCATTTAGCGACTGACGGCGCAATACTTCCTGTTCACTTAGTTCAATCATAATCTATATTGTTTTTAGTTATTTGCGATACAACGTGCAAAGTTACAAAACAAAAGTGACTCCCGCAATTTTATTTTATAAAATTTAGAAAAACGTTGCATTATGGCTTGCTTCGATGCCACTTTTTATCCCCTAATTATTTGTTTTTAATTTATTTTACGTATCTTTGTATAACCTGAAAATTAATGACCTAAAACAAGTGTAATTATGAAAAAACTAGTACTACTAATTGCTGGCATAGTACTATCAGTGTCGGCATTTGCACAGAGCTTGACTATCAGTGATTTATGCTATTGGGACTCATCTAATGGTACGGTTGAGACATACTCATATGAGCAGATCATAAACCGCTTAGCAAATAGAGGATTTTCAGTTACAGTAATCGAGTCGTCATATGATCCTGATTATGGCAACTATTACTTATATTCGGTCTATAATTCTTATAGCAATACTCAATTGATTATTGATGTTGAGGGACCAGGAAAAATAGTATTTAACTCGACAAGTGAGGCGAATGCTTTTGTAAATAAGGCAGTAAATATGGGTTACTTCTCATGGCAGAATGGTAAATATTACGTTACTTATGAGCCTGAATTCTGTGGTATTTGTGCAATGCGCCTTTCAGGCAATACTGTTATTTTCGACCTAATAGTATTATAGTAAGTTTGTCAGAGTTTACTTTAGACGCATAAGTTTTCGCTTATGCGTTTTTTTTACTATCTTTGTAAAAACAAAGTTTTAAAATGAGAAATATACGACTTTTTTTGGTAGTTTTTGCCTTGGTGGTTTGTGCTCAGCTTTCGGCACAGAGTATTACCCCTGTACCCGCAATTGTGCGTGGTGGCGTGTGTAACGGCGAGGTCTGCGTGCCTGCTACTCCGTTCGACTATAAGCAATCGTTCAAGCTCTTTTTTGTGGGTGTTGATGATGTTGATACTCAGCGTCTTGAGGCTGCGGTAGTGGCTGCGGGATTAGATGTTAAGCGTGTTAAGAAACGTGCAAAGAGTGGCTATCTGCATTTCGAGGTCAAGCCCGAGATGCTGCCTAACGACGAGGGCTATGCGATAGTGACCACCGATGAGGGCATAATCGTTACGGCAAATACTGCGGCGGGTGCTTTCTATGCCTTGCAGACCATGCGTCAGATGGTCGAGAGTGGTGACTGGCAGACAGGCATTATTGCCGACTATCCACGCTTCGAGTATCGTGGTGTGCTCGTCGATATATCACGTCACTTCCGCACGCTCGATTTCCTTAAGCGTCAGATAGATATGATGGCACGTGTGAAGCTCAACCGCCTACATCTCCACCTTACCGACGCTGCTGGTTGGCGCTTGCAGGTCGATAGCTATCCACGCCTTACGAGCTATGCCGCATGGCGTACGCCTCACGACTGGAAGGGTTGGTCGAATAGCGGTAAAAAGTTTGTTGATGAGGGCTCGGAGGGCGCTTCGGGAGGCTACCTCACGAAGGCTGAAGCACGTGAGTTGGTGGAGTATGCTGCCGATCGCTATATCACCATCATTCCTGAGATTGAGATGCCTGGTCATAGCGACGAGGTGTTGGCGGCATATCCCGAGCTTAAGTGTACGCATAACCCTGAAAATCAGGGTGAGTTGTGCATCGGCAAGGAGGCTACCTTCGAGATGATGCAGGCTATCTTGGACGAGGTTATCGAGATTTTCCCATCGGAGTATATACATATAGGTGGCGACGAGGCATCGAAGGAGAATTGGAAGCTCTGCGAAGATTGCCAGCGCCGCATGCGTGAGGAGGGCTTGGAGTCGGAGGAGGAGCTTCAGAGCTATATGATTCGCCGTATTGAGCAGTATCTCAACTCTAAGGGTCGTCAGATTATCGGCTGGGACGAGATATTGGAGGGTGGCCTTGCGCCTAATGCTACTGTTATGTCGTGGCGTGGCGAGGAGGGTGGCCGTATCGCTGCTGCTGCGGGCCACAACGTGATTATGTCGCCCCATGGCTACTGCTATATCGACGCTCCGCAAGATGCGCCATACTCACAGCCCGAGTCTATCGGTGGCTACTTGCCTTTGGAGAAGGTGTATAGCTATGAGCCTATCCCTGAGACTCTTGACGAGGAGGTAGGTAAGTATATCTCGGGTGTTCAGGCTAACCTTTGGGCAGAGTTTATTGTTGAGGATAGCCACTACGAGCATATGTTGTGGCCACGTGCCATTGCCATTGCCGAGGTTGGCTGGTCGATGCCTGAGAGGAGGGATTATGCCGATTTCCGCCGTCGAGCCGTTGCTATTGTCGATCGCATGATCGAGGAGGGGTATACGCCTTTCGACCTAAAGAACGAGATTGGCAACCGCCCCGAGTCGCTTACAGATGTTGAGCACTTGGCGCTCGGCAAGCCTGTGACATACCTCTACCCATCACGCTACTACGCTCCTCAGTATGCCGCTGCGGGCGATGCTACGCTCACCGACGGAAAGCGTGGCACATGGACCTATTCGGATAAGCGCTGGCAGGGCTTCTTGGGTCGTGGTGGTGTCGATGTTGTTATCGACCTTGAGGAGGTTATGACTGTGCGTTCTATCGCTGCCGACTTTATGCAGATATGTGGTCCTGGTGTCTTTATGCCCTGCTTGGTCGAGATTGCCGTGTCGGAAGATGGCGAGAACTACACCAAGATTGCCGACATCGAGTGGGAGGTTATCCTCGACGAGCTACCATCGTTCAAGACCTTCGGCTGGGAGGGCGAAACCCGTGCCCGCTACATCCGCTACAAGGCCCACCGCAGCAAGTACACAGGCTTCTTGTTTGTCGATGAGATTATCGTCAAATAAGGTGAAAGGTGAGAAGTGAAAGGTGAGAAGTAAGGTGTGCTTCGCACGAGATTAAATTAGTAATTAGTAGAGAATAAAGAGTAATAAAAAGCAGGAAAATATTACTCATTACTAATTACTCACTACTCATTAAAACAACGAGTCCGACTAAACGTTAGTCGGACTCGTTGTTTGTGTTAGCCTATCTATTAGTGCTTGTGGTCGTGGCCGTGGTCGTGGTTGTGCTCTGCCTTGTGGTCGTGGCCTGAGCAGCAGTCGTCCTCGCAAGTCTTCTTCTCGGCTGGCTTTGGCTCGTGGTGGTGGCCGCAGCAGTCACCAGCGCATGCGCCCTTAGCCTCTGCCTTAATCTTAATCTTTGCAAATGCCTTAACCAAGGTCTCGTTGTTGGTCTTCGATGGGTCGAACGTAACGGTAACGGTCTTTGCATCAACATCAACCTGAACATCCTTAACACCCTTCTCGTAAGGGATAGTGTCATTGACCTTCTTTGCGCAACCAGCACAGTCGATATCGGTTACGAATACTGTTGTTGTGGTCTGCTTGCCGCCCTTCTGTGGCTTCTGTGCGCTAACTGCGCCAACGGTAAAGAGTGCTACGAGGCACATCAAAATTACTCTCTTCATAGTGGTATTGTGTTTTGTTAATTAACGTGTAAATATCTTGTTTAGTATATGTTGAGGCGGATACCAACATAGCCCTTGATGCCTGTGAGTGGTCCCCACACCATCGACGAGTTGAAGCCTGGCATATAGGGGTTCTCGCCACCCACGATAGGGTGTGGCTGCTTAAAGTTGCCGATGTTCTCGCAACCAGCATATACCGTAAAGTTGCTCACCTTGTAGCTCACCTGCGCAAAGAACATAGGGTAGATTGGCGAGAGCTCCACCTTCGACATGTCGCCGTCGAGGTTAGGCAGGCGCATAGGGCCGTTGAGCTGCGCTGTGGCATCGAACACCCAGCGACGCACGGCATACTGAATGTTGATAAGACCCTTATAGCGTGATGTTAGTGGGCGCTCAACAAGCATCTTCTCGCCGTCACGCTCGATGGTCATCTTTGCGTTGGTATAGCGGAATGTAGCAAAGAGGTCGAAGCCACGGAAAGGTGTCCAGTTGAAGTCTACCTGATAGTTGTCGGTGAACGACCTGTCGGTGCTATTATATATCATAATAGTGTTGTTGGCAGTCTCCTGGTCGAATATCATGGTATTGAAGAACTGCGTGCGGAAGTAGTCGAAGCTGAGTGTCGCCTGGTCGTCATCAGCAAGGCGGAACGACTGCGAGAGGCTACCACCAAACGTTGCTGCTGCCTCCATGTCGTTGGTGAGGTTGCCAAGCACGATGTTGCGCGATGTGGTCATCATCCATATGTTGTCGGTGATGAGGTTCTGACGACGATAGCCCATACCTGCTGAAGCACGCAATGTGGTGCGTGGCGTGATGTTCCACTTGATGTGTGAGCGAGGTGTGATAAGCACCTCAGGCTTAGGGTCGTAGTAGTACTCGCCGTTGAGCATCGAGTAGTCGCCACGAAGACCTACTACCAACGAGAACTTCTCCTCGATGTTGTAGGTGTACTCGGCAAAAACGCCTGGCTCAGCAAGTGTCGAATTGCCATTAAAGTCCCAACTCTTAGCTGGAGAGCCATTCACAACACTCTGCTGTAGGTAGTCGTTGTTCATCATGCGCACATAGGCCGAAGCACCCACGTTGAGCGACGAGCGCTGTGTGAAGTAGTGGGCATATGTGGCGTTGAAGCGGAACGAGTTCTCTGTAACATCCACGGTGTTAAGACCGAAGTATGAGTCGGTGAGGTAGTTGTCGTAGTCGAGAATCATCGCAAAGTTGTTCTGCACAGCGTCGTTAGGATCGCCCGTAAAGGTGCGCTCGGGGCCGATAGGGAGTCCGAGCTTGATGTATGCGTTGATATTCTGGTTGAAGATGTTCGAGCCGTAGAGGTTGTTCAATGGGTCTTGTGTCATCTGCTCGTAGAGATCCTTGGTGTAGCCATGCTGACCACCGAGGCGGTTCTCCTGCAAATATTTCCAACCCCAGCGAAGCTGAACACCCTCAGGAGTCTGCCACAACCACTTGTTAGCCACATTTATCTGGTGCGACTTTGGCATATCTACAAACGTGTCGCCATTGCCGTCGTGCGACATTGGGTGCATCGAGCCGTGGAGAAGAACTACGGTAGAGAGGCTCTTGTCCTCTGTAAGTGGAATAGCCGTAGAGAGGTTGATCTCGGGGCGTAGCTCCGAGTCGAAATAGAGGTTGAGGAATAGGCGCTCGTCGTCGGTAGGCTTGCGGTGCTCGAGGTTAATCTGACCGGTGATAGCCTCGTGGCCCGCTGTTACTGACGATACACCCTTCGACACCTGGATAGAGTTGAGCCACATGCCTGGGGTGTAGCTAAGGCCATACGCCGCACCTGCACCCTGCATGATTGGGCGGTTCTCGTCCAAAATCTGTGTGTATGTACCCGCCAAGCCGAGCATCTTAATCTGTCGAGCACCCGAGATAGCGTCGCTATAACCTACGGTTACCGATGCTGAGTTCTCGAACGACTCGGCAAGCGAGCAGCATGCCATCTTGCACAATCCCGCAAACGAGATCTGCTCCTCACGGGCAATGCCGCTGGTCTTAGCAAAGTTGCCTCGCTGCTGACCCTCGATAATCACCTCGTCGATGCCTACTGCCGAGGGCTTAAGCTCGATGGTAATCTCGTGGATATCCTTGTTAGAGAGCTCCATCTCCACAAGGTCGTAGCCGAGATAGTCTACCACAAGGGTGTCGAAGCCGTGCACACGCTTGAGCGTAAATGTGCCGTCGGCTGTTGATGTCGCACCTGCTGTGGTGTTCTTCCAAAATAGTGCTGCGCCGATAAGGGGCTGCTGTGTGGTAGCGTCGATGACCTTGCCACTAATGCGCTGTGCCGATACCATTAGTGGTAGGCACAACATTGCCAAAAGAATTATAATTGATTTTTTCATGTTCGATGTTAAGTGTGTTGGTTTCACTGATAGAGGGGGGGGTGAGGGCATCACACTAACTACGTGTAGTTGTGACGCTTACGCAGCTACCGGTGGAGCACGCAACGACTCGTGCTTTAGGAGTGCCGCCCTAAGCGGCTCGCATTCATCGCCATAGCGTAGCTCTTTGTCGCAGGGCGATAGGGTTTGTAGCGACTCATCAACAATGGTTGCCACATGAGGTTGTAGCATGAGCATAGCGACATTGGCGCTACGTGAGTCGTGGCGCTGCTCGCTGGTGATGTAGTCGGTGTGGTTCTCTCCGAGTAGAGAGTGGTGATGGTCGCAGCACTCCGCCACAAACCTCACGCCGTCACACTCACACTCGTGGCTGTGACTCTCGTGGTGGTGATGTGGGTGCTCGCAAAGGAGTATGGCGGCAGAGGAGCTAATCGTAGCAACCGAATATATTGCCACGAGCAGCACTGCAAAAAAGCCTCTAAGTATCTCTCTCTGTCGCTTCATGTTTTGGGGATTAATCCTCGATAAGTCCGCAATCAATGAGTTTGTCCACCCAGCGCTGTGCGTCGGTTGTTGCAATCTGGTCGTCGATGCCATACTGCTCGGCAAGAAGCTCGGCTATGGTGTTGGTGTCGAACTCTTTACCCTCGATAGACTGCCATAGGTAGAGTGCGCTATCGTTAAGCGAGATGATGCGTGTGAGGTCGCTACCGAGCTTACCCTGCATGATTACCACATGCTCGCCAGCCATCTCTCGAACTTTGTACTGCTCCTTAAGTTTCATTGAGTTAAATCCTTAATTTCGGGGCAAAGGTAGAAAAAAAATCGGATAATCACTAAATTTTTTTATCTTTGTGCTGTGAAAAACCTTGGAGAGTATATTTCGACCTCCTCCATAGAGGAGATTTTGCATAAGTGGTGGGGCTACAACGAGTTCCGCCCCATGCAGCGTGAGATTATCGAGTCGGTGCTCTCGGGCAACGACACCTTGGCACTCATGCCCACGGGTGGTGGTAAGTCGCTGACGTTCCAAATTCCTGCCTTGGCGCTCGATGGGCTAACCATCGTCATCACGCCGCTTATCGCCCTAATGAAGGACCAGGTGGACAACCTTCGTCGTCGTGGCATCTCGGCTGTGGCGGTGCACTCGGGCATGGATCAGCACCGCATCGAGATAGCCTTGGATAACTGTGCCTATGGCGATGTAAAGATGCTATACCTCTCGCCCGAACGCCTTGCTACTGAGGCTTTTCGTGTGCGCCTCAAGGTTATGAACGTGAGCCTTGTTGTTGTGGACGAGGCACACTGTATATCGCAGTGGGGCTACGACTTCCGCCCCTCCTATCTGCGCATTGCCGAGATTAGGGAGTATGCCCCCAAAGCTACCTTCTTGGCGGTTACTGCCTCGGCAACCGAGCTTGTTGCCAAGGACATAATGTACCGCCTCGGCTTTAACCAAGGCAAGGTTCTTCGCTCGAGCTTTGCACGCCCCAATTTGCAATATGTGGTGCGTAAAGATGGCAATAAATATGATCAGCTTATGCGCCTTGTGCGCAATGTCGAGGGCTCGGGAATTGTCTATATGTCTACCCGTGACGAGTGTGAGAAGCTTGCCCAAAAGTTGCGTGACGACGATATAAGTGCGCAGTTCTACCACGCTGGATTGCCCGTCTTAGAGCGCTCGATGCGCCAAGATGAGTGGCTTAGTGGCAAGACACGTATCATGGTGGCTACCAACGCCTTTGGTATGGGTATCGACAAGAGTGACGTGAGGTTTGTGGTGCACTACACCATGTGCGATACGCTCGAGGCTTATTACCAGGAGGCGGGCCGTGCGGGTCGTGATGGCAAGCGATGTTATGCTCTGCTCATTTACGAAGATGGCGACATCGCTCGACGCAAGCAGATTCTCGAAGGGGAGTTTCCGCCTATCGACGACGTTAAACTTATTTATGAGCGCATATGTAACTACTTGCAAGTACCTATTGGCGATGCCGAGGGTGTGTCGTTTGCCTTCAACATATACGACTTCTGTGCCCGTGAACGCATGTATGCTGGGCGTGTTAAGAGTGCCTTGGCGCTACTCGAGCAGAATGGCTATATGACGCTTATCGACCAAAACGACGAGCCAGCAAAGATGATGTTCGAGTGTAGTCGTGATACGTTGTATAGCGTGCATGCCGGAGGTAGCGACATGGATGCTATGTTGCGTGTTATCTTGCGCAAGTACGAGGGCCTGTTCAGCCGCTTCCGCCCTGTTAGCGAGCTCGAGATTGCTGCCGAGGCGCAACTTAGCGTGGAGCGTGTCCACGAGCTTATGAAGGTGCTTTGGCGCATGAAGGTTATTAGATATATCCCTGCTAATAACTCGCCCTTGGTGCGTTTCGACACGGAGCGTCTGCCCATAAAGAGCCTTTATATCGCCCCCGAGAGCTATCAGCTACGCCATAGGCTGATGATGGAGCGCTTCGAGAGCATTGTCGAGTATGTTACCTCGGAGGATAGGTGTCGTAGTCAGATTATCGAAAACTACTTTGGCGACAAGGAGTCTAAGGAGTGTGGCGTGTGCGATGTCTGTCTGCGTAAGCGCCGTGGTGCGGAGAGTCAAACCGCTGTCGTTGAGCGCATAATGGCGTTGCTCGGCGAGGCAGAACTCGACATTAAGGAGCTTACAAGCGCCATGAACATTGCCCCCGAGCGTGTTGTGGAGGTGGTAGATAAAATGGTTGCCTCGGAGAAAATTTCTATCTCGAAGTATGGCAAATTAAAAATTAATAACTAAATTTGTTCCTTGACTTTGTCAAGTGAAACCCCAAAATAGATGATTTTTCAGGCGAATATAGATAACGATAGTGTGGCGTTGCTCCCCGCAGCACGCTTCCCTGGACGTGTTGTTGTGGTTGATAGCGACGACATGGTCGATGCTGCGTGCGACGACCTCCAGCGCTTCGAGCGCATAGGCTTCGACACCGAGACACGACCATCGTTTCGTGCAGGCGTGAGCTACAAAGTATCTCTGTTGCAGCTCTCTACGCCCGATGTGTGCTATCTCTTCCGCCTATGCAAGATCCGCCTCAGCAACCGCATACTCAAGATATTGGGCTCTCGCCGCATACTAAAGGTGGGTGCCGACGTGTCGGGCGATATTCGTCAGCTGCGTGAGCTACGTGACTTTAGTGCCGACGGCTTTGTCGATTTGCAGCTCGAGGCATCACGCTGGGGTATCGAGGAAAAGAGCCTAAGAAAGCTCTCGGCGATAGTGCTTGGCGAGCGTGTGTCGAAGGCTCAGCGCCTAAGCAATTGGGAGGCAACGGTGCTCACCGACCAGCAGCGTGACTATGCAGCAACCGATGCGTGGGTGTCGCTAAAGCTCCTCGACGAGCTTCTAAAGGTGAAGCCCGTTATAGATGCGCCACTAACAATCGTGGGTGCGCCACAGCCTAAGAGTGTAAAGCCAAAGTTTGGCAAGGCAAAGGAAGGTGAGGCAAAGGGGGACAAGCAAAAGCCACGTAATCGTCATCGTCGCTTTGTGCCAAAGAAGATTAAGGAAAACAAGGAGAATAAACGAGCATAATATATGAGTAAATTGGCATGTGTACACTTGCGCCGAGGCAAGGAGGAGTCGTTATTGCGTCGCCACCCTTGGGTCTTTTCGGGCGCTATCGACCATATCGCTGAGGGCGACAAGGCTCTTTCGGAGGGCGACATGGTGGATGTTATTACTAAGGGCGGCGAGTTTATCGCTCGTGGCCACTATCAGATTGGCTCTATCGCCGTGCGTGTGCTTACCTTCGAGAACGAGGCTATCGACGCTAAGTGGTGGGAGGAGCGCATAGCCCATGCCAAGGCTCTGCGTGAGTCGCTCGGCATGGTGCATAATGAGGATACTACATGCTACCGCTTGGTGCAT
Organism: Alistipes sp.; assembly: GCA_017560425.1. Lineage (GTDB taxonomy): Bacteria > Bacteroidota > Bacteroidia > Bacteroidales > Rikenellaceae > Alistipes. The sequence continues at coordinate 50,556 of JAFZEX010000024.1, forward strand.
GGCGAGGGCGACCTGCTCCCTGGCTTGGTCGTTGATGTCTACGGTCGCACGGCTGTTGTGCAGTGCCACTCTGTGGGCATGTACCACTCACGCATGCACATCGCCGAGGCTATCCGCAAGGCTTATGGCGAGGAGATTGAGGCTATCTACGACAAGAGCTCGCAGACGCTTCCATTCAAGGCCGACCTCGGTGCTATCGATGGATATTTGTGGGGTCGTTCCGAAAATCCCGATGCTGTGGTGTTGGAGAATGGCCTAAAGTTCAAGGTTAATTGGGAGGAGGGTCAGAAGACGGGCTTCTTTATCGACCAGCGTGTAAACCGCGACTTGGTGCGCCAGTACTCTCGTGGTCGTAAGGTGCTCAACACCTTCTGCTATACCGGTGGCTTCTCCGTTGCTGCGTTGGCGGGTGGTGCTACGGAGGTGGTATCTATCGACCTTTCGGAGCGTGCCGTGAAGCTTGCCGACGAGAACGTGCGCCTTAACTTTGGCGACGATGCTAAGCACGAGGCTATCGCGTGCAATGCTGTGGAGTATTTGAAGGATATCGACTCGGACTACGACCTTATCATTCTCGACCCGCCAGCCTTTGCTAAGCACCACAAGGTGTTGGGCAATGCGCTTCAGGGCTACAAGAAGATTAATGCTCGTGCCTTGCAGAAGATTCGCCCAGGTGGCATCCTCTTCACCTTCTCATGCTCGCAGGCTGTAAGCCGTGAGCTCTTCCGCACAACGATATTTACCGCTGCGGCAATCGCAGGACGCAAGGTGCGCATCATAGGTCAGCTGACACAGCCTGCCGACCACCCAATCAATATCTACCACCCCGAGGGCGAGTATCTCAAGGGCTTGGTGGTTTATGTAGAGTAAGATTATAAAAACAAGAGATAAGTGATGAAACGACTATTTATTCTATGCGCTGTGGCGCTTGCGTCGGTGGCATGTGCCGACCGAGGTCCAGCCGTCGAGATTAGTGCTGATGATGCCCTTGGCGTGGCTTACGACAAGAGCGTGGAGCTTGCTACGGCTGTTGCCGAGGCAAAGAGCTATGAGGAGTTTGTGGCGGCACGTGCCGAGCTCGAAAAGTATGAGGAGGCTATGCGCACACAGATTGGTGGCGAGGACTACGAGATATTCTTGCAGTCTGCAAACGAGGTTCTTTCAAACATTAAATAGGTGTGGCGATGAAGAGAAAGATTTTTGCAATATTGGGTTATACAGCACTCGTTGCTGTTGTGTTGTTGATGTCGCAGTGCGAGTCACGTGTTACGCTTACCACACCTAAGAAGGATGCTCAGCGCATCATCGCCTTGGCAAAGGGTGTTGAGTCGGAGGAGGAGCTCAAGAGTATCGAGAAGCTCGCCCGAAAGTATGAGATTGCCTACGAGCGCATGTATAATGGTGCTGCCTCGCTCGAGTTTAAGCGCCTTACGAACGACGCTCTGCGTGAGGCAAGCCAGCTCTGCGACGAGATTCATGCCAAGAACGATCAGCTTAATGCGCTTAAGAGCGAGTTTGCTGGTGCGCTCGATATGCTCGATGCTGCTTGGTCTTACGAGGCGCTAACTGCCGAGAAGTATGCCGAGGCAATCAAGAAGAATGAGCTTCGCATCAAGAAGATAAATGCTAAGATTAAGCAGGCTGAGGCCGAGATCCAGGCATACTCCGATAAGCTTATCGAGGCTGGCTATCCTGCCGACATGCTCGAGGAGTTGGGCAAGATGAAGGATGGCGTGACCAAGTATGAGTCTATGATCAAGGTTGTTGAGAGCGAGAGCCGTATTCTCACTATCGCCTATAAGCTCCAGGGCGGCGAGGTCGCTCTCGAGAACACCGAGCCCGCTGCCGAGCCCGAGGAGCCCGCAACTGAGCAGCAGTCTACAACTGAGGAGCCTACCGAGTAGGGTTGACTGAATTAACAATATAGCAAGAGGGGAAAATGGTTGTCATTTTCCCCTCTTGCTATATATGTCTTTCTACTACTTATGCTCCTCGACCCACTGTGTGAGCTCCACGAAGTCGGCGACGGAGAGCTGCTCGGCACGCATCGAGAAGAAGCGGTGCTCCTCGCCACCGAAGTTGCCGAAGGTGGCCTTGAGCGAGTTGCGCAACATCTTGCGGCGCTGGCCGAACGACGCCTTGACGACCTTGATGAATAGCTGCTCGTCGCAGTCGAGCTTTGTGGTGTTATTACGCACGAGGCGTATCACAGCACTTTTGACCTTTGGGGGTGGGTTAAAGACCTTCTCGCCAACAGTGAAGAGGTACTCGATGTCGTACCATGCCTGGAGCAGAACGCTGAGAATGCCATACTCCTTTGAGCCAGGGGGCTCAGCGAGGCGCACGGCAACCTCCTTCTGGATCATGCCCACGCACTCGGGGACGATATCTCTATTCTCGAGAACCTTGAAGAAGATTTGCGACGATATGTTATATGGGAAGTTACCAATAATCTTGAGTCTATCGCCATACGTAGCACGGAGATCCATCTTCAGAAAGTCGCCCTCCGCAAGGCGTGGTGCAAACTCGGGATAGTGGTTGTGGAGATACTCCACCGACTCAGTGTCGATCTCGGCGCCATACGTTACTACATCGTCACGCTGCAACAAGAACTGAGTGAGCACACCCATGCCGCAGCCCACCTCCAACACCTTGTCGGGGTTGTCGGCAGTGCCGCCCGAGAGCGATGTGGCTATCTTGCGGGCGATGTTTAGGTCGGTTAGGAAGTGCTGACCAAGCGCCTTTTTTGCTCTTACCTCTGCCATTAGTTTGCTACCTCCGATATAAACTTGATGCGCACCAAACGAATCTCCTCCTCGCTATACTCCGAGCCAAGCTCGTCGATAGCAGCATCCAAAGAGTCGGTCTCGGCATCCTCCTTAAAATATAGGTATATATCCTCGACCTTATCCTCGTCCATGATGGTGTTGAGGTAGTATTGTATGTCGAGGCGAGTACCCGAATTCACGATTGCCTCAATCTCGCTTAGGAGCTCGTCCATGTCGAGGTTGCGGGCACGGGCAATATCCTCGAAGTCCATCTTGCGGTCGATAGACTGAATGATAAATATCTTGTTGTTCGACTTGTTGGCAACGCCCTTAACGACCATGTCCTGAGGACGGATAATCTCCTTCTCCTCGACATAGCGCTTGATAAGCTCGATAAACTCGGCACCATACTTCTGCGCCTTGCCCACGCCAACACCCGAGATTGTCTGCATCTCCTCCATGGTGATAGGGTATTGGATAGACATATCCTCGAGCGATGGATCCTGGAAGATGACATATGGAGCAAGACCTGCCTGCTTAGCAACCTTGCGGCGAAGATCCTTGAGCATGGCAAAGAGCTCCTCGTCGGCAGCGCCACCACCCTTCATTGGGCCAGCCATATCCTCCTCGTCCTCCGAGTCGTAGTCGTGGTCGAGGGTGATGCTTACCGATGTGGGCTTTGCTATATATTTGAGTCCCTTGGCATTAACCGAAATAAGGCCGTAGTTCTCGATATTCTTGTCGATAAGACCCATGATGAGGCCCTGGCGCACCACAGCATTCCAGAAGCGGGCATCCTTCTTCTCGCCAGCACCAAACAACTCGAGGTTGTTGTGTCCGTAGCTCTTGATCATCGCTGTTACCTTGCCCATGAGCACCGACACGAGGTGGTCGATCTTGAACTTGTCGCCAATAGCCTGAAGGGTCTCGAGTGCCAGCTGAAGGTGCTCCTTAGCCTCTACCTTTGGCTTAGGGTTGCAGCAGTTGTCGCAAGCGCCGCAGCTCGCCTCGGTATACTCCTCGCCGAAGTAGTGGAGCAACGACTTACGACGACACATCGAGCTCTCGGCATACGACACCGTCTCAAGAAGTAGTAGCTTGCCAATCTCCTGCTCGGCAACGGGCTTACCCTGCATAAACTTCTCGAGCTTCTGAATATCCTTATAGCTATAGAATGTTAGACAGTGACCCTCGCCACCATCACGTCCTGCACGACCTGTCTCCTGGTAGTAGCCCTCCAACGACTTAGGAATGTCGTAGTGAATGACGTAGCGCACATCTGGCTTGTCGATACCCATACCGAAGGCGATGGTTGCCACGATGACATCTACACGCTCGTGAAGGAAGGCATCTTGGTTGTCGGCACGTGTCTGAGCGTCCATGCCGGCATGGTATGCCAACGCCTTAATGCCATTTGCCATGAGCAACTCTGCCAACTCCTCCACCTTCTTGCGGCTGAGGCAGTAGATGATACCACTCTTGCCACTATTCTGCTTGATGAAGCGAATGATGTCGTGGTCTACGTTGTGCTTAGGGCGTAGTTCGTAGTATAGATTTGGGCGGTTGAACGATGAACGGAATACCGTAGCATCGGTCATGCCGAGGTTTTTCTGAATATCCATCTGCACCTTTGGCGTAGCTGTTGCTGTAAGGGCGATGAGAGGCGCAGCGCCAATATCGTTGATGATAGGGCGTATACGGCGGTACTCTGGCCTAAAGTCGTGACCCCACTCCGAGATACAGTGTGCCTCGTCGATGGCGTAGAACGAGATCTTGATCTTGCGCAAGAAGGCGATGTTGTCCTCCTTGGTTAGCGACTCGGGAGCAAAATAGAGGAGCTTGGTGCGACCCTCCAACACATCTTGGCGCACCTGGGCAATAGCTGATTTGTTGAGCGAAGAGTTGAGGAAGTGGGCGATGCCCGACTCTGTCGAGAAGGTGCGCATCGCATCAACCTGATTCTTCATCAACGCAATGAGTGGCGATATGACAATAGCCACACCGTCCATGATGAGGGCTGGCAGCTGGTAGCATAGGGACTTACCACCGCCTGTTGGCATAAGCACAAAGGTGTCCTTGCCAGCAAGCACATTGTTAATAACCGCCTCCTGATTGCCCTTAAACGAGGTAAAACCGAAGTACTCGTGCAATTTTTCGTGCAAAATTCCCTCTTGTTTGGTCTCCATAATCTCTATCGTGCAAAAATTTTACTCAAATATAATATATTTTTTTGGGAAAATGTAATAACTTTGTCAAAAATTTACGAAAAAAGATGCGATTATTTACAAGCGAATTGGTAAAATCCTATAAATCACGCACTGTGGTGAACCACGTTTCGATCGACGTGAGCCAGGGTGAGATTGTTGGTTTGCTCGGTCCTAACGGTGCGGGTAAGACCACAACCTTCTATATGATTGTAGGTCTTATCAAACCTAATGAGGGTCGAATTTTCCTTGAGGACGACAATGCCGTGGTGCACGATATTACGAAACTTCCTGTCTATCGTCGTGCTCAGATGGGCGTGGGCTACCTCGCTCAGGAGGCATCGGTGTTCCGCCATCTTAGCGTCGAGGATAATATCCGTGCGGTGTTGGAGATGACCGACTTTTCACGCCAATATCAGAAGGAGCGTGTTGAGCAACTTATCGAGGAGTTCCGCCTTCAGAAGGTGCGCAAGAGCTATGGTAACCAGCTCTCGGGTGGTGAGCGTCGCCGTACCGAGATTGCCCGTGCCGTGGCTATCAACCCATCGTTCATTCTCCTTGACGAGCCCTTTGCAGGTGTCGATCCTATTGCCGTTGAGGATATTCAGAGCATCGTGGGTACGCTTAAGGATAAGAACATCGGCGTGATTATCACCGACCACAACGTTGATGAGACGTTGGCGATTACCGACCGAACATACCTTCTCTACGAGGGTAAGATTCTTAAGGCGGGTACTGCCGAGGATTTGGCTGCCGACGAGATGGTGCGTCGTGTATATCTCGGTAGCAACTTCGAGCTCCGCACATCGCCACAGATGAAGCGTCAGCAGCGTGAGCGTGAGGAGCAGGAGCGTGAGGAGGCATTGCGTGCCTTGGGTCATGTCCATGAGCCAGAGGTCGATGATGAGGAAGAGGATAACGAATAACATCATATATGGATAGTACAGTCCCCTTAGGGAACAGATTGCAGGGTAGGGTAACCCCACCATGTTCTAAGAGCTATGCTCAACGTGCCTTGGCAGCAGCACTTCTTGCCTCGGGACGCACAACACTTCGTGGCATCGAGCTATGCAACGACACCCGCTCGGCTATTGCCGCAATCGAGGCTTTGGGTGCCTCAGTCGAGATTATTGATCAAAACACGCTTATCATAGAGGGCGGCCTTGCGCCCCGCAGCAATGTGCTTAATGTCGGTGAGTCGGGACTCGCTGCCCGCCTCTTTACGCCTATCGCCTCGCTCGGCGATAAGCCCATCTGCATTACGGGCGAGGGCACGCTTAGGCACCGCCCCATGTCGATGATGGTCGAGCCACTTATGGAGCTCGGCGTTGAGGTGCGTGATGGTGGCGGAAGGCTACCTATCGAGGTGTGTGGCCCTATGCGTGGTGGACGAGTGACAGTCGATGGCTCTATGTCGTCGCAGTTTATCACGGGTCTGCTTATTGCGCTCCCTGTTGCTGAGCGAGATACTACGATTGAGGTGCGTGGTGCGGTATCTACGCCATATCTCGATATGACTCTCGAGACGCTCAAGCGCTTTGGCATCGAGGTGATGTATCACGAGGGCGACTACTCCGAGTTCTACATCGAGGGTGGTCAGCAGTACGAGGCTATCGACTACACTATTGAGTGTGACTGGAGCTCGGCAGCAGCTATCATGGTGGCAGCAGCCATCGCTGGCGAGGTTACAATATCTAATATATCTACGCTCTCACGCCAAGCCGACACAGCAATATGTCGTGCCTTGGAGCGTGCTGGAGCATCAATCATCATCGAGCAGGATACTATCACCGTGGCACACCGTAAGCTCGAGGCGTTTTCGTTCGATGCTACGCAGTGTCCCGACCTCTTCCCTGCGCTTGTGGCGTTGGCAGCAGCCTCCGAGGGTGTCTCTACAATCTATGGCATTGAGCGCCTGAGGGGCAAGGAGAGCGACCGTGGCGAGGTGTTGCGTGACGAGTACGAGAAGCTCGGCATCGATATCGAGCTCGACTACGACGAGAATGTTATGCGCATCGTAGGTGGCGAGCCTCATGCCGCAAAGGTCGATAGCCACGACGATCACCGCATAGCTATGTCGCTGGCAATTACGGCACTACGCCTCGATGAGGAGGTTGAGATAAAAAATCGTGAGTGTGTGGCAAAGAGCTATCCTTCATTTTTTGAGGATCTCGAGTCGCTAAAAATAAAATAAGGTGAATAACTCGTTTGGTAACATATTGCAGATGACAATCTTCGGGGCTTCTCACTCCGAGGAGTTGGGCATTGTGCTTAGTGGCGTGCCCGCTGGTGTGAGCCTACGTGCTGAGGATTTCGCTCATGATATAGGGCGTCGTCGTCCACAATCTAAGGGCGAGACACCACGCCACGAGGCCGATGAGCCTATCATCGAGGGTGTTGATCTTAAGGGTGTTACCACGGGCGAGAGTGTTACCATAAAGTTCCGAAACACAAACTGCAAGTCGAGCGACTACTCGCACCTACGCCTTCACCCACGACCCTCGCATGCCGACCTCACGCAGAGGGTGAAGTATGGCGAGGAGTACAACCTTGCCGGTGGTGGCATGGCATCGGGACGCATGACCGTGGCACTTGTCGCTGCGGGCGTTGTGGCTAAAAAGTTGCTTAAGGACTACGACTTCGCAACCCGTCTAATTAGCGTTGGTAGGGCTACCGACGAGTCACAATTTGAGGCTGTTGTTGCCGAGGCTCGTGCCAAGGGCGACTCGGTGGGTGGCGTTGTCGAGTGCCGAGTGTCGGGCGTTGAGCGTGGCTTGGGTGAGCCATTCTTCGACTCGGTGGAGAGCGTCATTTCGCACCTCCTGTTCTCAATTCCTGGTGTTAAGGGTGTCGAGTTTGGTGATGGCTTCGAGGGTGCTAAGCGTTGTGGCTCAGAGCGTAACGACCTGATAATAAACGATGAGGGTAAGACCAAGACAAATCATGAGGGAGGTATAAATGGTGGTATTACGAATGGCAACGACATCGTTGTGCGTGTTGCCATTAAGCCTACGCCAAGCATTTCTACACCTCAGCCTACATATAATTTTGCGAGCCGTGCTATCGAGCCGCTAACCATTGGTGGTCGCCACGATGCCTGCATAGCTCGCCGTGCCATGGTCGTTGTAGAGGCTATGGTAGCATTTGCCCTTGCCGACCTAACACTGCAAAACAATGGCAACTCGTAGAGAGATATTTCTTCAGCTTAGTGTGGTTGCCTCGGAGCTATATGGCACTGAGGAGGGTCGCCAGATTGCCGAGTTAATAGTGCTTGCCAAGGGCGGCATAACACGAAACGACCTTCTCGTAGAGCCTAACAAAGAGCTTGAAATCAACGATATAGATAGGATTATTGCCGAGTTACGAGAGTGGCGACCGGTGCAATATATCATCGGTACTGCCTCGTTCGACGACATGGAGTTAGAGGTTAGCGAGGGTGTGCTTATTCCTCGCCCCGAGACCGAAGAGCTTGTCGAGTGGGTTGCGTCGGAGGCACCACACGGGGCAAAGATATTAGATGTCTGCACCGGCTCGGGCTGTATTGCCATTGCCCTTAGCCGTAGGGTTAAGCAAAGTAGGGTGTGGGGCATCGATATCTCGAAAGAGGCACTATCTATCGCCCGCAGAAATGCCGAAAAGTATGCCCCAACTATTGAGCTTGTCGAGGGCGATGCCCTTGCTGATTTCTCGCAACTTATTGATGGCGAGGTAGATGTTATTGTGTCTAATCCTCCGTATATTCCAAATAGCGACCGAGAGCTTATGCGCCGAAACGTGACGGAGCATGAGCCCCATATCGCCCTCTTTGTCGAGGACGACGACCCGCTGTTGTTCTATCGCTCGATAGCTCGCACGGCACACAAAATGCTCAGCATGGGAGGTAAGATATATTTCGAGATTTACGAGAACTTTGCTGTCGAGATGGTTGATATGCTCACTAACGAGGGCTTCGTTAATGTCGTTGTGCGTGAGGATTTTAGAGCAAAACAACGAATGGTATGTGCCGAGAAGAGATAAACGAGCGTAAGCCCCGAGAGCGTAAGCCAAAGACGGCGCAGCAGGCGTTGCAGTCGCTGATGCGTCTGTGTGCCCGCAGCGAGAAGTCGTCGGGCGATGCTCTACGTCTTATGCAGCAGTGGCAGGTGCCTCAGTCGGAGCGTCAGGGAGTGCTCGATAAGTTGCTCAAAGATAGGTTTATCGACGATGGTCGCTATGCCGAGGCATATGTGCGTGAGAAGTCGCGCCTATCGGGCTGGGGTGCTCGCAAGATAGCTATGCAGCTGCGCCAAAAGGGTGTCAATCAGAGTGTTATAGCCGAGGCGCTCAAGCAACTCGACTCAGATGCGGAGCTGCCACGCCTTGTGGAGAAGCTACGTCGCAAGGCCCGCACAACGAAGTATTCGTCAGACTACGAGCTACGAGGCAAGCTCCTGCGCTATGCCCTCTCGTTGGGCTTCGACTACGACATGGCGCAACATGCCGTCGAGGAGTGCACGTCACAAGATTTGTGATATCGCCATATTTTTCCTATATTTGCCTATTCTAAACCGAAGCACGATGAGCGACATAAAGCTAAATTTTTTTGAGCGTATAGCCCTCGAACTATTGTGGGGCTTTAGCCGCTTTATGCACGTTATGCCTCGCTGGTTTCGCTTTGGGCTATTTCAGCCATTCGTCTATGTGTTGTTTCGCATTGTAGGCTATCGTCGTAGAGTGGTGCTCCAGAATTTGCAGCGCTCGTTCCCCGAGAAGAGTGATAAGGAGATTGGTCGCATCATGCGTAAGTTTTATAACTTTCTTGCCGAGGTTGTTGTAGATACCATGTCGCTTGCAGGGGCAAAACCTACTGATAAAGAGCAACCTATACATTGGCCGAATGGCAAGGAGCATAGCGAGCGCATGGCAGGCAAAAGGTGGATTGCCATGGCTTCGCACTTCGGCTGTTGGGAGTATCTGCTTATGTGGTCGTGGGAGTCAGAGTCGCAGTGCTTGGGTGTCTACCACCCACTAAAGAGCAAGATTTTTGAGTGCTACTACCGCCGTCTGCGCAACTTTGCGCCTAACGTCAAGCAGGTGCCCATGAAGGATACCATGCGCCACTACCTCAGAAATGCCGAGTGCAAGGAGGGCTTGGTCATGGGACTTATCTCCGACCAGTCGCCCGAGCTACGTGCCGACACCGTGTGGTACGACTTCCTAAACCGCAAGACAGCTTTTGTCGAGGGTGGCGAGAAGATAGCCTTGAAGTTTCACCTTCCCGTATATTTCTGCTACACCAAGCGCCTCAGGGCTGGCGACTACTCGATACGTTTTGATGAGATATACGATGGTGTTGAGCAGGTTGCACCAAGCGAGATCACACGCCGCTATGTCGAGCGCCTCGAGGCTATGATCAAGGAGTCGCCCGAGTTGTGGCTATGGTCGCACAATAGGTGGAAGCATACGCCCGAGAAGCAGGCACTAAGATTTGGAAAATCGACGCTCTAAACATCGGGATATACCTTATATATAAGTAGTAATGGATATTGTTATAACATACGTCAATGGCCTCGACCCCGTGTGGCAAGCCGAGTATGCCGAGTTCACAAACACGCCAATTCTCGAGAAGAGGTTTCGTGATTGGGGCACGTTGCGCTATTTGTTTCGTGGCATAGAGCGAAATATGTCCTTTATTCGCAAGGTGCACCTCGTGGTGTCGGGCGAGAGCCAGGTGCCCGAGTGGATTAATCGTGACGAGGTTAATGTGGTGTTGCACAAGGATATTATCCCTAAGGAGTATCTCCCTACGTTTAACTCAAACCCTATCGAGATGCATCTGCACCGCATCGAGGGCCTCGACGAGGAGTTCTTGTACTTCAACGACGACATCTTCCCCGTAATGCCATGCTCGCCCACCGACTTTTTTGTTGATGGCAAGGGCATTATCGGCATGAGCCGCCACCTGTTTGCCCCCGACATGTTTAAGAAGATATGTCGCAACTCGGATAGGCTGGCACGCCGTGCCCTCGGTCTAAAGCCGTCGCTATGCTTCCTGCGCCCACAACATATCTGCGCACCTATGCTTCGTAGCGAGCAGGCGAGGTTGTATGGGCTTGTGGAGCAGGAGATTATAGCCACGCTAACTACCACACGCACAGCGAAAAACGTCACGCAGTATCTCTTTACTAACTACCTCTATCTTCAGGGCAAGATTATCCCACGTCGTCAGCCCCGCAAGCACTTCTCGGTGGCGGTGGCATCGGTGGATAAGATACGTCGCTTTCTCGAAAATCCCGACCGTAGGTTGGCCTGCATCAACGATGTTAAGCTCAGCGAGGAGCGCTACACCGAGATGCGAGATATGCTTCACGAGTCGTTCGAGAGGATGTTCCCGCAGAAATCTAAATTCGAAAGATAAGCAATTAGGGGAGGTTTTGACCTCCCCTAATTCGTTACTTTTTCTTCTTGATAAATCGTCGTGCAACAGATTGATATCCGTTTGCTGAGAGCTGAAGCGCCGTCTTGCGCTTGATGTTAAAGTCCGACTTCTTGAAGAGTTTTTGGTACTCGCCAAAGGTCTCGGCATACTCCTTGTCGGACAAAATTCCCCACTGCAAACATTGGTAGGCTACTGCCGTGGCTATGTTGCTCTTGCTCCTCTCGTGCTTGCCCTCGGGAATAGCGGCAAATAGGTGGCGCAGGAACGTAAGGCGTAGCTCGAGCTTCTCACGTGAGTAGTTGCGGGTTATGCTATTGTCGTTGATAACCATGTTGTAGTGGTATAGCGCCTCATTTACGTATGCCACCTTTATGTGGTTGAGTAGCATCTTGACGCATACCAACAGATCCTCGCAGTAGTTTAGTCCTGGCACAAAGGCTATGTCGTATCTGGCGTATAGCGATGTGCGTATCAGCTTATTCCACATTGGGCCATGGAGCTTGCCATTTAGTAGGTCGTCGATAACTGCCGATGCCGATAGCTTTGTTGGCCTCTGCGTCGAGCGCTTGGTGTATTTTGCTCGTTGCTTGTAGAAGTCGCAGATAACCATGTCGGCATGACTCTGTGTCGCCGTGCGGTAGAGCACCTCGAGCTGTGTTGGTAGCATTAGGTCGTCGGGGTCGGCATGTATGGAGTATTCGCCACGAGCATTCTCGATACCTGTCTGGCGTGCTCGGGCAACACCGCCATTGCTCTGGTGGATAACACGAATGCGGCTATCCTGCTTGGCGTAGTTGTCGCACATAGCGCCCGACGAGTCGGTGCTGCCGTCGTCGATAAGTAACACCTCGAAGTCGGTAAATGACTGACTGAGAATAGAGTGTATGCACTTGTCGAGATAGGCCTCGGCATTATACACAGCGACGATGACCGATATTTTGGGTGCTGGAGCTTCGCCCTCTGTCGTAGGCGCATTAAACATGCCTAAGCGTCGCTCAATCCACTCTATTGTTTGGCGCTGTCCCCACTCCGACATCTGGTCTATGGAGTTGAAGCAACCAAACTTGTAGGTTGGTTTCTGAGAGAAGTGTGCGAGTCGCTCGCTGACATATTCGTCTGTTGCCATCGAGTTCATATATAGCAGCTGGCTATATGCCCTACGCAGCTGACATAATCCTCTGTTATATAGCATGATATATTGCACCACCTGAGCGTTATACTGCTCGGTGTGGCGGAAGCGATGACGTATGTTGCTGAGCAAGTGCTCGGGGTGCTCAGTGAAGAACTCCTCGTATATGCTACGGCGCAGGGCCTTAGGCGTGTGGTAGAGCCTGATTAAGCCATTGCGCTTGCCGAGAATGTTTGCGGCGTTGTACATCATCTTGCGGAAGGTCACCAGCTTAGAGTTACAGTCGTGGTGGCCAAACAGTGGGGCAGTGAAGAGGTCGAGCGCTCCATAACGCTTGCCGTAGCATATCACCTTGCCATCCTCGGTGAAGAAGTCGTCGGGACGGGTGGGGGCAGCCAAGATAAGGTCGTCGTTGAACTCGATGTAGTACTCGCTAAGACCAGGTATACGCCATGTCATCGACTCAATAGAGATTGAGTTGAAGGTGGGTAGATACTCCTCGTAGCCCTCGAAAATAGTCTTGTGATCGACAATCTCCATGGGGATATGACCATTGGGGAAGAGCTCCTTGATGCGCTCATCGATCTTGGGGTCTTGCTCGTCGGTTACGATATATATCTTGTTGAGCCATGGGGCAAATCTGTTGAGCGACGCTACGCAGTAGAGTATCTCGCCCACGCTACGAAAGCGTGTGGTGCCTGCCACGTCGTCACGGCTGGCTATTGTGCTGTCGCCATACTTCTCACGTTTGGCTTTGTGGCGTGGATCGTCGCCATCAACCCATGTTATTACTGCATCAATCTTCATTATTTATCGTGGGGCTAATAGTTTTGGGTTATTCTCTTATGCCTAAGCGTCGCTCTATCCACTCGATAGCCTCTTGGCACGCCTCGGCGGGGGCGAGGTCTAAGGAGTTGAAGCAGCCGAACTTCTTTTCGGGCGACCTGCTAAATCCCTCGAGCTTGCGCCGCACATACTCCGCATCGTTCTTTGCCTTCATGTATAACAACTCGTCGTCGGCGCTACGCATCACCGAGCGCTTGGTGTGGTGGAGCGTCATGTATTGAATCTCCTGGGCATTATACTGCGATGCGTGGCGGAAGCGGTGACGTATGTTGTGAATTAGGTGGTCGGGGTGCTTGGTGAAGTGCTCCTCGTAGATGCTCCTAAGTAGCGCTTTGGGCGTGTGGTAGAGCATTATAAAGTGTGAGTCGTCCTGACAAAAGTTGGTAGCATTAAGCATCGACTCCTTGTACGACACTTGCTTAGGAGCGTTGCCACGATGCTTGAGCATGCGGCTGAGGCGCACGAAGAACTTTAGGCGACGCTTGCCGTAGCATACCACCTTGCCCTCCTCGGTGAAAAAGTCCTCGGGAGAGGTTGGGGCAGCCAAGATAAGGTCGTCGTTGAACTCGATAAAATGCTCGCTAAGACCAGGTATACGCCATGTCATCGACTCAATAGATATTGAGTTGAACGTAGGTAGATACTCCTCGTAGCCCTCGAAAATAGTCTTGTGATCGACAATCTCCATGGGGATATGACCATTGGGGAAGAGCTCCTCGATGCGCTCGTCGATTTTGGGGTCTTGCTCGTCGGTTACGATATATATCTTGTTGAGCCATGGCGCAAATCTGTTGAGCGACGCTACGCAGTAGAGTATCTCGCCCACGCTACGAAAGCGTGTGGTGCCGCCCACATCCTCACGGCTGGCAATCTTGCTGTCGCCATAGGCATTGCGCTTGGCTATGTGCTTGGGATCATCGCCATCAACCCATGTGATAACTGCGTCAATCTTTCTCATAATTTGTTTGGGCGGTTTATGCTTGAATATATCATAGCAAAATTATTACTTTTTTTTCAAAAAAGCAAATGTCAAATATGCAAGAGGCTGACCCAAAGTGATCAGCCTCCCTAAAAATTACTGTTTTACCCATATTAAATCTCGTGTGTCGTAGCCTCGACGCTCGGCTATGTCGCATATCTCGCGCTTGGTTTGAGAGTCGAGCTGTCGTGTGCGAGAGAGTATCCATAGATACTTTGGCGACTTGCTACCCACGAGCGCCCACTCGTAGTCGTCGTCGAGGGCAAGGATGTTGTAGTCGGAGTAGAATACCCAGAAGAACGACACCCTCAGCTGCCCCGGCTCCCTGCCCGCCTTCGCCTTGCCATATGCTGTTTTGCGCTTGCCCGTATTGGTGTTTATGCCGGTGTTCGTGACCGATATCATGCCATCTTTTTGTATGGCATAAAATGCCTCGCAATACTCCATGTTGCGCTCAAACGAGTGGTCGAAACGCGCTATCTCGTACCAGCGACCCATGTAGCGCTTGATGTTTAAATTTTTTATTGTAGTGCGGTCGATATCAAACTTTTGCGCCCTGCACCCAGACGCAGCAAATAGCATTGTTGCCATAAGTAAAATACATGCTTGTTTCATACGGCACGTAGGGTGCATATACCGTGCCAAACCCACGTGTGGTTTTTTGTCTAAAATATATTAATAATTTGCTATTATAAAAATTCTTTTTATCTTTGTCAAAACTTATTTAAGGATAACATCCTAAGCAAAAAATTACTCGAATGCTAACAACAATAATCATCTTGCTCATTGCCGCAGCGCTCTTTGTTAGTGGTAAGGTGCGCTCTGACCTCGTGGCTATATGTGCCCTCTTGGCTCTCCTGCTCTCGCAGATATTGACCCCTACGGAGGCGCTCGCTGGCTTCTCGAACACCACCGTGATTATGATGGTGGGACTATTTATCGTTGGTGGCGGCATCTTCCAAACAGGCCTCGCCAAGATGATAGGTGGTCAGGTTATTAAGCTTGCGGGAACAAGCGAGAGACGCCTCTTTTTGCTCGTGATGCTCGTAACGGCGCTCATCGGAGGCTTCGTGAGCAACACAGGAACGGTGGCTCTGATGCTGCCTATTGTCGTTAGTATGGCGGCCTATGCTGGCACGTCGTCACGCCGACTGCTCATGCCCCTTGCCTTTGCAAGTAGCCTCGGCGGTATGATGACACTTATCGGTACGCCTCCCAACCTTATCATTCAGGAGACGCTGTCGAATGCTAAGGCTGAGGGTCTTGTATCGTCGCTAATCCCCGACATCGGCTTCTTTACGTTCCTACCCGTGGGTATTATCACCCTCACGGTGGGTATCGTTGTGCTCATGCCGCTAACCAAGATTTTCCTCACGCCAAAAAATACTGAGAAGCAGAACAAAAAATCGTCGAAGAGCCTTAACGAGCTTGTTGCGGAGTATGGCTTGGCGGAGAACCTCTTTAGAGTGCATGTCGTTGATTCGTCGCTTGTTATCGGCAAGACCATCGTCGAGTTGGATATCTATCGTAAGTATGGCATCAACGTCATGGAGCTACGCCGTAGTGCTGGTCAGAATAAGTTTGTGCGCACGGTAAACCAGCAGCTCGCCTCGCCCATGCTTATGCTTCAGAAGGACGACGTGTTGTATCTCTCGGGTGATCCTGAGCGTGTGCAGCAGCTTGCCGAGGATTTCAAGGTAAAGCTCCTCGATGTACATACCGACGAGATTGAGGGTAGCTCATCGAATGCCTCGCTCGACTTCTACGACATCGGTATTGCCGAGATTCTTATCATGCCTACTTCGTCGATTATCAACCTCAAGATTATGGACGTGGGCTTGCGTAGTAAGTTTAATATCAACGTGTTGGGCATTCGTCGTAATAAGAGCTACTTGTTGCACGATCTCGGCAACGAGAAGATACATGAGTCCGATGTGTTGCTTGTGCAGGGCGCTTGGAAGGATATAGCTCGCCTACGTAGCGAGTCGTCGAACTGGGTGGTTCTTGGCGAGCCACTGCAGGAGGCTGCTAAGGTTACGCTCGACTATAAAGCCCCCATGGCGGCACTTATCATGTTGGCGATGATTGTCATGATGGTTGTGGACTCTATCCCCGTTGCCCCTGTTACGGCTGTGCTGCTTGCGGCAATATTGATGGTCATCACGGGCTGTGTGCGTAGCGTCGAGGCGGCATATAAGACTATTAATTGGCAGACCATAGTGCTCTTTGCGGCTATGTTGCCTATGTCTACGGCATTGGAGAAGACGGGCGTGTCTACTGCTATTGCCGACTTTATTGTCAATACCTTCGGCTCGAGTGGCACGTATGTGGCGTTAGCTGCGGTATATTTCGCAACGTCGATAATGACTATATTTATCAGCAATACTGTTACGGCGGTGCTTATGGCGCCTATCGCCCTGCAGTGTGCTTTGGGTGTGGGTGTTAATCCAATACCATTCCTCTTTGCTGTCACCGTGGCAGCCTCGATGTGCTTTGCGTCGCCCTTCTCAACGCCACCAAACGCCCTTGTCATGCCCGCTGGTCAGTACACCTTTATGGACTTCATCAAGGTCGGTTTGCCTCTGCAGATTATCATGGGCTTGGTGATGATTTTCGCTCTGCCACTGCTCTTCCCATTTTAGCATAAACAATCAACGCCCCGCTGAATAGTGGGGCGTTGGTTTGTTTGGTGTTTGTTGCTTATTTATTGTGGCAAACGTACGCATCGGCTATGCCGTCAGGTGTTTTGCTGAGGTATAGAAACTTGCCGTCGAGTTTGTAGTAGTAGGTTACCTCGCCTCCGCTCGAGCCTATGTAGCTGATGTAAATCTTATTATTGTCGAATGTGTAGTTAAATAGACGTCCAAGTGTAAGACCCTCATGGACACCTGCTTCGTTGTATTTCGATTCGTATGTCTCGCCGTCGCCAGGTGTTCTGAACTTAAAGTGCTTATCCACACGCTTGCCATCTACGTAGGTTACTCTCATCCAGTCGCCCACAAGCACATCGCTTGCATCTGCGGTCTTCGAGAACACATACTCGAACTTCTCCTCGTCATCTCTTGCTATTAGGTGTAGCTCTTCGCCCTCAAACCAGTAGTCCCACACAACCTCCTCGGTTTCTCTGCCCAATAGCACATATAGCACGTTGCCCTCAACACGATATGAGAAGTAACTACGTGAATAGCCGTAGATAATGCCATCATTGTTGTAGTCGTCGATAGAGAGGTGTCCTGTGCCATCCTCGTAGAATCGCCAGTAATACTCCCTTTTGACTTGTTGTATCTCGCTCTCTGCTGAGCGTCGCCATAGTCCGATGAACACCTCCTTCTCGCCAATCTCCTCCTTGTAACTATTTCCTGCTGTTTCCTGATTGTTCTCCTGCTCGGTATTGTTCTCAGGAGCATAGTTCTCAGGCTCTTTCTCGCACGACGATGCCACACCCGCCATTGCAAGCATCAGCATCATAAACAAAACTTTTTTCATAGTTGTAAGTTGTTAGTTAGACAATAGGCTCTTATGTTGTTAAGAGCAATATATTTTATACTCAATAATTTAGCCACATATTAACTTGCATGTATAGCTGGTGTTACTGCAAAGTATGAAATATCCACGAAGTTGTAGTCATACTCATCGGTATAGCCACCCAATATTATCTCATCTTCAATTCGCTGACTCATGTCGAAGCAGCCATTGTGGAACCAACCGTTGCTAATGCCGTCATATCCCCAATTAATATAGAGCATGTATTCTTGCTTAGCTACTCTGCCAGTCTCTGTATATCCATTTGGATATGGATGTGATGGGTTTATTAGACTGTTTTTAGTGTATTCCACATAGTCATATGTGTAGTCCATAAAACCATTTGCCAACCACGCATGTGCATATCCACCCTCAATCAAGTCTTCGTCAGAGTCTAATGTTCCTCTAAAAATGAAAATATATTCATCATAAGTACCATAGTGTTGATCCATATGAGGAGAAATAATCTGACCATCGAAGTAGTTTATATTTGCACCCACTCTTGAGCCAAAGCTTGCATATACCTCCTTTATCTTAGCCATTGTGAAGGGTCTGGTCTTGTTGCTTAGGTTTATTGTTGTGCCATTCGATAGTCGATATCCAATTTCTAAATATAGGTTTGATATTTGGTTGTGTATATCTTCGGTGCAGTCATCCAAGTCGTGTGATGGGTGGTCGTATCTTAGATGTTTTTTCATCTCATTTATATCGATGGTCACAGCTTGTCCATAAAGAGGGCTATTCGGATTGGTTATTTCGTATTCGAAATCGCTAAATGTACACATTAAGCCCTGAGCGATTGCTACCATTCACTTTGTTTAGACGTGAATCATCAGGCAATTTGTTGTTTGGTTGGTCAGCAAATGTGGAAGCACTAAAACACATTAGTGACGCCACGATTAGTAAAATGATTTTTTTCATTGGCGATCGTTTTAAGGTTTCACTTTTGGTTGTGTTACAAAATTACAACAAATGCAACAAACTAAAGCAAAAATATGGTCGTTAAAATCTATCAAGCCCAATGTGTAATATGTTGATAATCAGAAAAATAAATAGGGTGATAGAATCAATTTTCTATCACCCTATTTTGGTTTTTATAATATGTTGGTAATCAGCGAGTTAGTGAATATTCGACCTGCTGTGTAGGTCAATGGGTTGATTATCAATTGATTAGCTTTAGGAAGAGCTCTCTATATTGTGAATTGCTCCTGTTAATCTTTTGTTTTAGGCGCGATTTGCGATTATATACAACATCAATCTTCTCGTTCATAAATATGCTTATGGCACGAGCCGAGAAACCGAGAACTATATACATAAATAGATTCTTGTCGGAGTTGCCCATGTCGGGAAATGCCTGATTGAGTTTTGTCATCACATTATCCTTGTATCTATCCACAAAGCTCTCCAACTCATTTATGGCTTTACCGTCGGTGGCAATGCTGTTAATCAAGCAAACAACCTCGTTGTGAATCTTCTGCTTCTCGTTTTGCATGCCATGACACTCGTAGTATGCGTTACTAAGCCTATTAAATGTGTCGTAGTGCGACGAGAATAGCTGTCCTATAATGTTTTGTTGGTCGAGCAAGATACTCTCGTTCGACACAATTCTATTTTGCAACTCCACTACTAACGCCATATTCTCCTCAATCTCTTGTTGCTGTAGCTTGTGGCGATAGCGTATTGTTATTATGCAAATTACAATAATTGCGCAGAGCACAACAACTATAATTGCTATATATAAATATAGGTGTTTTACTCGTTCTTTGTTTAATTCATCTCTATTTTTATAGTGTGATAGAATTGTATTAGACGTATTCTCGGTAATGATTGATATTAATATGTCATTTTGTCGTGAGAATGATTTTCTTACATGCTCTAATGCTTTTTTATAGTCTTGTTTAGCATTATATATGTGGTAAAGGAGGTTTAGCTTATCATAATCGTTCTCAATCTTCGCTGCGCACTCCTCGGCTTTTGATACGTTGTTGGTTAAAGCATAAGAATTACCAAGTAAAACAAAATCATTGCTATGCATTCCAGCAGGTCTAATTTCAAGCACACGCTCGTATAATTCAATACAAGTGGCGAGGCTGTCGATAGCAAAATACGACGAGGCAATATTTCGTGTTGCCTCGGCATACAGTGTAGTGTCGCCAGACTCCTCGCTCATAGCCATAACATCACTAAGAGTGCTTATAGCTTGTGTGTAATCCTTGGCGTTGTGGTATAGTCGTCCCAAGTCGGCAAGTGCCCAATCGGTATATATATTGTTGCCATGAAGCGCAAAGTGTTTGTGTGCCAACTTGCCATACTCGAGGGCAACAGCGCCATCGTACGACCTGGTAAAAATGTCTGCCATAGCTCGATAGCTAAGACCGAGATAGAGGTTGTCCTGCTCCTTGAGAGCCATCTCCTCAGCCCTAAGAAACGCAACCAAGGCATCGCTATACCTCTGACCCTCGAAATAGACTCTGCCCAACAAGTATTGAGCAACCATAAGGTTGCTACGATCGTGTCTCGACTCATAGAAATCGACAGCAACACGAATGAGGCTGTCAGAGGTGGTGTCAATGAAGCACTTGTCGTTGCAGTACGTCAAGAGAAGGGCATGACGAGCCCTAAGGCTCTT
This sequence comes from Alistipes sp., assembly GCA_017560425.1. Taxonomy (GTDB): domain Bacteria; phylum Bacteroidota; class Bacteroidia; order Bacteroidales; family Rikenellaceae; genus Alistipes. The sequence continues at coordinate 71,051 of JAFZEX010000024.1, forward strand.
AGACGATATCTCTCTGTTAGAGATGGTGCAGAGAATCTTCTGCGCCGAATCGGGTTTATCGAAATATAGGCTCTCGGCACGGCGAATCTGCTCGGCAACATCGTGGTGGGTGGTGCAACCCACCATGAGCGTCAAGAGCAGAGAGAGTATGTAGCACACGGGGCGTAGCATAGGCTATGTGGTGTTGATGGGTGATGGGGCTACTTGCGTTCGATGACGTAGACATCCTCGCCACGGCGCTGAAGCAAGAAGCTCTCACGGGCAAACTTCTCCAAAAACTCGGGCGAGTGTTGCAAATCCTCGATAAAGGTGCTATCGCGCGTAATATTTGCCTGAAGCTCGGCAACCTTAACCTCGACATCGGCATGGCGCCTCTTGGTCTTGACAATGTCGTCGATGGTGCGCACCGAGACAATAACGGTGAAGATGGCAATAGCCACGCTCAGCGTTATCCAAAAGTATTTTACAATGCTCGCTCTAAGGTCCATGGTGCGCTAAGGAATATGCATAAACTTATGCGTCTGAATAGATATATTCCACTCGGGGTGCTCCTTGACCCACTCGACAAGCGTAGGTATGATGCTCTCGTAGACGCTCCACTCGGGTTGTAGGTAGAGGCGGCACTTGCGACCAACCTTCGCCTGGCACTCCTGGGCCCACTTTATGTCCTCCTCGGTCTGCACGATAACCTTAAGCTCGTCGGCACGGCGGAAGGCCTCGTCGAGGGGTGGCAGCTGGCGCTTAGGTGATAGGCACACCCAGTCGAACTCGCCACTGAGGGGCTGTGTGCCCGAGGTCTCGAGGAAGATCTCCAAGCCACGACTATGAAGCTCACGGGTGAGCGTGCCCAAGGGGTACAACAGGGGCTCGCCACCGGTGATGACGATAGCCTGTGCCGAGCACGACGCAGCACGCTCGACAATAACATCTACCTCGGTAGGTGGAAACACCTTAGGGTTCCACGTATACTTGGCGTCGCACCAGCGGCAGCCGACATCGCAGCCACCGAGGCGTATGAAGTAGGCGGGCTTGCCAGAGTGGTAGCCCTCGCCCTGAATGGTGTAGAAGTCCTCGACCAAGGGTAGCTTTCTGCCACCCTCGAGGAGCTCCAAATCGGGATTAATCTTCATCTAACACGTAAATATCTTTGAGGTTACGGCCAATCTGGTTGTAGTCGAGACCGTAGCCAACAATAAACTCGTTGCCGATAGGCATTGCCACATAGTCGATCTTATACTCATACAAGAACTTATCAGGCTTGAAGAAGAGGGTGCAGATAGATACACTCGCTGGGTTGCGCTCCTTGAGGTAGTCCAACAAGTAGTTCATGCTGTGGCCTGTCTCAACGATGTCCTCGACGATGATGATATCCTTGCCCTCGATGTCGAAGTCGATGCCAAGGTGCTGCTTGATGCTACCTGTAGACTGTGTGCCCTCATATGACGAGATCTTAACAAAGGCAAGGCGGCAGTCGAACGAGGTCTTGCGCACAAGGTCGCTGAGGAACAAGAAGGCACCGCTAAGAACACCCAAGAAGATAGGGGTCTTGCCCTTATAGCGCTCGTTGAGCTGGTCGGCAACACGCTGTACAGCCTTGTCAATCTCCTCTGCAGGAATCATGGTCTTGAACTTTCTGTCAAGAAGTTTTATTCTTTCGATCTCCATAACTATAAAAATTTTGTCAAAGTTATAAAATTATTCCAATCTTGCCAAATTACTCGGTCTTAACCCTCTCGAGAATACCGCCCAGCGCCGCCAATATCACGCCGTAGTTGGTGATTGCCACGCCCTGCTTGCGGGCACGCTCGATGCGGCTGAGCACGTGGCGACGGTTGAACATGCATGCGCCACAGTGTATCACAAGGTCGTACACCGACAAATCTTCGGGGTAGTCGGCACCACCAACAATGTCTATTTGTAGCCCCTCGCCAAACCTCTTACGCAAGATGCGGGGTAGCTTCACTCGGCCTATATCCTCGTTCTGCGGCGTGTGGGTGCACGCCTCGGCGATGAGTATGCGTGACGACTCGGTGATGCCCTTGAGCGCCTTCACGCCCTCGGTAAATAGCTTTATGTCGCCCTTGTAGCGAGCAAAGAGTATCGAGAACGAGGTGAGTGTAGATGCCTCAGGCTTAAGGCGATATACCTCCTCGAAGGCTTGCGAGTCGGTGATGATTAGCTCGGGTGCTCGCTCCAACGCTGCCAACGCCTCAGCCATGTGCTCTGGGGTGCAACAGATGGGTATACACCCACGGTCTAAGAGCTCACGTATGGTCTGCACCTGGGGCTGAATAAGGCGTCCCTTAGGTGCCGACTTGTCTTGAGGCATTATGAGCAACACCCTGTCGCCCGCCTTGCAGAAGCCCTCGGTAATAAGCCTCTCCTCGCCCTTGCCCACGGCGGCAATCTTTGCCAAAAGCTCGTCGATGCCCTCGCCCGTGGCGGAGCTAACAAGCAGCGGCTTATGCTTTGTGCGAAGCTCAATCTCCTGCGCCACTGCCGATGGGTTTTCGAGCCTATCTACTTGTGACACAACAACAATCGTGGGTATCTCACGTACTCGGCACTCCTCGATAATTGCGTACTCGCTCTCGCTCTTAGCGTCGGTAAATAGCACCACGGCAATGTCGGTGCTGTCGAGGCTCTTTGCGGTGCGTGCCATGCGCTCGCCACCCAGCGTGGTGCTGTCGTCGAGGCCGGGCGTGTCGATATATACGCCTGCTCCAAGACCAAAAATCTCGACGCTCTTCTGCACGGGGTCGGTCGTGGTGCCTGGCGTTGCCGACACGATGGCAACATCCTGACCCACAAGCCTATTGAGCAACGACGACTTACCCGCATTTGTGCGTCCGTAGAGCGCTACGTGCACTCGCTCGGACTTAGGTGTGCTAAGTGTCATAGCCTAAAATCTAAAGTCACGCTTACCCTCGGCAATAGCTCGTAGGTTGCGCTCGGTAATCTCTCGCACCTTAGCCGACGGGATAACCTGCGTAAGACGCTCAATCATCTTAGCACCCTCGACCTTAACCATTGGCGAGGCATAGTCCTCGAGATACTCGGCAAGGGTCATAAGGGCATTTGGAGCACAGCAGTTGCCAATGAGGCCACGCTTTGCCAGCGACATAAATCTGTCGCCCGTGCGGCCCTCACGGTAGCAGGCGGTGCAGAAGCTTGGGATATATCCGAGGTTGAGCAGCCAGCCCACAATCTCGTCCAACGTGCGGTTATCCGAGATGTCGAACTGTGCCGACTCCTCAGCATCCTCGATGCCCTCGGCATAGCCACCCACCGATGTCTTCGAGCCACCGCTAAGCTGCGACACACCCACGTCGAGGACAAGCTCACGTGAGCGCTGTGACTCACGGGTAGATACAATCATGCCTGTATATGGCACAGCGAGGCGCAACACCGCAACAATACGGCGGAATACCTCGTCGGTAACGGCATTAGGGAAGTCCTTAGGGTCGATGTCGTCGGCAGGGCGGATGCGTGGAACGCTGATAGTATGTGGGCCCACGCCAAAGCGTGCCTCGAGGTGCTCGGCATGCATCAAGATGCCGACAACGTCGTAGCGGTAGTTCGACAAGCCAAACAGAGCACCCACGCCCACATCGTCGATGCCACCAAGCATGGCACGATCCATAGCCTCGGTGTGGTATGCCCAATCGCTCTTAGGGCCTGTTGGGTGAAGCTTCTCGTAGGTCTCACGGTCGTAGGTCTCCTCGAAGAGGATATATGTGCCGATGCCAGCATCCTTGAGGCGTGTGTAGTTCTCGACGGTTGTGGCAGCGATATTCACGTTTACACGGCGTATAGCGCCATTCTTGTGGTGTATCGAGTAGATGGTGTCGATAGATTCCAACACATACTCGATAGGGCTTAGCTTAGGGTGCTCGCCCGTCTCCAAGGCGAGGCGCTTGTGACCCATGTCCTGAAGCGCAATAACCTCACGACGAATCTCCTCCTGTGTGAGCTTGCGGCGAGGAATGGTGCGGTTTTGTGCGTGGTAAGGACAATATACACAGCCATTTACGCAGTGGTTCGATAGATACAATGGCGCAAACATCACAATGCGGTTGCCATATATCTGCTCCTTGAGGCGGCGGGCGATCGAGTACATGCGTGCCTCAATCTCCTTATCCTCAACCTCGATAAGCACGGCTGCCTCACGGTGCGAGATACCCTTGCCAAGCTCTGCCTTAGCCAATATCTCCTCGATGAGCGCCTTATCGTTCTTATGCTCAATGGCATATTGAAGTGTCGAGCGAATCTCGCCGTCGTGGATAAACTCGGCGGCATGCTCCGACTTTACATTATATTCAATCATGTTATGTAGTTTTTTATTTGACAATGGGGTTGGGGTTAATATATATAGTCACCTCTCGACCAGTCGATGTGATAGCCGATGGTGTTTAGTTCCTTTTCTAATGCTTCGAGGCCCTCGGCAGCCTCCTTGCCCCACGAGGCTTTATTCTCGTAGATGGCATATTTCGCCCTCACCTCCGAGGGCGATAGGTTAGGCATCACGACATTTGCTCCCGAGAGTATTCCCTCCAGACGACCCGTTGGCGAGAGTGTCGCAAGGGCTGTTGTCGAGGGTATCAGGGCGTGGGGTAGTAGCAGACGTGCTATGGCAATGGCAGCAAGCGTGAGCTCGAGGCTTCCTGCTGGCTCCTCACCAAGCGGCGTTGCCTTGTGTGGAAGGAATGGCCCTATGCCCACCATCTGGCAATCCATCTGTGCTATCAGTTCCAAGTCCTTAGCTATGTCGTCAATGGTCTGACCCTTAACACCTATCATCATTCCCATGCCCACTTGGTAGCCAAGCTTCTTTAGTGAACGTAGGCAGTCGAGGCGGTGTTCAAGACCTCGGCTTGATGGGTGTAGCGAGGCATATAGCTCGCTGTTTGCTGTCTCGTGGCGCAAAAGATAGCGGTTTGCTCCCGCCTCCTTGAGCTTGCGGTACGACTCCTCGCTGCGCTCACCTAACGACAAGGTTATCGCAACATCGGGGTAGAGCGCACGTAGCCTGCTAATAACGCTCACCAGCCACTCGTCAGTATGTGTGCCGTCCTCGCCACCCTGCAACACAAAGGTGCGGAAGCCAAGACGGTAGCCCTCCTTGGCAGAGAGCAATATCTCGTCGGCAGTCAGGCGGTAGCGCTCGGCATTGCGGTTGCTACGCCTAAGTCCGCAGTACATGCAGTCGCAGCGGCAGTAGCTCGACACCTCGACGAGGCCACGTATATATACGCCAAGTCCGAACTGCTCTTGGGCAGTTCGGACAGCGTAGTTGCGTAGTAGTTTGAGCACGTTGCTATCGTGGGCAGCACCTTTTAGCAGCTGCCCCAATTCAGGGGCGTTGAGCTTCTCGCCTCTCGATAAACGCTCTACAAACTCTAACATTGAGTATTTTAACTCTCTAATTATCTCTTGTTTAGCTCAGCGTCGAAAGTCTTCTTGCCATCGCCATAAGCGGTGTGAACACTTGGACCTGAGATACAGCCACCGTCGCAGACCATAACCTCGATGAACTGTGCTGGAGCCTTGCCGGTCTTGCCGTAAGCCTTCAACAAACCAACGTTCTTCTTGTTAAGACCAGCGATCTGCAATGTTGTGAAGTCGAGCTTGCCAGCAACCAACTCCTTAACAGCAGCCGTAACACCACCATTCTCAGCGAAGCCGTGTGCTGAGCGGCGTGATGCGCAGTCGATAGCGTGAACGTTAGCCTCGCCAAGCTCGATGTTCATACCGCCGAGGATAGCGTGTACCTCCTCGTAAGTGAGCACGAAATCAACCTTGCCCTGAAGATCCTCACGGCGAGCCTCCTTGCGCTTAGCGATACATGGACCTACGAATACAACCTTAGCGTTAGGATACTTCTCACGCACGAGGTCGGCAGTGTAGACCATTGGAGAGTAGGTCGATGAGATATACTTCTGAAGCTCTGGAGCGTGCTTGCGTGCCATCTCCATGTATGAAGGACAGCAAGATGTGGTCATGAATGGCTGACCCTCCTCCATCTTCTCTGCAAACTCGTGAGTCTCCTTCTCGGTAGTGATCTCAGCACCACGAGCCACCTCAACAACATCCTTGAAGCCGATAGCCTTGATAGCGCCATATACCTGCTCAGTAGGTACGTTGTACTGTGATAGGATTGATGGAGCAACGATAGCTACAACCTCCTCGCCACGACGGATAGACTCCAAGATGTCGAATACCTGAGAGATCTCGAAGATAGCGCCGAAAGGACAAGCGTTCATACACTTACCGCAGTAGATACACTTGTTCTCGTCGATATGCTCTACGCCATACTCGTCCTTAGAGATTGCGCCAACAGGGCAAGCCTCCTCACATGGAACAGGGATATAAACGATAGCGTGGTATGGACAAGCGTTGAAACACTTACCGCAGCTGATACAGATCTTGTGGTTGATCTTACCCTGCGATGTCTCTGGGTCGAACTCGATAGCATTCTTAGGACAAGCATGCTCACAAGCACGAGCTACACAGCCACGGCAGAGGTTTGTGATGTCGTAGTTGGTGCGAACACATGATGAACAAGCCTCGTCGATAACACACATGATGTTATCCTTGATCTGCTTGCGGTCGAGAGCCATCTTTGCATAAGCCGATAGTGGCATTAGCTCGTCAGTCTCATCGGTCATGTCGTAACCCAACAATGGGAGCGACTTGTACTTCCATACTGCACGCTCCTTGTGGATACAGCAGCGACCACGCACCTGCGAGTTGCGGGGGCTAAACTCAATGGGTACTCGGTCGATTTTCTCAACGAGTGCACCCTCATTCCAGAGGCCCACAAGCTTTGTGAGAAGTCTCTGGCGTACGATCATTACGTTATTTTTAATTGCCATACGAGTGATGTTATAAATAATATTTGAGCAAAGATAATGATTTTTGCGCTAAAAACGCAATTTATTGAGCTATTTTTTATGTTTCCACAAAGAATTTATCTGCCACTTAGGGAGCATAGGTCGCCCTGCGTTGCGTTTAATGCACTCATCTTGCTGATAATCATAGACCTGAGTGTGTCGATGCGCACGCCACCAAGAGGCGAGTGAAGAAGTAGGTTGCGGGGTGCTTGCGAGGCAAAACGCTCTATGGCGATTGTGGGGTCGAGGTGGCGGATAATGTCGATAATTAAGAGGGCGTACTCCTCTGTTGTGATGTTGTTTAGCGCAAAGCGCTCGGGGTGTAATGTCCACTCCTTGGCCATTGCCGTCGAGCGATATATCTGCAACTGATGAAACTTAATGAAGCTTAGCCCGAGGCTATTTATTGCCTCGGTTTGCTCAACGAGGTGCTCACGGCTCTCGCCCGGAAGCCCGAGTATGAAGTGTGCGCCCACGTCGATGTTTCGCCTACGAGTTTCTGCCACGGCAAGCTCGGCATCGGCAAACGAGTGACCACGATTTACGTGGTGTAGTGTGGTGTCGAGCGTAGACTCTATGCCATACTCCACGGCAACATATTTGCGTGTGGCAATATCGGCTAAAAGGTCGAGGATTTCGGAACTGATGCAGTCGGGGCGAGTGCCTATGATTATGCCCGATATTTTGGGGTGATTAATAGCCTCAAAATATAGTTTGCGGAGTGTGTCAATAGGTGCGTGCGTATTTGTACCCGACTGAAAATAGGCAATATAGTGGTCGGCGGTGCGGCCACGAGATGTGTGAAATGCTATGCCTTGGTCTATCTGCTCGGTTATGGTGTGTGCCTCTCGGCAGTACGATGGCGAAAATGCCTCGTTAAGACAAAAAGTGCAGCCGCCATGAGCTATCGTTCCATCACGGTTTGGACAGCTCAGGGCGGCATCTATTGCAAGCTTCTGAACACGACCACCAAGCCTCTGACGCATGGCGTTGCCGTAGTCGTTGAATGGTAGCATCGTGCTCAAAATCTTCGATTATAGGTCTTGGATACGAGCCACAGGCGATACGTCGAGCGACGATAGCTCGCCTGTCATGTAGCGGTAGTAGCCCGCCACGGCAATCATGGCGGCGTTGTCGGTCGTAAACTTAAGCTCGGGGAGGAATGTGCGCCAGCCACGACGCTTGCCTGCCTCCATGATTGCATTGCGCAAGCCCGAGTTTGCTGATACGCCACCAGCAATGGCTATGTCCTTGATTCCCGTAGACTTAGAGGCTTTGATAAGCTTGTCGAGGAGTATCTCGATGATGGTGTTCTGCAACGATGCGCAGAGGTCTGCTTTGTTCTCCTCAACAAAGTTTGGATTCTCCTTTACGGCATCACGCAAGGTGTAGAGGAACGAGGTCTTGAGACCCGAGAACGAGTAGTCGAACTCGCCCTCGACGTGTGGCTTCGCAAACTTAAACGCTTTTGCGTTGCCCTCCTTTGCCAAGCGGTCGATAATAGGGCCGCCAGGGTAGGGTAACCCCATCACCTTGGCGCACTTGTCGAATGCCTCGCCCGCAGCGTCGTCGATGGTTGTGCCGATGATCTCCATCTTGTTTGGCGAATCGACACGCACAATCTGAGTATGGCCACCACTCACCAACAAGCACAAGAATGGGAAGTCGGGGTGTGGGAGCTCTCTGTCGGGCATATCCACGAAATGCGAGAGGATGTGTCCCTGAAGGTGATTAACCTCAACAAGCGGAATGTTGTTGGCAATAGATAGTCCCTTGGCAAACGACACGCCCACAAGCAGTGAGCCGAGCAGGCCGGGACCACGGGTAAATGCTATGGCATCGACTTTGTCGATGGTTATTCCAGCCTCCTTGAGTGCTGTATCAACAACGGGAATGATATTTTGCTGATGGGCACGTGAGGCAAGCTCGGGAATTACTCCTCCATACTTCTGATGTACTGCCTGTGAGGCAATTACGTTCGATAGAAGTGTGGTGTTGCGTAGTACCGCAGCCGATGTGTCGTCGCATGATGACTCGATGCCAAGTATTGTAATATCCATTTTTTATTGCAAATCTTTTCTATTTTAATAGAAAAATTATTACTTTTGTAGGTTAATTGTTATGTAGGGTATTAGTCCCACAACCTGTTTCAATGCGCAAAGTTATAAAAATATTGGCAATGATGGTATCAGCAATCGTTTTGTTGTTGATATTTTTGCCTATTGCCCTAACTTTGATACTCAGCATTGACCAGGTGCAAAACCGAATTGTGCAGCGTGCCTCGACCTATGTGAGCGAGAGGCTCGAGACAAGGGTGGCCATCGGCCGCATCCGCATCGACCTACTCTCGAAGGTGCACATCTACGACTTCTATGTCGAGGATCCCGAGCGTGACACGCTACTATATGTGAACGAGGCTGCGGCTAACATCACCAGCCTAAATGTCAAGCAAGATGGCTTGATGCTTAGCAATGTCGAGGTCAAGGGTGCTGAGTTCAATATTCGTGAGATGCCCTCGGGCGAGCTTAACATTCGACCTATTGTCCGCCGCCTAACCAAGCAAAATTCCGAGGGTGGCTTCCGCCTATATATCGACGACATATATGCTCGTGAGAGCCGCTTTAGATATGAGCGTCTGGAGCATCGTAACCCTGTCTATGGTGTCGATTACTACGACATGGATATTCACAACATCGACTGCCACTTGCGGAACTTCAAGGTTATGTCGGGGGGTGTTGTCTCGGCAACCATCGACGAGCTGTATGCCAAGGAGCGTAGTGGCTTCGAGCTGCTCGACCTCGCTGGACGTTTCAAGGTGGATAAGGGCGTTATCGCCTTTAAGGAGCTCAAGGCACGCACCGAGCTCTCGCAGGTGCATATCCCGATGTTTGTGATCGATGGTGAGAATTGGGAGGAGTATCGTGACTATATCAATAATGTAGATATGCGTGGCGAGGTTCGCAACTCGTCGCTCTCGACCTACGACCTTGGCTTCTTCTCGCCTGGAGTGCGTGATTGGGGCTTAGAGCTATTCGATGTTGATGGTAGCTTTAAGGGCGTTGTTAGCGACTTCGAGGCAGAGATTAGGCATGCCATGATTGGTCGTGAGACCATCATCGAGGCCGACCTTCACATCATTGGCATTCCAGAGTGGCAGACATCGGAGTATATCATTGGCGTGAAAAATCTGCATACCACATCTTCCGATGTCGAGCTACTAACACATAGTGTTACGGGCAAGCCGCTTAATCGCAAGGCCCTCGACATTGTTCGCAACCTGCGTAACTTCGATGTGCGAGGCACGTTTGGTGGCGAGCTCACGTCGTTCCGCACCACAGGAAATATCTTAACGTCGCAGGGACGCATATCGGCAGATGTTAATCTACACCGTGTAGCCGCTAAGAACTACCACATACGAGGCATGGTCGATACCGATGACCTCCACCTTGGTAACATCCTCGACATAAACAAGCTCGGACGACTCACCTCGCACATCGTTGCCGATGGCTCGGTGGGTGGTAGTGTGGTTGCCGATGTTGCTGTTAGGGTTAATAGCGTTGGCTTGGGTCGCCAAATGTTTAAGAATATCGAGGGTAAGGGTACTATCGATAGAGATACCTACGAGGCAAATGTGGTGTCGAAAGACCCTAACTTGAGATTTGACCTTAACTCTATCATCGATCTTGCACGCCCAATACCATCGTACGAGTTTATGCTCAACCTCGAGCGTGCCGACCTCCATGCCTTGGGCATCAACAAGCGCGACTCGCTCTCTGTGGCATCGTTGCAGATGGGTGTTGGTGTCGAGGGTCACACCTTCGACGAGCTCGATGGTAGCGTGAGCGTTGTTAATATGCGCTATTTGTATCCTGGTGGCGAGCTATGCTCCGATAGGCTTAATGCCGATATTAGGGAGTACGACCAGCGCAAGGACGTAACCATCAAGTCGGACTTTGTCGATGTTGAGCTTCAGAGTCAGGCAAGCTACAAGGATATTGTAAGCTACATTCACGGTGCCCTCAAGCACTATGTGCCACTGCTCTACGATAGCGATGCTCAGGTTGAGGCGAAGCCGCACGACACACATGGCACGAGCTACGACTACTCGATGCTGACGATAAACACGCACGAGAACCTCAATAACCTGCTTGCCGCCATCACGGGCGACCTGCTTGTTGCCCCCGACACCGAGCTGTCGATGGTGTTTAGTCCGCAGAACAACCACCTTGCACTCAAGCTTGGCTCCGAGGCATTGGAGTATAAGGGTGTGATACTTGCCGACACGAAGGTCGATGTTAAGAACAACAAAGACTCTTTGTTAATGTGGCTAAATTCCGACATGGTGTACCTCGGCTCACGCAAGCTCATGCCTAACTTCAACATCACGGGTGCGGCACACCAAAACCGTATCAACCTCTCGGCAGACTTCAAGGATAAGGAGAACGACCAGTCGGGACTCTTGGCGATGAATGCGCAGTTCTCACGCAATGCTACGAGTCACCGTCGCTCGATACATGTCGATATTTTGCCGTCGCACTTCACTCAAAAAAACACGCAGTGGAAGCTCTATGCTGGAGGTGTAGATATCGACTCGTCACGCATCGCCATCAAGCAGCTGCACATCGCTCGTCCCGAGCAGCAGCTCATTGTCGATGGTGTGGCATCACGTGATAGGCGTGACTCGATATGCTTGACGCTTGACAACTTCGACCTATCGCCACTCTCGGCATTTAGCTCGAAGCTCGGCTACCAGCTCACGGCACACTCGAATGGCTACGCTACGATGCGCTCGGCGATGCACAACCCGCAGATTGATGCGCATATCGACCTTAGCGACATAAAGGTGAATAACCTCGATGTGCCACCACAGATTGTTACATCGAACTGGGATTTCGAGAAGAACCGAGCACATGTGTATATCGTCGATGCCAACTCTCGTGACACGCTGATACGTGGCTACTACCAGCCTCAGGGCAACCACTACTATGCGAGGACAAACCTCAAAGAGGTTAAGATGGAGGTGCTGCAGCCATTCCTCATAGATATTGTCTCGGATATCAAGGGTACGGCATGTGCCGAGGCTACGCTCCGTGGCCAGGGACGCATGGCGGAGCTCGATGGTTCGGTGGTCATCGACAGCCTTGATGTGCATGTCGATTATCTCAACACTCGCTATAAGGCCCCTGCGGGTAAGGTAGATATTGTCAAGAACCACTTTATCGCCGACAAGATTCCGGTGTTCGACGCCGAGGGAAATAGGGGATACTACTCTATGGACATTGGCCTCGACCACTTGTCGAATATCACATATAGCATCGATATCGATGCCAAGGATATGCTCGTGCTCGACACCCATGCCAAGGATAACGACTTGTTCTATGGACACGTCTATGCCTCGGGACGAGCATCGTTTAGGGGCGATAAGCGAGGCATGAAGATGGATGTTGTGGGAACAAGCTCCGACAACTCTAAGTTCTACATGCCGCTCACGGGTAAGGAGGATGTGTCGTATGCCGACTTCGTGAAGTTTAAGGAGCCTGAGGCAGCAACCATCGACACCACCCGCTTTATCACCCGCCGTATGATGGCTTACGAGCGTAAGAACCGTATATCGAGCAGCTCCGATGGCATGATGGATATGGATATATCGCTCAACATCTTGCCAAATATCGAGGTGCAGCTCGTTATCGACCCTACCGTGGGCGATATCATCAAGGGTAAGGGCTCGGGACAGATTGCCATGCGCATTGTGCCTAAGGCTAACCTCTTCGAGATGAGTGGCGACTACACCATCTCGGAGGGTACATACCTCTTCACGCTGCAAAATGTTATTAACAAGCTCTTTACTGTGGAGCCCGGCTCAACAATAAAGTGGACGGGTGATCCGTTGGGTGCTGAGCTCGATATCGATGCGGTGTATAGCACCAAGGCATCGCTCAAGCCGCTGCTCGGCAACTCGATGCAGGGTGTAGACATTGCTCGTGCTGTGCCCGTAAACTGCTATATCAACCTCACGGGCGAGCTTATGAAGCCCGACGTGAGCTTCGATGTTGATGTGCCAAACGTAGCCCCCGAGATTCAGACTATCGTCAAGTCGTCGCTCAACGACCAGCAGGCTATCGCCACGCAGATGTTCTGGCTGCTTGCTGCCAACACCTTCTCGGCAGAGGATACGAGTGCCATGGGTGCTTCACTCTCTGCTACCACGGGCTTTGAGCTGCTGTCAAACCAGCTTAGCAATTGGCTCTCGGGCGACAAATTCAACATCACCTTGCGCTACCGACCACGTACCGACCTTACGGGCGACGAGGTAGACTTCGGCTTCTCGAAGAGCTGGTTTAACAACCGTCTGCTTGTCGAGGTTGAGGGTGGTTATCTCTCAGATGCTGCGAAGCAGACCACGCAGAATGCCTCGAACTTCATTGCCGAGGGCTTCATATCGTGGCTCATCGACCCCGAGGGTGTCTTCCGCCTCAAGGGCTTCACGCAGACTATCGACCGCTATGGTGAGAACCAGGGTCTTCAGGAGTCGGGCGTAGGTTTCTACTGCCGAGAGAGCTTCAACACCTTCAAGGAGCTATATCAGAAGTGGAGTCTTCGTTTTAAGAATAGCGAGGGCAAGAAGAGACGTGAGCAGAGACGACAAGAGCGAAAGGGCGAGAAGCAAGATACTATAACCCTGGACTAAAACGTTTAGTTGCAAACAGAAGATAACGAATACAAAATAATTAATAACTAAAACCTTACTTAAAATCATGATTAATTTGCTTACAGTTGCACCTGCCGAGCAGGTGATGGATGCTGCTGAGAATCCAGCAGCTGAGACTACGGTAAACCAAACCTCGGAGAACCTTTCTATTAGCTTTTGGGAGCTATTCTCGAGTGGTGGTTGGCTAATGTGGGTGCTTGTGGCTTTGGCTGCAGTGATGATCTTCATCTTCGTTGAGCGCTTCATCGCTATCCGCAAGGCAACGCAGATCGACAAGAACTTCATGAACCGCATTCGTGACTATATCCTCGAGGGCAACATCAACTCGGCTATCGACCTATGCCGTCGCACCGACTCGCCATTTGCTCGCATGATCGAGAAGGGCATCGAGCGTATCGGCCGTCCTATGAGCGACATTCAGACAGCTATCGAGAATGTGGCAAATGTTGAGGTTGCTAAGATGGAGACAGGTCTTCCATGGTTGGCATCTATCGCTGGTGGTGCCCCAATGATCGGTTTCTTGGGTACTGTAACAGGTATGGTGCAGGTCTTCATCGACATGTCGGCAAATCAGAGCGGTGGCATCGAGCTTGCTCAGCTCTCAGCAGGTATGTACGTTGCGATGGTTACTACCGTGGGTGGTCTTATCGTGGGTATCCCTGCATACTTTGCTCACAACTACCTTGTAGCACGTGTCGAGAAGATGGTGTTCCGCATGGAGGCTACCACAATTGCATTTATGGATATCTTGAACCAGCCTGTAAAATAGTTGAGTTATGGCAATCAAAAGAAGTTCTAAAATTGATTCAAACTTCTCGTCATCGTCGATGACCGACCTTATCTTCCTCTTGTTGGTGTTCTTCGTGCTGGCAACAACACTCATCAACCCCAACAACGCTGTGAAGCTAACGTTGCCATCGTCGTCGAGCACCATGGGCGACCCCTCGGCAGTATCTATCTCGGTGTTGAGCCGCCCTTCGGGATATGTATATATCTTCAACGGCAAGCAGAACAACCCTTATAACGATGCCCAGGAGCTCGCAACGGAGCTCAACGCCTACTACGAGTCGAACATGGCAGATACAGGCAAGGCGCTTATCGTGTCGGTGCACTGCGAGAAGGATAATACCACTGTCGATGCCTTGCTCACGATTATCGACATGATTAACGATCAGAACAAGGCGGCGGGCGATGTTGCCCCTGGCGTGCAGCGTTATAAGATGGTGTTGGCAACCGATAAGAAGTAATGGAGTACTACAATCCCATAAACAACTCGTCGAAGAGGTATGCCGCTGTGATAACTATCGTTGTCATGGCTGTGGTGGCATTTGTCTTTAGCCTTATCACCATCGACGTGGAGCCTACGGAGGCGCAGGAGATGCTTGTTGCGATCGAGTATCTCGAGCCTGCGCCCGAGCCTATGCCCGAGCCTAAGCCCGAGCCCGCGCCTGTTGAGCAGCCAAAGACCGTCACGCCTACGCCTGATCCTAAGCAGGCATTCGAGAATGTAGCCCCCGAGAACACCACCAACCAAACCTCGGGCGAGGAGGAGCAGACGCAGACGGTAAACCAGATGGCGCTCTTCAAGCCTACGGCGGGCATCACGCCCGACGAGGAGGTGGTAGATGGCAATAGGCTTGCCCCCGAGGGTGAGAACGAGAGCCATAGCGGTGAGGGCACAGGTCTTAACGTTACGGGCGATGTCGATTTCGATGGAGGTCTTCGAACTCGAGGCATGCTTGGCGGCTACCCACGCCCCTCGGGCAATAATGCCGTGGGCAAGGTTGTTGTGGCGGTAGTTGTAAATAGCGATGGTAAGGTTGAGAGTGCCACGGTCGTAGGCCAGGGTACAACAACTAACGACCGCACGCTACGTGAGAATGCTATTCGAGCCGCCCTCGAGACCAAGTTTAAGCCCGACCCATCGCGCATGACGCAGACGGGAACAATAACCTATACCTATAAAGTAAATTAATGGAAGCATTACAACGCAGACTCGCCATGCTGCTCCTCGCCATGCTCTCGCTCACGTATGTCACGGCACAAGAGCCTAAGGGCGCAGAGATCGAGTTCGGAAGCATGGTCGTAGATTTTGGCTCTATAGCCCAAGATGGTGGTAAGCAGCTAATGCGCCTGAGCTTCACCAACACGGGCGATGTGCCCCTCGTGATTACCGAGGTGCGCACGAGCTGTTCGTGCATGTCGGTGAAGTATGAGCGCAAGAAGATTGAGCCCTCGGAGCGAGGTGTGCTCACCATCACGCTCGACCCCGCCAAGGCAATCAAGGGGCAATACTACCGTGTGATGCAGGTATTTTCAACAGCCAAGAGCGGCACAAAGCGCATAACCGTGAAGGCTGTCATAGAGTAAAACATTGCAAAATTATGAATATCAAACGTCTTGTATTTAACCCATTTAGGGAGAATACCTACCTTGTGTGGGACGACACTAAGGAGGCTATCGTCGTAGATGCAGGTAATATGTCGGAGGCTGAGAACGACCACCTACGCACCGTTGTCGAGGAGCTCGGCCTTAATGTCGTGATGGCGGTAAACACCCATGGTCACTTCGACCATACGCAGGGTGTGATGTACGTCGTGAAGACCTTCGGCGCTAAGTTCGCATGCTCTTCAGAGGATAAGTTCCTTATGGCTACCGACTCGTCGGTAACGATGTATGGACTAAAGTGCAACCCTGTGCCCGAGATTGATATCGACCTCGACGAGTGCGATGAGATAACCTTCGGTAACACCACCCTTAAGGTTATCTATACACCTGGTCATACTCCTGGCCACGTGTCGCTATACAACCCCGAGGCTAAGGCGCTGTTCACGGGCGACACGCTCTTCCGTGAGAGCATCGGCCGCACCGACCTTCCTGGTGGCGACTACTCATGGATTATGCGCTCTATCCTCGAGGAGATTATCCCTCTTGGCGACGATGTAGCGATATACCCTGGCCACGAGGAGAGTTCGACAATAGGCCACGAGACCCTCTATAACCCCTTCGTTACCGAGGTGCTCAACAACGAGATTAACTATAAAGGATAACCACTAACCCCACGATGCTATGCGCATAGACATCATCACTGTTGTTCCCGAGCTGCTCACATCGCCGCTCAACGAGTCAATATTGAAGCGAGCTCAGGAGTCGGGACATGCCGAGATTTATGTTCACAACCTGCGTGACTACACCGACGACAAGCGTCGCACCGTAGACGACTACCCCTTTGGTGGCGAGGCGGGCATGGTAATGAAGATTGAGCCGGTGTATCGCTGTATCGAGAAGCTTAAGTCGGAGCGCCACTACGACGAGATTATCTTCACCTCGCCCGATGGCATTCAGTACAACCAGCGTGAGGCAAACCGCCTGTCGCTGATGAACAACATCATCATATTGTGTGGCCACTACAAGGGTATCGACTACCGCATCCGTGAGCACCTCATAACTCGTGAGATATCTATCGGCGACTATGTGCTCACCGGTGGCGAGCTCGCTGCGTGCGTCATCGCTGACTCTGTGGTGCGCATCATTCCTGGCGCTATTGGCGACGAGGCATCGGCACTCACCGACTGCTTCCAGGATAACCTCCTCGCACCACCCGTCTACACTCGCCCCTCCGAGTTCAACGGCTGGAAGGTGCCCGAGGTACTCCTTTCAGGCAACTTCGCCGAGATAGAAAAGTGGCAGGAGGAGCAGGCTTTTCAGCGCACACAAACCCTCCGACCTGATTTGTTGTGATAAGGGGTCATTCTCGGCCCATCCCAAAAGAAAGACCCCTCGGGCTGTACTTCGAGTACTATCCCGAGGGGTCTTCTTTTGCGATAGACCAAGCCTAACCCCTTCTAACAACAAATCTTGTGCGCTTAGTGACGGGGTAGGGAATAAATAGGAGCGCTACGCTTGATGGGGGTGATGGGTAACGCTCCGCTTGATGAGGGTGATGGGTGACGCTTCGCTTGATGGGTTATTTCTCCCATCTATCTCATCTATCTCATCTATCTCATCTATCCCATTTGCCCCATCTATCCCATTTGTCCCATCTATCCCATTCGTCCCATCTATCCCATCTATCCTATCTCGTACGCCTCTACCACACAACGCCAAGCCTGATGCTGAAGCTCATGGCGAGGTTGTCGATGTTTTTGCCAAAGAGGTTCCACGTCTTGAAGCCGTGGTAGTAGCCTGTCTCGGCGGTCTTGCCACCGGCGTAGCCTGCGCCAACCCATGCGTCGGCAATAAAGTGCTTATAGCAGTACTGATAGCCAAACGTGCCGAGCAGAGCACCCATGCGCACGGGCGTGCGTAGTGCCGTTACCGAGTTGGTATAGTTGTAGTGCGAGTAGATTACCTCGGGGCGTAGGTAGAAGCCCATAAGGGGCTTGCTCTGGTCATATCCCGCCACGAAGAACTTGTGGCTATAGCGTAGCGTGAAGCCCATAGGGTCGTTCTTGAACTTGTCGTAGCCCGCCGAGATAAGGCTTGTGCAAAACTCGCCACTCTGCTTCACTGCGGGAAATGCTCGCTCGTACGATAGCTTCGTGCTACCCGTAATCCACGACAGGAACGTCACCTTCACCGCATTCTTCTGCTGCGCATGGCACTTCGCTGTGCCGACCATCACAAGGCACAACACAATAAGTAAAACTCTTCTCATAGGTTAGTAGTCTTTTCGCAAATATAGCAATAAGAAAAGAGCTGTCCAAATTGAACAGCTCTAATAAGATATAAGGTATGCGTTGTTACTCTAATTCATTAACATCTACTATTGCGATAGGTTGAATATAGAATGTAGAGGTTTTATTTGCATTAAAGGCTTCATTGTATGAATATGCATAGTATTTGGCTCGGTTTTCATTTACCTCTACGTTGGTCCAATATGCATTGTCTTGTAATTTGCGTTTAACTTTTTTTATCTCATCAATTGTTGGTAGTCTCCATTCGCTCCCTAATGATTTACAATGCTCAGTAGCCTCTGCCCATGTTCCTACTTTGCCTTCTATGGCTAAAAGTATAATCTTATCATTTAAAATTGCTCCTTTAATAGCCTTTACACCTTTATACTCAATTATGCTATTGTCATCTTGATCCTGATGTGCGGGAGTAGGTGACCCACTTTTTGTTGTGTTAGACGAAAATCTATTTATTATTCCTGCGAATGGATTTTCACCCTTTTGGTACTCCTTTTTCATTATAAAATGCAACTTATGACGAGTAAACAAAGAAAATAATGGATGACGAGGAATGACAATATCTCTGTCTAGAACCCAACCGTCTGTTGCCATAATATTAAGCACTTCTCCAATATTCATTGTATCATAAAAGTCATAGGACTGATTGTCGAAAGAGATAGTTACTGTTAGATTTAAGCCACCACCTCTTGCATACACATCGCAATAAACAACTTTGGTTTGAGCAGAAACCTCAAATAAAAATAATGATAGAGTCAATATAGACAACAGCTTTTTCATAATGATTGTTATATAACTATTTGCTTCCGCCCCACCTCCAACAACGGGTTAATATAAAAAGAAAGTGTGGAGATGTTCGTTTATCTAAAGAAAGGCATTTGGCGTGGCCTCAACGGAAATAAACAATACTCCACACCTGTACAGTATGTGGAGTAGGCACAGAGCGTGCCGACATAGCATACCAATACAAGTGATGTAAGCATTCGTTATCCTTCCGTTTAAAATCGCCAAATTTTTTCTTTAAGGATTAGCGAAACACTTTCACTAATAAATATGTCTGCAATCCGAGGACTGCACTACAAATTTAAGTAATTATTTTTGACTGAGCAAATAAATAGAGAGTTTAATGAATTTAAGGAGGTTAAGGAAATTAAAGTTTAGCACTATATTCACTAAACTCCCTAAATTCCCTAAATTCTCTAATATATTTATTATCTTTGTGAAAAAGATGACCTATGAATGATGCAATTCTAATAAAGTCGCAAGGAGACCATCGAAATCTAATATGTTATCGTAAAGCCGAACTAATATACGATATAACCTATCATTTTGCGAATTTGGCATTTGCGCATTGTGACCGCACGATAGACCAGATGGTTCAAGCTGCACGCTCTGGCAAACAAAATATTGTTGAGGGTAATGCGGATGCAGAAACCTCAATCGAGATGGGCATCAAACTTATCAATGTTGCTAAGGCGAGTTTAAAAGAGTTGCTAACGGATTATGAGGACTATCTGCGTGTGAATGGTTATGAACTGTGGCGTGAAGACTCCGATAAGTTTATTGCGATGCGCAAACTTGGCAGTGACGGTAGCAATCAATCAATTTTAGACATTGCAAAATCCCGCCCTCTTGACACGGTCGCCAATATGGCAATCATTCTACTCAAGCAGGAGGACTATCTGCTACATAAACTCCTTGCTTCGCTTTCTGAACAATTTCTTGATGAGGGAGGCTTCAAAGAGAAAATGCACCGTATGCGTGTAGAAAGAAGGGGAAAATAGAGAGTTTAGGGAATTTAAGGAGTTTAGCGACGATTCCTTAAATTCTCTATATTCCCTAAATTCCCTAAAACTTAAAAAAAGCCCTCCCAAGTGGGAAGGCTTTACATAAAAGGGAACTTATCAAAGTATTACTTCGACATATAGCCCTTAACATAGTGGTGGTGTGAACCGTAGCGGTTGAATGCTGCCTCGTCCAAAGCCTCCTGTGCTGATGGGTGAGCTACAGAGATGATCAAACGAGCACGCTCCTGAAGGCTCTTGCCATACAAATCAACAGCACCATTCTCAGTTACGAACCAGTGGATGTGGTTACGAGTAGTAACAACACCAGCACCCTCAGTCAACACGTCAGAGATCTTTGATACACCCTTAGTGGTGATTGATGGCATAGCGATGATTGCCTTACCACCCTTCGAGAGTGATGCACCATAGATGAAATCAACCTGACCACCTACGCCAGAGTAGAACTTGCGACCAAGAGAGTCGGCACATACCTGACCGGTGATATCTACCTGAAGAGCTGAGTTAATAGCAGTAACTCGGTCGTTCTTAGCAATAACGAATGGGTCGTTAGTGTAGCCTACGTCCATCATCAATACGCCTGGGTTGTCGTCGATGAAGTCGTAAACCTTCTGTGAACCCATCAAGAATGTAGATACCATCTTACCCTTGTCGATGTTCTTCAAAGCACCGTTGATAACGCCCTTCTCAACGAGTGGAAGCACGCCATCGGCGAACATCTCGGTGTGAACACCAAGGTTCTTGTGGCCTCCGAGCTGTGCAAGAACAGCGTTAGGAATAGCGCCGATACCCATCTGAAGTGTAGCACCGTCCTCGATAAGGCCAGCACACAAGTTACCGATCTTTGTCTCAACCTCGTTAGGAGCTGTGAAGTGAGCCTCCTCCAATGGCTGGTCGTCCTCAACGAAGAAGTTGATGCGTGATGAGTGGATCATAGCATCACCGAACGAACGTGGAACGTACTTGTTTACTACGGCGATAACATAGTCAGCGCACTCAACAGCAGCCAATGTAGCATCTACTGATGTACCCAAAGATACATAGCCGTGCTTGTCTGGGCGTGACACCTGGATCATAGCAACGTTACATGGCACAGCGCCTGAACGGTAAAGCTTCTGAGTCTCGCTCAAGAAGATTGGAATATAGTCAGCATAGCCGCTCTGTGTAACCTTGCGCACGTTGCCACCTACGAAGAATGAGTCGAGCTGGAATACGCCCTCGAACTCTGGGTCAGCATATGGTGCTGGGCCCTCAGTGTGGAGGTGGTGGATGTGTACATCCTTGAACTCGCCATTGCGACCACGGTCGCACATAGCCTTGATAAGGCACTGAGGAGCAGATGCCACTGAGCTAAGGTGAATATGATCACCCGACTTGATACACTTAACAGCCTCGGCTGCAGTTGTGAACTTAATGTTGTACATGTCTCTAAGTTTTATTTTAGGTTTGTTAGTTATTCTTGTTTTGGGTACTATTATATTTTGTTGTTAGAAAGGGTTAGATTTGGTGCTAAGTCGAAATTGTCACGGAAGGGGGTATACTTGACGTATATCCCCTTTCGGGGCAATAAGCTTGGTGCCAAAGATGGCCCTTTATCACAACAAAATTACTTGCGCTTTACCTCTACCTGCTCGTAACCCTCGATAATATCGCCAACCTTGATATCGTTGTACGACTCGATGTTAAGACCGCAATCCTGACCTACGGTAACCTCCTTAACATCGTCCTTGAAGCGGCGCAATGAGCCGAGCTTACCGGTGTAGATTACGATACCGTCACGGATTACGCGGATAGCAGTGTTGCGCTGCATCTTACCCTCACGCACAATACAGCCGGCAACAGTACCCACCTTCGAGATCTTGAAGGTCTCCATAACCTCGGTAGAGCATACAATCTCCTCCTTCATCACAGGCTCCAACATACCCTCGATAGCATCCTTGATCTCGTTGATAGCATCGTAGATGATAGAGTAGAGGCGGATATCGATCTGCTCCTTCTCGGCAGCCTTACGTGCGGCAGCCGATGGACGTACCTGGAAACCAACGATGATGGCGTTAGATGCTGCTGCGAGCAATACGTCGCTCTCCGAGATCTGACCTACAGCCGAGTGGATAACGTTCACCTGAACACTCTCCTTCGAGAGCTTGATGAGCGAACCTGTCATAGCCTCAACCGAGCCGTCCACGTCACCCTTAACGATGATGTTAAGCTCCTTGAACGAGCCGATAGCGATACGGCGACCGATCTCGTCGAGTGTCACGTGCTTTTGGGTCATGATGCCCTGCATACGCTGCAACTGCTCACGCTTGTTGGCAATCTCACGTGCCGAGCGGTCGTCGTCCATAACGTTGAACGTGTCACCCGCCTGTGGCGCACCGTTAAGACCAAGCACCTGAACAGGAGTTGATGGACCTGCCTCGGTTACCTTGCGACCATTCTCGTCGAACATCGCCTTAACACGACCTGTATATGTTCCTGAGAGCAATACATCGCCTACACGCAATGTACCGTTCTGCACCATGATAGTAGCTACATAGCCACGACCCTTATCCAACATCGACTCGATGACAGCACCTGTAGCCTTGCGGTTAGGGTTAGCCTTGAGCTCCAACACCTCAGCCTCGAGCAATACCTTCTCGAGGAGCTTGTCGAGGTTAAGACCCTGCTTTGCAGATACCTCCTGGCACTGATACTTACCACCCCAATCCTCTACGAGGTAGTTCATCTGAGAGAGCTGCTCACGAATGCGGTCAGAGTTTGCCTGTGGCTTATCCATCTTGTTGATGGCGAATACCATAGGTACACCCGCTGCTGAGGCGTGGTTGATAGCCTCCACGGTCTGTGGCATGACGCTGTCGTCGGCAGCCACGATGATGATAGCCACGTCGGTCATCTTAGCACCACGGGCACGCATAGCAGTAAACGCCTCGTGACCAGGGGTGTCAAGGAAGGTGATTTTTTGACCGTTGAGCTCTACTGAGTAAGCACCAATGTGCTGGGTGATACCACCAGCCTCACCTGCTGTTACGTTTGTCTTACGGATATTATCCAAGAGCGATGTCTTACCGTGGTCTACGTGACCCATCACGGTAACGATAGGTGGACGTGCCACGAGCTCCTCGTCAGTATCTGTGTCGGTCTCGATAGCCTCCTGAATCTCTACTGATACGAACTCCACGCTGAAGCCAAACTCCTCGGCAACAACCACCAATGCCTCAGCATCGAGACGCTGGTTGATAGATACCATCAAGCCGAGGTTCATACATGCAGAGATAACGTCCATTGGCGATACGTTCATCATGGTAGCGAGCTCACTCACGGTAACGAACTCTGTTACCTTGAGCACGCTGCGCTCCATCTCCTCGCGCTCGATCTCCTCGTTCATGCGCTCACGAACCTCCTCACGCTTCTCCTTACGATACTTAGCACCCTTCGACTTAGTACCCTTGGCTGTAAGACGTGCCAAGGTGTCCTTAACCTGCTTTGATACCTCCTCGTCAGATACCTCCTGGCGTACCACAGGCTTTGGCTGCTGCTTGTTCTGCTTCTTGTTCTTCTTTGACTGCTGCTCCTGCTGCTTGTTCTGCTGCTTCTGCTCCTGGCGCTGAGCGTTGGCATTGTTGTTGCCACCCTTCTCGTGCTTGCCAACATTCTTGCCCTCCTTAGCAACATTCACCTTCTCCTTCTCGAGGCGCTTGCGCTTGTGCTTGCCACCAGGAACCATGTTCGACACGTCCATAGTGCCCAAAATCTTTGGGCCACCAAGCTGCTCCACCTCTGTGCGGAATACTGAGTTACGCTTAGGCTCCTGAGCTACAGGCTCCGTTGCAGGCTTCTGCTCTACGACAGGCTTTGGAGTCTCAACAACCTTCTTAGGCTCCTCAACAACCTTCTTAGGCTCCTCCTTCTTTGACTCCTCCTTCTTTGACTCCTCCTTCTTTGGCTCAGGCTTCTTAGGCTCGAGGTCGATCTTGCCCAAAATCTTTGGACCACGCACCTCGTCCTTTACGTTGATGATGTTGCTCTTGATGATAAGCTCCTCATCCTCCTCGTCCTTCTGACCCTGATTGTTGATGCTCACTGAGCCCTTCTGCTGTATGCGCTCACGCACAGCATCACGCTCGCCACCAGCCTTGCGGTTGGCACCGAACTCCTTTTCCAATGCGGCATATACCTCGGCTGAAACGGGCGATGATGGTGAGCAGTCGCTCTGTAGGCCCTTGCGCTGGAGAAAATCGGCGATAGTGTTGAAACCTACCTTAAACTCCTTTGCAACCTGTATAAGCCTTATCTTTTTATTGTTATCCATTAATCTCGTGTTTTGTTACTGTTAGACTACTCAAACTCAGCCTTGAGAATGGCTACTACCTCAGCTGCCTGCTCTACCTCGAGGTCGGCACGCTGTGCAATCTCCTCTACCGAGAGCTCCAATACGCTCTTAGCAGTGTCGCAACCAGCATTCTTCAACGCCTCGATAATCCAGCCCTCAATCTCGTCTGAGAACTCGGTTAGTGCTACATCCTCCTCCTCAATCTCACGATATACGTCGATGTCGTAGCCTGTCAAAAGCTTAGAAAGACGAATGTTAAGACCACCCTTACCGATAGCCAACGACACCTCCTCAGGCTTGAGGTAAACAGATGCTGTCTTACGCTCCTCGTCGATGGTGATTGTCGAGATCTTCGCAGGATTCAACGAGCGCTGAATCATCAACGATGTGTTTGCTGTGTAGTTTACAACGTCGATGTTCTCGTTGCGAAGCTCCTTAACGATAGTGTAGATACGTGAACCCTTCATACCCACACATGCACCTACAGGGTCGATACGGTCGTCGTACGACTCAACAGCAACCTTAGCACGCTCACCAGGGATGCGAGCAATCTTCTTGATGGTGATAAGACCATCGTAGATCTCAGGTACCTCCTGCTCGAACAAACGCTCGAGGAACTGGTTGTCGGTACGTGAAAGTATGATGCGAGGCTGGTTGTTGTTCATCTCAACCGACTTCACGATAGCCTTGATAGCGTCGCCCTTGCGGTAGAAGTCGTTAGGAATCTGCTCGCCCTTTGGCAATACGAGGTCGTTATCCTCGTCGTCACGCACCAAAACCTCCTTCTTCCATACCTGGTAAACCTCGCCGGTGATAATCTCGCCAACACGCTCAGAGTACTTCTCGAACAAGGCAGCCTTCTCCAAGTCGAGGATGCGTGATGCGAGGTTCTGGCGTAGTGACAACACGGCACGACGACCAAACTGTGTCATGTCGATCTGGTCTACATACTCGTCGCCCAACTCGTATGATGGGTCGATAGCCTTAACGTCAGAGAGCGAAATCTCGGTGTTAGGGTTCTCCACGTTGTCGTCCTCAACAACGGTACGGTTACGCCAAATCTCGAGGTCACCCTTCTCAGGGTTGATGATAACGTCGAAGTTCTCATCGCTCTCAAACTGCTTCTGAAGGGCATGGCGGAATACATCCTCCAAAACACCGATAAGTGTGGTGTTGTCGATGCTCTTCAACTCTTTGAACTCAGCAAAGTTGCTGATAAGGTTAATGTACTTCATTTTGCTTTTATATTTGTTTTTGTTTATTGTTTGCTTGTTCTGTTACTTGAAGTCGAGATACTCCTTGGTGTACTTTATCTGCTCCCACTTGTACTCCTTGGTAACCTCCACTGTTACCTTGCGCTTCTTGCCCTCAACGGCCTGCTTCTCCTCGTACGAGAGGGTTATGCCCTCCTCATTAGCGTCGTTGAGCTTCGCCAAGATCTTGATGCCGTCCTTGAGGAGCACCTCTACCGAGCTGCCAATAATCTTGCGATACTGACGAAGTAGCTTGAGCTCCGAGCCGATGCCCGCCGATGCCACCATTAGCGAGTAGTCCTCAACCTCACGGTCGAGCTCCGCCTCAATAGCACGATTAAGGGCTGCACAATCCTCCAACTTTACAGCGGTGTCGCTATCGATGAGTAGCTCAATTTCGCCCATTGGCGATGTCTTGCACTCGACAACGAACAGGTCGCTGCCCTGCAATTGCTTCTCGGCAATCTCTATAACTTGCTTTGCGTCAATCATATATGCTTAAATTATTGTGTCTACGGTTAAACTTTTGTTGCGGTAGATAGACGAAATAAGGGGACTCTCCGTCCCCTTACTCTCGCTTAATTACGTTGCAAATATAGGCATAATTTCCTGAAATACCAATATATATAGGTATTTTTTGCCAAAAAAAGTTGCGACGGGTCGGCTATTTCAAAAAAATATCTTAATTTTGTAGTAGGCAACTTAGCCTATGCACACCACTATGAAACGACTATTTCTCATATTTTTCTTGCTCGTGGCATCCCTTGTTGGGGTATCTGCTCAGGACAAATTATGTTGCTATGTATACGCCTTTTCGAAGCATTTAGACGAGGTGAATAGCGTGACAGTAAACAAGCATGTGTGTCCTCAGTATGAGGGAGATACACGCTATTTTGTCTATAGCAAGGAGCATGACCGCTTTGCCCGGGCTACAAGCTCGGGTAGGGTAGTTGCGATGTACTATATCGACTATAACAGCGAACTTGGCTACTACCGCATCGAGGATCCCTACTATGCCCCCATTGGCGAGTTTATATCGCTGCGTTTCGACGTGTTGATGGTGCTGCGCCAAGATGATGCGGGGCAAACTCTCTACGATGTCTACCTGCTCGAAAGCATTGATGACGTTGAGTAGAGTTTTGGCGAAAATGGTTATATATTTTGTTTTTTCGCTTAGGTGTGTTATATTTGCATTATAATAGTTCTAAACAACGCATAATATGTCAGTTGAAAGCACAGTAAGAGCAGTTACTACTCTGCGACTTACCGAGATGAAGCAGCGTGGCGAGAAGATTGCCATGCTCACCTCTTATGATTACTCTATGGCTAAGATTGTTGATCAGGCCGGTATCGACGTTATCCTTGTTGGCGACTCTGCCGCAAACGTCATGGCGGGCTTCGAGACAACGTTGCCTATCACCCTCGATATGATGATCTACCACGCTAAGTCGGTTGTTCGTGCCGTGGAGCGTGCCTTGGTTGTCGTCGATCTACCCTTCGGTACCTATCAGGGTAACTCGAAGCTTGCCCTCGACTCGGCAGTCCGCATCATGAAGGAGACCGAGGCAGATGCTGTGAAGCTCGAAGGTGGCGAGGAGGTGTTGGAGTCTATCCAGCGTATCCTCTCGGCAGGTATCCCCGTTATGGGTCACCTCGGACTTATGCCACAGTCTATCCACAAGTTCGGAACATACAACGTGCGTGCTAAGAGCGAGGCCGAGGCCGAGAAGCTTGTGCGTGATGCTAAGCTCTTGGAGGAGGCTGGCTGCTTCGCAGTAGTCCTTGAGAAGATCCCTGCAACGCTCGGCGAAAGAGTATCTAAGGAGCTTCATATCCCAACTATTGGCATTGGTGCTGGTGGCGCTACCGATGGTCAGGTGCTCGTGGCACACGACATGCTCGGCATCACCCAGGCATTCTCACCACGCTTCCTTCGCCGCTATGCCGACCTCGGCACAGCCATCTCTGAGGCGGTAGGCCACTATGTCGATGATGTGAAGAGGCGTGATTTCCCAAATGAGAAAGAACAATATTAATTTGTTGTGATAAGGGGTCATTCTCGGCCCATCTCAAACGCAAGACCCCTCGGGCTGTACTATTAAGTACTATCCCGAGGGGTCTTCATTTGAGATAGACCAAGCCTAACCCCTTC
>JAFZEX010000025.1 GCA_017560425.1 Alistipes sp.
AGGGAGTTTAAGGAGATTAAGGAATTTAGTGATTATGTCTTGCGAATAATTGATGATAGCGCCTTCCTTAAACTCTCTAATTTCTCTAAACTCCCTAAACTCCCTATCTCTGCGCTCTCATCTCCCAGCCCTGTCAATTAACACAAAAAAGCCCCGAATGGAGTCCATTCGAGGCTTTGGCTGAAAGGTCGCAATCGACCCTTTATCCTTGTGATTATGCGTTAGTTACACGCTCCAACCACTTAACCATACCAAGCATGATACCCATAGATACAAGGCATACGCTTAGGAATACTGTCCAGCAGATCCAAATTGGTGCTGCGTTGTAGATAAGTGGACCAATCCAAAGAAGGAGGTTGCCCACTGCTGTAGCACCCAACCACAAGCCCTGGCACAAACCGAGCATATGCTTAGGAGCAACCTTCGATACGAACGAAAGACCAAGTGGCGAGATGAACAACTCGGCTACTGTGAGGAAGAAGTAGAGCACGAAGAGTACCCATGGTCCTGAGAGCTCAACGCCGTTTGCACGTGCCTCAGTAGCAGATGGATAGCCCATGATGTAAGAGTAGCCAGCAAGGAATACGTAAGCAGCACCTGCGATAGCCATACCGATGGCAATCTTGCGAGGTGTTGAGATGTACTTGCCACGACGACCCAATGCGCCAAATACCCACATGATAACAGGGGTAAGAAGGATAACGTACAATGGGTTTAGTGCCTGCCATACCTCAGGAGCAACGCTATCAGACTTCACGAAGTCACGAGCGAACATTGAGAGTGATGTGCCATTCTGGTGGAATGCAAACCAGAAGAAGATGGCGATAGCCAACACTGCGAAGAGAGCATACATACGCTGCTTGATCTCCTTAGCTGCTGCCATACGCTCCTCAGGAGTGTAATCAACAGATACTGTTGCTGCCTTCTTTGAAGGAGTTGGGAAGCGCTTACGTGTTGAGATAAAGATTGTTAGCGAGATGAGCATTGCTGCAACAGATGCGATGAACGAGTAGTGGATACCCTCGTTGAAGATCTGAAGATAGTCGCCGCAGAATGTGCCCATGTCCTCGATAGGCTGAAGGCTTGACTCTGTAGCAAGCTTGGTGAGCTGCTCTGAGGTCTCGCCTGTTGCCTGGAACTTGTGGCAGAGTGCTGGGAGCTGAGCGTTGTAGATCATGTCGTGTGCGTTGAGCCACCACTTACGGAGCAATGGAGCAACGAATGGAGCAACAACACCACCCACGTTGATGAATACGTAGAAGATCTGGAAGCCTGAGTCACGCTTATCCTTAGCTGCCTTCAATGCCTCCTCGCCCTCTTTTGCTGCCTCGGCCTCGAGGTTGTCGTACATCTGACCCACGATAGCCTGCAAGTTACCCTTAAACAGACCGTTACCAAATGCAATAACGAACAAAGCCAAGCAGGTCAATGGGAGCAACCAGCTGATGTTAGTTGATGTGGCAAGGATTGGAATAGAGAGCAACACATAACCTGTTGCCATAATCATCAAACCTGCCATGATGGTACCCTTGTAGTTCTGAGTCTTATCGGCGATGTAACCACCAACAAGAGCCAAAATGTAGATACCAGCATAGAAGAACGAGTAGATTAGCGAGCTTGTCTCCTCGCCGAGTCCGAACTTCGAGCAGAGGAACAATACGAGAACGGCGTTCATGATGTAGTAACCGAAACGCTCGCCCATGTTGCTAAGAGCCGCTGCTAACAGACCTTTTGGGTGTCCTTTGAACATAGTAAAAAGTTTAAGTTAATATAAAAAATGTTGTTTTTCGAGTCAAATAACCTGGTGAATTGGACAAATATACAAAATAATTTTGTATCTTTGCAACAAATTATGTCAAAAATTGCATGATGAACACAAATAATACTCTTTCGATAGTTGCTGCCGACGAGTGGTTGAAGCCTGTTGAGGGCGAGATTAATCGTCGCTATGCCATGTATGTCAGCCGATTAGAGCAGATTGAGAAGTCTGCGGGCTCGATTGTGGACTATGCCAACGGTCACCGTTACTTCGGTTGGCAGCGTGACGAGGCTATGAAGGGTTGGTGGTTCAGAGAGTGGCTGCCCGAGGCTAAGGATGTCTACATCTTTGGCGATTTCAACCATTGGCAGCGCACTGAGCTACGTCTCCAGCGCAACAAGGAGGGTGTGTGGAGTATATTTCTGCCCGATGCAATGTATGACTATCGCCTCACCGACGGCTCGCTCTACAAGATTCATGTTCACGGACATAATGGCTGGCGTGACCGTATTCCTGCCTATGCCAAGCGTGTTGTGCAGGATGAGGTGACAAAGAACTACACCGCTCAGTTTGTTATCGAGCGTCCTTACGAATGGGAGCACGACGACTTCCGCGCCCCAAAGGTTGGTGAGTTGCTTATTTATGAGGCTCATGTCGGCATGGCACAGGAGAAGGAGGGTGTGGGAACATATGTAGAGTTCCGTGACGAGATCTTGCCACGCATCAAGGAGGCTGGATATAATGCCGTGCAGCTTATGGCTATCGCCGAGCACCCATACTATGGCTCGTTTGGCTACCATGTGTCGAGCTTCTTCGCTCCATCATCACGCTTCGGTACGCCCGACGAACTACGCTCGCTTATCGACCGAGCACACGAGCTTGGCATCGCCGTGATTATGGACTTGGTGCATGCCCACTATGTAAAGAACTTCGACGAGGGCATCAACGAGCTCGACGGCTCCGACCACCACTACTCGAAGTCGGGCGATGCGGGCTATCAGCAGTATTGGGACTCGAAAATCTTCGACTACGGCAAGCGTGAGGTTGAGCACTTCTTACTATCTAATGTGAAATATTGGTTGGAGGAGTATCACTTCGATGGCTACCGCTTCGATGGCGTGACATCTATGTTGTATCACCACCGAGGATATGTCGATTTCGACTGTCGTGAGAAATTTTTTGACGAGGGCGTTGATCGTGACGCAATAGTATACCTCACTCTTGCAAACAAACTTATCCACGACTTCCGCTCCGATGCTATTAGCATCGCCGAGGATGTTAGTGGTATGCCCGGCTCGTGCGTCAAGCCAGAGGAGGGTGGTATCGGCTTCGACTACCGCTTGGGCATGGCTATCCCCGACTATTGGATTAAGCTTCTCAAGGAGCAGAAGGACGAGGATTGGAACATATGGGAGATGTGGTCGGTGATGACCAACCGCCTGCCTTCGGTGCGCACTGTGGCATATGCCGAGAGCCACGACCAGGCGTTGGTGGGCGACAAGACCATTGCCTTCCGCCTTATGGACAAGGAGATGTACTTCTCGATGGATCGTGCATCGGAGAACCTGATGATTGATCGAGGTATGGCTCTGCACAAGATGATACGTCTGATGACCATCACTACGGGTGGTGAGGCATATCTCAACTTTATGGGTAACGAGTTTGGCCACCCCGAGTGGATTGACTTCCCACGTGCGGGCAACGAGTGGTCGTATAAGCATGCACGCCGCCAGTGGTCGCTTTCGGAGAATGGCTTCTTGCGCTATTCGTTCCTTGCCGAGTTCGACAAGGCTATGGTGAAGATGGTGAACGAATATGGTGTGTTGGGCGATGGCTACCCTTACAACCACATGATGGACGAGGTGAACAAGACCATGGTATATTCGCACCGTGGCTTGCTCTTCGTGCTCAATTGGCACCCTACAGCCTCGATTCCTGACTACGAGCTATGTGTGCCCTGGGCAGGAAAGTACACCATCTTGTTCTCGTCGGACGAGGCACGCTTTGGCGGTCACGACCGTACCGACCTAACATCTGAGCACTTTACTACAACGCATGTTCGTGAAGATGGCTCGGAGTACTATACAATAAACATGTACAACACCTCACGCACAGCCTTTGTGCTTAAGTGGGAGGAGTAAGTTATAACTGAAGATAGATAAATATGGGAGTTGTTAAATGTTCGCAGTGTGGCAGAATCGTGCCCGACACACTCGAGGTATGCCCTAAGTGTGGTTGCTCGATTGTTACTTCGGTAACCCCCAACGATGTGAACACAACAGAGGGTGGCGATGTACCACCTATTACACCAGAGGTGAAGCCTATGCCTAAGCCTAAGCATAGCCCAACAAAGCGCTTGGTTGTGCGCCTTATCTCCACGCTCTTTGCCGCAGCGCTTATTGCTGGTGGTGCTTACATCATACTCAATGGCTCGAGCTCCGATGACGATGCCGAGGTGCACGGCTATGCTCCATGGCAAGACCTTAGCGCATACTTCAACCTCGACGCTATTGTCGAAGAGGACGACTTTTGTCGCTTTAACACCTACGAGCTAACCAACGACCGCATGGTGCTTCGTCGTGAGAATGTTGCCGATGTGCAGTACAATGCCGTAGTGCTTGGCACGGGCGTGTGGGTGCGTAGCTACCCTCAGCTCAAAAACCGCACTAAGCGTTGTCAGGTGCAGACGGGTGATAGGCTGCTTGTGACACGCTCGGTAGGCTACTCGAGTGGTAGCTATTGGAGCTATGCCACAGTGCTTAGTGGCAAGCGTGCTGGCAAGGAGGGATATGTGTCGAACGACTATATTATCGAAGAGGATAAGTTCGACATGTTGCAGCACTATATCTTCTCGGGCGGCTCTAACATGAATGTTATGACCCCTGCCAAGTATCTCAATGCTATTGCTGCGGTGCTTGTCAAGGTGAATGTGCCTAAGCGCTATCCTAACCTTCAGGTGTCGATGCTCGACACTGCCGTGATTGGCCCAAATGTTATTGTGACCTACAAGATTCACGACTTTAATGTTGTGAACAATAGCACGCTGCTGGCATTTGTGCAGTTTACGGGCAACAGCAACGACTACGTTGTTCTTGGCGTTGTTCCAGGCTCGGCAGTAAATCATATTGCACCGAGCGCCAACGGCTCGTACGATATATACTACGTGAGATAACAGAATAATATATATTACTACTATGAAAACCAAACATTTTCTAATCATGGCTATCGTTGCTCTTGCAACGTTGTCATCGTGTGGCGGTTCGCAGGAGGCTAAGGCTCCCGAGTTTAGCTATGCTCCTTGGACCGACCTAAGTATGCACTTCGACCTGTCGAAGATTAACCGACTCAATGGTAGCAACATGCTTAGCTTCAACAGCTACGAGCTTACTCATGGTCGCCTTCCTATGACCAGCGAGCGCTTGGAGCAGGGCGAGTATCGTGCTGTTATCCTTGGCACGAACGTGTGGATGCGTACCAAGCCTGTTGTTGCTAACTCAACAAAGTATCAGAAGTACAACACGGGTCAGCACTTTGTTGTTACACGCCACAACTTCTTTGCTAATGGCCGCTTTTGGCACTATGGCGTATTCCCATACCTCGACTACTATGAGCAAGGCTACATCTGCTCTGACTATGTAGTGAGCGTTGAGCAGTTCGAGGTGCTTAAGCGCTATGTCTTTAACAAGAGCTCTAACCTTAACTATGGCACGCCCAGCAAGATTTTGCACGCTGTGGCAGATGTGCTTCTTAAGTTGGATGCCGACAAGCGCATGGCAAGCCTTAGCGTTGTTAAGCTCAACGAGTTCCCATTCAGCATGCACACCATCGTAGCATATCAGATTAGAGATTATAGCATGCCAAACAATAATTGCATGTTGGCTATCGTTCAGTTTAACAATGCAAACAACGACTTTATTGTTCTTGGCGTTGTTCCAGGTAATGCAATCAACCAGGTTCAGCCAAATATGAATGGCTCATACGACGTTTACTTTTATTAATTGATGATTTTTTAAATTTTATACAACTATGAAAATTAAGTTTTTATTGATTTTGGCGCTCACAGCAACCCTCTCTTTTGCAATGGTTGCATGTGGCACAACACAGAAGAAGAACCAGGACCAGGCCACTGATGAGTTGGAGGAGTTGTGGGACGAGGAGTTTGATGGCGAGGACTTCGGCCTTGAGGGCGAGGAGGGCGACGCTGCAGAGGAGGACGATATCAAGGGCGAGGTAGCTCTTAATGGCGATCCTAACAAGGCTGACCGCATTGTTATCTCTAAGGAGAGCATGACTCTTAACCTCTTCGATAGCGATGGTGCTCTTATCTTCAGCTTCCCAGTAGCTGTTGGCAAGAACTATGGTAACAAGCAGCAGGTTGGTGATATGAAGACCCCTGAGGGTGATTTCACAATCCAGCAGATCCAGGACGCTTCAGCTTGGAAGCACAACTTTGGCGATGGTAAGGGTGAGATTGCTGGTGCTTATGGTAATTGGTTTATCCGCCTCAAGACCCCTGGTCACACAGGTATCGGTATCCACGGTACTCACGCTCCTGAGTCAATCGGCACACGTGCTACTGAGGGTTGTATCCGTCTTAACAATGCCGACCTCGACAAGCTTAAGCCACTCGTACGTGTAGGTATGAAGGTTACTATCGAGTCATCAGTTAAGGATATGGAGGCTGATGGTCGCTCTGAGGAGAATGGCTTGAACAAGGCTACTCTTGCTGAGGAGGATGCTGCATCTGACAACCTCTTCAAGGATATCGCAGACAACAAGAAGGAGATTGGATCTATCGACGTGGAGAAGATCGCTGAGGTTGATGACAGCGCTGTTGATCACGTTATTGTTCAGGGCGAGAGCTTCGCAAGTTTGGCTAAGCAGTACAACACAACATCTGATCGCATCCAGAAGCTTAACCCAGATGTTAACCCTAACAAAATTCAGATTGGTCAGAAGATCCGTGTTAAGGGCAACAAGCCTCTTGTAAAGGAGGAGAAGAAGGCTGAGGTTAAGGCTGAGGAGAAGGCAGAGGAGAAGAAGGTAGAAGAGAAGAAGGCTGAGGAGACTTCAACTTCTAATGGCGAGGCTGTTTACCACACTGTTGTGGCAGGCGAGACTATGGGTCACATCGCCCTCAAGTATGAGGGTGCAACTCAGAAGTCAATCCAGGAGCTCAACCCAGACATTGATCCTACTAAGTTGCAGATTGGTCAGAAGATTCGCGTTAAGTAATTTCTTGTGATAAGCCGCAATCTGCGGCACATCGTAAAAAGCTGACTACCCGAGGCTGTACTTCTTGTACTATCCTCGGGTAGTCCCTTTTTAGATGCACCACATCTCACGGCTTCTGACAAGAAATTAGTGCGCTGATTTAGGTGGTAGATTAAGGAGTTTAATGAATTTAAGGAGTTTAGTGATAGTATTTTCCTAAATTCCTTATCTTCCCTATCCTCCCTATTTATCCTATCTATCCCATTCGTCCCATCTATCCCATAAAATAAACCCCGTGCGAAGCACACCATACCTCTCACCTCTCACCTTTCACCTCTCACCTTTCACCTTTCACCTCTCACCCCCCCCTCCTCTAATCCCCCGAAAAGTGCTGTTCGTCAATAAATTTGCGCCACTCGGCGTAAACTTTGCTCAATAGTTATGGTGGTCACAAAAAAAGTTTATACCTTTGTATAACCACACGTGCGTGCGTACGTGTGCGAGGTGCATCAGACTTTAGACAAAACATTAAAACATATAGCAATGAAGAATTTATGGAAAATGATGCTTGCTGTGCTTGTTATGTTGTGCGCAGCGGCATGTGAGGTGGGCGTGGAAGAGCCTACACCTAAGCCAGAGCCAGGTCCCGAGAACCCTACACCAGATCCAACACCTGGCGACGTGGAGCTCTCGTTCACAGCAACCATCGGCATGGGTGCCGACGAGACACGCACCGATGTGCAGTTTAACAATGGCACAGGCCTTTGGGACGCAGTATGGTTGGGCAACGAGACATTGGTAGTTAAGGCCGACAACCTTGCGTTCGAGTTCAAGAATAGCACAACCGCAAAGAGTAAGTTTACTTGCAATGCCAAGGGTGTTGATAACCTCGTGGGCTTGGACGTTACCGTGGAGCTCAAGCATGCTGCCGAGGGTGCTATCGACTCTAAGACAGGCAAGGCTGGTGGTAGCCTCTATGCTAAGGTTAAGGGCTTCGACGATGGCGACGAGGTATATCTCGAGGCTGAGACATCTTATTTGCGCTATAGCTCTGCTTTCGACGTAACTATCTCTGCATCAAAGAGCATTTTTGTGTACGACGGTGCTGAGCACGCTAACGTTACCCTCGCCAAGGGTACTGACGTGTGGGTTGCTGTGCTTAATGGCAAGGAGGCTGTGTCGCTTACGTTCGCTATCGGCGAGGAGGAGATCCTAACTAAGGAGCAGGAGATCAACGCACACAAGATCTACAACTTTGGCGAGATCTCGTCTGATACTCAGCAGCCAACACCAACGCCTGACCCAGATCCAACACCAACGCCCGATCCTGTCGATATGAAGAGCGTATATCTTGTGCCTGGCGTATGGAACGTAGATGGCGCATGGTATGCTGTTCACGCATGGGGCGATGCTGGCGACGCCGATGTCGTTATGACCGATGCTGATGCCGACGGTGTTTACGAGTGCGAGATCCCTGCAACCATGACAGGCATCATCTTCTGCCGCATGAACCCTGCTTATAGCGCTTTCTCATGGAATAGCGATGCTGAGCCTGACCACGTGTGGAATCAGACTGCCGACCTTACCGTTGGCGAGGCACCTTATAACTGCTACTACATCATCGATTGGGAGATGGGTGAGTGGCGTGAGAAGGGCGCTGAGCCTGAGCAGCCTGAGCAGCCTGAGAACCCTGACCAGCCCGTAGATCCTGATCAGCCTGTTGATCCTGACCAGCCTGTAGATCCTACCCCTGGCGCAGTGTCGGAGTATGGTGTTGTTGGCTCATTCCAGGGATGGGATGTTGCAGCTCCTGTTGCCATGTACACTGAGGGCAGCTGGGTTGTAGCACGTGGCGTAGAGCTATACAAGGACGACGAGATTAAGATTGTCAAGGGCAACTCATGGGACGAGAACTATGGCTTGGAGGCTGCCTCAGTTCTTACTACCGATGCTGAGCACACCCTCACAAAGAATGCTAACGGCAATATTAAGGTGGCTAAGAATGGTAAGTTCGACATCTCGTTCAACCCTTCAACACTCGCATTTACTTATACTTGCGCCGAGGAGTACACCTCGCTCATGGTGAACATCACCATCGACAATAAGGCTGGCTGGGAGCCACTATATATCACCTTGAAGCAGGGCGATAAGGTGATTGCTGATAAGGCAGATGTTACCAATGGCATCTATCAGATTAGCGGTGACTATATCGGCTCATCACTCACCTATCAGTTCTTTACAGACGGAAAGCAGACTGAGGAGGCAAATATCACCATCACTAGAAATGGCGCAGCACTCAGCGTCGAGGAGAATGTTATTAAGCTTACCTTCAAGCTCGACACCGACAACGCTAAGCAGTGGTGGGGCGAGACTGCTAAGATCCACGTGTGGAACACCAACACCTCGTTCGACACCTCTTGGCCAGGTAACGAGCTTACGTACGATGGCAACTACACATGGCATATCGCCGTGCCTTCGGAGCTTGTTGGCAAGACCATCAACTTCCTTATCCACAACGGCAACGGCTGGCAGTCGTCTGACTCGAAGGTTACTATCAGCGCAAGCGGAAATACTGTTACCGGTAGCTCGATTGGCATCAACTAATCGGAAAGACCATACAAGAAAATGCGACTCGTAAAGGGTCGCATTTTTTTTGTTTTTGGGGAGGATAGGGAAGATGGGGAAGACGAATAAGACCATTAGGACGATAGGACTATTAGGACGATCATCATTGTTCGTGACCATCTTAATTGTCTTTCGGTCCTAAGGTCTTAATGGTCCCACAATACTCATTAAGCGCAAGCGCCCCCATCACCCTCATCAAGCGTTAGCGCTCCCCATAATGCTTTTTCCTCCAATTTTCCTCTATTTCTCGCATGGTGGGTTTGGGGCGACGTTGTGGGCATGTTGCTCAGTTTTATGATTTTGGCGCTGCATCTTGTCGGGGAAAATGGCGGTTTCGTCGCTAATATCTGCCTTTTCGTCACAAATTGCCGAGTTTTGTGCTATTATATAAATATAATTTCCTACTTTTGTACGTTCCACGTATGCGTGCGTACGTGGACTTTGGAACAGAAAATACACAAAAATTAATTTTTATATCAAAATTATGAAAAGCTTAAACAACTTTGCGGAGTCACTCCGCTACGAGGCCCCCGCAGTTGAGGTCGTTGAGATTAGTGTTGAGCGTGGCTTCGAGCTATCTCAGTCGCCATTCTTCGAGATTGACGGTACTTACGAGGAGGAGGATCTCTGGTAGTCCAATGTTTAACCAAAAAAAAGAGCAAAAGAAAATGAAGAAGTTTTGGAATTTGATGCTTGCTGCGTTGGTTATCTTTGGCGCAGTAGCATGTACTGAGAATCAGGAGGAGAATGTTCCTCAGGCTGAGTTGAAGCCAGTTTTGTCTTTCGTTGCTAACATCGCTAACGACGATACACGTGTTAACACTGTAGAGGAGAATGGCGTTTGGAAGACTGTATGGTCTGCGAATGAGACTTTGATTGTTTATGGTCCAGGTACTGAGGAGTACGAATTTACTCTTACAGATGCTGAGAATGGTGTATTCTCTTGCTATGACGAGGGTGTTCGTGATTTGATCGGTGAGCCAGTTCAGATTGACAATGGTTATGTAAATTCAAAGGCTGGCAAGCAGGGTGCTTGGATTGAGAACAAGGAGGAGATTGTTTCGTTCGATCCAACTGCTAACATCACACTTGAGGTTAAGAGCTCATTCTTCCGCTTTTCATCAGCTTCTGATGTTACCTTGACAGCATCTACTGAGATATTTGTTGAAGATGGTGCAATCTCTAAGACTGTAACTATCCCTGCTGGTGATGATAATTGGGTAGCTTTCCTTCCTAATCCGAATTGTACTTTCAGCTATTCAATCGACGGTGTTAAGTGCAAGGAAATTACAAAGGATTTCGAGGCTAAGAAGATCTATAACCTTGGTTTCCTTGGTGCTCCATCTGACTGGGAGATTAGCGACGGTACACGATTCTATACAACTGAGACTCCTGATTTGTTCGTAGCTAAGAACGTTAAGTTGACAGCTAACAACTTCTGCTTGCATAAGGTAGGTGATACTGCTTGGGGTGCAGGTGCTAAGTACGGTCTTGTTACTGCTGCTACTAAGTCAGTGGACACTGCTATTGGTTTGTACTCTGCTAACTGGGCTAATGATATCACTATTAGCAATGCTACTACGACAGCTCACGATATCTATTTCGATAGAGCAAATAGCCGTTTGTATGTTATGACTGTTGGTAAGCACCCATCTACTGTTGCAAATCCAACACATGCAGATTTTTATAATATTGCAGGTTCAATGAATAATTGGGGAACTTATACTGAGGCTCAAAAGTTCGTTTATTCTGGTGACAACGTATGGCATCTTGTTATTGATTTCAAGGCAAACGATGAGTTTAAGGTTCAGAAGAACAATGGCTGGGGTACATGCTATGGTCACAATAATATTCAGAACAACGTTGGTAAGAGTTTGTCTAACGGTAGTGACAATGCGAAAATGAAAGCAGCTGGCACTTATGAGATTTGGGTTATTCCTAGTCATAATCCGCAATTGTATATCATTAAGCGATAATCTTT
This sequence comes from Alistipes sp., assembly GCA_017560425.1. Taxonomy (GTDB): domain Bacteria; phylum Bacteroidota; class Bacteroidia; order Bacteroidales; family Rikenellaceae; genus Alistipes. Next base: position 11,580 of record JAFZEX010000025.1, read on the forward strand.
ACCTTTTATAGGTATTTTATACGAAAAATGCGACTCTTCGGAGTCGCATTTTTTTTGTTTTTGTGGGAGATGGGATAGATGGGATAGATGGGGCTCTTCCCTAATGGGAATCTTTCCTTAATACTCATCAAGCGAAGCGCTCCCATCACTCCCATCAAGCGCAGCGTTACCCATCAAGCGAAGCGCTCCCATTCGTCCCATCAAGCGAAGCGCCCCCACCACCCCCATCAAGCGCAGCGTTACCCATCACTCCCATCAAGCGAAGCGTTACCCATTAAGCGCAGCGCTCCCATTCGTCCTATCAAGCTTTAGCGCCCCCATCACTCCCATCAAGCGAAGCGTTACCCATCAAGCGCAAGCGCTCCCATCACTCCCATCGAGCGTCAGCGCCACCCACAAAAAATCGGAGCTTAGTCAAGCTCCGATTTCCTAATATCCTCTATGCTTTGTTCGTGCCATGTACAAGCGCTCCTTGATGCCGCCCTCCTGCGTGAAGCGCTTCTCGATATAGTCGAGATACCTCTTTATCAGCGTGTCGGCTTGGCACAGTAGCACAATTACCATGTTGGCAACAACCTCGTCGGAACGTGTTGCCGCTAAGCCTAAGAAGTATTCAGGCTCTTGATTCTCCACGCCCAGCTTACGCATCGCATCAACCTCCTTTGAGTCGCTCGCCCACTCGTTGAGCCCGCGCACCCTTAGGTAGTCGCGATAGTCCTCGAGGAGCTCTCTGAGGCTTCCTCTCGCCACGTTTGTCAGCTTTAGCGCCATCTCGCACGACGAAGCACCATCAACAGCACCCTCCACAATATTCTGCTTTCCAGAGCGTGCCGCCTGCACCATCTGGTCGAAGGTACGGTCTTTCTTGTCGATGAAGCGCTGACAGAAGTGGTAGGTGAGATCGTATATCACACGTGCCTTCTTGTAGCACAATAGCTTCTCGTAGCCATTGCTCTGCGATATGATGCGCTCTGCCATTGTCCAAAGATTAGTGTTTATACAAATTTAGCTCATAATTTCCTTTTTGCAAAATTTTTGTGGGATAAATGGGATAGATGGGATAAATGGGATAAATGGGATAAATGGGATAAATGGGATAAATGGGATAAATGGGATAAATGGGATAAATGGGATAAATGGGATAAATGGGATAAATGGGATAAATGGGATAAAT
>JAFZEX010000026.1 GCA_017560425.1 Alistipes sp.
CAAGTCTTAGTACCGAGAAGGGTAGGACGCAAGTAGAGTGATGCGCCAGTCTCGTAAGGAGGAATGAAGTCAGCGTTGCGCTTAACACACTCAACGCAACCCTCTACGAACTGCTCAACAGTAGGAGCTGGCAAGCAAAGGCGGTTTGCTGAGTTGATCATACGCTTAGCGTTCTCGTCTGGACGGAACAAACGTACCTTACCATCAACGCCACGGAATGCCTTAAGACCCTCGAAGATCTCCAAACCGTAGTGCAAGCAAGCTGCTGACATGTGCATCTTGATGTACTCGTCATCAGTTACCTCCATCTGGCTCCACTGACCGTTAGCGTAGTGGTAGCGAACATTGAAAGCGGTCTTGTAGTAGGCAAAACCAAGCTCTCCCCATTTAATGTTTTCCATAGTAAATGTTAAAGTTTAAGTTGGTTGTTATTAACTATATTTTCTTTTGGTTATTATCTAACCATTTAATTATCAATCATTTGACTATCCAATCATGGCGCCAGCCATGGTCTTGTCCTCGGGCTGCACCAATACCAAGCGGCCCAAAGCGTCCTCAGCCATGAGGATCATGCCTCGTGACTCGATGCCCTTGATCTCACGTGGTGCGAGGTTGGCCAAAACAAGCACCTGACGGCCTACGAGCTGCTCAGGAGTGTAGTACTCGGCGATGCCCGATACGATGGTGCGCTTGTCGATACCTGTGTCGATAGAGAGCTTAAGGAGCTTCTTGGTCTTAGCCACCTTCTCGGCTGCAAGGATTGTCGATACACGGATATCCATCTTCTGGAAGTCGTCGAAGGTAACCTCAGCCTTCTGCTCTGTCACATTCTGCGCTGCCTCAGCCTCGAGGATTGCCTTGCGTGCTGCCTCAAGCTTGTCGAGCTGTGCCTGGATAACGTCGTCCTCGATCTTCTCGAAGAGGAGCTGCGCCTCGCCAATGGTGTGGCCCGCAGCGATAAGCTCCATTGAGCCCATCTGCTCCCAGCTAAACTTCTCCACAGCGAGCATGTTGAGCATCTTCTCGGCAGAGAATGGCATGAATGGCTCGATGGCGATAGCTGTGTTGGCAGTAATCTGAAGGGCGATGTTAAGGATTGTCTTAACACGTTCAGGGTCGGTCTTAATAAGCTTCCATGGCTCGGTGTCGGCAAGATACTTATTACCGATACGTGCGAAGTTCATGGCATCCTTCAACGCCTCACGGAAGTGGTAGTGCTCGATGTTGCGCTCCAACGATGCCTTGATCTTCTGCATCTCCTCGATAGTAGCCTCGTCGTAGTCGGTAAGCTCGCCACGCTCAGGCACGATGCCCTCGTAGTACTTCTTGGTGAGCACCAACGCACGGTTTACGAAGTTACCCAACACGGCAACAAGCTCCGAGTTGTTGCGTGCCTGGAAATCCTTCCATGTGAAGTCGTTATCCTTGGTCTCAGGGGCGTTGGCGCACAACACGTAGCGCAACACATCCTCCTTGCCTGGGAACTCGTCGAGGTACTCGTGGAGCCATACAGCCCAGTTACGTGATGTAGAGATCTTGTCGCCCTCGAGGTTTAGGAACTCGTTAGCGGGAACATTCTCTGGGAGGATATAGTCGCCATGTGCCTTGAGCATTGCAGGGAACACGATGCAGTGGAATACGATGTTGTCCTTACCGATGAAGTGTACCATCTTGGTGTCCTCGCTCTTCCAGTATTTCTCCCAATCAGGTGTAAGGTCCTTAGTAGCAGAGATATAGCCGATAGGTGCGTCAAACCATACGTACAACACCTTGCCGTCAGCACCCTCCACAGGCACAGGAATACCCCAGTCGAGGTCACGGCTCACGGCACGTGGCTGCAAGCCAAGGTCGAGCCAGCTCTTGCACTGACCATATACGTTCGACTTCCACTCCTTGTGACCCTCCAAGATCCACTCACGAAGGAAGCCCTCATACTTGTCCAAAGGCAAGTACCAGTGCTTTGTCTCACGCTTCACAATGTTGCCACCTGAGAGCGCACTACGTGGGTTGATAAGCTCGTCGGGCGAGAGTGTCGAGCCGCACTTCTCGCACTGGTCGCCATATGCCTTCTCGTTCTGGCAGCGTGGACATGTGCCCACGATATAGCGGTCAGCGAGGAACTGCTGTGCCTCCTCGTCGAAGAACTGCATAGATGTCTGCTCGATAAACTTACCCTCGTCGTATAGCTTGCGGAAGTAGTCCGATGCTGTCACACGGTGTGTTGGTGACGATGTGCGTGAGTAGATGTCGAACGACATGCCGAGGCGGCGGAACGACTTCTCGATAATCTCGTGATAGCGATCAACCACCTGCTGAGGGGTGATACCCTCCTTGCGAGCCTTGATAGTGATGGGCACGCCGTGCTCGTCGCTACCGCACACTGAAATCACGTCGTGGCCCTTTAGGCGAAGGTAACGTGTATAGATGTCTGAGGGCACATAAACGCCTGCGAGGTGGCCGATATGCACGGGACCGTTGGCGTAAGGGAGTGCCGATGTAATAAGATAACGCTTATACTCTTTGCTCATTTTTATCACTTAATTTGTTGATGCTACGGCAGTAAGCACACTACATGCTACGCCACAGCGCATAATATGGAACAAAGGTAATAAAAATTTTGTGAAAAGTGAAATCTTCGTGCTCCAAAAATATGAGTAAAAATCAATGCTCGCATCGCACGAAACTCCTCGCCAAAAAAAGATGTGGGGTTGCCCAACACTTTTGTCGGGCAACCCCACTAAGATTTAGGATGTTTAAGCCTGAGTTTTAGTGGCTATTTTCTGTATGTTATCTCGTATTGGGTCTCGCCCTGCCAATTGTCATAATCTACCTCGATAACATTCCATCTCGAATCGTACTTGTAGTCGATTCTAAAATTGTTGTTGTCGTTGCTGCGATAATAGGCGATAATCTTTCTGCCTTTGCTGTCATATGTATAGGTCCATTTTCCTCTCGGGCAGAAATCGCTGTAGCTGGTGTCATCATGCTTAATCTTCTCGATCATATGACCTTGGGCGTTATAGTTGTAGGAGTAGCGACAGAAATGCGAGCCATTCCAATATATTCTCTGCTCAGTAATTTTTCCATCGTAGTTGTATTTATAGGTGTATCTCCATCGCTCCACATCACCACACTCTTCTATGACATTAGCCATCTCAATAAGTTGTCCCTCAGGGTTATAGCTATAGGTGGTTGGATACTCCTTATATGTGCGACCCTTCTCATCACACCAATAACTAACGGTCTTATTGGTTTTAGTGTTGTGTTGGTAGATGTCTTTTGATTTATTATGTTCTACCTTCTCTAAGAGCCTTCCGTCGTCGTCATACTTGTAGATTGTCACAGATTGGCCACTCTCTATTTTACTTACATTGCCAACCTCGTTGAAATGGTAGATTGCCTCGGTTGAGTGATTCTTTTTTACTACTACCTTTTCAACATCGCCATATAGCGGATGTAGGGTTGTTAGCGAGTGGTCGTCATCAAGAAAGGTGTCGTATTCGCTGTTCCAACCAATACGCTTTAACTCGATAGGCTTTTGCTTAGGCTCTTCGATTGTAATGAGTTTTTTTGTGGGTTGTTCAGCCGGTTGTGTGGCTGGTGTAGGCTCGCTCTTTGTAGCCTCGGGTTTCGCTGTGTTTGTGCAGCTTGCTACAAGCGTAGCCACAGCCAAAAGCAAAAATAGTCGTTTCATATTAGGATTAGTTTTAATTTTTCCTCGACATATTAGTAGAGAGTAATTAGTAATGTGCCATGACTCATTGCTAATTTCGCATTACTCACTCTCTATGCAAAGTTAGCAAAACTTTTTTGAAAATCGCTAAAAAATATCGCTTCGGAAATTGCTCGTTGGCGGGGGAAATAGTATCTTTGCAACTCAAAGAAGATATACGATGCACGAAGATATTTTACAAGGACTAAACCCCGCACAGCGTGAGGCTGTGGTTAATTTCGACGGGCCCTCGCTAATCATTGCGGGTGCCGGCTCGGGTAAGACACGTGTGCTCACAACACGTATTGCATATATGCTTGCTAACGGCGTGAAGCCCAGCTCGATACTCGCCCTGACGTTTACCAACAAGGCGGCACGTGAGATGCGTGAGCGTATCGAGAAGATGGTGGGCCCCGAGGCTCGCTTCATACGCATGGGAACGTTCCACTCGGTATTCTGCCGAATACTGCGTGAGAATGCCGACAGGATAGGCTTTCCCCAAAGCTACACCATCTACGAGCCCAGCGACGTGAAGAACCTTATCAAGAGCATCATCAAGGATAAGAACCTCTCGGACGAAAGGTACAAGCCGCAGAACGTGGCGGCACGCATATCTATGGCTAAAAACTGCCTTATCACGCCGGGAGCCTACGTGGCTAACGCCTCGCTTGTTGCCGAGGATCGTGAGGCTAAGATGCCTGAGATAGCCGACATATATAACGAGTACTGCATACGCTGCAAGCGCAACGGAGCGATGGACTTCGATGATTTGCTGTTGCAGACCAACATCTTGCTGCGTGATGCTCCCGATGTGTTGGAGAGATACCAGGATCAGTTTAAGTATGTGCTTGTCGATGAGTATCAGGATACCAACATGGCGCAGTATATCATCGTGCGCCGATTGGCGTTGAAGCACTCCAACGTATGTGTTGTGGGCGACGATGCGCAGAGTATCTACGCCTTTCGTGGTGCTAAGATCGAGAATATCCTCTCGTTCCAGCGTGACTACCCAACAACCAAGGTCTACAAACTCGAGCAGAACTACCGCTCGACGCAGACCATCGTAGATGCTGCCAACTCGCTTATTGCGCACAACTCACGCCGTCTTGAGAAGCGCTGTTTCTCGGCTGCCGAAGAGGGCGAGAAGATTAAGGTGGTGCGTGTGTTGGAGGACAACTACGAGCCGGTAGAGGTGGCTATGGACATCAAGGATAGGGCACGTGAGGGCGCCGAGTGGCGTGACTTCGCAATCCTCTATCGCACCAATAAGCAGCACGGTCTGTTCGAGGCGGCACTCACCCGCCGAGGTATTCCCTATCGAGTGTATAAGGGCATGTCGCTCTTGGAGCATAAGGACGTGCGCAATATGTTGGCATACATAAGCCTTATTATCAATCCCAATGATAATGAGGCATTTAAGCGTATTGTGAACTATCCTGCCCGAGGCATTGGCGACACTACAATAGCACGCATCGAGGAGATTGCTCGTCAGAAGAACTTGTCGATGTGGCATGCTGTGAGCGAGCTTATGCAGTCGCCGGTGTTGGACCAGGTCGAGAAGGTCGTGGTGCGCAAGGTGGGCGACTTTATGCGCATGATCTCGGAGCTTGCTGCTATGCGCACGACGATGGGTGTCTGCGACTTCGGCAAGGAGATTATGGCACGCTCGGGAATACTCCACATGCTCGAGGCAGAGAAGAAGCCCGAGAACGATACCTCGAAAGATTATCTCGACCAGCTACTATCGATGATGAGCTCCTACGAGGAGGAGTGCGCCAAGGATGTGGACGAGGGTCTGCGTGATGCCGACTTCGAGCCAACCATCGACGAGTGGATGCAGAACATCATGTTGCAGACCGACCAAGACCAGGACGAGGACGACAACCGTGTCACGCTGATGACCGTACACTCGGCAAAGGGCTTGGAGTACGACTATGTATATATTGTAGGCATGGAGGAGGGCTTGTTCCCCTCGAGCCGCTCGGCAGAGTCGCTCGCCGACCTTGAGGAGGAGCGCCGATTGATGTATGTGGCAATAACACGTGCTAAGCGTGCTGCCATGCTCTCGTATGCCGAGGTGCGTAGGGTGTGGGGCAAGACCGAGAATACGTCGCCCAGCCGCTTCTTGCGTGAGATTAGCGAGGAGTATCTCGATGCTAACTTCAAGCTATCGGAGCTTCGTGGCAGAAGCCGTTGGGAGCGTGTCGATGATGACGACGACGACGACAATCCACGCCTTCGCCAGCCACAGCAGCGCTACGACACACGTCGTGGCGAGGTGCCTGTGCGTCGTGTCATGCCTCAGCAGCCACAGCGCCCACGAGCAGACATCATCGCCACGCCAAAGCCTCTCGACCCCGCACGTGCCGGCATGCGCTCGGTGGGTGTGCGCAGCGAGGCACAATCTTCGTCGGCTGATGGCTGCCCCTACTGCATATCGGAGCGTGTTGAGCACCCTAAGTTTGGAGCAGGCACCGTGGAGCGCATCGAGGCGTTGGCTACCGACCATAAGGTGGTGGTTAATTTCGATGAGTATGGCTCAAAAACACTGCTTGCTAAGTTTGCGAAACTCAGAAAATTATAACTATGCACGAAGTAAAGCTATCGGTGGTGATGACCACCTACAACCACGAACGATATATTGCCGAGGCTATCGAGAGTGTGCTTCGACAGCAGACCTCGTTTGGAGTGGAGATTGTCGTGGGCGAGGATTGTAGCACCGATAGAACGCTCAACATAGTGCAGAGCTATGCCCAGATGTATCCCGAGGCGATACGCATCGTTCGCTCCGAGGAGAATGTGGGCTGGCGAAAGAACTATCGTCGCACAATCGAGGCGGCACGTGGCGAGTATATCGCCCTGCTCGATGGCGACGACTACTTCACCCACCGCAAGAAGCTGCAAATGCAGGTAGACCTCTTAGACCAAAACCCCGATGTGGGAATGTGCTATGGCCGCTCCGAGCGTAAGGACGAGTGTGGTGGTGTGAGCATCTATCCCGAGAGCGAGGATATGCCCACGACGTTTGATGCAATGCTCAGGCGCAACCCCGCCGAGAACTGCACCGTGGTAGCCCGCAAGGCGCTTGTCATGCAGTATTATGCGGAGATAGACCCCGAGAGCCACCCCGAGTGGGTGACCGACGACCTGCCTATGTGGCTATGGTTTGCTGCAAAGAGCAAGTATATAGGCATCGACTGCCCGATGTCGGTACACCGAGTGCTTACGTATAGCGTGAGCCACAACCCCGACTATCGCAAAAAAATTGCCTTTGTGGACTCACTCTCAGATATAAGTATATGGTATGACGAGCGATATAACGCATCTAAGCTACGTGACGAGTTGCTCCTTTCGAAGCACAACACAGCGCTATGGGTGTTGTCCTATAATGGCTCTATTGTGGAGTACATAAAGCGCTGGCATAGAGATGTTAAGCAGCATCGTCCATTGATAAAGAATATCGCTTCGTACGGACTCTTCGCCAAGAAGATATTTTGGCGTATGTGGCACAAAACGAAATAGTCTATTATGAGGGTTAAGCAGAGATACGACTACGTCATTGATTATTTTTCTAAGGCTATGCCCACTGCCGAGAGCGAGCTAAACTATGGCAACGCCTTCGAGCTGTTGGTGGCTGTGGTGCTCTCGGCGCAGTGCACCGATAAGCGTGTGAACCTCACCACGCCAGCCCTATTTGCCAAGTACCCCACCCCAGAGGCTATGTCGAAGGCCTCGGCAGAGGAGATCTACGAACTTATAAAGAGCATATCATATCCCAACAACAAAGCGAAACACCTTGCCCAGCTATCACGCCAGATTGTCGAGAGGTTTGGTGGCGAGGTGCCTACCGACCCCGACGACCTACAGTCGTTGCAGGGCGTGGGTCGCAAGACGGCAAATGTTGTGGGCGCTGTGCTGTGGGGCAGAGAGGTGATGCCTGTCGATACCCATGTCTTCCGTGTTGCAGCACGCATAGGACTCAGTCGCAATGCCAAGACCCCCTTGGCAACAGAGCGACAGTTGGAGAAGGGTTTCCCAAGCCACCTGCTACCTATTGCCCACCATTGGCTAATACTTCATGGCAGATACGTATGCTTGGCACGCAAACCCAAGTGTAGTGAGTGTGGCATCACGGCTGTGTGTAAATACTTTAACGATAACGCATTATGATGAAACGAGCGCTATATATTCTCACGTTATTGATCGTAGCTTGTACTCAGCCAGGCTATCCCGATGTTGATAATCCTCAGCAGGGTGGCTCGGCAGATGACCGCAAGATTATCGACTATATCGACCAGCGCCTAAGCCAGGAGTACTATTGGCTGGACGAGGTGGTGGAGAAGAGTGGTAGGTTTAACCGCAATCTTAAGTGGGAGAATTACCTCGACTCGTCGTTGGCAATGCTCACGACAAACACCGACGACGGATATATCAACAGCAAGGGTCAGCGTGTATTCTACTCCTATATCCGCAAGGCAGCCTCCTCGACACGTGCCACTGTGTCGGGCTTTGGCATAGGCCTGCACTACACCATCGCCGTTATCGACCCCGAAAATAAGCACTACGGATTTGTTGTTGAGAAGGTATATCCCGACTCGCCAGCCGAGAGGGCGGGAGTGCTGCGTGGCGACGTGATTACGATGATTGGCAACTCGTATATCAACCCCGATAACTACGCCACACGCTTTACCTCTATCGAGAACAATACCGCCTCACGCCTCGAGCTTAAGCTACGTCGTCAGTCGGAGGATGTGACACTCGATATCGAGCTTACGAAAGCCCCATATTCCGAAACGCCTGTGGTGCATCACGAGGTTATAGAGGTTGATAATCAGAAGATTGGCTACTTGGTATACACCAGCTTTGTTGGCGAGTACGACGAGGAGTTGCTCAATGCCATTCGTGAGCTTAAGGCCGAGGGCGCTACCGACCTTGTGCTCGACCTAAGGTGCAATAGCGGTGGTTCGGTGCTCTCGGCAGTGAAGCTCAGCTCGGCACTTGTGCCCGTGGAGTATGAGGGCGAGGTGCTCTGCCACTTGGAGCGCAATAAGAGTAACGCTGTGGTCACTAAGCAAGCCGACTACCTAATCGAGAATAGTGGTCAGATACTTAACCTCGAGCGCTTGTGCGTCATCTGTTCAGGATATACAGCATCGGCATCGGAGCTTGTCGTAATGGGTCTTCGTGGCTTGGACTTCCCCGTGATGCTTATTGGCTCCGTGACCGAGGGCAAGAATTGCGGCATGGACGTCACGACACGCACCATAGCGAACACCACGGTGGAGTTTGCACCCATCACCTTTATGTGCTTCAATGCTAAGGGCTACGGCGATTGGGGCGAGGGTATCGTGCCCGATGTAGACCTTACCACCGAGGAAAATGAGTATGGCGTGTGCGACAAGAACTACCCCCTTCCACGCACCACCTGGGGCGACTATCAGCACGATATAGCCCTTGCCACAGCCCTCGCCAAGCTCACAGGCAAGAGCCTCTCAGCCCCCGCAACACGCTCTTTAGGCACGGCTATCGAGGCATCTAACCTATCATTGCCCCGTGAGATTGAGGGAATAAGGGTCTATTAATCCTACCACATATAATAAAATAGGCTGACTCAACAGTGGAGTCAGCCTATTTTGTTGGTTATGAGTTATTTGCACTACTTAATTGTGCGGAGAAGCTCAACGAGGAGTTTCCAGAACTTATCAACGGTCGAAATCTCGAGGCGCTCGTCAGGTGAGTGTACGCCACGCAAGGTTGGACCGAATGACACCATTTCGAGGTGTGGGTACTTCTCGAGGAACAAGCCGCACTCCAAGCCAGCGTGGATAGCACGCACCTTAGGCTCGGTGCCGAAGAGCTTGCGGTAGCACTCAACGCTCTCGGTGAGGAGCTTCGACTCTGGGTTAGGCGCCCAGCCAGGGTAGCCGTCAGAGTGCTCAACATCGAAGCCAGCAAGGTAGAATACTGACTCGATGTGCTGCGATGCGTAGAGCTTAGCGCTCTCAACAGATGAACGCTGCGATGTGGTAACCTTGATCTCCTGCTTCTCGAGGTCGAACTTCACAGATGCGAGGTTTGACGATGTTTCAACGAGGCCAGGCATAGCGAACGACATGCCGAGAACGCCGTTAGGAAGACCCACAAGAGTGAGTAGCAAGTAGCACATATCGTCGTTCGACATGACGTGCTTAGGAGCCTCAGCGTCGGTCACAGCGAAGCGCATGCGTGGCTCGGTGTGCTTGAACTCCTCCATCATCATCTGACCAAACTCCAAGTAGCGCTCCTCGAAGTCCTCGACCTCAGCCGAAGGAACACCTACGATAGCGTATGCCTCACGAGGGATAGCGTTGCGGAGGTTACCGCCGTCGAACTCTGCCAATGCCACCTGGAACTTGTCGATAGCGTTGTAGAGGAAGCGAGCAAGAAGCTTGTTAGAGTTAGCACGACCCTTGTCGATGTCGTCGCCCGAGTGGCCACCAAGCAAGTCGCCAACCTCGAGGCGCACGAAGGTGTAGTCCTCAGGGAGCTCCTCGCTCTCGTATGTCATTGTAGCCACAGTGTCGATACCACCAGCGCAGCCGATGAAGAGCTCGCCCTCGTCCTCAGAGTCGAGGTTTACGAGATACTTGCCTGTAAGCATGCCCTCGCCAAGGCCGAAAGCACCTGTAAGGCCTGTCTCCTCGTCTACGGTGAAGAGTGCCTCGATAGCAGGGTGCTCTAAGCTGTTGTCGAGCAACACAGCCAACGCCGCAGCCATACCGATGCCGCAGTCAGCACCAAGGGTTGTGCCCTTAGCCTTAACCCACTCGCCGTCGATATATGTCTCGATAGGGTCGTTCTCAAAGTCGAACTCAACGTTAGAGTTCTTCTCGCACACCATGTCCATGTGCGACTGGAGGATTACTGCTGGGCGATCCTCGAAGCCAGGAGTTGCTGCCTTGCGCATAACAACGTTGCCTGTTGAGTCAGTCTGGTAGTCGAAGCCATGCTTCTGGGCGAATGCCACCAACCACTCGATAATCTTGCCCTCCTTCTTTGAAGGACGTGGCACCTTAGTAATGTCGTCAAACTGCTCCCAAATGAGCTTTGGCTCTAATTCACGAATTGTCATAGTCAGGTTAGTTTTATTGTGTTAATTAATGTTTGTGTCGTGTTGTTCGTTGCGCTCGAAGAGCTTTACGCCACGTAGCAGCGGGTTGCGGCGTGGGAGTATAAGCGCCTCAATAACAAGCAGTAGGAGTGCTACACCCAAGAACCACTGATACTCCTCGTCATACTCGGCAAAGGTTATCTCGCTAAGCTCCGATGCCTCAATCTGATTTAAGCGCTCGACGATGCCCTCAAGACCGAAATCCTCGTTGCGCGAGCGGGTATATATTCCCTCGGTTGCCTCGGCAATCTGCTGCAAGAGCTCCTCGTTGAGCTTGGTGAGCACCATCTTGCCATCTTCATCCTCGATAAAGTCGCCATTTACCTTAAGGGGCTTACCCTCGGGCGTGCCGATACCGATGCAGCAAATAGTAACACCCATCTCGGCCGCACGCTTCGCCGCCTTCAAGGCATTCTCGTCGTGGTCCTCGCCATCGGTGATAAGTATCATCACACGACTCTTAGATGTGTGCGTGTTGCTTGAGAATGACAGTATTGCAGTCTCGATAGCCTCGCCAACGTCGGTGCCTTGCGCCGATATGAGCGAGGGCGATAGTCGCTTAACCTTCGACAGTGCCATCTTGTAGTCGCTTGTTATGGGGAGCACCACCACCGACTCGTCGGCAAATGCCACGATGCCCACGCCGTCATCCTTCATCTTATCCACAAGGTTGGTTATGGCGTAGCGTGTGCGCTCCATGCGGCTTGGCTCGACATCCTCGGCAAGCATCGAGTTCGACACGTCTACCACGAGGACTATCTCACGGCCCTTGCGCTCCTTGGTGCTTAGCTTAGCGCCCGTCTCGGGTCGTGCTGCAGCAAGGGCAATAAAGACTACAGCAAGGGCGATGAGTGATGACTTTATCCAGCCTCGAGCCACAGATTTTGCAGGCATCAGCTCGCCAAGCGTTGCAGGGTTGCCCATGCGCTTAAGCTTGCGCTTGGCATAGCTGCACGCCAATAGGTGTAGCAGCAGTATGGCTGGTGCAATAAGCAGTAGCCATAGACGCTCGGGTGATGCAAAATGAAATATATTTACCATTGTAACTATCTTTGTTATACGCTGTTATGGCAATCTGTTGAGCACTACACGGCTAATAAGCAGCTCGGCGATAAGGAGTATCAAGCCCCAAACAAGCCAGCCAAGATATAGCTCCTCGTAGGATATGTAGTCGTTTATCTCAACCTTACTCTTCTCCATCTGGTCGATCTCGTCGTAGATCTTGGTCAGCGCCTCGGCATTCTCGGCACGGAAATACTTGCCACCCGTGAGCGACGATATCTCACGTAGTAGCTCCTCGTCGATCTCCACGTTCATCATCGCCAAGCCAACATTTCCGAATGCGTCCATCACGGGAGTTGGGGCTTGACCACGACGACCCACACCGATGGTGTATACCTTGATACCCATGTTCTTAGCTATGTCGGCAGCCATGAGTGGCGACATCGAGCCGCTGTTGTTCACGCCGTCGGTGAGTAGCACCACAACCTTAGATTTTGAGCTGCTCTCACGTAGGCGGTTGATGGCCGTGGCAAGACCATTACCAATGGCTGTGCCATCGTCGATGATGCCGCTGCGTAGGCGTGCAAGCGATGTCTGCACGGCACTACGGTCCGATGTTAGCGGACACTGCGTAAATGCCTCGCCCGCAAATGCCACGATAGAGAGGCGGTCGCCATGGCGGTCGGCAACGAACTCCGATGCTATCTTTTTTGACGACTCTATGCGGTTGGGCTTGAAGTCCTGGGCAAGCATCGAGCCCGAGATATCCATTGCCAAGACAATGTCGATACCCTCGATTGTTGTCTCGCTCTCGGCATGCTGCTCAACGGGGCGAGCAAGAGCCACGATAAATAGCGAGAGAGAGATGAGGCGTAGCGCCTGAGGCAGGTGGCGTAGCCAATAGCGCAAGGTGCGTGGGGCACGACCACTGCCGAGTGTCGAAACAAGGAGTGTTGCCCTTTGGCGACCCACCCATATGTAGTAGGCAACCAAGAGTGGCACCAATACAAGCAACCACAATATTTCGGGATTCTGAAATGTCATACTCTACCAATTTTTCTTGCCAAAAACCACAGCGCCCTGCTTAGCATCTTTTATCTTGTCTTGGGTCTTATCCTCCTCACCCTGAATAACATCGAGCATTCGCTCCTGCTCGGGTGTTGCGCCCTCCTTGTTTGGTTGCTCGCCATTTTTTTGCTGATCATCCTGCTTAGGCTCATCACCATTCTCGGGCTGCTCCTCGGGCTTGTTTTCGTTGTCGTTGCCCTTGTCCTGCTGCTGATCGTTATTCTGGTCGCCCTGCTGCTTGTTGTCTTGCTGCTGCTGGTTGTCGTTTTGGTCGTTATTATTCTGATCGTTCTGCTGATCGTTCTGTTGCTGTTGTTGCTGGTTGTTCTGCTGCTGTTGGTTGCGCTTTTGGTCTACTATGCGCTTGGTTAGCACATAGTTGCGCTTGGTCTCTTTGTCCTCGGGGCTTAGCTTTAGCGACTCACGAAAGGCATTTAGCGCCGCCTCATACTCCTCCTGCAAGAAGAGGCTCTCGCCAAGGTTGCGCAACACCTCGCCACGCTGCTCCGGCGTAAGGCTCTTGTTGTTAGCTATCTGCTCGAAGTAGCGGTTCGACGTAACGTCGGTGAAGGTCGAGTCCTGAGGGTTTGCCAACATATTTTGAAGGTAGGCATTGGCACGGTTGTACTGTGCCTCGTAGGAGTGGGGTGCATGCTCCAACGCCTCGTTGTAGCGGTTGAGGCTGTTGTTGAAGTTGCGACGCTCAAACTGCTCGTTGCCCTTGCGCACAAGCTTGCGCTCGGGGAGTTGCTGTGCCGATAGTGGGCTGATGCTCAGCACCATGACAACAACAGCAAACATTGCTATATGTATAAAACTACCTCTCATCACTCTTCGATCTTTGTCTCAATGGTTATATCCTCCTTGCCCTCGTTCAAAGCCTCGTCGATGAGCTTTGTGTTCTCCACGAAGTAGTAGGCACGGGTGTAGTTCTCCTCGTTCTCCTCGGCCTCGGGCTCTGCCTTGGCAAACTTCACCATGTCGGCGGTGCGTAGCAGGGCAACAAGCGCAAAGCGGCTGTCACGAGGCATATCTATCTCGCTCAGTGCCTCGATAATCTCGGGTGTGGTGTACTCCATGGCGCTGATGCCCCAGCGCTCCGAGATATATACACGGAGGATTGCCGTGAGCTCGGTGTAGTAGAGTTTGTACTTGCCGTTCTGCCATAGCTTGCGGTGGTTGAGCTCCACAAGTGCCTTGTTGGCAACGATGTGTGGCGGAATCTTTGGCAATACACGCTCCGTAGCCTCACGCTTACGCATATACTTGTATAGCTGCGATGCCACGAGCCAAATGATGAGGCTCAGAAGCACCAAGGCTATTAAGCCGTAGATGACATAGTCGCGAATCTCCACGAAGCGGAAGGGGAGATCTTTCTGTGTTGTTATGCCTTCAGTGCCAAGGTGTTGCTGTGCAAGCTGGGTGTTTACCTTTGTGCCCTGCCCTGTGGGGTCGAGCATCATAAAGCTCAGGGTGTCGAGATCCTCGTAGCGTGCCACGCTGAGCACAAGCGTATCTTTGGCATAGATGGTGTCGGGCAGCTCACGGTTCTTCTCGAAGTAGAGTATCGAGGGGCGCAGACGCAGATCGCCCGTCTCCATCACTGCAAGGCGATAGCGCTTGCGTAGGTGGAGCGTGCGGCCCTCAACCTTGAGGGTGTCGATAGGGTACTCCTCGATAAGCTCGAGCTTGCTGTCGTTATACTCCTTGAACGTAGATATATGTGCTAACGCCTCGTTGCGCTTGCGAACCTCCTCGGGTGTAGGGTTGCCATCGAAGTCGGGAATGCCAATCTCGGTGGCACGGTCCTTAACAACCTCGATAGTGTAGTCGAATTGGTCGCCCACCTCGACACTATCACGTGAGAAGCTGGCACTAAGCGTTGGTCGCTCGGCAAAGGCGGCAACGTAGCATAGTGCAAAGCTGAGGGTTATGACCCAACAACGTATGTTAAGTAGCTGTTTCATCGCTGTTTAAACATCTTGATAAGTTCGGCAACATAGTCGCCATCGGTGGCCACACTCGCCCTATCTATGCGGTTGTGCTTAAGGAGCGACTGCATCTCGGCGTGCTGCTCGTCGAAGCGCTCACGCCAATATTGGCGCACCTTGCGTGACGATGTGTCGAGCCACTCATGTCTGCCCGTCTCGGCATCCTCAACCTCGATAATGCCCACGTCGGGAAGCTCTCTATCACGCTCGTCGTAGACCTCGATAGCCACAATGTCGTGCTTCGATGATGCAATTTTTAGGGCATCTTCGAGCTTTGACCTATCGCCCTCGGCATTGATAAAGTCCGAAAGCAGGAATGTTGTTGTGCGCTTCTTGTTTACGCCCACAAGGTAGCGCAATGCCTCCGACAGGTGTGTCGATGTTCCCATAGGTTCAAAACCCACAAGCTCACGTATGATGGTGAGAATGTGGCTACGACCCTTCTTGGGCGGTATAAACTTCTCGACACGATCCGAGAAGAGTATGCAGCCCACCTTATCGTTGTTCTTGGCTGCCGAGAAAGCTAATGTTGCCGCAATCTCGGTAATTACGTTCTTCTTCGTGAGCTCCTTCGAGCCGAATAGGCGTGAGGGTGACACATCGACGAGGAGCATCATCGTGAGTTCACGCTCCTCCTCATAGACCTTTACATGTGCACGCTCCGAGCGGGCTGTTACGTTCCAGTCGATATCTCGCACGTCGTCGCCCACACGGTACTCTCTCACCTCCGAGAACGACATGCCTCGACCACGAAAGGCAGTATGATACTTTCCGGCGAAGATCTCGTCAGAAAGGCCTCGGGTCTTGATCTCGACTCGGCGCACACGGCGCAATATTTCGTTCTCGCTAAGATGCATTAGGGCACGATGACGTTGTTAAGAATGTCGGTGATAATCTGCTCTGTGGTAATGTTCTCAGCCTCAGCCTCGTAGGTAAGGCCTATGCGGTGGCGCAATACGTCGTGACACACGGCACGCACATCCTCGGGAATAACATAGCCACGGCGCTGAATGAAGGCATAAGCCTTGGCAGCCTTAGCCAACGAGATGCTGGCACGTGGCGAACCTCCATAGGCGATAAGTGGCTGAAGATGGTTTAGCTTGTACTCCGATGGCTCACGTGTGGCGAAGATGATGTCGATGATATACTTCTCGATCTTCTCGTCCATATATACCTGGCTCACCACCTCACGGGCACGAATGATGTCCTCGGGGCGGATAACACGATGCACCTCGGGAAGGCCTGCGCCGTTGAGGTTCATGCGAATGATGTCGAGCTCCTCGGTGCGCTTAGGGTACGAGATCTTTGCCTTGAGCATGAAACGGTCTACCTGTGCCTCAGGAAGTGGGTAGGTACCCTCCTGCTCCAAGGGGTTCTGCGTAGCGAGCACAAGGAATGGCTCAGGGAGTGGGTAGGTTGTATCGCCGATTGTCACCTGCTTCTCCTGCATAGCCTCCAAGAGTGCCGACTGCACCTTTGCTGGTGAGCGGTTGATCTCGTCGGCAAGGATAAAGTTGGCGAAGATAGGGCCTCGCTTCACGGTAAACTCCTCGTTGCGCTGCGAGTAGATAAGCGTACCGATAAGGTCGGCAGGGAGTAGGTCGGGAGTAAACTGGATACGTGCAAACTTGGCATCTACTGCCTTCGAAAGTGTTGTTATGGCGAGGGTCTTTGCCAAGCCTGGAACACCCTCCAACAAGATGTGTCCGCCCGAAAGAAGACCGATAAGAAGCGTGTCTACAAGATGTTGCTGACCAACAATCACACGTCCAATCTCCTTGCGTAGGGTCTCAACAAATATAGACTCCTGCTCGATGTGAGCATTAAGCTCTTTGATATTAACTACCTCGTTCATTGTGTGTTATATGTTTTTTATTTTGTTTTCGTGGTTGGCTTTGAGCTCTGCCCTGTGGCGTGCTCTATGCTCAGATGTCTAAATCCCGAAACGAAGCACCAGCCCAAATTATTGCAAATATAGTAAAAAAAGTGGAAAAGGCAAAGAGAAGAGTTGCGAGAAACTCTCGCCATAGTCACTTCGCCCCGAGAATTTGGCGTTTCGCCACAATATGTGGGTGTTTCGACGAAAAAAATTAAGTAAATAGTAAAATTTTTACTATCTTTGCCATAAGAGAGAGTGGGTAGCAGAGTTTTTGCACTCCTCCTCAAGCACCAAAAACTTAGGCGTTATGAGAAAAATTGTAATGATATTTGCTCTTGTGGGCGGGGTGATGCTCGCAAGTTGCTCGTCGCTATTTATGAACTCGTCGCTGGGCTCAAGCGACCTCTATCGCACCGACAACCGTGTGACAGTTGCCAACCGCATTAAGGCGGAGGCTGAGGCCGAGCGTGCCGAGGCTGAGGCTCGTGAGGCACAGTGGGCAGCACGCCAGGCTGAGGCTGAGGCTGAGCGTGCCGAGGCAGAGTACTATGCGTCGCTTGCCGAACCAAACTATCAGACTATTGTGGCTAACGACTACGAGAGTGCCTATGCTCGTCGTCTATATGGCTTTAACTCGCCAACATACAACCTGCCATCGAGCTACTACGACCTCTACTACAACCCCGCTATGCAGTATGCTACGGCGTACGACCCTGCGCTATACAACATTATGGTGTCGGGCAACCAGGTGTGGGTAGAGCCTAAGTTCATCACCTCGATGTTTGGCTCGTGGGGTGCTACAAACGTATCGTTCGGCATCTACTCGTCGCCATGGAACTATGGCTGGAACTACCGTGTAGATCCATTCTACTACTCATGCTGGGGCTATCCTCGCTACTCGTGGTACGATTGGAATTGGACCGTGTGCTACAACCCATGGTACTACGATAGCTACTATTGGTCGCACTACCACAACCACTACTACCACCACTATCACAACCACTACTATCCACACAAGCCTGTGGCACCACGCCCACCACAGCACCGTCCTAACCGCCCAGATAACAACCGCCCTGACCACGGCTTTGTTACTACCGGCCCAGGAGCATCATCAGGACCTGTATCGGGCAACCATAATGGTGGCCGTGATAACTCGGGCACACGCTACACATCGCCAACATCGAACAAGAACTTTGGCGGCTCAACCGTGGTGACACGCCCAACAACAGGTGGTGGCACAGTGTCTACAGGTGTGAATGATGAGAGTAAGTATCGTGGCACAACCACAGTAACTGTGGATCGTGGCACAGCGACAACTACAACCAAGGGTGGTGATACAACAACGCCAACAACTGTTGATCGTGGCACTACAACAACCACAACAGGTAGTGGCACAGGCAACTTCCGTCAGGGCACAACAAACAACAACAACAATAAGACAACAACCACTACGACTACTACCACCACTACCACCACAACCAAGGGTAAGGTAAACACAGGTACTACAACTACGGCTACCAAGGTGAATAATGGCACCTCTACCTCGACACGTCGTGGCACAACCACCAACTCGACAACGGTAAATCGTGGCACATCAACAACGGGCAACCGTACCACTACCAAGACTACCACAACTACCACAACCCCACGTAACACCACCGTGGGCACGGGCTCGTCGGGCAACCGTAGCGTGGGCACCACAACCACCACAACACGCTCAATAGGCGGTGGCTCAACAAGTACGGGTAGTGTGCGAGGAGGTGGCAACACATCATCACGTAGATAACGTCATAAATTCAAGGTTATGAAGAAGATATATTCGCTTATAGCATCAGCCGCACTTAGCCTTTGGCTAATGTCGGGTGCTGTGGCTCAGATAAACATTGGTGGCGTTACGATGAATAACGACATCATAGGTTGGGGCGACCTCTACAACCTCTCGTTCACAGCGCACAACTATGGCACAGCACGCTCCATGGCCATGGGTAATGCCTTCACGGCGTTAGGTGCCGACATGGTATCTACATCGCTCAACCCTGCGGGTATAGGTATGTACGTAAGCAACGACTTTAGCGTAACACCGATGATCGACTTTGCACGTGCCAACACCCCTGGTGCCGAAGCTTTCGAGTCTTCGGAGTTCTCAAACAAGCGTAACCGCTTTGTCATGGCAAGCATAGGTGGTGCTGCAACGGCATATCGTGGCGCAGGAGCACTCACCAACCTAAACATAGCCTTTGCCTACAACCGCATTGCCGACTTTAACCAAAACTACAAGTTTGCGCAGCGTGGCAACGAGGCTGTGAACTCAATGGCTAACCTCTTCTGCGAGCAGTCGAATGCCGATGGCTTGACTACGGGTGCTGATGGCAAGATGAATTGGGGAAATGACCCTTACTATTGGGGTGCGATATTGGCGTACAAGAATGGCTTGACCAACAAGGACGACCAGGGTTGGTTTATCGATCGCATAGGCATCGACTCAGTGGTGGATCAGTTTACTGCTGTCGAGACTATCGGAGGCATCGGCGAGTACGACTTTAGCATAGGCTTTAACTTCGTAGATCAGCTCTATGTGGGTGCTACGCTTGGCGTTCAGAGTGTTGAGTATCAGCGTAATGTCTACTATGGCGAGAACTACAACTACCCTTCGGGCTACCCCTCAGGCGACGAGATGCCATACCAGCTCGACTATATGAACTACTTGCAGGCAACACGTATCTCGGGCACGGGCGTAAACTTCAAGGTGGGCCTCACATGGCGACCTGTGGCGTGGTTGCGCATCGGTGCGGCATACCACACACGAACAGCCTACAACCTCTCGCTAAGCTACTATGGCGATATGTGGTCGAGCACCTATAGCGCAGGTAGCAACCCTGATGGCTACGAGCTCGATAGCCGTGGCTACACAAGCGACTACGTGCAGACCCCCGAGTGGGAGGACTCAGGCTCGTACTCATGGCGTGTAAGCTCGCCATCACGCCTCATGGCGGGTGTTGCGGTGACCATCGCCCAGCGCCTTATCCTCTCGGCAGACTACGAGGCAGCCCTCTATAACGAGATGAAGCTTCGTCGCTCGCCAATCCAAAACCTCGACTACACGGCAACTATCAACGAGATGTTCCGCCACTCGAATACCGTGCGCCTTGGTGCCGAGTTTAGAGCTTTGCCATGCCTCGACCTACGTGCGGGATATATCTATAGTGGCGATGCTGTTAAGAATACCTCGTTGCTCTATACCCACCCACTAATCGCCTCACAGCGCTATGTGACTGCGGGTATCGGCATTCGCTTTAACAACACCACTTATCTCGACCTTGCATACCAATATAATAATACATGCAAGACCGCCTATCAATCGTTCTTCGCCACAGGCAATGGCATAAGCATCGAAGCAAAGCCGGTAACGACAGAACTAACAAAGCATCTTGCGGTATTGACTTTAGGCTTCCGCTTCTAATTTCTTGTGATAAGGGGTCATCTTCGACCTATCCCAAAAAGTTGAGCACCCGAGGCTGTACTTCTTGTACTATCCTCGGGTGCTCACTTTTGCGATAAGCCAAATCTGACCCCTTCTAACAAGAAATTTCTTGCGAGAAGAGTCTAAAAGAGTCCAAAGGGTCCAAAAGGTCCCAAGAGTAGAAAAAATAACCCTTTCTGACCCTTTAAGACCCTTTCTGCCCTTTTAATAGGATAAATAGGAGCGCTTCGCTTGATGGGGGTGATGGGAGCGCTGCGCTTGATGGGAATTTCCCATTTATCCCATTTATCCCATAAAATAGCCCCCCTGCGAAGCACCCCTAACCGTGGGCATAATTGCAAAAAAAAACGATGGTACAGAGCAAATACTCTGTGACCATCGTTTAGCTATTTAGGCTCCTAAAGTGCTATCTCTTGCGGAGCTTAACGACATTCTCCACGTGGTGGGTGTGTGGGAACATATCGACAGGCTGCACTGCCAAGATCTCGTACATGTCGTCGAGTAGTGCGAGGTCACGGGCCTGCGTCGATGGGTTGCAGCTCACGTATACCATGCGCTCGGGGGCAGCACGCTTGATAACCTCCAACACACGCTCATCGACACCAGCACGTGGTGGGTCGAGAATGATGACATCGGGGCGGCCATTGCGCTCAACAAACTCGTCGCTGAGCACATCCTTCATGTCGCCAGCATAGAACGTTGTATTGTCGATATTGTTTATCTCCGAGTTAATCTTTGCATCGTCGATAGCCTCCTTCACATACTCCACGCCAACAACCTTCTTAGCACGGCGTGCGCAGAAGTTGGCGATGGTGCCCGTGCCTGTATATAGGTCGTAGAGTGTGTCGCTCTCCTTGAGGTCGGCAAACTCACGAGTAACCTTATATAGCTCGTATGCCTGCTCCGAGTTGGTCTGGTAGAACGACTTAGGGCCTACCTTAAACTTAAGACCCTCCATCTCCTCGATAATGTGATCTTTGCCCGCAAAGCAGATTGGCTCACGATCGCCCAACGAGTCGTTCCACTTCTCGTTAATCATATATATGAGTGAGGTAATCTCGGGGAACTCGCTCTTAAGGTGCGACATGAGGGCGTTTATGCGCTCCTTGTCGTCCTCGTTGAACACGACGATAACCATAACCTCGCCCGTAGATGCTGTGCGAATGACCATCGTGCGCATCAAGCCCTCGTGGGCACGTGCGTTGTGGAACGAGTAGCCGTTGTCCAAGCAGAACTGCTTGGTGGCAAGACGTATGCGGTTAGATAGGTCTACTTGCAAGTGACACTTGTTAATATCCAAGACCTTATCGAAGCAGCCAGGGATATGGAAGCCAACGGCTGGCATTGGCTCGATGTCGCCACCCTGCGCAATCTCCTCGTACGTGAGCCAGCGCTTGTCGGCAAACGTAAACTCGAGCTTGTTGCGATACTCACGTGTGCGCTCCGAGCCGAGGCATGGAAGCACCTCGGGGATGTTGAGGTGGCCGATGCGCACAAGCTGATCCTCGACCTGCTGCCTCTTCTGCTTTAGCTGCTCCTCGTAGGGTAGGCTCTGCCACTTGCAGCCACCACACACGCCAAAGTGCTCGCAGAAGGGCTCGGTGCGTAGTGGCGACTTCTCAACAAAGCGCACCACCGAAGCCTCCATATATCGGCGGTGGTGTTTGCGCACCTGAACATCGACAATGTCGCCAGGCACGGTCATAGGCACAAAGACAACTTGGTTGTCGATCTTACCCATTGCCTTGCCCTCGGCAGCAAGTGTTGTGATATGTAGACCCTCGATAAAGGGTAGATCCTTTCTTCTCTTTCCCATAGTTTAAGCGGGATAATGTGTAGGTATTATAATTACTCTCTTAATTAAAATGCTTTTGTGCGGTTCTCCTCGGCATCCTTCTCCAATACGTCGTCGCCCTCCCAGTCGAAATACTCGAACTCGTCGCAGCCCTGAAGGCTAAAGCGGGTGTAGGTGATAGGTAGGCCCATCGCCACAAACTTGCTCTCGTAGGCCGTCTTTACGGATAGCACCTCGTCGGCATAACCCGAGCCGTAGATGTCGTCGTTCTGCACCTCGACCTTAAGACCCAGGCGCTCGATGACAGCTGCCGTGTAGGCAAAGAGGTGCTTCGAGTCGGTCTTGAGGTTGATAACTCCATCGTCGGTGAGCATGCGCTTGTAGTCGGCAAGGAACAGAGGCGATGTTAGGCGCTTCTTGGCACGTCGGCTCTTGAGCTGTGGGTCGGGGAAGGTGATCCATATCTCGGCAATCTCGCCCTCGGCAAAGAACGAGCGGATAAACTCGATGCGTGTGCGCAGGAAGCCCACGTTGGTCATGTTACGCTCGGTGGCTGTCTTAGCGCCACGCCACATGCGAGCACCCTTGATGTCGATGCCGATATAGTTTTTGTCGGGGTTACGCTCGGCAAGGGCTACGGTATACTCGCCACGGCCACAGCCCAACTCGAGAATTATGGGGCGGTCGTTGTGGAAGAACTCCTCGTGCCAGCGACCCTTGAGTGGGTGGTCCTTGTGGAATATGTCGTCAAACTCGGGCTGCACCATGCACTTGAAGGTGAGGTTCTCAGCAAATTTTCTTAGCTTATCTTTTCCCATGGTTCTTGTTTTGGGGGTTACAACTCGTCTACAATGATGCCTACCGCAGCGATGCCCTTTGCTGGGTGCTCGGGCGTTAGGCGGAAGTGGTATGTTCCCTTGCGCTTAAGAAGCACGTTGTTGCGATAGATGAACGTGTGCTCGTCGGGGCGCATGTCGGCAAGCTGAGGTATGCGTAGCGTGAACTGCTCCTCGAGCACCATCGAGTCGGGCGACACGGTGAGTATGGTCATCGGCACCTCCTTATCGACATACTCGCCATCGTAGCGCACGGTGATAAGTATCTTGCGGCGATGTAGCGTGTCGCTATTCTCGTACTTAAACTTCTCGCTCTTTGACCATGTCTTAGACTCGGTGTCGTGCATCTGAACAGTGCGTTCCGAGCCGCCACAGCCCACCATCATCAGCATGATGAGGCTCACGGCTACAATAAATATTCTATGCTGCATGGTCTACTCGGTTTTAGGGTTATCGTGACGCTGCGCATCGCCACCCTCCGCACGACGCTCGCCACGGTGTGGGCGGTGGTGACCACGGCCACGACGACGATTGTTGTGCTCACGGCTATCACGCTGCTCCTTGTTCTCGCCCTCGGCAGTGGCTACACCCTCTGTGGGTTTTGCCTCCTGCTCCTGGCGTGGAGCCTGCTCCTGACGACGCTCATGTCTATGTCCTCGGCGCTCACGGTTATCACGGCGCTCACGCTCCTCTCTATTCTCGCGACCCTCACGCTTAGGCTCGGCGTTTGCAGGGCTCTCCTGTGCCGACTCGCCATTTTGTGGCTGTGCGCCCTGCTCCTCGCTTGGCTTGCCCTCCTTGCCCTCCTTGCCACCACGGCGCTTCGAGCGCTTCGAGCGTTTCGACTTGTTGTCGAAGCGGGTGATGCTATCCTCCTCGTGGCGGTATGTAGGCTCGGCAACCTGCTCTGTGCCCTCCTCGCCAAGAAGCGTCTCTGCCTTCTGTCCTGCACGGTTCAGGGCGATAATCTCCTTAACACGGCTTATCGAGAGCGTTGTGAGGTTTACCATAGCGCCCTTGCTTGTTGAGAAGGTCATAGTCTGCGCCAATGGGTCGATCTTCACGAGGAAGTACTCGCCATCGAGCGTCTGAAGAGGCTCACGTAGGCGTGGTATGGTGCGACGTGCGTCAGCATAGGTGTCGTACTCGTACATGAGGCAGCACTTGAGTTTCGAGCACTGACCAGCGAGCTTCTGTGGGTTGAGCGATATCTCCTGCATGCGAGCAGCATTTGTCGTAACGCTCGAGAAGCTCGACATCCACGAGGCGCAGCATAGCTCTCTGCCACAAGCGCCAATACCGCCAATGCGGCCAGCCTCCTGGCGAGCACCAATCTGCTTCATCTCGATACGAATGCGGAACCTGTCGGCAAAGACCTTGATAAGCTCGCGGAAATCGACACGCTCGTCGGCGATGTAGTAGAATATCGCCTTGATCTTGTCGCCCTGATACTCCACGTCGCCAATCTTCATGTTAAGGCCCATCTCGGCAGCAATCTGTCGTGAGGCGATCATCGTCTCGTGCTCGAGGGCTATCGCCTCCTGCCACTTCTCGAGGTCGTAGGGGCGTGCCTTGCGGTAGATCTTCTTAAACTCGCCGTTGTAGGGGTTGAAGCCTGTGCGTCGCATCTGCTTAGCCACCATGTCGCCCGTGAGCGAGATGATGCCTATGTCGTGGCCTGGCGATGCCTCAACAGCCACAATGTCGCCACGCTTGAGCTCAAGGTTATTGACATTCTGGTAGTATGAGCGACGGGTATTCTTGAAGCGCACCTCGAAAATATCGGTAGGAATATTGTCGGGATACTCCTCCAACCAGTTGGTCTCGTGTAACTTGTAGCAGCCCTCCGATGCCACAGCATCGAGCTCGTCCTTGCAGTCGCAGAAGCAGCAGCCACGACCCAACTCGGGTGTATGTTTTTTATTGCAACTCATCGTTTATAACTATTATTTTGGCGGCGAGTGCCTGAGCACCCACACATTCACGTATATACAATTTGGCGTAAAGATAGGCAAAAAATATGAAATATTCATATTTCCACCCTAAAAGTTTGTGTGGGCATGTTTCGCTCGGTGCTAAACCGATAATTTTTCCTATCTTTGCTCTATGAACACATCATTTAACATACGTCCCGCAACCCCTGCCGATGCCGAGTCGATAGCCTTGGCGGTGTGCATGGCTGTGGGCTACGACTCTACGCATGCGCTATATCCTGTATTCCTGGAGCTTACACGCATGGAGCACTCGCAATATAGCTACCTTAATACGCTCGTTGCCGAGGCCGATGGGGCTGTTGTTGCCGCCCTTGTGGGCTACGACGGAGCACGCCTCGAGGAGCTGCGTGCGCCCATCTTCCCGCTCTTGAGGCAACATCTCGGCGAGGTGATAAACATCGAGGACGAGACCGAGGCGGGAGAGTTCTACCTCGACTCGCTCGGCGTTGTGCCCGAGTATCGTGGTCGTGGCATCGGGCGTGCACTTATTGTGGCTATGTGTGATAGGGCGTTTGCCGAGGGGCACGAGCGTGTGGGGCTTATTGTCGATGTGGATAACCCATCTGCCGAGCGCCTATATCAGCCGTTGGGCTTTCGACGTGTGGGCAATAAGCGCTTTTTGGGCCATGCCATGCACCATCTTCAGACATGGCGCTAACGACGAAAAAGGCGATATTTTTGCAAAAGTAGGGTTTGCAACCTAAAAAAGTGAAAAATTTTCATGCAATCGTATGTTGCTATGTCTCAGCATGATGAATGGGGTGGTCGCAAAAAACTTAAAAATATTTTCGTTTTTTGTTTGGTAGATTAAAAAACTTGTTATACTTTTGTCCCTTGGAGAGGTGGCAGAGTGGTCGATTGCGGCGGTCTTGAAAACCGTTGAGCTGCGAGGCTCCGGGGGTTCGAATCCCTCCCTCTCCGCAAGATCACGAAGCAAAAAGGTATCGAGAAATCGATACCTTTTGTTTTTATACCCAATTGCAAGCTTGCTTGTGGATTGGGTATAAAAACAAAAGTAACGGCTTGCGGCTTTTTGCGCAGTGAGCTTGCAAGAGCCCCTGCGGCGAGCAGAAGGGATGGGCGTTAAGCGGGGTGGACCTATGGTCTGCCCCGTAGCCAATCCTAAGTTAGGCAGAACGGACGACTGAAAGGTCGTCCGTTTTGTTTTTGTGTCTGTCTGTCTGCGAGCAAGCTCTCGCCCTCCAGCCCCAAACCCAAAACTGCTTGCAGCAGTATTCTGCATTGCGGTCGAGCGGAGAGGGAGGGATTACTCATTTGTGTAGGGGGTTGAGCCGATAGGGTGTTATTTATTGCTCGGGCATTCGCCCTGCGCTGTTCTTCAAAGGTATCGGCTCTATGGCTTCGCCATTCGAATCCCAATTTAATACGATGTTATAGAAACGGACGACTGAAAGGTCGTCCGTTCTGTTTTTGTGTCTGTATGTCTGCGAGCAAGCTCTCGCCCTCCAGCCCCAAACCCAAAACTGCTTGCAGCAGTATTCTGCATTGCGGTCGAGCGGAGAGGGAGGGATTACTCATTTGTGTAGGGGGTTGAGCCGATAGAGTGTTATTTATTGCTCGGGCATTCGCCCTGCGCTTGTTTTAGAGGTATCGGCTCTATGGCTTCGCCATTCGAATCCCTGCGGTCGAGCGGAGAGGGAGGAATTCGAACTTGTGTGGCGGTTGATAGGGTCTACTACAACGCAGTGCTTAATACTCTATACAAATAACGCCAATGTTACCACCTAAGTGAGATAGACATAGTCTACGAAATCCATAAAAAATATCGTTAAGAGAGTGATGGGGGGGTATTAGTTTTAGCAAAGTTTTGGTTAGAGTGTAAATTTGCTATACGCCGAAAGCTCGACGACGTGGTTGGTGGGCTCGTCACAATAACCGCTCAGATGTTGCTTTTTACGAAATTAATTGTTACATTTGTTGTGCGATACTTGTGTTGCGAATATCCTAACCAAAATAACCAATATTGTATGAAAAAGCTAATCATATTACTTGCAGCAATGGTTGTTGTGGGTGCCTATGCGCAGAAGCCTGCCGAAGCTCCAGAGAGAAAGATTTGGGATAGCAACAAGCCGCTATATGGCGATGTGCAGAGCCTAACGGAGGTATACAGAGAATATGACTTTGACGCTGCTTGCTTTAACGTATGTAGCGTGGGTAGCTACAAGTTCAACGAAAAGGGCGATGTTATCGAGAAGCCCGTGCTCAGCGACAATGATATGGGCGTGGTAGCACGCAGATATAAGTATGACGCTGACAGAAATGTGGTGGAGGTGGTTGGCTCTCTTGTCGATGGCGAGATATATACTAAGTATATATACAAATATAATTCGCAAGGCAAGGTTGCTGAGGAGATATTCTACCACGGCTCAGATTTGGTGAACTACGCCTCGAAGAGGGTTCATCTTTTTAACTCGGAGGGTCTGTCGCTTGGCGCTGTCCACTACGATAGCGACGACACTGTTATAAGCAAGTATGACTTTGTATACGACGACGACGGAAACCGTGTTGAGGAGCACTACGAGAACTCAATATATGTGTTCGAGTACGACAACAATGGCAATATGATCGAGCAGTATGAGTTCGAAAATGGTGCGTTGGTGACCGAAGCTCAATTTATCTATGATGATCAGAATAGACTTAT
The DNA here is from genome assembly GCA_017560425.1 of Alistipes sp. Lineage (GTDB taxonomy): Bacteria > Bacteroidota > Bacteroidia > Bacteroidales > Rikenellaceae > Alistipes. The sequence goes on from JAFZEX010000026.1 coordinate 27,571, forward strand.
CGATGAGACTTGGATGAATGGTAATGGCATCTTCGAGCATGTTACAAAGAGGTATAACAGTCAGGGCTTGCCTGTTGAGGCATCTGTGTATGGCGAGGGCAACGCCTGGCTGGGTACAACAACCATCAACTATGATAGCGATGGAAAGGTTATCGAGCGCATAGATAAGGTGCATAACCAGAATGATGTCTGCCAAACATTCAAGTACGACAGCAACGGAAACCTCGTTGAGCATGTTATCGATTGCCAGGAGTACGTGGAGGTTATTGCCCATACCTACGACTCGCATAACAACCTAATACTAACGGAGGTATTCGATATCTATGGCGAGAACGTAATTCCCGTTTCGAAAACATCGTATGAGATAGTCTACCGCAAGTAGCCAAGTGGAGCGACCCGAGCGAGGGTCGCTCTTTTTTTTGTGGTTAGAGGCATCCAAAACATGCAATATTTTGTTGCATATTGCCAAAAATGTTTCTAAATTTGTATGGCGATACTCATCGTTGCGAGAAATAACCTAAAACACAAAATACTATGAAGAAGTTTGTTCTGCTGTTTGCTGCGTTGATTGCAGTGAGCGCCTATGCACAAAAGGCTGCCGAAGCTCCAGAGAGAAAGAATTGGGAAAAGGGTGATGTCTATGGCGATGTTAAGAGTATAACATTCGAAAAATATGAGTATCAAATCCCTTTGGGTGGGTATGGCTTGGTCGATAGAGAGGTGTACAAGTTTAACAAGAGTGGAGATGTTGTTGAGCACATCTTTGCTGAGGACGAAGATGGTATTACAAAGCATAAGTATGTCTACAACAAGAATCGAAAAGTTGTAGAGAGTGTTGCGTATGACATTAAGGGTAAGATTGTTCTAAAGGTTACATACACCTACAACGAGCACGGAAAGATTGCCGAGGAGACCCTCTATGATGACTACGATCTAAAGAATTACATCTATAAACTCGTGCGTAGCTACGATGACAATGGCTTGTTGCTTGGTGGCACCTACTACAACAACGCTGGCGATGTTTTGGAGAAGTATAGTTTCGTTTATGATGATAATGGTAATAGGATCAAGGAGTTGTATGAGGATCGCACAAGCGTGTTCGAATATGATGATAAGGGCAATAGGACAACGCAAGCCATATATGCCATCGACGGAAAATTGGTAGAATATCTCCAAATTAACTATACTGATAATGGCGACCCTATTGAAGATCTATTGTACGACGGCGAGGGTAATCTTTGCGAGCGTATTGTAAGAAAGTATAACGATGCGGGCTTACAAACCGAGGGAATGTTATATGACGCCGATGGCAATGTTTTAGAGGAAATTAGTACAGAATACGACGAGAATGGAAATCTGATTGATATGCTCGTCAGTAGGTCGGCAGGGGCATACCAGGAGCACCGACTATTCACGTACGATGAAAAGGGAAGAGAGGTTGAGTGCAAAGCGACATTTAGCGGTAATGGTAGTTCTGGTTACAAGTTTGAGAATAAGTATATTAGCTTCTACGACTCGCACGATAATCTAACGTTGATAGATATCTACGAAATATTGTCAGGTGATGAGTATCTTACTCTAAAAGAGGTTCGCGAGATAAAGTATCGCAAATAGCCATGTGGAGCGACCCGAGCGAGGGTCGCTCTTTTTGTTTGTCGTGGTGTCATAATCTCTGCCTTGGGTGGTGAGTGTATTATAAATTTAGCAACTTTTTTGAACAACGTGATGAAATTTTTATTACATTTGCCATTCGTGAGTGATATGGTGTGTCGCTCTAAATCTTTTGCAAACAGAGAGTATGGATTTTTTGTATTGGGTAGCTGCAATTAGCGCTATTGTCATCGGCATATTTTTGCTATCAATAAAGTATGATGGGCATCTCGACCAGGGCTCGTATCGCTCTATTCGTCTGCTCCTGGCACTCGGAACATTCCTCGATGCTGCCATCTGCCTAATATCGGGTCATTGTGCCATGTTGGGCTTCGATCCCGTGGTGCTCAACCAGCACCTTATTCCCGTTGTCTTCAACGTTCAGCTGGCGATTATGGCATATGCCATGATGGGGTTGTTGCACCTCCGCCATATCGACAAGTATACCCCTTGGGTTTACAACATCTCGGCTGCAATTGCTGCTGTGACTATGTTCCTAAGCTACTACATCTGGGCTGGTGGCGAGTTTAGCTGGGCTATCTATCTCGACTTTATTGCTAACTGCCGCTTTATACATTGGTTTAGAGCGGGTTACGTGGTGTATTTGATATTGGCACTTGTTCGCACATGTGTCTATCTTGTTCGTGCCTCGCACCGCTATATTCACATCGTCGAGAACTACTTCTCGGAGGAGAAGGTTATCTCGGGTCGCCGCCTTTCGGCCTCGGTATATGTCTTTGTGGCATACTTCCTATGGTCGGTGCTGTCGTTTATTGTGCATGATTCCCTTGCAAATCAGCTTGTTGAGCTCGGTATCACATCGTGCCTGATGGCCTTTGCAATTATGATGATCAACCTTCACAACACCTATTTCAAGGTGTATCCTCCGCACAACCTTGCCGAGATGCTTAAGTCGTTGGAGGAGCGTCAGAGTGGCGTTGTGGCAGAGCCGGAGATACCGCAACCTGCCGAGAGCCGAGTAGAGGCGGCACGCACAATACTTCGTGGTAGCATCGAGGATATCATCACCGAGTGGTCGCAGCGTGAGGATAAGCCCTACGTTAAGGAGTCGATAACGCTGCTCGATGTTGCCGAGGATACGAAGCTAAGCCCACGCCTCTTGAGCGAGTTCTTGAACAAATACTACAACGTAAATTTCTGTACGTGGATCAACACCCTGCGCATCGAGGAGGTAAAACGCCTGCTTGTTGAGCGTCCCAATCTGTCGCTTGCCGAGATTTCTGACATGGTGGGCTTCTCTGATCCTGCAAGTTTGAGTAAAATTTTCAAAAAATTATCTGACGAATCGCCATCATCTTACAAAAAGCGTCTACTCGCATAACGCATTGATAATCAACATTGGTTTGTAAATATTTGCAAATTATTGCAGAAATAAACAACCATTTTTCAAATAATTTTAACCACTTGATAATTCTTGCCGTGAATTGTCAAGTGGTTTTTTTTGTGTCTATATACCTTTGCTTTCAGAAATGGGCAACAAAGCAACAGAGCCTTTGGGAGAGGGTTTTCGGTTGTGGGCTCAGTTTCGCAAAACGAGTGAAGTAAATTACATTTTTAATTACCTAAATTTTACTGAGTATGAAGCGAATGTTGTTTATACTCTTTGTGGCGGTAGTAGGCTTTGTCGGCAGGGCTGATGCTCAGCAGGTGGCGCTCAAGACAAATGCCCTCTATTGGGCTACTACAACTCCTAACCTCGGCCTTGAGGTGGCTCTCGGCAAGCGCACCTCGATTGACCTCTCGGCGGGCTATAACCCATTTACGCTTAACCGAGAGCTTAATCTGAAGGTTAAGCATTGGTCTGTGATGCCCGAGTTTCGCTATTGGTTCTGCGAGAGCCTTCAGGGTCACTACCTTGGCGTGCACACGGGATATGCATTCTATAATGTGGGTGGTGTTCGTATCCCCTTCCAGGGTGCTGAGAGCAAGCTAAACCGCTATCAGGGCTGGGCTACGGGCCTCGGCGTTGCCTATGGTCACACATGGATCCTTGGCGAGCGCCTCAACCTCGAGCTTAGCATCGGCTTGGGCTATGCCTACACTAACTTTGATGTCTACGAGTGCAAGAACTGTGGCAAGTATAAGGGTCCTGGCGAGAAGCACTATGTAGGCCCAACCAAGCTGGCAGTAAACCTTATTTACCTAATCAAGTAACATGACCACAGCTATGAAGAGATATATCGTAATACTTTGTGCGCTTGTCCCCTTTGTTGCTTCGGCGCAGGTGACATACGATGCTAAGCGTGTTGTCTACAACAAGCAGCGTGTTGAGGTGAGCTTCGACGTTGTGTCGGGCGAGGAGACCCTCAAAAACAATACTAAGATGGTGCTTACGCCCTTCTTGCACAATGGTGCCGACACCTTGTGGCTCGACTCGTTCGAGGTCTTTGGCTCGGCTAAGTTTAAGCGTGAGCGTCAGGAGCAGTCGTTGCAGGGTAACAGGGGCTGGACGCTTTCGGATAATCAGATTATGCAGGGTGAGGCTATGACCTACACCGCCTCGGCGCCCTACGCAAGTTGGCTCAAGGGTGCTACATTGTCGGTAGACCGCCGTGTTGTTGGCTGCGGCTGCGACTGCTTCGACGGTGTTGAGGAGCTGGCAAACGACCTTAAGCCATATAACCCTCCTGCGCAGCTATTGGCAGACGTGACACCCTCTGCGGAGCACTACGAGGTGGTAGATGCCCATCAGCACATCTTGCTCGAGGGCAAGGGGGCTGAGGTGATCTTCCCAATATCTGAGACCAAGCTCTACCTAAATCGTTACAACAACGCCAAGACCCTCGAGCAGATTATCGAGGCGATAAAGAGAATTGAGGAGAATGATGCTCAGCAGCTCAGCACCATCGAGATTAAGGGCTTGGCATCGCCCGAGGGTGGTCTTAAGTTCAACACCGAGCTTGGCGAGGGCCGTGCAAATGCCTTGCAAAAGTATATCCAGGCTCAGATGCCACACCTTACTAACGAGCAGTTCCAAATTATAAACGGTGTGGAGAACTGGGAGGGTCTTCGTGAGATGGTTGCTCAGTCGAAGCTCAAGGATAAGAACAAGGTGCTCAAGATTATCGACACCAAGCGTGGCGAGGCACGCAAGAGAGCCCTTAAGATGCTCAATAATGGCGACACCTATCGCTACATGACAAAACACTTCTACCCCCAGTTGCGTATGGCGTGCTACATTGCTCTCTACTACGACGAGATGGCAGATGTTGCAGCCGAGGATATCAACCGTGCTAACGAGATGATTCGTCGTGGCGAGGCTGGCGAGGCGCTCGAGCTGCTTATGAAGCACGACAAAGATAGCCGAGCATGGAACTCTATCGGTGCGTCGATGCTGCTCCTCGAGCGTGTTGAGGAGGCTATCTTCTGGCTCGAGAAGGCTGTGGAGGCTGGCAGCGAGGAGGCACGTGAGAACTTGAAATATGTGAAATAACAAGAGTATAATAATTAACCTAAAAACATGAAACTTATGAAAAACTTATTTATGTCATTGGCGATGGTGGCTCTCGTAGTGTCATCATGCACAAAGGAGGAGGTTCAGCCAGAGGCTTTGGCACCTCAGAAGAGCGTTAAGTTCTCGTTGGAGAATGTTATCGCAACACGTGGCGTAGATGCCATGATCCCATCATCAACACGTGTTATGTTGAACGACTGCCAGATATTCTTCGTGGGTGGCGATGGCGCACTCTACACAGCTAAGGATATCGACGGTGCAACAGATGCTCAGCAGTACTACACAGCGGCTCCTACCGGCACTCTTTCATTCCACTTCTTGCCTGCTGCTGTGCAGAAGGTTGTTGTTGTGGGTAACTACGGCTCAGAGATCGACCCTGCTAACCTCAATGCCATCAAGGCACTTGCTGCGGAGGCTTCAGAGCAGCAGAACGCAGAGAACTTGTTGGTATATGGCGAGGCAACACTCGTAGCATCTAGCGACGATGGTCACGGCAACACATACCTCGCTGAGGTGTCGGTTAAGCCTTTGGTGGCACGTGTCGAGGTGGGTGGCTTCATCTGCAACTTCTCTGATCCAGCGCTATACGACCAGGTAGACATCACTATGATGGCGTTGAACAACTACTATGGCGAGGCAACAATCGGTGGTGGTCGCTCGAACTACTCATCAACAGCCATCACAACATCGTCGGTATATCCATTCTTCAACAGCACAACAGCGCCAGCCTACACAAAAGATGTGATTAGTGGCGTGTCGCTAACCCCTGCATCGCCTGTTGTTGATTTTGCGGCGGATAGCTACCTTGTTTACCACACCTTTGCAGGCGATATTCCTCAGCTTGTTGTTCGCATCACAGGCACTAAGGATGGTGTTGAGGCTCCTCTCTACCTTGCAACAACTGCCTTCTACGATGGTAGCACCAAGATCGAGAGCTTCGAGGCAGGTAAGGTATACCGCATGAAGTTCAATGGCGAGAACCGCTTTGCCTTCGACGACGAGGATCTCAACCAGCCCGAGAAGTGCGTAGAGGTGACTTTGGAGGCTGCCGAGTGGGTTATTGTGAACGTAACTCCTGAGTTCTAAACCCGTATAACCAAAGGGGGCGAGGATGCCCTGCGCCCCCTTTTAAAACTTATTACAAATTGCGACATCAAAACCATAGAACAATGAAGTTTAACATCTACATACTTAGCTTGGCTATGCTATCTATGGCACTTCTCTCCTGTATCCGTGAGGATTTAAGCGAGTGCTTTAGCACCAACAAGCTTCAGCTCGTATATACGGGCGACGACAAGAGTACCGACATCTTCCAGCAGAAGATAGGTGGCGTTGAGCTCTTTATTTTCGATGCCGCAGTAGAGTGTGTTTACAACCATGTCTTGACCGTGGAGGAGCTATCGCAGCAGGAGGTGACACTCCCACGCTTGGCAGTAGGTGAGTATCGCATTATCGGCGTTGCCAACGGCTCGAATAGCGACATTGTGGCAACTGCAGGCAAAGATTATCAGGCAATGTATTTTGCCGATAAGAGTTACACTTCGGGTGCAACTACTTTAACCAACGACCCGCTCTATTGGGCATCATTAGACCTCGTGGTTACGTCGGACGACAGAACCGAGGTTGTCGAATTTGCAAGCTCGCACTACGACGTATATGTCGAGGTGGTGGGTGTAGACCCCTCGAGCGACATTCGTGTCGAGATGTCGGGCCTTATGCCTTGCACATCGCTCGACACAAACGAGGCATTTGGCGATGCTGTGACATACTACCCCGAGGTGGTGAGCGTTGCGGCAGAGAGCAAGAAGACCTCGACATTTAACATCATGCGCCACACCGACCACACAGCGGTAGATGTTAAGCTTACAACAGCAAGTGGCGCAGAGTTGGCCAAGGTAAACCTCGCCGACTTCCTTACACAAAATCCGAGCATCGACTGCTCGAAGAATGAGGTGACAATCCCTATATCATTCTCCTTCACGCTCTCCGACTTCGAGGTGAGCCTGCCTGAGTGGTATATACAAGATACAAAACCAGAGTTTTAACCCATAAACGCTTTTGCAACAATGATTAACAAGATGACATTAAAGGACTTCGTGGCTCTCTTGGCATTGCTGTTCGCAGCGTTGGCTGTGGTGGGCTGTAGCAACGATGGCGAGCAAGCTATGCTCGACGAAGAGGCTACCACCATGGTTCTTCCCGTAAGCATCGCCACACGTGCATCTGAGGGTGCTGATGATGGTGAGTTGGCCATTCATGAGGTGCGTGTATATGCCTTCACCGGTGGCAAGTTGGCAGGACATTACTACTACTCGGGCGATGCCGTGAGCAAGATATCGTTTCTTCTCGATCTTAAGCTCTATGCAAGTGCAACTCAAAGCGTTATGTTGTACGCAATCGCAAACGAGTCATCGTTTCTTCCCTATTCTAATACAACTTCACTCAATGCTTCTACTTCGGAGGCAGTACTCAAGAGTCTGTACTTCTCCCACATAGATGTGAAGTCGGGATTGCCGATGTTCTTTGCAAGCGAAAGCCCCGTTAGTTTGAATGTGGCTGACGACGCACCGGCTATGCCCGAGGATGTAGTAAATGGCTCTGAGCATGCTGGCCATACGCTCGTTGCCCAGAGTGTGGAGCTAAAGCTCGAGCGTGCGATCTCGAAGGTTGAGCTCTTTGCCGCTAAGCAGTCGGGCGAGGTTGCCGAGCTAAAGATTACGGGCGTGAGGGCTGATAGGCAGGGTGTGCGCATGCGTAACTTCTTGATGCCTCAGACCGAGGCAACGCTCCAGGCATTGCTGCCTCACGACACCGACCAGGTGTTGGCGCTAAACGCTTCGGAGGTGGTGGTAACAGCATCTATGCCAGCGGCATATGCTTCGGCATCGGAGGGCGAGAAGCATCAGATGCGCACCGACAAGCAGAACTATACATCGCTGCTTGCAGCGCCATACTACGCCTTTGAGAACCCCTATGGCTCGACAAATCCGTTGCTTGCTGATGCAAGCGCTAAGGGCGCTGTAATCCACATCGACTACGAGTTTAATGGCGTGGCACGCTCGGCGAGTGTTAATATGCCAGCTCTCGAGCGCAATACCCACTATCCTGTATACTGCCTCTTCAACAACGAGGGTAAGATGCAGATAGACTACATCGTAGCACCATGGGAGCTCAACGAGGAGAATGGCGAGTGGGGCGAGATCGCCTTCGACTATCCAACCTACTCGAGCCCTGTGCTTCCGCTTGACGATAGCGCCGTGCGACCCTTTGCTAAGCCCGTGATGTGGTATAGCTCGGGTGGCGAGGAGGGTGCTTTCTGCTGCCGCTTTATCATGTGGGCACCCGTTGCCCAGCAGTGGACAGCCGTGGTAGATGCCCCAATGTCGGACTATGCCGTGCGTGTCTACGACAAGGACGGTAACTTGCAGCCTAACGCTACCGTGACGGTGCTCCCAGGCTTGTTGGCAACAGATTGGTACACCATCAAGGTTGTTCCGCTGCGCAATCTTAACGAGGCAGGTGTTGAGGAGCGAGTGAAGCTACACATCATCTACACCCCAAGCTGGATGCACCATGCCGACTACCTACTTATCAATGGCGAGCAGGAGAATGCAGCATACCTCGATAGTGGCGACGACCCCGAGACATTAGTTATCACGCAGATTGAACAACCCTAATTATAACCTTTAACCAGAGTTAAGAATATGAAAACGAGATTATATAGCCTCACATCGCTCCTATGCTGTGTTGCGGTAATGGTGGGTTGCTCACATAACGAGATCGACCCGGTGGCAACCAACGCCGAGGGTAGCATCGTCTTCAACTTTGCGGCATCGAGCACAACACGTGCTACCGTAGAGCACGAGAGCTTGGAGGCTGCCGTTAATTATCTCGATGTCTTTATCTTCGAGAACGACGGCTCGACAATACCCCCCAAAGTGCACTACGAGCGTGTTACAACCTCGGCAGGACGTGCCGTGCTGGGTAAGCAGCGTAGCTCGTTTGATGCCGATAAGAGCTATTGGGTATATCTCTTGGCAAACTGCACTATCGCCACAAGTGAGCTCGAGGCGGTGGCTACGCTTGCCGACCTTAAGCAGCTTCAGCAGTACGACTACCGCATACATGTCACAGGCCTAAATATCGAGGACGCACCACAGAGCTTCTTGATGGACGGCGTGGCATATAAGGGTAGCGCTGAGCCTTCGGAGCCCTCGGCAATTCAGCTCTACGATGGCAACTTTGCTGAGAATACCGAGCTTAGCGTGGTATTGCGCCGTGCAGCAGCAAAGATTTTTGTGACTATCAAGCGTGGCAAGAATGTAGAGTTCTTGCGTGGCGGCGAGTACTTCCCTGGCTACTACGTTCACAACCTACCATGCTCAACACCTCTACTTGCAGGCGTAGCGCCCGATGCCGACTTGCGCTACTCGGATAAGAACAGCAACGAGTACTTCGTGTGGAGTGAGGATCTAATCACCGTGATGGCATATGCCTATAGCCACGACTTCTCGACAGGCTCGATCATGGATCGCAGAACAACAATGGTAGTTGATATTCCGATGAAGCACAACGGCACGATATATCCGAACAACTACTATCAGATTCCTGTGAGCAAGAACCACAAGCTTGAGCGCAACTCATATTACGCTGTGACCGTGGTGATTAATGCCCCAGGTGCTGAGGATGTGTCGCAGCCTATCGAGGTTGAGCCAATGGTATACGACACAGCCGAGTGGAAAGATGTTTATGTGTCGGTGGGTGGCGAGTCAGATGCCCCTAAGTACCTTAATGTCAATCGCGAGGAGATGGAGATGCGCTACATATCGACCGACTCGACACAGCTCTACTTCGCATCGTCGTCGGAGATTACCATCAGCGTCGAGGAGGCGTACTACTACAACAAGATGGGCGTGCGTGTAGATGTGGATAGCGCCACACGCAATCAGATTAAGGGTAGCGTTCAGCATGGCGAGCTAACAGGAAACATCACTATTACCAGCCCACTGCCTACCAACAAGACCATTCGCTATATCAAGTTCGTGATTACGAATGAGGATGGCAGCACCCCACGTAGCGTGCTTGTGGCGCAGTATCCGTTGGAGTACATCACAAATATTCAGTCGTGGTACTCCTATCGTGACGACTTCAAGGACGACAACACCGCAGTGACAACCTACGAGCATGTGGGTAGCCGCGAGACAGCCATATCGCTCGAGATGCAGACATCGGGAAGCTCGTGGAACTCAACATCGACATGGACAGGCAACTACACCTATCACAAGGGCACTACATCGTCGGGCTTCTGGCGCTCGAAGGTGGTGACAAACACAAATGCCGACGGCTCGTCGTCGATAGGCTACTACTATTGGGATAACAACAATAGGGTGGCAACAGCCTCTGCTGAGACAAGTAGCAATGCTCGCATCTACCACATTCGCATCACCTCGACCTCGAGCGAGTATAAGCTTGGTAATCCGAAGCTTACGGCCGATGGCTATACCGACCCAAGTGCCGAGAATGCTCTGCTCGTGTCGCCATCGTTTATGATCGCCTCACGCCTCGGCTTTGTCGACTCTACGACGGGTGGCATGCAGAACATGGACAAGGATAGTAACGAGTTTCGTGATATCGTGCGTGACCACTGCGCAAACTATGTCGAGGTATACAAAGATGAGGATGGCAAGGCCGTGGTGCTCGACGATTGGCGACTACCTACCGAGGCGGAGCTTAGCATCATCATCAACTATCAGGGCACAAAGGGCTCGAATGCCGATGCTATCGACTACCTACTAAATGCCGCATACTATTGGTCGGCGAGTGGTCGAGTCTACAACCCTAAGGAGGAGAAGTATGGCTCAGGAAGTAATAATGTGACGGCGTTTAGATGTATTCGTGATGCTGTTGCCAAGTAACAATTAGGAGTAAACATAAGAAAATAGGAGATTATGAAGTGCAGTTATAAGATATTTACCGTGGTTGTTGCAGCGATTATGTCGCTTGCCTGCCACCACGACCTATCGCTCGACATGGGTGGCGATAACCCACCAGCTGAGGGCTTTGTGCGTATAGATTTTGCTACACGTTGTCCCGACCTAACCGAGGTGGCAACACGTGGCGTAGACCCCGATGGCGTGGGTGTTCAGGATTTGACACTCTTCTGCTTCGATGCTTACGGCATATTTATCACCACGGTGCGTGCTACAATCACCCCCGATGAGCCTCAGCCCTCGGTGCGAGGAACATTCTCGGCAGAGGTGCCCGATCAGACACGCCGCATACACTTTCTTGCTAATCAGAACATGACCTATGTAGATGAGAGCAAGTTTCGCAACCTCACCGAGGCGGCTACGATGGCTGCCATGGAGGGCTCGTCAGGCAAGATTATCTATTGGGGACGCTTTGCTTGCAACGAGGCGGACTCTCGCCCGATAAACGAGCAGCTTGAGGCACATGTGGCTGAGAGTGGCGAGGTGCTTCTCTATCGCAACCATGCCCGCATATCTATTGCTGATTGGAATACAGAGTGGTTGGAGGTTACGGGCTTTGTGACCTACAACACCCCAGCCTTTGGCACGGTAGCGCCTTATAGCACTACTGAAGGCTTCGTGTGGCCAGGCACAACACCCTTTGTGACCCTGCCACAGAATAGCTCGGTGATGAGCGAGATCTTGGACGTGGACACCAACGAGCGTGACTACGTATTTGAGAGCAAGAACTCGGCAGATAACCCCGTGAGCGTGATTATACGTGGCCGTGTGCCTGGCTCAAGCGAGGAGCTCTACTACCGTGTGATGCTTATCGACGAGAATGGCGAGCAGCTGCTTATTCGTCGCAACCACCACTATATCATCAATATAGCTGGCAAGCTCTCGTTTGGTAAGCGAAGCTTTGCCGAGGCAGTAACGGCAGCGGCAACAAACAACGTGTGGTTGTCGATCTCTGACGAGATTCACGAGGTTGCCGACAATGAGTATGCCCTCTCGGTTGATGAGACAAGCGTGGTGCTCGACGAGAGCTACGCTGGTAGTGGCTATGTGCTCAAGTACTCGCTTCGCTCAAACGTGGGTGCTGCACTTACCGCTGACGACAAGCCCGTTATCTCGTGGGCTCAGGGCAACACCGTGGCATCTAACCAAATTGGTCATACGTTCGACCCAGCAACGGGCCGTGGCGAGCTAACGGTGCAGATTTTGCCGATGACGGCTGAGGATATGCAGCAGGGCTCAATCATCGTGAAGAAGGGTCGCTTGCAGCGCAAGATAAAGGTAATCGTCATCAAGACGCAGAAGTTCACACCTTCGTGGATAGGCACGCAGATTTATGGCGAGACAACAGGACAAAAGGTGACGCTAAAGTTCACTATTCCTGATAGTTGCCCTAAGGAGCTCTTCCCATTCAACGTATACCTCTCGGCCGAGTCGTTGGACATTCGTGCTGCCTCGGGCATGCAGCTATCGGTCATCGACAGCTCGTCGCCAGAGTTTGGCGTAAACCGTGGCTCGCACTACAAATATGTCTACCCCGTGACACATGCGGGTGCACACCGCCTCTACTTCGAGAATGTGCAGACGGCAGAGGATGGCGTGGAGCATAGCTTGGTGCTCGAGGCAAACTACTTCGAGCCTATTACCAAGAAGTATAGCTTCACATCGAGCCAAAATGCTATCACGCTAACCAATATGCGCTCGCACTCGGCGGGTGCTAACGACGAGCCGGTGCTCTATGGCATCGTGCCTCCTAAGCGTGGTGCTACGCTCCGCATAGATATGACCCTCGAGAACAAGGCCTCGGGCGATGCGGTGAATGCTCAGCCTGCGGACGAGTTCCTGCTCTTTAGCAAGAGCCTCGACTACTACGCCTCGGCTGAGGAGCTCGGCATGTCGGCATTCGACTGCATCTTCTACCCAATCTCCGAGGAGGTGTGGTCGGCAAGCACCGATGGTCGTGCAATGCTCTTCATGCCCTACAACCCAACCTCTCCAGCACAGGGCACGGGCAAGTACTCGCTATATATGAAGACACGCTATGCCAACAGCAACGACATCGTGCGCATATCGTCGAATAGCAAGAGCAACCCTTCGTATCTGCCAGGCAACAACGGCGCAGACTACGAGGGAACACGCTACCGCTCAACTATTTTCGACCTCTTCACCTATCCTGCCTACCGCTTTGCAGCTCAGGTGAATGGCGAGGGAACATACGTTGCTTCGGGCGAGGCTGAGGAGATGGTAGATGCCCTTCAGTGGCGCTATGGCAAGGGCGAGAGTGTGGTTGTGGCATTCGACGTTACAAGCTACCGCAACACTAAGGCATACTACGAGGAGAGCGTTCTCGGCACCTCGGTAGATCCATTTGGCGAGGCATTCGACATCTACATCTACGCCCCCATGCTCGAGATAGACCGTGCGGCGGCTGAGGCAATGGGTATCCCAGCATCTAAGTTCCGTGAGAACCCTAATGTAGAGGGTGGCTTCATCTACACCGTGGAGCCTACGCGTGAGGCAGAGAGAGCCTTTGGTGTGGCTGCGGCACTCGTGGATGATAACTCTGTGGCTAACCCTTCACAGGAGGGCGAGCGCAAGGAGCTTCCATTTAGAACTAAGCGTGTGGTGAGCATCGGCGAGATTAGGCTGAGCACCAACCCCGAGCAGATATTGTACTTCGAGAAGTGCTTCAGCATATCGAACAAGTCAATCGAGGGTGGCATTACCTATGGCGCAACAGCCTCGTCGCAGAGGGCTATGCCTAAAGACTCGTTTGTGGTGTTGCAGCGTGTGAGCGACGGTGCTCGTGTGGGCTCGTTCACTATCGACAGCGACGGCCACTACCTACTACGCCTTCGCAACGAGTACCAGATCAATTGGGACTTGGACGAGTATAAGGTAGACTTTACCAATTCGGCTGAGGGTGGAAAGGTTTATGCAACAGAAAATGCAATTACCCTCCCTAACTTGATGGCAAATCCAAATATTACACTAATTTTGTCGGAGTAAACTCTACACACGACAAACTTATGTTACGAAAAATACTCATCGTTGCAGTTGCAACACTCCTATTTTCCAGCAAGCTCTGCGCCCAAACTACGGGTGCAGGGTTTGTGCTTCCTACGATTCCCGAGAGCCTCACCACTACCGAGGAGCGTGCCAACTACCTCGCCCTGCACTATTGGGACGAGGTGGATATGACCTCGCTTGGTGAGGATATGCTTGTGGCTGTGCAGCAGGCATTTGCCGACTTTGTGACGATACTGCCCTATACCGCCGAGCGCCCCGAGGCGTTTAGGCGCTTGTGGCAGCGATGCTATCCCCACGACATGTTTTATAAGATGCTGGAGTTTGCGGAGCTCTACCTCTACGACGTGGTGTCGCCCCTGCGTAACGAGGAGTACTACATTGAGGCATTAGAGGCTATCAGAGCATGTGCCGAGATTGATGACACAGATAAGCTCGCTGCCACAAGCCAGCTTGAGATGCTTAAGCGAAATAGGGTGGGCGAGGTGGTCGCAGACTTTGCGTTTGTGGATAAGCAGGGTGCAGAGCACCGCCTCTCGGACTACACAGCAGAGTATGTCGTGCTGATGTTTCTCTCGGCAGATTGCGAGGATTGTAAGCGCCTGAAGCACGCCATAGATGCCAACACCCGCCTATGGGCAATGCTGCGCCGAGGCACGCTCCACATTGTGGCAATAACAATCACCGATGACGAGTCGGCATGGCTCGCAACCACCACCCCCGACCGCTGGACCGAGGGTTGGGACCGAGCACAACACCTCGGCTTGCTATACGACCTTGGCACCCTTCCCCGCCTCTATCTCTTAGACGGCGAACACCGAGTGATACTCAAAAACACAACCCCCTCAGCCATAGAGGAGTACTTCAGAAAATAATAGGCGAGCACTCTCGTCTATTTTTTTGTTCCTACAAAAATGCCCACGCTGAATGAGTTCGATGGGGTGATTACTAAAATATGAAAAATAGTATTGCTAAATAGTTGAAAATTAAACTATATTACATAGTTTATCTGAAAAAGTTGTATATTTGTCGCTTGAAAAGACAAAATTCCACCAATTACACACATCTATGAAAAGACTTTTCTCCCTAACAAGTCTATTTGTAATTCTATTTTTTGTGGCATCTTGCTCGCCCGAGATTTCGTTTTTCCCTACCAATGATCCCAATACAGAGGTAGAGGACGACGGCAACGAGGAGAACACCGAGAACGAGGGCTCAGAGAGTGAGGGTGACGGCACTGAGGGCGATGGCACTGAGGGCGACGGCAACGAAGGTGACGGCACCGAGGAGCAAAATCCCGACGAGCCCACGCAGCCCGACCAGGGCAACGAGGAGGAGGTTGAGCCTAATGGCGACATCGACCCTTGGACAGGCGCAGTGGCTGACGATGCATCGCGCGATGTGGTAGGCTCGAACAACGACCTCTTTGTCGAGCTTAACAGCTTTGCTAATCGTGTTGTGGTGCGCTTCGATGGCAACAGTGCAACGGTGGAGAACGCCAACTCGTCAATCGTTACCCACATAAGCGGTGCATACGTAACTATCGACTTCTTGACAAACAACGTCGATGGCGTTGAGATTGTGGCTCAGGGTAAGAGCTCGGACGGCGGTCTTAAGATATATGGCGAGAAGAAATTTAAGCTCGTGCTCAATGGCCTCGATATCGCATCGAAGAGGGGTCCTGCTATCAACTCGCAGTGTGGCAAGCGAGTATATCTCCACCTTGCCGACGGCACAACAAACCGCATCAGCGACTCAGCAACATATGCAGATGACGCATACACACTTCCTGGTGTCTACAACGAGGATCGCAAGGGTGCACTCTTCACCGAGGGACACATTATCCTAAGCGGTCACGGCGTGCTTGTGGCTAAGGGTAACTATAAGCATGCTATCGTAACCGATGGCTACTACTACCAGCGTCCAGGCTCTACTGTGGTGGTCACGAGCGCAGCCAAGAATGCGCTCCACGTGAAGGGTGACGACGAGGACGGCATCGGCGCATGGTTTGCGGGCGGTAGGTTTGAGGCTACGGTGGCAAGCACAGCGGGTAAGGGTGTTAAGTCGGACCTCGACATCAAGGTCGATGGCGGTAAGCTCAATATCACCACATCGGGTAATGCCGAGTATGTGTCGTCGGAGTCGGACACATCATCTGCCGCAGCGCTCAAGGCTGACGGCTCGGTAATCATCAATGGCGGTGAGCTCGAGTTCTTATCTACGGGCTCGGGTGGTAAGGGTATCAATGCCGACGGCGGTCTTACGTTCAATGGTGGCGTGACCAACATCAAGACTACGGGAACGCAGTATAAATATAGTAACAGCATCACCTCGTCGCCTAAGGGCATCCGTGTTGATGGCGCTATTGTCATCAACGATGGCGTGATAAACATCGAGGTTACAGGTAAGAGCGAGGGCTCGGAGGGTATGGAGAGCAAGTCTACAATCGCCTTCAATGGTGGCGAGACCATGGTAAACTCATACGACGACGGCATCAACGCAAAGAGCGATATCACGATCAAGGGTGGTAAGATATACACCTACGGCACAAACAACGACGGCATGGACTCTAATGGCTCGATTACCATGGAGGGCGGCTTGGTCATTGGCGTGGGTAGCACCTCGCCCGAGACAGGTGTAGATGTCGATGTTAGTAGCAAGTGGAAGATTAATGGCGGTACGATGATTGGCTTTGGTGGCTCGATGATGGCATCGCCCTCTACGGCAAGTGCTCAGTGTATGTTGGTATACAACGGCCTTAGCACAACTGCTGGTCAGGTGGTTACACTGCTCGACTCGTCGGATAACGTTATCGTGTCGTTCGAGTATCCTTTGACACGCACCGGCGCAACGCTCCTCTTGTCGTGCCCCGAGATTGTGAAGAATAGCACCTATAAGGTATGGCAGGGTGGCACCATCAGCAATCCATACGACGAGTGGTTGTATTGGTCGGTGAAGGGCAGCATATCGGGTGGCTCGCAGCTCAACACCTTCACGCCAACAAGCATCATCACTACCATTGGCACAAGCTCGGGCGGTGGTCCTGGCGGTGGCGGTGGCGGCGGAAATCGCCCACCATGGGGATTCTAAACACGGGTACGCTAATTTAACGATGCCTCTCAGATAGTAACATACTTTGGAGAACTATAAACTATGAAAAGACTATTTCTATTAGTTGCACTTTGTGGTCTGCTTTGTGCGGGCTGTGACGAGATTTTGCTCGGCACTGATGACCCTGCGCAGGATCCTATCGAGAACCCTGGCAATGATGAGGGTGGCGACGATGAGGGTGGCGACGTTGGCAATGAGGATAACACCGGCAACGACGACAACAACGACGAGGGCGAGAAGGAGGAGGATAGCCCCGTATTTAGCATCGACAGCAACGGTAGATATGTTGTCGAGGCTAAGGGTGGCGAGGTTGTAGTTAAGGTTACGACCAACATCGACTACAGCGTGATTATCCCCAAGAAGGCGCAGTCGTGGCTCAGCGTGGCAACGACACGTGCCGAGGTGCGAGAGGAGAACTTGGTATTTGTGGTGGCAGAGAACACCACATCGGAGGAGCGTAACACAACCGTGCAGGTGGTGGATAACGACTATAATGTTGTTCAGGCAATCGACATCGAGCAGAGCGCTAAGTCGGCAGAGGTGGGCGAGATTAAGCTCACTGCAGATAGCACTACCATCACTCTTGGCGAGGCGGTGACGTTTGTGGCTAAGCGCCGAAATGTAGAAACGGGCGAGTTTGAGGATGTCACAAAAGATGTCATATTTATCGACTCAAAGCTCGGCGAGATATTTAATCCATTTGTGCCAACAGCCGAGGGAAGCTACACTGTGTCATGTACTTATGACTACTCTTACTACTCGAATAACGTGGTTATCACGGTGTTGCCCGATGGCCTTGCCTTACCGGCAGATCCCGACCCATCGTGCTTGGTGTTTAACCACCGAACACTGCTTGTGGACCACACGGGAGTTAACTGCGGATATTGCCCTCAGATGACTGATCGCCTTATCGAGTTGGCAGCGACCGACTACCACAACCACTATAACGAGGTTACGTGTCATGGCAATGGTGGTAACCTCACCAGCGGCGACCCTGCTAACTCTGCGGCTGCCGAGATTGTGGGTCAGTACTATGCTGGACAGTGGGGCTCGTTCGGTTTCCCAACGGTGTGCATCAACTTCGCCACAGCAAAGTACTCAAATAGCTCTAACGTGTTGAATAACATTAAGAATGCCCTCAAGGATTGCATCAAGTATGATGGTGCCGATGCGGGTATTGCCATGGCTGTTGAGGGCGATGCCTCGGCTATTAAGTGCGTAGCTCAGATCAAGGCGAAGGTTGCTCAAGAGTATAAGGCTGTTGCCTGGTTGTTGGAGAGTGGCATCTACAGCCCTAACCAGTCGGGTGCTTCAAAAGATGTTCACCGCATCTACAACTACGCTATACGCAACGTAAGCGGTCAGTATACCAAGTCGAACATATCGGGCGAGTCGGTGGGTGTTATTAGTGCTGGTGCAACCCACAACTGCACATTCGAGCTTCCGATCCTAAGCACAAAGTGGAATTGGGAGAATATGGGTGTTCTTGTAATCGTGTCTGCCAAGAACTCAAATGGTGTTTGGGAGGTTGTGAACACTGCATATTGCTCGATAAATGATAGGGCTAAGGGCTACGAGTATATAAAGTAGTCTGCTGATAATCAAACAGCAAGGGCTGTCCAATATATCGGACAGCCCTTGTTGTTTGTTATGATATTGCGAAGTCTCGCAAGCAGTCGTTGAGCGAGGTCTTCTTGTCGGTAGACTCCTTGCGGCGACCGATAATCAAGGCGCACTGAACGCCATACTCGCCAGCAGGGAACTTCTTATTGTAGGTTCCCGACACAACAACTGAGCGTGGTGGAACATAGCCCTTGTACTCAACAGGCTCTGGGCCTGTCACGTCGATGATGTGTGTCGAGCCGGTGATAACGGTGTTCGAGCCCAAGACAGCCTCACGGCAGACATGTGCACCCTCAACAACAATCGAGCGTGAGCCGATGAAGCAGTTGTCCTCGATAATCACGGGCGATGCCTGCACAGGCTCCAACACGCCGCCGATGCCCACGCCACCCGAGAGGTGAACGTTCTTGCCAATCTGTGCGCATGAGCCCACGGTAGCCCATGTATCGACCATGGTGCCTGAATCGACATAAGCGCCGATGTTCACGTACGAAGGCATGAGGATAGCGCCTGGTGCGATATATGCGCCATAGCGGGCAACAGCCTGGGGCACAACACGTACGCCAAGCTCCTCGTAGCCACGCTTGAGCTCCATCTTGTCGTACCACTCCAGCTCGCCAGCCGTCATCGTGCGCATGGTCTGGATTGGGAAGTACATGATGATGGCCTTCTTAACCCACTCGTTTACCTGCCACTTGCTATTCTCCAAGTCGATAGGCTCGGCACAGCGCAACACGCCCTTGTCTACTGCCTCGACGGTGCGACGGATAGCCTCACGCACCTCCTCCTTGGCGAGGAGCTCACGCTGCTCCCACGCACTCTCAACGATTATCTTCTCCTGTTCAAACATAATTTCTTCTCAGTTTGAGCGTTTACCATGAAACGCAGTTAATGTTCATTCGTAGCAAAGATATGAATTTTCGTGCAAATGACGACGATATTGTCGAAAAATTAGTATCTTTGACTCTGCAAAATGAGTATTGCAGCGAAAAACGCAGTAAGTAATAATTAAAAATATTGTAGATATGAAGAGACTTTTTATCTTGGCTATGGCAGCGATGTTTGCTATGGCATGTGGCGAGAAACAGCTATCCGTAGAGGAGCAGATGGCTCAGTATCAGGGCCGTATCAACGAGTCATTGGAGCAGCTCGATAAGATGGAGATCATGAAGGAGAGAGATGCCATGAAGTGGTTTGGCGACTTGAGCGAGGCTGAAAAGAACCGTGTGATGAAGGTGTGTGCCGACATCGAGGCTACTCGTCGTGAGATGTTTGAGTGGCAGAAAACACTCACAGAGGAGGATAAGCGTAAGCTTAGAGAGTATGGTAAGACTGTGGTGACAGGCGAGGATAACTTCCGTAAGATGATGCTGGTGAACCAGATCAACATGCAGGTGAACCGTCGCCCTATCCAGAAGCAGGTTAAGTAGTACTTGGACTTAGACTATGAAAGTATATAAGTTTGGTGGTGCATCGGTGAAGAATGCTGCCGGTGTGCGCAACCTCTTAGATATTGTTCGTGACGAGCAGGAGCTCTTCATCATCGTATCTGCCATGGGCAAGACTACAAATGCCCTCGAGGCGGTCTTTGCTGCGATGCAGAAGGGTGACGAGGAGCGTGCCATGGAGTCTATTGCCGAGAGCTATGCCTACCACCGCTCGATTATTGACGAGCTAATGGGTGGCGACGCTACGATTGCTGAGGTTGATAACCTCTTCGAGCAGCTACGCAACATCGTGCGCAACACCATATATCGTTCGTCAGATGCCGAGCTTTGGTACGACACAATAGTTGCCTTTGGCGAGCTTATATCAACAACCATCATCTCGAACTATCTCAATGGCCATGGCGTGGCTAACCGCTGGGTAGATATGCGCCGTGCCTTCCTCACCGAGCAGCGCCACAAGGATGCTAACGTGAACCTTGAGGCTACAGAGGTGCGCCTAAAGCGTGAGATTGCGGGTGCTGGCGTGTCGGTATTCGTGGGTCAGGGATTTATTGGTGGTGCTCCCGATGGCACAACAACAACGCTTGGCCGTGAGGGATCAGACTACTCGGCGGCTATCGTTGCCAATGTGCTTGGTGCCGAGTCGATGAGCGTGTGGAAGGATGTGGACGGTATTCTAAATGCCGACCCTAAGGTGTTCCCCGACGCTCGTAAGATTGAGCGCCTGAACTACATGGATACCATTGAGATGGCATATAGCGGTGCGCAGATTATCCACCCCAAGACCATTAAGCCATTGCAGCAGAAGAACATACCGTTGTATGTTCGCCCATTTGGCAACAAGCATGCTTCGGGCTCGGTCATCACAGACGATGTGGAGCGTGCCTACGAGCCTATAATGATTCAGAAGAGCAACCAGGTGTTGCTCAAGCTGCACTCACGTGACCTCTCGTTTGTGCTCGAGGAGAAGTTTGCAAAGGTGTTCAACACCTTGGAGAGCCACCGCATAAAGACAAACCTTGTGCACAACTCGGCTGTAGACCTCTATATGTCGGTTGATGCGTCATGGCACATCGACGATGCTATCTCGGAGCTCGAGGCTGAGGGCTTCGACGTGGAGAAGAGCGAGGATGTTGAGATGGTGACTATCCGCTACTACAACGACGAGCTATACCACAAGTATGCCTTCGACGAGCGTATAATCATCAAGCAATCAACGCCCCACACGCTACGCTTTGTGAGGACAAAATAGGCTCTACGATGAAGAGAGTGATATTATCTATACTTGCCTTGGCGCTGTTTGTGTGCAGTGCCAAGGCACAGTTGTTATATAAGATATCGGGTAATGGACTCTCTAAGCCTTCGTACATAGTAGGCACATTTCATCTTGCGCCAGCAACCATCATCGACGAGATTCCGGGTGCTCGTGAGGCGCTAAATAGCGTGGAGCAGGTGTGTGGCGAGATTGACCTGCTCGGGGCAATAGCGCCCGAATACTTGGAGCAGATCTATGTGCGTGGACTTCTGCCCTTTAGCCTGCGTATCGACGACGTGCTGAGCGAGTCAGAGATGGCGAGGCTAAATGCCTATATGCGTGAGAAGTTTGGCGCCGACTTTACCGACGAGGAGGTCTATGAGGCTATGAGCATGATGCGCCCAAGTGATCTTGTGTCGAGCTTCACCAATATGGTCTTTGCTGAGTCTATACCCAACTACGAGGAGGGTAACTTCATGGATGTATACTTCCAAAGCGAGGCGCAACGTCAAGGCAAGGAGTGTATAGCGCTCGAGACGATAGAGTTTCAGATGGAGATGCTGCATGGTCCAATAATCATGAAGGAGGAGTGTGAGCAGCTAATGTTTATCGTAGACCAAACCGAGATCTTCGAGCAGTGTGTGCGCCTCATGGTTGAGGGATACTACTCTCAGAACCTACGCCGCTTGGCACGAGCCATGGTGGCGATTAGTGGCAACGAGGAGGAGAGCTTTGACGATGTTATGGTAGTTAGTCGCAACAACAATTGGATAGAGCAGATGCCTCGAATAATGGCTGAAAAATCGACGCTCTTCTATGTTGGTGCGGCGCATCTACCCAAGAAGTGCGGCATGATACGACTGCTACGGCGTGCGGGGTATAAGGTGACTCCGGTAAAAAATAAGAAACAGGTGTCTTAGCTAAGGCACCTGTTTTCTATTATATATATAAGTGTGGTGGCTTAATGGGCGTCGAGCCAATTGTCGGCGCTATTGACCTCGGCAATAAGCGGAATGCTCAGCTGGGCAACACTCTCCATAGCCTCCTTCACGATGCGCTTAACCGAGTCGAGCTCGCTTAATAGGGTGTCGATGACAACCTCGTCGTGCACCTGCATAATCATCTTTGAGCGAATACCCTCGTGCTTAAACCTACGTGCAATCTCTGCCATCGCTAACTTCATGATGTCGGCTGCCGAGCCCTGGATAGGGGCATTTATGGCGTTGCGCTCAGCCAAGCCACGCACCGTGCGGTTTGACGAGGCGATGTCGGGAAGCTGACGGCGACGAGCGAACATGGTTTCGACATAGCCGTCGTTGGCTGCCTTAGTAACAACATCGTCCATATACTGCTTAACGCCAGGGTAGGTGTCGAAGTAGTTTGTTATCAGCTCCTTAGCCTCACGGTTTGAGATGTCCAACCTCTGTGCCAGACCGAATGCCGAGATGCCATATATGATGCCGAAGTTGGCGGTCTTGGCACTGCGACGCTCCGACGATGTAACCTCGTCTGTAGATTTGTGGTAGAGGCGTGCTGCCGTTGCCGAGTGGATATCCTCGCCCGTGCGGAATGCCTCGACAAGAGCGCTGTCGTTGCTCAGGTGTGCCATGAGCCTAAGCTCAATCTGCGAGTAGTCGGCAGCGACGAGCGTATGCTCCGCATCCGAGGCGATAAACGCTGCACGGATTGGCTTGCCAAGGTCGTCACGGATAGGTATGTTCTGCAAGTTAGGGTTGGTCGATGATAGGCGACCTGTTGCCGTAACTGCCTGATTATACGATGTGTGTATGCGCCCTGTCTCGGGGTTGATAAGCTCAGGAAGTGCCTCGACATATGTCGAAAGGAGCTTCTTCACGCCACGATACTCCAAGATCTTGCTCACGATAGGGAAGTCGTGGGCAAACGTCTGCAAGTACTCCTCGTCGGTGGAGAACTGCTTGGTCTTGGTCATCTTGGGCTTGTCCGTAATGCGCAACTTTGCAAAGAGCACCTCGCCAAGCTGACGTGACGAGTTGATGTTTAGCGTAGGCTCGTCAGCCAATGCACGCACCTCATTTTCAAGGTTTTCAAGGAGCTGGCGTAGCTCCACAGCATAGCTATTTAGTGCCTCACGATTTATTGTCACGCCCTCGAGCTCCATATCTGCCAACACCTCGATCATAGGCTCCTCGATGCGCTTGTATAGCTCCAGCATGCCTCGCTTCTCGACCTCGGCATAGAGCACCTCCTTGAGGCGTAGGGTGATGTCGGCATCCTCGGCGGCATACTCTGCAACACGCTCAACGCCAACAACATCCATCGTTAGTTGCTTGGTGCCCTTGCCAATGAGTGTTTCGATGGCAATAGGGCGGTAGCCAAGGTAGCGCTCGGCAAGGAAGTCCATGTTGTGGCGTGACTCCGAGTCGATGAGATAGTGCAGCAACATGGTGTCTATCTTCTCGCCACGCACCTCGATGCCCATGCGCTTGAGCACCATGATGTCGTACTTGATGTTCTGACCAATCTTGGCGATAGCCTCGTTCTCGAACACGGGGCGGAGAATATCGACATAGGCGCTCGTGTCGCCAATGTTGAATGGTATGTACCACGCCTTGTGTGGCTCTACGGCAAACGAGATGCCGACAATCGTGCAGCGCACAGCGCTCTTGTCGGTGGTCTCGGTGTCGAAGCATATCTCTTTGTATGTGAGCAGTTTATCGCATAGCGCACGTAGCTCCTCGGCGTTGTGTATCGTCTGGTAGTCGTGCGTGGTGGTGGCTATGGTCTGTACCATAGGCTCTTCGGCGATAACCTCTTCTTCGATGCTTTCGGCTGCGGGCTCAGCACTTTGTGGAGCGAACATGGCGAAGAGGTCGCCCTGACCCTCCAGGCTGGCACGACGCTTAGCCTCGGACTTGGCACGTGCCACCTCCTGAAGCTGAATTTGTGGCGCCTGCTGTGGCGCATCGCTCACAGGCTCAGTGGGCGTAACATTCTCTATATCACGTAAAAACGATGTGAAGTTAAGTTCGGCATAGAGCGCCTTGAGAGCCGTGTAGTTGGGCTCGCACATGGTGAGTTCCTGCTTCGAGAAGTCGATAGGCACATCGAGGCGAATGGTTGTAAGCTCCTTCGAGAGGCGCAGCTTGTCGCCCCACTCGGCAATGTTATTACCCGTCTTACCGCCGATTTTTGCGGTGTTGTCGAGAATGTTTTCTACTGTACCCCAGGTGTTTACAAGCTTGCAAGCTCCCTTCTCGCCAATGCCTGGTACGCCAGGAATATTGTCCGACGCATCGCCCCATAGTGCCAACATATCACGCACCAACGTTGGGTCGTCGAAGCCATACTTCTCCTTTATCGCTGCCTTATCTACAATCTCGATGGCATCGCCCTTTTGGCGGTAGATGCGACACTTGTCATCGACAAGCTGGCCATAGTCCTTGTCGGGCGTGACCATATAGACATCGTAGCCTGCCGCAGCACCTCGCTTCGAGAGTGTGCCGATAACGTCGTCGGCCTCGAAGCCCGCAACCTCCAAAATGGGGATACACATAGCCTCCAATAGGCGCTTGACGTAGGGTACCGAGAGCTTGATATCCTCGGGAGTGGGTGGGCGGTTAGCCTTGTACTCGGGGAATATATCACGACGGAAGCAGCCCCCTGGAGGGTCGAAAGCCACGCCTATAAGGTCGGGCTTCTCACGGCGCAAGATGTCACGCAAGAACTTCGTGAAGCCGAAGACCACCGAGGTGTTTAGGCCGTCACGATTGCGCATGGGGCGACCCATGAAGGCATAGTAGTAGCGGAATATCAATGCGTAGGCATCGATGAGGAATAGTCGTTTAGGCATTGTGGCAGGGGTTAGAAGTTATCCGAGGCGTGCCACTCGGCATAAGATGTAGCGGTCTCGTGGAGGCGCAACGAGTGTAGCTCGATGTCGTCGGGGAGTGCTCCGAGCAACCTCTCGGCGAAGTCTGCCAACATATTCTCGCACGTGGGCTGATACTCGGTGAGCACCACCTTCGAGAAGCGGTAGCCTAAGTCGTTGATTATCTCCTCGGCAGCAAGCGTGTTGCGCATCATGAAGGCGTGGTCGAGGCGATCGACAATCTGCTCATTGACGATGCGCTTGAGGGTGCCAAAGTCCATGACCATGCCGAGCTTTGGTGACTCGGGGTCGCTCACGGGCTCGCCTTTGACGGTGACAAATAGCTTATATGAGTGGCCGTGAATCTCACGACAAAGGCCGTCGTAGCCCTCGAGCATGTGGGCTGCCTCAAATGTAAACTCCTTGGTAAGACGTATTACTGACATAGTATTACTATATTTGTTTTCACAAAGATAGTAATTTTTGGGGAAAATAGAAAATGTGGGGGAAAAGAAGCATCCTCGGGATAGTACTGAAGTACGGCCCGAGGATGCTTACTCTTAGTGATGGGTCAAGGATGACCCCGTGTCACTTTTAGATTATTTCAAGACGCCAAGCTGCTTACCAACCTTAACGAAAGCATCAACGCAACGGTCGAGCTGCTCTGTTGTGTGGCCTGCAGATACCTGAACACGGATACGTGCCTGACCCTTAGGAACAACAGGGTAGTAGAAACCTGTTACGAATACACCCTCCTTCTGGAGCTCTGCAGCGAAGTCCTGCGAAAGCTTTGCGTCGTAGAGCATAACTGCGCAGATAGCAGATACTGTAGGCTTGATGTCGAAGCCAGCAGCAACCATCTTTGAGCGGAAGTGCTCAACGTTTGCTACGAGCTTGTCGTGCAAAGCGTCGCTCTCCTCCAACATCTTGAACATCTCGATAGATGCGCCAACAACTGCTGGTGGCAATGAGTTAGAGAAGAGGTAAGGACGTGAACGCTGACGAAGCATGTCGATGATCTCCTTGCGGCCTGTTGTGAAGCCACCTACAGCACCACCAAATGCCTTACCGAGAGTACCTGTGAGGATATCTACCTTGCCACGAAGATCGTAGAGCTCAGTGATACCACGACCAGTCTTACCCAACACACCTGCTGAGTGGCACTCATCAACCATCACCAAAGCGTCGTACTTCTCAGCCAACTCGCAAATCTTGTCGAGTGGAGCAGCGTTACCGTCCATAGAGAATACACCGTCAGTAACGATGATGCGGAAGCGCTGTGCCTGAGCCTGCTTCAAGCACTCCTCCAACTCTGCCATGTCGGCATTAGCATAGCGGTAGCGCTGAGCCTTGCAAAGACGTACACCGTCGATGATAGATGCGTGGTTCAAGGCGTCTGAGATGATAGCGTCCTCGGCAGTGAACAATGGCTCGAAAACACCACCATTAGCGTCGAAACATGCAGCGTAGAGAATAGTATCCTCTGTGCCGAAGTAGTCGGCGATAGCCTTCTCAAGCTGCTTGTGAATGTCCTGGCAGCCGCAGATGAAACGTACTGATGACATACCGAAGCCACGCTCGTCCAAAGCCTTCTTCGCTGCCTCAACAAGGCGTGGGTTGTCAGAAAGACCAAGGTAGTTGTTAGCGCAGAAGTTCAACACTGGGCGGTTAGCCACGTCGATCTCGGCACGCTGTGGTGACTCAATGATACGCTCTGTCTTGTACAAGCCGGCAGCCTTAATCTCGGCTAGCTCGTTCTGCAAATGCTGCTGAAATTTTCCGTACATTGTAGTAAAGTTTTAGTTATTGTTGTTAATAAAGATTATTCTTTGAATAAGCCTATGGCTACAATCAAATACAAAGATATAAAAACTATCGTTATGTCGGCTCGCTTTTTGCAATTATTTTTCGCCTAACAACAAAAAAACAACTCCCCGAGTTCTCGACCCGAGGAGTTGTTTATGCTTTTTTGTGAGATGGTGTTACTCGGTAGGAATATCCTTGTTCACGTTCTTCGAGCCTACGAGGGCATAGAAGAGGAGGTATGCCAAGCCAGCAACAATCACCCAATAGCTTGTGAGGTAGTTGCCTGAGAGGTCTACCACAAAGTTCTGCAACAATGGGAGGATACCACCACCGCACACAAGTGCCATGAAGATACCTGAAGCCTTCTCGGTGTACTTGCCCAAGCCCTCAACAGCGAGGTTGAAGATGCCGCCCCACATTACCGATGTGCACAAGCCGCACAACACCAACAAGGCAGCGTTTACAGGCACGTTAGCAACGCCGAAGCCCTCGGTGCCCATAAATACAGGGAGGTTTACGCTGTTAGCAGGGTTGAGGAACATAGCGCCCAACACGAAGCCAAGACCCAAAACAGATACTGCTGTGAGCATAGCCTTTGCCGATACCTTAGCACCAAGTGCAGCACCCAACAAACGGCCGAAGAACATTAGCAACCAATAAGTTGCAGCAACAGTGGCTGCGATACCCTCAGCGCCACTCTCTACGCTTAGACCGCCATTCTGCAACCACTTCTGCAATACGTTAGGAATACCTACCTCGACACCTACATAGATGAAGATGGCGATAGCACCCAACATAAAGTGGCGGAATGACATAGGGCCAAACTCCGACTTCTTCTCAGCAACCTTTGCCTCGCTCTTGCTCTCGGGAATATCAGTGAAGAGGATTACGACAAAGGCAACGGCAAAGATAGCCAAGGCGATGAACATGAGTGGGAATACCTGCTCGATCTTAGCATCAGCAATGCTTGGCACGAAGACACCTGTAAGGAAGATTACAGCAGTACCCATCAACGAGTTGAATGAGCCACCCACCTGAAGAAGCTGGTTGCCTCGGTTGCCACCACCTGCCAACTTGTTGAGCATAGGATTAACAACGATGTTAAGCATACACATCGAGAAACCAGCGATGAATGCGCCAAGGAGGTATACGCCAAAGGCGGTGTTGCCCTCGATAAGACCAGCAAGGGTCTGAATGCCAACGCCCGTAAAACCTACGGCAACGGCAGCCAAAGCGGTGAATTTGTAGCCACGCTTCTGAAGGAGGTTACCCGCAGGGATACCCATGCAAGCGTAGGCGATGAAGTTGGCGAACACGCCAAGTGTACCCTTCCAGTTTGCTACCACGAACTGGTTCTTGAGAACATCACCCATAGGCGATGCGAGGTTGGTTACAAACGAGATCATTCCGAATAGGAGAATCATCACGATGATAGCCAAAAGATTGCTTTTCTTTGCAGTACTCATTTTATTAATAGTTTAATGTTAATTGCTTGGTTGTAATGGTTTTATCTATCACGCTCGGCGATGTAGGCACATAGCTCCATGAGGGCTGTGCGGTAGGGCGTGTCGGCATATTTTGAGAGTAGGTGCAACGCACGCTGTATATATGCCTGCATGGTCTTGGCAGCAAGTGCCGAGCCCTCGCCCTCCTCAACAATTTTTTGGAGTGCATCTACGGCTGTTTCGTCTTTGTCGCAACGCTTGATAAGCTCCAAAATCTCCTTGCGCTCCTCCTCTTTCTTGCACTCCATGACCTCGATAAGTGGAAGAGTTATCTTGTGCTCACGAAGGTCGTTGTTGGCGGGCTTGCCCGTGTTGTTCTGGCGGTTGTAGTCGAGGATGTCGTCCTGGATTTGGAAGGCGATGCCTATGGCCTCACCAAACTTGCGCATGCGGTCTACATCTTCACGTGAAGCACCCACCGAGAGTGCTCCGAGGGCGGCACTAACGCCAAGAAGGCTCGCTGTCTTCTGATAGATAATCGCAAAGTAGTCGTCACGTGATGTGTCGAGGTTGCGGGCATGCTGGCTCTGCAACACCTCGCCCTCGCAGAGGGTTGCCATGGCGGTGCCGATGTAGGACATGATGTCGTACTGTGCCGATGCCATGCCGAGTGCCATTGTGCGGGCAAGGATAAAGTCGCCAAGGATAATTGCCATGTCGCTCTGCCACTTAGCATTCACCGAGGCACGACCACGACGCTCGTCGGCCTCGTCGAGCACATCGTCGTGAATGAGCGAGGCGGTGTGTATCATCTCGACAAGCATGGCGGCAAGATAGGTGCGCTTCGAGCAGTGGCGCTCCTTGCCGGTAGCCTCTGTCGTGGTGCTCGCTGTGGCGTTCATTAGCGAGGCGCAGAGCATGGTGAGCATGGGTCGCACACCCTTGCCACGTGAGCTGAGGGCATATGTGAGCATCTCACGCATGAGGTCGCCCTCGGCGGTGATATTCTCCTTTACGAACTCGTCGAAAGCATCGAGGTCTGCAAGAATGGGTTTGCGTATAGCGTCTATTGTTGCCATATATTAAGTTTAATTAGGCAAAGATAACGAAATTTTGTAAACTACGGACTTTTACTTTTCACTTTTTTTTCGTACCTTTGGCGCATTAATATATTTATAGCATGAAAGAGTGGGTTAAACATATTCTGCCATGGGTTGTGGGCATCGCCATTTTTGCGGTGGTGAGCCTCGAGTTTTATGCTCCACAATTCGATGGTAAGTCGTTGGGACAGGGTGATATAGCACAATATGCTGGCATGTCGCAAGATATCAAGGCACATCGTGAGGCTACGGGCGAAGATCCTCAATGGACCGGAAACATGTTCTCGGGAATGCCCGCATACCTTATCGACGTGGAGTATCCAACGCAGGATGTTAAGCAGAGCGTGGGTAGCATCGTCAAGGTCGTAGATGGGCCGATGAACATGACCCTCTTTGCCATGGTGCTGATGATGGTGGCAGTGGTGCTCATGGGTGTAAATCCATGGATAGGCATCATCGCCGGCTTGGCATATGGCTTATCGACCTACTTCTTCCTAATCATCGACGCAGGACACATCACCAAGATGTGGGCGTTAGTATATGCGCCACCGCTTGTTGCATCGGTGTGGTATGCGCTACGCAAGAATGCATGGCTCGGAGCGGCATTGGCGGCACTCTTTGGCTCGTTGGAGCTCGGTGCCAACCACCCACAGATAACCTACTACTTCCTCTTGGCGTGTGTTGCGCTATGGCTTAGCGAGATGTGGTATGCCTACCGAGAGAAGACTCTCAAGGCGTTTGGTCGCACCACAGCACTCTTGGCGTTTGCGGCACTCTTGGCGGCGGGCTCAAACTTCTCGCCACTATGGTACACATTCAAGCATCAGAAATATACTACACGTGGCGTAACCGAGTCGGTTTCGGAGGAGGAGTCACGCAACGCAAAGATAGCATACAACACGGCGTGGAGCTATGGTAAGCTCGAGAGCTTCAATATGCTTGTGCCAAGCTACATGGGTGCATGGTCGGGCGATTATAGCGAGGAGGCGATAGCTGTGTTGCAGAGCCGTGGTGTGCAGGAGGCGTTGCTCGACAAGGCGATGGAGCAGGTTGTGGAGATTTGTCGTGAGCAGTTCCCTGAGGTCACACGAGCAGATGTTGAGGAGGCGTTGCAGGCTGGCGACGAGGAGCTACTCTCGTTGCTATATGCCGTTGCTGATCAGGAAAATGCTGGCATAGCGAGGTATGCCTCGAACTATTGGGGTAGTCAGCCATTCACGGCAGGCCCTACCTACCTTGGTGCTGCGGCGATACTTCTTGCCCTGCTTGGCTTGATGCTTATGTCGGGTCGTGATAGGTGGTGGATAGTGGCATCTATGCTCTTCATGTTGCTCTTGGCGTGGGGAGGTAATGCCATGCGCTTCTACGAGCTTATGTACGACATATTGCCTGGATATAAGAACTTTAGAACGGTATCTATGGCACTTGTGGTGCTGGAGTGGGCTGTGCCTCTGCTTGCCGCAGTGGGATTGTGGCAGTTGTGGCAGAGCGAGCTCGGCATGAAGCAGGTGAAAAAATATATGGGCATTGCCCTTGGCATTGTTGTGGTGCTCATGGTTGCGATGTTTGCGCTTGCCGACTACGGCTTGGCAGAGATCAACAGCGAGCTTGGCAATGCCTGGTGGGTGGAGCAGCTCAAGGAGGCGGCACTAAAGGCACGCCGTGGTGCTATGCTTGGCGACATGTGGCGCTCGTTGTTTAGCGTTGTGCTTGTGGCAGGTGGCGTAGTGGCATTTGTGTGGGTGCGTGAGAAGCAGACGATGAAGCATCGTCGTTGGGCGATGTATGGTGTGATAGCCTTTGTGGGTCTTGTTGTTACGCTCGACCTCGTGGGTGTTGGTGAGCGCTACCTCGGTGAGGATAAGTGGCGCAACTCGAGCCCTACGGCAATACAACCGTCGCCCGCTAACCGTGAGATTTTGCAAGATACCGACCTTGGCTATCGTGTCTTCGACATGGATAACTACGGCTCGGCAACAGCGGCATACTTCCACCGCTCGGTAGATGGCTATCATGGCGCTAAGCTCGGTCGCTACCAGGAGGTTATGGAACGATATATCGGCGCGCAGAATGGTGAGGTGTTGGCAATGCTCAACACTCGATATATCATCAGTGGCGAGAAGGTCTATGACCTTGAGGAGGCATTTGGCTGTGCGCCACATGGTGCTGCGTGGTTTGTTGAGGGTGTCTACGAGCAGCCTACACCGCTCAAGGAGCTTGAGGCGTTGGCATACGTGAGCCTTGGCACTAAGGCTGTGGTTGGTGAGGGTGCTGGCGAGTTTGCTGAGAACTACGACGCTACGGGAAGCGTAGCCCTTGTGGAGTATGCGCCAAACTATCTGAAATATGAGTACGAGGCACCTGCCGAGGCGTTGGCAGTATTCTCGGAGATATACTTTGCCGATGGCTGGAAGGCGTATGTCGATGGCGTGGAGGCAGACTACTTTGTTGCCGACTACATCCTGCGAGGCATGAAGCTCCCCGAGGGCAAGCATGTTGTGGAGTGGAAGTTTAAGGCTCCGCAGTGGGGCATGGCAACAGCAATCACGGGCATATGCTCATGGCTGATACTTATCGGCTTGGTAGCGGTGTTTGCCGTGGTGATAAGAGGTGTGATTAAAACAAAGAAGAGATAGTATGAGTACAACGAGCGATAAGAGGATGCGTCGCACGGTACGCCGCTCCTACGTGATTTCTACCGTAAGCATTGCCTTAGTGCTCTTCATATTGGGCGCTGTGAGCTATGTTACGCTCTCGGCAATCAAGGCTGCCGAGTCGTTGCGTGAGAGAGTGGTGGTGTCGGTAGAGATTGTTGATGACCTCGACAAAGAGGCTAAGCGAGCGATACTCAAGCAGATAAAGGAGCGTGACGAGGTTGTGTCGGTGGACTTTATGTCGAAGCAGGATAAGCTTGGCGACGTGGAGTTTCGTCGTCAGTTCGAGCTCGACATCGACCAGATACTCGACCATAACCCCTTGCGTGATAGCTTCGAGCTGACGCTTGCCAAGGAGTCTATCGACGAGGGCTCGGTGCGTGAGTTTGTGGGCTATGTTAGCTCTATCGAGGGCGTTGTCTATGTCGCTGTGCCACCTATCGAGGTTGTCGATCAGATGCATCAGCGCCTGGCAACAATCATCATTGCCCTCATGGTGTTCCTCGGCGTGTTGCTCATTATATCGTTGCTATTGCTCAACAACACCATACGTTTGGCGATATATGCCAAGCGCTACTTGATAAACACCATGAAGCTGGTTGGTGCAACAAAGTGGTATATCATGCGTCCGTTCCTGCGCAGCGCCCTTGTGCAGGGAGCCCTTGCAGGCTTGGTGGCAGGCGCTATGATATGGGGATTGTGCTACGCCTTGGGTAGGGTTATGCCAGCTGAGGTGGAGCTGCTCAATGAGATGGCAGTGTTGGTGATTATTGGTGGCTTGGTGCTCCTTGGCGTGATTATCACGCTCGTGTTTAGCGCCGGAGCTGTCAATAAGTATGTGAATATGAAGACAAACAAAATACATCTATACTAATATGGAAGACAAGAAAAAGCAGCCTATGCCGCTAACAAAGAAGAACTACATATACATGTTGGCAGGAGTGCTAATCATCGTGCTCGGATTTGTGCTTATGTCGGGCGGAGGCGAGCATACCGCAACCGAGTTCGACGAGTCGATATTCTCGTTTCGACGCATCACGCTTGCGCCCATAGTGGTAATTGCGGGCTTCGTGTTCGAGATATATGCTATCATGAAACGTTTTGAGAAATAAACTAAGCTATACGTTATGGAGATTTTAGAGTCAATAATCTTGGGTGCTGTGCAGGGACTAACCGAGTTCTTGCCTGTGTCGAGCAGTGGTCACCTTCAGCTTGCAAAGGAGCTCCTCGGTGTTGAGATAGAGGAGAACCTAACATTCGATGTTGCGCTACATGCCGCAACGGTGCTCAGCACCATCGTGGTGTTGTGGAGCGAGATTTGGGGTCTTGTAAAGGGTGTGTTCTCTCGTGGCATGAACGACGAGAAGCGCTACTTCCTAAAGTTGATTATCTCAATGCTTCCTATCGGCGTTGTGGGCTTCTTGCTTAAGGATCATATCAACGCCATGCTTGGCTCGAGCTACATCATGATAATCGTGGGTGCTATGCTTCTGCTTACAGCAGCATTGCTCTCGTTTGCATACTACGCACGCCCACGTCAGAAGAGCACAATATCGTATCGTGACTCATTCGTCATCGGTCTTTCGCAGGCAGTAGCCTCAATGCCGGGCCTTTCACGCTCGGGCACAACCATCGCTACGGGCTTGTTGCTCGGCAACGAGAAGTCGGCGGTGGCAACATTCTCGTTCCTCATGGTGCTTGCCCCAATCCTTGGTGAGACCCTCCTCGAGGTTGTTGATGGTGGTTTGTCGCTTGCAGGTGTTGGCACAAGCGCTTTGGTGGCGGGCTTCCTCGCTGCGTTTGTTGTGGGCTGTCTTGCGTGCAAGTATATGATTAACATTGTTAAGCGAGGTAAGCTCATTTGGTTTGCTATTTACTGCGCTGTGGTGGGTATTGTGGCCATCAGCTCATACTTTATATAATATGGAGTTTTCACTACGAGAGATCGACTTTCCTGAGGGATATGTCGCAGTTATTGATAAGCCCTACGAGTGGACATCGGCAGATGTGGTGCGCAAGATAAAGTTTCAGTTGCGCAAGTGTGGCTACCCAAAGATTAAGATTGGCCATGCCGGCACACTTGACCCATTGGCCACAGGAATATTGCTTGTCTGCATAGGTCGTGCAACAAAGCAGGTGGAGGCTTTGCAGGCAGAGCAGAAGGAGTATGTGGCAGAGCTTCAGCTCGGCGCAACAACGCCAAGTGGCGACATGGAGCACGAGGTGGATCAGACATATCCTACGGAGCACATCACACGTGAGAGGGTTGAGGAGGCGCTCAAGGCGTTGTGTGGAGAGCGTGAGCAGCTACCACCGCTCTACTCGGCAAAGAAGGTGCAGGGTGTGCGTGCCTACGAGTTTGCACGTGCGGGCGAGGAGGTTGAGCTCAAAAAGGCGCTCATCAACATCTACGATATGGAGCTCTTGGAGTATGACCTGCCACGCATAAAGATTAGGGTGGAGTGCTCGAAGGGTACGTATATTCGTTCGTTGGCATTTGAGATTGGCGAGAAGCTCGAGAGTGGTGCCTATCTTAGCTCGTTGCGACGCACACGCAGCGGTGGTTATACCGTTGAAAAGTCGCACACGCTCGACGATTTTATGGAAAAGTTGCGTGAATGTGAAACAAAATAGCAACTTTTGCGTATAATATTTGATTGTTACACGCTTTTTTAAGAAAAAATAATGAAGTTATCACAGTATGGCTATGAGTTTTCCGAGGATATGATTGCAAAATATCCTACGGTAAACCGTGATGATGCACGTCTGATGGTGTTGCACCGTTCAACAGGCGAGATTGAGCACCGCACATTTAAGGATATTATCGAGTATTTCGACGAGAAGGATATGTTTGTGTTCAACGACACAAAGGTATTCCCTGCACGTCTTCAGGGTTGTAAGGAGAAGACAGGTGCCGACATCGAGATATTCTTGCTCCGTGAGCTAAATAGTGAGCTCCGCCTATGGGACGTGTTGGTAGACCCTGCACGTAAAATTCGTATAGGTAACAAGCTATACTTCGGCAACGACGACTTGATGGGTGCCGAGGTTATCGACAACACCACATCTCGTGGACGTACGCTCCGCTTCTTGTACGACGGCTCGTATGAGGAGTTCAAAGAGGCATTGTATGCCATGGGCGAGACTCCACTACCACGCTGGGTGCGTGAGAAGGTTGAGCCAGAGGATGTGGAGTGGTATCAGACAATATATGCTAAGCACGAGGGTGCTGTGGCAGCGCCAACAGCGGGTCTTCACTTCTCGAAGCACTTGCTTAAGCGCATGGAGATCAAGGGTATCGACAGCGCATTCCTAACACTTCACGTGGGCCTTGGCAACTTCCGCACCGTGGACGTGGAGGACCTATCGAAGCACAAGATGGACTCTGAGCAGTTCTTCATCAACGAGCCTACTGCCGAGCAGATTAACGCTGCTAAGCGTGATGGCAGAAAGGTTGTGGCAATCGGTACAACAACAATGCGTGCTATGGAGACCGCAGTATCTGTTGGTGGCATGATCAAGCCTATGGAGGGCTGGACAAATAAGTTTATCTTCCACCCTTATCAGTTTACGGCGGCTGATGCCATGGTTACCAACTTCCAGCTTCCATACTCAACACAGCTTATGATGGTGGCAGCATTTGGTGGCTACAACATGGTGATGGACGCATACAAGATTGCTCGTGACGAGGGCTACCGCTTTGGTACCTATGGCGATGCAATGTTGATTCTTTAGTATATTTTGCCAACATAAACCTTAGTACGTTATGGCGACAAATAAAATACTTTACGTTTGTCAGGAGATATCTCCATATCTGCCTGAGAACGAGCTGTCGAAGCTTAGTCTTGAGATGGCACGCCATATGCAGGAGCGTGGCGCCGAGGTGCGCACGTTCATGCCTCGATTTGGCTGCATCAACGAGCGTAGGAATCAGCTCCATGAGGTTATCCGCCTGTCGGGTATGAACCTCATTATCAACGACAACGACCACCAGCTTATCATCAAGGTGGCATCGATACCTTCGGCACGTATTCAGATCTACTTTATCGACAACGACGACTACTTCGCACGTCGTGCTGTGCTCACCGACCAGGAGGGCAAGCCTTTTGCTGATAACGATGACCGTGCTATATTCTTCGCTCGAGGCATGCTCGAGACCGTTAAGAAGTTGCGCTGGGCACCAACCATCGTGCACTGCCACGGCTGGTTCTCGGCAATTGCACCGATGTACCTCAAGAAGGTATTCTACGACGATCCGTTGTTCCGCGATGTGAAGATTGTAGTGTCGCTCAGCGACGATAAGTTTGAGGGTTGCCTCGCTGAGGACTTCAAGCAGAAGCTCGAGGGCGAGGGTATCATGGATAGCTCAATGGCAATTTTGAGTGAGCCATCATACGAAAACCTCTATCGCTTCGTTATAGAGTATGCCGACGGTGTTGTCGTTACATCAGCAAATGCAAACCAGGAGTTGGTGGAATATGCACGTCAGGCAGGTAAGAAGATTCTCGACTACTCGGAGGCCGATGCCAAGGAGGTATTCGACAACTATAAGAAGTTCTACGATGA
Organism: Alistipes sp.; assembly: GCA_017560425.1. Taxonomy (GTDB): domain Bacteria; phylum Bacteroidota; class Bacteroidia; order Bacteroidales; family Rikenellaceae; genus Alistipes. The sequence continues at coordinate 64,568 of JAFZEX010000026.1, forward strand.
GTTATAAGAGTTTGTGGTCGAAGGCGTTGGTGCTCTTCGTGGTGGCGCTCGTTATTGTGGGCTGTACTACCGAGGTTGATTTCAACCTTGGTGCTGAGTATGTGCCTACAAATCAGAATATGGAGCTTCGCCGCAGAGTATATCGTGCTGGCGTGATGGAGGAGATGGGTGAGCAAAAGAGCATCACAATGTCGAAGACATATCTCCATCAGAGCGACTCGATAAAGAGCTCAAACCTCGACGACGTATATTTTGGACAGGAGCAGAGCGCCGAGTTTGGCACACGCCGTGCAGGATTTATGTCACAGGTGTTGTTCGGCTCGAAGCTCGACGAGGAGTATGGCTGGGGCTACCGACCAATCTTCGACTCGATGACCTTGGCGTTGTATGTGACAAGCTATCACGGCGACACGACAAAGTGCCGTAAGTTTGGTGTCTACGAGATTACCTCGAATAGTTATATTGCCGACTCTAAGGATTCGGTGTTCTATGCCGAGTTCGACCCTAAGCCCTATGTTAGCTCGAAGCCTATCTTCACGTTTACATATCCTAACCAGGATAAGGGTGTATATGTGGGTGATATGGAGAACCCTCACTATGAGAGCGTTACGCTCGAGGAGACCAATGCTACAATGGAGTATATTCGTCGCCTGATGTTCACCACCGAGCTCGACGACGAGGGCTATGCACGTGACACTGCCGAGATTTATGAGCAGGGCAACGAGGAGAAGTTCGTAGAGCGAATCCGTGGCGTATATATCGCACCACTCGACGAGTTGGCCTCTGATGACGAGGGCGCTATGTTCTCGACAGATGTTGAGAACTCGGCATTGGTGCTCTATGCTCGAAGCCGATATAAGGAGGATCCGGCGATTATCAAGGATACCGTGATAATGTCCTACAACTTCTATATCAACCCTACGGAGTACAACGTAAAGGCGGGAAATATCTCGATCTCGCACATCGAGCACGAGTTCAATGCCGACGATATGGCTGCTGTGCAGGAGCATCGTGAGGTGCTTGTGGGCAAGGTTGATGCTATGACCGGTATCGTTACCGAGGTGGAGTTCACTGACGAGTTTTTGCAGTCGTTGGCAGATATTGCCAAGGACCGCAAGGGTGTTAAGGTGTCGGTAAACCAGGCACACCTAAACATCTACCTCGAGGGCTCGGGCTACGACTATAACTTTGCCGACCCAATAGCTCTCGGCGAGATTATGGACGGCTCGATGGTGCGTATGGGACTCTACTCACGCTATGGTGGATATGAGGAGGGCTACACCAACGACATCATTGCCATCTCCGACTACCTATATACCAAGGAGTCGTCGAGCTTTGTGATAGCTTACGATGGCTATCTCAACCGCTCGTTGGGTTGCTATACGATGGATATCTCGAACTTCATGCAGCAGCTAATATCGAACGTAATCTCGGAGTCAGACGAAAATGGCGTTGTTGATGTTGAGAAGTTCAAGACCGACAAGATGCTTCAGATAAGCCGTCGTATGTTTGTAGGCCCTTCGGCAGATGCGCTCTACGGGTTTAACCATCAGAGAATCATTGGTGGCGACGCTGTGGAGGTTGATGGTGTGAAAAATAGTGCACCGATGACGTTGGAACTTGTATATACGGTTGTATATTAAGTAGTTAAGGAAATAGAAGAGTGTTATAGTGAACCTAAGTTGTAAATACTTAGGTTTCGCTGTTAAAGATAAATTTTGCGATGCAAGAAAATTTGGTTATTGTAGAGTCTCCAGCCAAGGCTAAGACCATCGAGAAATTCCTCGGTAAGGAGTTTATGGTAAAGTCGAGCTTTGGTCATATTCGTGACTTGGCTAAAAAGGGACTCGGTATTGAGCTTGAGAAGAACTTCGAACCACTATACGAAATTCCCGAGGATAAGCGAAAGGTTGTTGATGAGCTCTCTCGTTTGGCACGTGCGGCAAAGACCGTGTGGTTGGCATCCGATGAGGACCGCGAGGGAGAGGCTATTGCTTGGCACCTTGCGAAGGTTCTAAACCTACCTATCGAGAACACTAAGCGTATTGTCTTTCACGAGATTACGCAGCGTGCTATCCTCAGCGCTATCGAGAATCCACGCACCATCGATATGAACTTGGTGAATGCTCAGCAGGCACGCCGTGTGTTGGATCGCTTGGTGGGCTTCGAGCTCTCGCCCGTGTTGTGGAAGAAGGTGCGTCCAGCACTCTCAGCAGGCCGTGTGCAGAGTGTTGCCGTGCGCCTTATCGTTGAGCGTGAGCGTGAGATCATCGGCTTCCAGCCCGTGGCAAGCTACCGTGTTGTGGCTCAGTTCTATGCAGCTAACGACTCTCAGAAGACCCTCTTCAAGGCCACCTTGTCGCAGGCATTCGAGAAGCGTGAGGATGCTTACGCCTTCCTCGAGGGTTGCATAGGCGAGAAGTTTACCGTGGCTAAGTGCGAGGAGAAGCCCGTGCAGCGATATGCAGCGCCACCATTCACCACCTCAACGCTCCAGCAGGAGGCGGGCCGTAAGCTCGGCATGAGCGTGGCACAGACAATGAGCGTGGCACAGCGCCTCTACGAGCAGGGTCTTATCACATATATGCGTACCGACTCTGTGAACCTCTCGCAGATGGCTATCACGCAGTGCAAGAATGAGATTACTCGCCTCTTTGGTGCTAAGTACTCTTATCCTCATAACTTTAAGACCAAGTCGAAGGGCGCTCAGGAGGCTCACGAGGCTATCCGCCCTTCATATATCGAGCGTCACGAGATTGAGGGTACTGCAGCCGAGAAGCGCCTCTACGAGCTTATCTGGAAGCGCACCGTAGCATCGCAGATGGTACCCGCAGAGCTCGACCGCACACAGATTGTCATCGACCTTAGCCGTCGCTTAGAGCAGTTTGTGGCTACGGGTGAGGTTGTTCGCTTCGACGGCTTCATGCGCCTATACTCAGAGTCTGTAGACGAGGATCAGCAGCAAGACGAGGGTGGTATCTTGCCAAAGATGGAGCTCGGCAGCGAGGTTGTTGCAACAACAATCACCGCTTCGGAGCGCTACACCCAGGCGCCGTCACGCTACAACGAGGCTGCCCTTGTTAAGCGCCTCGAGGAGCTTGGCATCGGTCGTCCATCAACCTATGCGCCAACAATCACCACGATTATCAACCGTGGCTATGTTGAGAAGCAGAACCGTGATGGTCAGAAGCGCCAGGTGGAGCATATAACACTCTCGAATGGCAAGCTTACACAGAAGGTTTCAACCGAGAGCTATGGCAAGGAGAAGAGCCGTTTGGCACCTACCGACATAGGTATGGTTGTAAACGACTACCTCGAGTCGCAGTTTGCAACAATCATGGACTATCACTTCACGGCGAACGTGGAGAAGGAGTTCGACCGTGTTGCTGAGGGCGACATCGCTTGGTACAACATGATCAACGACTTCTACGATCCATTCCACAAGCTTGTGGATGCAGCCGTAGGCACGCAGAGCGACCGCTCGCAGCAGACACGTGTGCTCGGCATCGACCCTAAGACGGGTCAGACGGTGAAGGCTCGCATCGGCCGCTATGGTCCTATGGTGGAGCTCGAGGGCGAGAATGGCGAGAAGGGTCAGTTTGCGTCGCTCAAGAAGGGTCAGCTCATCGAGTCGATCACCCTCGAGGAGGCTCTTGAGCTATTTGCCCTACCTCGCAACCTTGGCGAGTTGGACGGCGAGAGCTTGATGGTGGGCGTGGGCAAGTTTGGTCCCTATGTGCGCCATGGCAAGACCTTCGCATCGTTGGCAAAGACCGATGACCCATACACAATCAGCCGTGAGCGTGCCGAGGAGCTGTTGCGTGAGAACAGCGAGAAGCAGCGTGCAGCAGCAGAGCCTATCAAGACCTTTGCGGAGGATGGCGAGATGGTCATCAAGAGCGGTATCTATGGCCCATATATCTCGTTCCAGGGCAAGAACTATCGCTTGCCACGAGGCACTAAGGTTGAGATGCTTGGATATGTTGATTGTCAGCGTATCATAGCTAAGGCTAAGAAATAGACACATATTATTATATTTACTAAAACTATCAACTTATGAAGAAATTTTTTGCATTGGCACTCGGTCTTATGTTTGTGACAGGTGCTATGGCTAACGGTGCCGAGGCTAAGCCTAAGAAGGGCGAGCAGGCTGAGGGTATTAAGTTTACAGTAGTAAAGGAGAACCCTATTACAAGCATCAAGAATCAGAACAGAGCAGGTACCTGCTGGTGCTACTCATCATTGGCATTCATCGAGTCTGAGCTTTTGCGTATGGGCAAGGGCGAGTACGACTTCTCTGAGATGTTTATCGTGCACAACACCTACCTCGATCGTGCTGAGAAGGCTGTGCGCACACATGGCGACGTGTCATTCGCTCAGGGTGGCTCATTCTACGATGTAATCTACGGTATGGAGGCTTTCGGTCTTGTTCCTGAGGCTGAGATGCGCCCAGGCGTGATGTATGGCATGGAGCTCAGCAACCACAACGAGCTTTCGGCAGTTAGCGACGCTGTTGTTGCTGCTATTGCTAAGGGTAAGCTTCGTAGCTTGCAGGTAAGCCCTGATGGCGAGATGTTGTGGAAGAAGTCTATCGAGGCTATCCACGATATCTACCTCGGCGAGCGTCCTGAGAAGTTCGTTTACGAGGGTGTGGAGTACACTCCTAAGTCATTCTACGAGTCATTGGGCTTGAACGCAAGCGACTACGTATCTTTGACTTCATACACTCACCACCCATTCTACACCTCTTTCGCTCTTGAGATTCCTGACAACTGGCGTTGGGCTCTCTCTTACAACCTTCCTATCGACGAGCTTATGGAGGTGTTCGACAACGCTATCATGAATGGCTACACTGTAGCTTGGGGTAGCGACGTTAGCGAGGACGGCTTTACTCGTGAGGGTACTGCAATCCTTCCCGACATGGAGAAGGCTGCAACTGAGCTCGATGGCTCAGATATGGCTAAGTGGCTTAAGATGACTGAGGCACAGCGCAAGAGCACACCTATGGCTGTAGAGCAGAAGTGGGTGTCACAGGAGGAGCGTCAGAAGGCTTACGACAACCGTGAGACAACTGATGACCACGGTATGCTTATCTACGGTATTGCTAAGGATCAGAAGGGCACTGAGTACTACATGGTTAAGAACTCATGGGGCGAGGCTGGTACTTACAAGGGTATCTGGTATGCTTCTAAGGCATTCGTTCGTTACAAGACTATGAACATCATTGTTCACAAGGATGCGATTCCAGCGGAGATTCGTGCTAAGCTTGGCTTGTAATTTTAATTTCTTGTGATAGCGGCGCATCAGCGACGCTTCAATCAAAAGTCCGAATGGGCAGTACTTCGAGTACAGCCCATCCGGACTTTCTTCATGTCAGCGCCACTGCTACACCACTCTGACAAGAAATATTTCTTGTGATAGCTGCGCATCAACGACGCTTCAATCAACGCTCCGAATGGGCAGTACTTCGAGTACAGCCCATCCGGACTTTCTTCATGTCATCGCCACTGCTACACCACTCTGACAAGAAATATTTCTTGTGATAGCTGCGCATCAGCGACGCTTCAATCAACGCTCCGCATGAGCAGTACTTTGAGTACAGCCCATCCGGAGCTTTTTTATGTCTACTTCGTTAGGCGGTGATAGTGGCAGACGAGCAGGTTCTCGTCGTCGTCGTAGAGGTGCATGCCGTTGCCCTCGCAGTATTGCCACATCTTGCAGTCGGCACACTTGCCCTTCTTTGCCCATGCACGGTTGCGGAACTTCTCGAAGCGGTTTTGCCACACATCCCAAAAGCTATCCTTATAAATATTACCCTGCGTGAAGTTGGCACGCACCGACGTACATCCCGAGATGTCGCCATTTACACGTATCGACGCTACGCCGACACCTGCATGACACTCGAAAGGATTGGTGCGGGCACGTAGCTCGTAGCCTCCCAAGAAGCCCTCGCAGCCATACGACGCCATGACACGGCCCTCCTTCCTACACTCCTCGATAAACTCCATGAGGTAGGTAAACTCCTCGTCGTTAAGCTGCATAGACATATCCTTAGCCGCACGGCCCACAGGGAAGATTGTGAACAAGCGCCACTGACGCACGCCGAGCGAGTAGAGGAACTCTTTGAAGCGATGGAGGTGTGGTAGCAGCGCTGGGGTCACGCACGTAACGACATCCGAGGCGAGCTCCTTATCTGCCGAGATCATGCGAATGGCCTCCACAGCACGGCCGAAGCTCTCCTTGTTCTGGCGTATGTGCAGGTGGTGCTCCTCGAAGCCGTCGAGCGACACGGTAATAGAGTGCAGGCCCGCACGCACAAGCGAGTCGAGGCGTTGGCGTGTGAGTGCCAAGCCATTTGTTACCATGCCCCAAGGGTAGCCACGACGATAGAGGTTGATGCCTATCTGCTCGAGATCCTTGCGCACAAGCACCTCGCCACCCGACAATATCACGAGCACCTTGTTAGGGTTTACGTTGGGCGTAATCTCCTTGTCGAGCACCTTGAAGAACTCCTCGGCGGGCATATCCCTAAGCTCGCTATCGACACGGCAGTCGCTGCCGCAGTGGCGACACTGCAGGTTGCAACGTAGCGTACACTCCCAAAAGAGCGTGTTTAACACATGCTCGTCGCGACGTATCTGACGTAGTTTTTTGAAGAGCTTGAGCGCCAGCCACTGACGCACACTAAGTCGTTTTCCCATAGACTACTCCTTATTAGTTTTGTTTGCGCTCGAGCACAACATCGCCCACGTCGTTGTTGCCCTGATACATGAGCTCGATATCCTTGCGTTCGAAGTCGCCACCATTCTCCTCGCCATCGATGTCGATGAGCGTGAGCTTGCTGTAGTCGAAACTCTCCACGTAGAAGTGGCCGTCAGCCTTTGTGAGCACCTTGTTGTTGCCTACCGATGCCTCGATGCCTGGGATAGGCTCGCCCTCCTCATCAACAACACGTCCCGAAGCGCCAAAGTATGGTCTAAACTCCTCGTAGGGTGTGCCGTAGCATGCCACGCATGTTAGCGTGATGCCAAAAAGGGCAAATAGTCGTGTTAAAATCTTTCCCCACATATAGCATTAAGTATTAATAGTTTACATCTTCTTTTTAAGCACAATCGTGCCCATCTCGACATATCCACTACCCGAGAATCCCCACTCGTCGGGTGCTCGAGGTGGTGTCACCTTGCTTGTTATGTCGATTGTCAAGCTCTCGTACTCGCCACCGTTGTACTCGCCATCAACATCCTCAAAAACGATGACCCACTTGTTGCGTGGTGCAAGGTAGCTGTGACCGCCAAACTTGCCCTGATAGTCGGTATATCCATCTCTACCCTGGAAGTCGCCTCCCTCGGGGTGTGCGTGAATGCCCTGAATAGGCTCGCCCGCCTCATCGACGACGGTGCCTACAACTGTGAGCACATAGTAAGGGTCGTTTTTGACCTCCTTCTCGCAACCTACTAACGTGCAGATTGCCACGGCAAGTATGCCAAACATAATCCTACGCATAACTACTCCTCCTCAGTGTTTGTGTCTTCATCTTCCGATACCTCAGGCTCGAGGGTCATCACCACATCGCCAATCTCGGCAACGTAGCTACCATTATCCCAGTTGCCATCGCCCTCGTCGGTCTGCACGATATATTCTCTGATGTCTACCTCTTTGGTTTCGAACTTACCGCCATTGGCCTCGCCATCGGGGTCGAGGAAGACAATTGTGTGCTCCATGCTGTGTGCATTTGCCGTGTGCGCATCAATCTCGCCGAGGTAGTTGGTCACGCCCGTGCGGTTTTCAAAAGGCATGTCATAGTCGCCCCAGCCCTGCTTAACACGAGCCTCGATGCCCTCGATAGGCTTGCCCGCCTCGTCCACAACACGTGCCTTGAGGTTAAAGTGTACGTGTGGTGTGCCATACTCAACTCTCATAAAGTCGCAACCCGTGGCGCTTATGCCGAGTAGGGCGAGAAGCATGTATAAAAGCTTTTTCATATCGTTTAAGTTTTATCGGTTATTACTCTATTCGTTACACCCTTTGCCACCCTGCCAGCAAACACGGCAGTCGGTGAATGTACCTTTGCGCACCTCAATCGTGTCGCCCTCGTCGCTACGACCTCTAAACGAGAACTCGCCCGAGAACAGAAAGCTCGACGAGCCGTAAGGCTCTTGCTCGTGGAATATTATCCAGCCATCGATGGCGTGATAGTCGTAGGCGATGATGTCGGTTACGGCACCACCGCCAGGAAGGGGTGTCGTTGCCCCACGCTCCTTAAAGCTGATGCAGGCACGTGAGCCCTCAACATCAATGAGCGTGTATACCTTGTCGAGCTCGAATGCCGAGTCCTCGAAGTCGATGTCAAAGTCGAGCGTTGCGCCAATGCCCACCGACGAGCTAAGCTCTCGGTATAGCTCGAAGCTAAAGCCTCCGCCCTGACGAATCACTATCTCGGGGTGGTTGTAGTCGGTAAAGTAGCCCGTGTTACTCGAAAAGAGCGTCGAGCAAAAGCCGTAGCGAGAGCCACTAAGCTCCACCGAGATAGGTGCGTCGGTGTCCATGCCAAAAATGCCATAGAAGTCCTTCTTGCAACCCGTCGTGAAGAGGAGCGCAAGCACCGCAAGGCAGTATATTAGTCGAGCTCTCATATAACAAAGATACAAAATTTATTCGTTCATCGCGCTCATCACGGGGTCAATTTTGTCAAACGAGCCATACATCTGCTCCGAGGCGGCACGGCACCCTCCCCTGCACCTCTGCCACAGCTTACACCCAGCACAGTTCTCGGGTATGTTGTCGAAGTAGCCGTCCGACGCCGAGCGCTCGATAATCGAGCGTAGCGACTCGTCGTATATATTACCCAACACACGTGGCGAGTGGTTGCAGAAGCGAACATCGCCCCGATAGTTCACCGTTAGCGGACGACGGCTTAGGTCGGTCGAGCAGTTAGTAAACATTATGTGCGGGTACTCCTTCGGGTCGAGCAAACACATGGGCGTACATACGCCACTATGTATCGTCATACCCAGCTCATGAGCCATGGCATCTACTCGTCGAAAGGCATCACGTAGCTCCTCGTGCGTGAGGGTCAGCTCCTTTGCGTATAGCTTGCCTAAGCCACCGATGTTGAAGCGATTAACCATGATGTATCGACACCCCATCTCTGCATACATGCGCATGGTAGACTCTATGTCGTGGTAGTTTAGGCGTGAGAGTATCAGCACGGGCGTTAGCCACCCCTCCCTCGTCGCTGCCACAAGGCGTGCCGCCGTCGTTGCCTTAAGCCATGAGCCACGTAGCTGTGTTATGCTGTCGTGAACATCGCCATTGTCGCTGAGCATAGGTATCTGGAGTGTCGTTATGCCCAGGTCGTCAAATATTGCTATATCGTGCTCAGTAAGCAGTGTGCCATTTGTCAAGATATTTACCTTGCTTCCCGCCATGCGGGCACGCAGCACGAGGTCGTGTATGCGTGGCATGAGCATCGGTTCTCCTCCCGATAGCGATAGCGAGCCGATGCGTGCCTGACGCTGCAGGCGCTTAAGCGTGCGTCGTGCAAGGCGAAAGTTGGGCGCTTCAACAGAGCATACACCCTCGCCCTTGAAGTGGTTGTAGCAGAACTTACACGCCTGATTACAAGCGTCGGTAAGCTCGAATACCACAATGCCAATATCCAACTTATCGCCACGACGAAACCACATCTTACTCCACGATTACAAAGTCAAATGCCTCCTCAACAGGTAAGGCCTCATAGACATTATAGCATATCTTTAGAGTGGCCTTGCCACGATAGTCACCGACATTGAGCTTGAAGGGAATATACTCATCGCCAGGCTCTAATGTCAGCATCTCGCTCTGCAACTCTATACCATCTTCTGAAAGTACAATAAGAGAGAGCGTGTCGGCAATATCGAAGGCGTAGTAGATGTTAATCTCGTCGCCATTACGAAACTCTGCGCCAACATTTGCATTGATATGCACCTCATTGTGTAGAGGTGGTGCTGGGTCGTAGCAGCCTACATTCTTCTCGCAGCTGGCCAATGACGTGAGGCTCACAAGCGTGAGTATAGCGCCACCTAAGCGGAACTTGGCTCTAATGGCCTTAGCGCTACGACCGCCACTGAGCACAACCCAGAGCGATGCACCCACAAAGGCGATGCCCAGGCCAATAAGCATTAATGTACGTTTCATAACCTATATATATTATATGTTTTACTACTCCTGCTTCTCCTCACTCTTTGCTTTGAGAGTCATCGTCACATCGCCGAGTTCAGCCTTGTAGTCACCCTCATACCAGCTGCCCGAGCCCTCGCCAACCTGCTCTACCTTATCTGCGATGTTGAGCTCCAATGTCTCGAACTCGCCACCATTCTCCTCGCCATCGACATCGGTAAAGATAACATCAATATTAGTGTTAGGCCACATGCTTGCCGTAAGGTCGATGTTACCCTCGGCATCGGAGAAGTTATCCATGTAGAAGGCGCCGTTTCTGGTCTGCACCTCGATGCCCTCGATAGGCTTGCCCGCCTCATCTATGACACGAGCCTTAAGCGAAAAGTTCATGTGAGGACAGCCATACTCCGCAACAACATCGCCCCAACCGTTGTCGCACGACACAGCACCAACGCCGAGAAGTGCAAGAAGGAAATAGATAAATCGTTTCATAGCTCAAAGTTTGTTGGTTTTCTTATTGCAAAGTTACTACTCTAAGAGTAGGTTACCAAATTTTTGAGGCTTAAATTTTTCCGCGAGGCATTATCTAACATATTAATAATCAAGACTTTATAAATCATGATTTTGTCAATTTTTCAACTCGTTGATAATCAGCGAGTTACGTGTGTAGTATCTAATCTATTGATTTTCAGCAACTTAAAATATAGTTGAAAAAATCGGTGGCACTCTCCGAAAAAAAAGCTAACTTTGCGTAAAAGTTTAATGCGACCATGAAAAACACTCTAAAATATTGCCGCCGACACTCGCACGAGGTGAGCTTCGGAGGTGTAACGATAGGCTCAAATCGCCCTATTGCAGTGCAGTCTATGACCAACACGCCAACCGCTGATGTGGAGCTTAGCGTAGCGCAGACAAAGCGCATAGCCGAGGCGGGTGCCGAGATTGTGCGCCTAACAGCGCAGGGCAAAAAGGAGGGCGAGGCACTTGCCCCAATTATGGCTAAGTTGCGCGCAGATGGTTGCACCGCAGCCATTGTTGCCGACATTCACTTCACGCCCGAGATAGCGATGATTGCTGCCGAGAGCGTAGACAAGGTGCGCATAAATCCTGGTAACTTTCGAACAACAAATGGCGAGCTTGAGCGACTAATTGAGATATGTCGTCGTCGTGGCGTGGCACTGCGCATAGGCGTAAACCATGGCTCACTTGCCAAGCGCATATTCGACCTATGGGGTGACACGCCCGAGGGCATGGTGGCATCGGCAATGGAGTTTTTGCAGATGTGTCGCCGAGCAGATTTTCATGATGTCGTGGTGTCGATGAAGTCGAGCAACACACGTGTTATGGTGCATGCCTACCGTCTGCTTGTCGAGGCGATGGAGCGTGAGGGCATGACCTATCCGCTGCACCTTGGCGTAACAGAGGCGGGCGATGGCATCGAGGGTCGCATAAAGAGCGCTGTGGGCATTGGAGCGTTGCTCGCCGACGGCATTGGCGACACGTTGCGTGTGTCACTTACGGAGGACCCCGAAAATGAGGTGCCCGTGGGTCGCATGTTGGTAGATTATTTCAGCAAGCGCAGTGGCGAGTTTGAGGTGACAAGCACCGAGGGCTACTCGCCAACAGCCTTCCGCCCACGTACGCAAGCGAAGCCTATTGTACATAGCGAGATTACGGCTGAGTACGACATTGTTGAGGCACGCAGCGAGAACCCTACGCACGAGTGGCGAGCAGCGATACTCAACCGCACAGACAATAAACCTGTTGTATTGCGTCGTCGCTATGACTCTGATAGCGTGGAGCAGGTGGCGATATATGCTGCTGCGGACATGGGTCAGCTACTTTTGGACGGCTTGGCTGAGGGCGTGTGGGTCGATGCACCCAACATCTCAGCAGAGGCGGTGCACGACATCGAGCTAATGATACTTCAGGCAGCACGCCTACGCTTCTCACGCACCGAGTATATCGCATGCCCAAGTTGCGGACGTACGCTCTACGATATTCAGGCTACGCTTGCCGAGATTAAGGCACGCACGTCGCATCTTAAGGATCTCAAGATAGGCGTTATGGGCTGTATCGTGAATGGCCCAGGCGAGATGGCAGATGCCGACTACGGATATGTGGGCTCATCGCCAGAGCACATCACGCTATATCGTGGTCGCGAGATTGTTGAGCGCAATATACACCAGACGGAGGCGCTCGACCACCTTATCGAGATAATCAAGCGTGACGGACGCTGGCACGACCCCGAATAATGGCACTCAAGAGCTATAAGGCACGTGGCATAGTTCTCGGCACACTAAAGTATGGCGAGAAGGGCGTTGTTGTGCATATGCTCACCGACGTGTGTGGCCGCCAAAGCTACATGATACAGGGCATACGCCCCACGGCAAAGGGGTCAAAAATGGCACTCTTTCAGCCGATGTTTGCCGTTGAGTTCGAGGGACTTACATCGACGAAGATGTCGATGCATAGGCTCAAGGATGCTGTGAGTGGCATCGTGCTACAGTCTACGCCGTTCGATGTCCGCAAGTCTACCATGGCGCTATTTATGGCGGAGGTGCTCTATCGCCTCGTAAAGGATAACGAGCATGGCGAGGGGTTGTTCGACTTTGTGTGGGGCTGTGTGGCGGCGCTCGACGCGCTGGAGGAGGGTATCGCCAACTTCCACCTATGGTTCTTGGCAAACCTCAGCCGACCCTTGGGCTTCTCGCCCGATAACGAGTATAGCGATGGCGCTTGGCTCGATATACGTGACGGACACTTTACGCCTCACCCCCTTATCCCGAGTGTGGCGCTCACGCCTGAGAATGCCCGAATACTGCACGATATGCTCGAGTGCGACGTAAGATACTTGGGCGAGATAGGCCTCAACCGCACCGAGCGTGTGGAGTTTTTGGAGGCAATGCTCAAATATTATAGCTACCACCTCGACTCTATCCGCTCCGTTGAGTCGATACGAGTGTTAAAAGAGGTTTTCTAACAAAAGTAAAGATCTGAAATTAGGTGGACTATACCTTTTTTAATCGATGTATCTTCGATGCTGTGTAAATAAACTAAGGTGGCGTATGTGCAAACTACGATGTTTGCTACATACGCCACTATTGTATTATTATTTACAGTTGTTAGAAGTCGTAGCCGACAATATCCGAGGCATAATCGCTCCATTTGCTTGCCTCCTTATATGCGCTAACAGAATTGCTTGGTACATAAATCTTTCTGCCCGAGCCGTTATAGTCGAACATTTGAGAACCTCCCGTAGGCGGAGTTGTTGGCTTGCAATAAACCTCTTTCAGCGAGTCGCAACAAAAGAATGCAAAATCTCCAATCGAAGTAACACCATTGCCGATTGTAACACTTGTCAGCGAGTAGCAATACTCGAATGCACTTCTACCAATCGAAGTAACGCTGTCGGGAATAGTAACACTTGTCAGCGAGTAGTAACGATAGAATGCCCAATCTCCAATCGAAGTAGCGCCATCGGGAATTATCAAATCAGTTACCAACTCATTATTTAGGTATAGATTTCCTGCATAATATAATGGATTTGAGTAATGGTTGCCAAATGAAATATTATACCAAGCAGCGATATCAGTTATATATACACTTTTCAGCGAGTAGCAAGAATAGAATGCATCATCTCCAATCGAAGTAACACTGTCAGGAATGGTAACACTTTTCAGCGAGTCGCAATCATAGAATGTACAATCTCTAATCTCAGTCACGCCATCGGGGATTATCAAATCAGTTACCAACTCATTATTTAGGTATAGATTTTCTGCCCAAAATAATGGATTTGAGTCAGAGTTGCCAAATGAAATATTACACCAAGCAGCGATATCAGTTATATATACACTTGTCAGCGAGGCGCAAGAATAGAATGCATCATCTCCAATCGAAGTAACACTGTCAGGAATGGTAATACTTTTCAGCGAGTCGCAATCATAGAATGTACAATCTCTAATCTCAGTCACGCCATTGCCGATTGTAACACTTTTCAGCGAGTCGCAAAAACTGAATGCATAATTACCAATCTCAGTAACGCTATCGGGAATGGTTACACTTGTCAGCAAGTCGCAATCATTGAATGCCCAATCTCCAATCTCAGTAACGCTGTCGGGAATGGTAGCACTTTTCAGCGAGTGGCAATCACAGAATGCATAATCTCCAATCGAAGTAACGCCATTGCCAATGGTAACACTTGTCAGCGAGGTGCAATAACAGAATGCCCTATCTCCAATCGAAGTAACGCTGTCGGGAATGGTAACACTTGTCAGCGAGGTGCAACCATTGAATGCATCATCTCCAATCGAAGTAACGCCATTGCCAATGGTAACACATGTCAGCGTGGTGCATCCACTGAATGCATCATCTCCAATCGAAGTAACGCTATTGCCGATAGTAACTTTGGTGAAATATGAGTCTAAGAATACACCATAATAATACGATGGAATATTACAATTTACTATCAATTCGCCGGTGCAACCAGAGAATGCAAGATCTCCAATCGAAGTAACGCTGTCGGGAATGGTAATACTTGTCAGCGAGGCGCAATAACGGAATGCAGCATCACCAATCGAAGTAACGCTATCGGGAATGGTAACACTTGTCAGCGAGGTGCATTTATAGAATGCATAACTACCAATCGAAGTAACACCATTACCGATTGTAACACTGTTCAGCGAGGTGCAATCTTCGAATGCATAATCACCAATCGAAGTAACGCTATCAGGAATAGTAACACTTGTCAGGCTACTGCAATTATTGAATGCCCAATCTTCAATCTCAGTCACGCCATTGCCAATAGTTACACTTGTCAGCGAGGTGCAATTATAGAATGCATAACTACCAATCTTTGTAACGCCATCGGGAATAGTGATACTTGTAAGGTTGCTACAACCATAGAATGCATTATTTCCAATAGAAGTAACGCTATCGGGAATGGTGATAGAGGCGAGATTTCCAATATCTTTGAATGCACCATTGCCTATTTTAGTAATTTCGCCATCAAACGTAAGTACACCCTTGCCATCGCTATAAGTGTTTGAGATAAAGTATGCCCCGAATACTGTTGGCTCGGTTGAGGGCAGAAGAATTCTCATGTTATCGGTGGTTGTGTACCAAATCTCGTTATTAGCCATCACGTTAGATTTTGCTAGCTGAGTAAAATTGATGGTCTGCAACGACTTACCTTTGCTATCAACCAACCCAACATCTGCGCTACGCTCCTCAAAAGTATCATTTGCAGCGACCGTAAATGTAAGCTTCTCATTACGCACCTCAGCGCGTGTGTCGGCAACGCTAATCCACTGCTGTGCGTAATCGGGTATTACAACATCATACTCTATGTTGGTAGTTACATCAACCTCAATCACGCCTCCCTGTGCCTCAATTATGTATTTGCCTTCGTTATCTATTTCGAAGACCTTATCTGAGGCGTGTTGCAAGAATTTAATGGTCTGCAACGACTTACCTTCGCTATCAACCAACTCAACATTTGCGCTGCGCTCCTCAAAAGTATTATTGCCAGCAACAGTAAATGTTAGCTTCTCCATACGGATAGTGCGAGTGTCGGCAACACTCAACCACGACTGAGCCTCCTCGGGAATCACAACGCTATATTCAATATCAGTTGTTACGGTAACAACCACCTCGCCGCCCTCGGCCTCGACAACGACATTACCCTTGCTGTCGGTGATAAAGGTAGTCTCGTCTTCCTTGTTCTCATCGTCATTATCTTCGCCCGGCTGTTCGGTGTTGTTGCCACCATTGTCGATGTTGTCATCAACGCCGCCCTCGGTACAGCCGACTGTGAACATGCCCACAAGGGCAAGAAGTAGAAATAGTCGTTTCATAATTTTATGTTTTTTTGTGTTCGTTGTCTCGTTTTTAGAGAATTTAGAGATAACCTTATCCTTAAATTCCTTAATCTCTCTAAAATCACCTGTTTGTAAGTCGCTGAATATCAGCGAAATACCCCCCCCATATAGAATGGGAGGGGTATTTGTGTACCCTTATATTGAACTTTCGTTCATCATCTATGTAACTCGCTTGTTACTACAAATATAGAATTTATTTTCCAAACAAACAATACCCCATAATAAATTCGGCGGTGAATTGGATTTCACCGCCGAAAAGGATAGCCCGAGTTGGGCAGTCGTTACTCTGTCTTGATGGTTATCGTTGCAGGTTTTAGGCCCTTAGCCGTAGCAGTGAGGGTGATTGTGCCCGCCTTCTCGCTACTTTCGACAATGGCGGTCATCATGCCATTAAAGACCTTCATCTGTGGAAGGTGGAAGAGCTCCAACGATGTTGGGTCGCCATTAGCACCAGCACGATAGCTACCCTCGCCCTTGACGCTATACTTAACCAAGTGCTGAGCATTGGGGCATAGGTTGCCATCTTTATCAACAACCTTCACGGTGATGAATGCCAAGTCCTTGCCGTCGGCCTTGATTGTCGAGCGGTCGGCCTCGAGCTCAAGGTGGTGAGGTGCACCAGCAGTACATATTTCCTTCTCGGCAACGGCATTGCCCTCAGCATCGTAGGCAACAACGCGCACTGTGCCAGGCTCATACTTGGTGTCGAACCACATGAGGCGGTAGCGCTGCTGACGCTTAAACGACGTTGCTGTCTCCTGCTCCTCCCATGTGCCCTCGGCGGTAATCGACATATCCTTGGTGCGAATGCCCTGACTCACGTCATTGATAAATAGCTCGGCAGAGGGGTAGTTGGTATATACAAACACGGGAGTTACCTCGCCCTCACGACCTGGCCATGTCCAATGTGGGAGGATATGTAGGGTCTCGTCGTCGGTCTTCCAATGGCTGCGATAGAGATAGTAGCGATCCTTGGGGAGTCCCGCAAGGTCGATAATGCCGAAGAGCGATGAGTGGCTTGGCCAATCGGAATAGTATGGGGTAGGCTCGCCAAGGTAGTCGAAGCCTGTCCACACAAACTCGCCAATGCCCCACGTGAAGTCGTCGTGCCAAATCCAGTCGTCCTCGGGGAGGTTCGACCAGCCGCAGTGCTCAACATCGTATGATGATGCCTGATGGTCGTCGTACTTAGCCATCGAGCGACGCTCAACGGGGAACTTATATACGCCACGGCTGCTGATTGTCGAGGCTGTCTCCGAGCCGAGGATAATCTGCTGAGGCAGACGCAAGTAGTTGTCGGGGTAGCGGTGTGGTCGGTAGTTGAAGCCGGCAACATCCATTACCGCCGCCATGTTGTTATATACCACGTTATGAGGCTGATCCATACCCTGAGTCACGGGGCGTGTGGGGTCCTCACGGTGGCAGATGTCCTGCAAGTAGCGTGATAGCTTCGCTCCCCAGATGACATCGCCCTGGTCGGGAACCTCGTTGCCGATGCACCACATAACGACGCTCGGGTTGTTGCGGAAGTGGCGAACAAGGTTCGTAAGGTCACGCTCAGCCCACTCGTCGAAGTAGTTGTGGTAGCCATTCTTGAGCTTTGGCGTGCGCCACTCGTCGAACGACTCGAGCATAAGCATCATACCCATCTCGTCGCAAGCCTCAACAAGCTCGGGAGCAGGCATGTTGTGTGACGTGCGGATAGCATTACAGCCCATATCCTTGAGTAGGCGTATCTGACGACGTATAGCCGCATCGTTCACCGCAGCACCCAAAGGACCGAGGTCGTGGTGGTTGCACACGCCCTTAAACTTGGTCTCGACACCATTTAGGAAGAAGCCCTCCTCGGGACGCACCTCGATAGAGCGGATGCCGAAGCGCACATAGCACTCGTCGTACTTGTCGTTGGTGTCGTAAATCTTGACAACGGCGGTGTAGAGGTATGGGTTCTCGAGGGTCCATAGCTTGTGGTTGTAGAGCACAATCTCCTGCGTGAAGTGGTCGGTGGCAAATACGTCGGGGAGGCTCGATGTGCCATATACCATTCTGCCATCAGCATCGAGGATATCGACCGAGACGCCACAGTGGCAGAGCTCCTTACCCTGAGGGAGTACGAAGTTGGTCTTGACACGTATTGTAGCACGGTCGGAGAGGATCTCGGGCGTGGTGACCTGCACACCCCACATGTCGATATGTAGGTCGTTGGTGATGATAAGGTGTACATTGCGATAGAGGCCAGCACCAGGATACCAGCGTGACGAGTCGGTCTTGTTCTCGAGCCTTACGGCAAGCTCGTTTACCTCGCCCACCTTGAGCTGATCGGTGATGTCGAAGTAGAAGGCGTTGTAGCCATAGGGCCAAGAGCCCACCTCCTCGCCATTGACATATACTCGGGCATGGCTCATCGCACCATCAAAGAGGAGTGTGGCACGCTTGCCCTCCTCGAAGGTGGGTGCCTCGAACTTGAGGCGATACCAGCCAACACCTACAAAAGGAAGGCCGCCCGTGCGTCCTGCATGCTCCATAGCCTCCTGCTGGCCATCTTGCGTGATGGCGGTGTTCTGCTTGTCGTTGTTTACGCTAAATGGTCCGTAGATAGCCCAGTCGTGGGGTATGGTGACACTCTGCCACTTGCTGTCGTTGTAGCCCACCTTGCTAAACTCGGCACTATCCTCACGTGTAAAGCGCCAGCCCTTGTCCAAGAGCTGCTCGGTGCGTTGCGCATAGAGCGACGTGGTGAGTGCCAACATCGCAACGAGCAACATTACTAATCTTCTCATATCTAAATATATTTTATAGTCTTAGGCAAAGATACGAAAATTAGTTCGGATAGGCAATGATT
The DNA here is from genome assembly GCA_017560425.1 of Alistipes sp. Lineage (GTDB taxonomy): Bacteria > Bacteroidota > Bacteroidia > Bacteroidales > Rikenellaceae > Alistipes. The sequence continues at coordinate 83,447 of JAFZEX010000026.1, forward strand.
AGCACGATGAATTTCGAGTCAGAGTGGCGCAGATGTGGCGCTGACATGAAAAAAAACCGAACGGCTCTACGTGATGTATTGTTCATTAGGGAATTGTTCATCTGTGAGGTGTGTGAGGGAATTTTCTCGTCAGAGTGGTGCAGATGTGGCGCTGACATGAAAAAAGCCCGGATGGGTAGTACTTAATGTACGTCCCATTCGGGCTTTTGATTGAAGCGCCGCAGATGCGCCGCTATCACGAGAAAAAGATTACTCCTCGTCTGTGTCGGTGTAAGCCTTCAACAACTTATCCTGAACATCAGCAGGTACCTGCTCGTAAGATGCAAACTGCATTGTGTAGGTAGCAGCACCTGAAGTGAGTGATGATAGAGATGTTGAGTAGCGATACAACTCAGCAAGTGGCACACGTGCGTTGAGGCGGTCGAAGCCCTTGTCTGACTCCATACCCATGATCATAGCACGACGGTTCTGAAGGTCGCTCATCACAGCACCCATATACTCGCTTGGTGTCAATACCTCAACGTTGTAGATAGGCTCCATAATCTTTGGACCAGCATTGCGGAATGCCTCCTTGAAGGCGTTACGGCCAGCAAGCTTAAATGAGAGCTCGTTTGAATCTACTGGGTGCATCTTACCGTAGTAGATAACAACACGGATGTCACGAGCATAAGAGCCTGTCAATGGGCCCTCGTCCATCTTCTCCATGATACCCTTCAAAATCGCTGGCATGAAGCGTGCGTCGATAGCACCACCAACGATTGAGTTGTAGTACTGAAGCTTACCGCCCCATGGCAAGTCGTACTCCTCCTTACCCTTAACGCTAACGGCAATCTCCTGACCATTTACCTTGTACTTAGTAGGCTCTGGCATACCTTCGTAGTAAGGCTCGATAACCATGTGAACCTCACCAAACTGACCTGAACCACCAGACTGCTTCTTGTGGCGATAGTCGGCCTGAGCTACCTTAGTGATAGTCTCGCGATATGAAATCTTTGGAGCGTAGTACTCGATCTCCATCTTGTTCTCAGTAGAGAGGCGATGCTTGAGGATGTTGAGGTGGTGCTCACCCTGACCCTGAATGATGGTCTGCTTGAGCTCCTTAGAGTACTCAACAAGGATTGTAGGATCCTCATACTTAGCATCGTTCAAAAGCTTGCCGAGCTTCTCCTCGTCGCCCTGATCCTTAGCCTTGATAGCTGCACGGTAGCGTGGCTCTGGGAATACGATAGGCTCAACAGATACTGGAGTAGCAGGAGCTGCCAAGGTGTCGTTTGTGCGAGTACCCTTAAGCTTAACGGTGCAACCGATGTCACCTGCTGAAAGCTCAGTAACCTTGATGCGGTTCTTACCAGCAACGGCGAAGAGCTGAGAGATCTTCTCCTTGTTGCCTGTGCGTGCGTTTACAAGCTCCATACCCTCGGTCACCTTACCACGAACTACACGGAAGTAGGTGATCTCACCGATATGCTGCTCGATCTGGCTCTTAAATACGAATGCTGCTGTTGGCTGATCTGCCTCTGCCAAGAGCTCCTCGCCCTCAACGGTGAGGAATGCAGGTGCCTTCAATGGACCTGGAGCAACGTTGATGATGAACTCCATAAGACGCTTAGTACCGATGTCGCGCTTGCCTGATGCACAGAAGATAGGCATGATGTCACGCTTAGATACACCAAGCTTCAAACCAGCACGGATATCGTCCTGAGTGAGTGAGCCCTTCTCGAAGTAGAGCTCCATGAGTGCGTCATCGTAAACAGCAGCCGCCTCAGCAAGCTCCTGGTTGAGTGCCTGAGCACGCTCCATCTCGCTCTCAGGAATTGGGTGCTCCTCACGCTTGCCGTTCTCGTCCACAAACTTGTAGAGCTTCATCATCAATACGTCGATGAATGAGTCGAAGCCTGCGCCCTGATTAACAGGATACTGAACGATGACAGGCTTTACAGAAGAGTTGGCACGGATGCCCTCCAATGTAGCCTCGTAGTTAGCCTTCTCGCCATCGAGCTGGTTGATAACGCCGATAAGTGGCTTGTTGAGGATGCGAGCGTAGCGTGACTGAAGCTCAGAGCCAACCTCCCAGCCGTTCTGTGCGTTGAGAACCATAACGCCAACGTCACCTACCTTGAAAGCAGAGAACAACGAACCGCAGAAGTCGTCAGAACCTGGGCAGTCGATGATGTTGAGCTTACGATCCATAAACTCAGTAAAGAGGGTTGTAGAGTATATCGAACGCTTGTACTCGTGCTCGATATCAGTATTGTCCGAGATTGTGTTGTTATTCTCGATACTACCCCTGCGATCAATAACCTTACCCTCGAAAGCCATTGCCTCTGCAAGGGTAGTTTTACCGGCGCCAGGAGCACCAATAAGAACGATGTTCTTAAGCTCTTTTGCTGAATAGTTTTTCATAGTATAATAGTTTTTAGGTTTTTATTGTTGGTTCTCAAGTTGTGGTTTTAAGGAGAAAACAGCCATTTTTTCACCCTTTGTTAGCGGTGTTTTTGGCGCTTAACTCCCTTTACGGATTATAAAATTAAAGACTTTTTTTCGAACTACAAAATAAAAAACCAATATTTTTAAAAATTAGGTTAATTTTCTTAGAAACTGAGCCTAATATTTTATAATATATATAGGTATGCTGAGGTTTTGCCGACAATCAGCCTCGAGGTTTTAGTGCTAAGCCCGATAACGCAACTACGTTCGCCTCAAGAGCCAAAGAGTCGCTATGTCTAACTTTCATAAATTCACCAATTTCACTAATTGTTTTCACCTTGAAATATTTCTGTTGCTGAGTTTTGTTTGTTATAGAATTATTACGTATATTTGTAATACATCTGTTAAAAATATCTTCGACTATTAGGTGTCTGAAATAAAAATAATTCTAAATACCAGGATATGAAATACGATATTTTCATTAGTTATAGACGAGAAGGTGGCTATGATACGGCTAAGCATATTAATGATCTTCTTGTTAGGGATGGATATAAAGTTAGTTTTGATATTGATACTTTGCGAAATGGCGACTTTGACGCCCAGCTATATAAACGCATAGATCAATGTAAAGATTTTATATTGATTGTTGATGAACATGCATTTGATAGAACTATTGATCCCACATTCCCTCCTCAAAAGGATTGGTTGCGATGCGAGTTGGCATATGCGCTTCAACTTGGTAAAAATATCATACCGGTATTTCTTTCCGGCACATCTGGTTTCCCTGAAGGATTGCCAGATGATGTTCGTCCTGTAGTTAGGAAGAATGGACCCGAATATAATAGATATTACTTTAATGACTTTTATAAACAGTTATGTTCCAGATTTATAAAGTCGTGGAGCAAAAAGAAGAAGATTGGTCTAATATTGTCAGTTGCATTGTCGATTATAGCTTCATTGATTGTAACGTACGCATGGTTTGGTGAAGAGGATATTGTTTATCATGACCCATTCAGTCCGCACACTATGGATGAAAGTGAATTGATGGGATATGCATATCATCTATTAGAAGAAAAAAGGAATGATATTCCCGAAGGTGCTTCAGCGATATCTCATTGGCAAACATTAGCGTCAAGCGGTGATGCAGAAGCACAATTATATTATGGCCTATCATATGTAATTGGATATAATTGCGAACAAGATTATGACAAAGCATTGGAATATATTCAGATGTCGGCTAATCAAGATTTTGCAATAGGTCATTATGTTTTAAGCGTTTGTTATGACCAAGGAATTGGTGTAAAACAGGATATTGCAGAGGCAGAGAGGCTTTGTAAAATGGCTGCTGAACATGGGGTAGTAGATGCCCAAAGAGATTATGCAGTATACTGTATGGTAAACAAACGACAAGATAAAGCAGCTGAATGGATACAGCTAGCTGCAAATGATGGTGATGCGTTGGCACAATACTATCTAAGCTATTGGATGATAAACAAGAATTACATTGATGACGGACTGGCTTGTCTACGAGAATCTGCGAATCAAGGTTGTGAATTGGCGCAAGTTAGTTTAGCAAATATGTATATTAATGGATCTGTTGAGTGGCAAAATATCGATTTAGGTATAACAATGTTAATAAATCTCGTTGAGCGTGATAACCCTTATGCCAAGTACATTTTGGCTGCTTGTTATTTTAATGGGAAAGGTGTTAATCAAGATTTACAAGTTGCTTTGAATCTCCTTCAAGAGTCTGCAAATCTAGGGTATGCTAATGCAATGATAGAATTGGCTCAAAGCTACTTTTATGGTTCATTAATGACAGAAAAAGATTTAGAAAAAGCATTTGAATTATTTATGAAAGCTGCAGAACAAGGTTATCCGATGGCGTATTTTTGGCTAGGTTGGATTTACGAAAATGATATGGGGGGCATAATAAATAGTCTAAAGGCAAAATATTGGTATAAGAAAGCTGAAAAGCAAGGTGTTACGAAACAAACAATGCAAATGCAACAACAATTAAACTCAATGAGAGCTACTATGTAGACTAAGTTGATTCATCTGTTCATGATGTTATAATTGTTGTATAATTTAGAGTTAATAAAAAATTTTCAAAAATATTAGGCGATTGCTCAGAAAAAGTTTGTATCTTTGTAGGGTATTTGCCTAAGCATGGCAAAGAACAACAGATTTTTGTTTAACACTAATATATCGTAAAAGATGATCAATTACAAGGATTTGGGTCTTGTGAACACACGTGAGATGTTCCGCAAGGCTGTTGATGGCGGCTATGCTATTCCTGCCTTCAACTTCAACAATATGGAGCAGCTTCAGGCTATCGTTATGGCTGCTGCTGAGACTAAGTCTCCAGTGATTCTTCAGGTGTCGAAGGGCGCTCGCCAGTATGCTAACCAGACTCTCCTCCGCTACATGGCTGAGGGTGCTGTTGAGTATGCTAAGGAGCTTGGCTGGGAGAAGCCACAGATCGTGCTTCACCTCGACCACGGCGATAGCTTCGAGACTTGCAAGAGCTGTATCGACATGGGCTTCTCATCAGTGATGATCGACGGCTCACACCTCCCATACGACGAGAACGTAGCACTCACAAAGAAGGTTGTTGAGTATGCTCACCAGTTCGACGTGACTGTTGAGGGCGAGCTCGGCGTGTTGGCTGGCGTTGAGGACGAGGTGTCGGCAGAGGAGAGCCACTACACTAAGCCTGAGGAGGTTGTAGACTTCGTTACAAAGACAGGTTGCGACTCATTGGCTATCTCAATCGGTACATCACACGGTGCTTTCAAGTTCACTCCTGAGCAGTGCACACTCGACCCACAGACAGGTCGCCTTGTGCCTCCACCACTCGCATTCGACGTGTTGGCAGAGATCGAGAAGCAGCTTCCTGGCTTCCCTATCGTACTCCACGGCTCATCATCAGTGCCACAGGACGAGGTTGATACAATCAACAAGTTTGGTGGTGCGTTGAAGGCTGCTGTAGGTATTCCTGAGGAGCAGTTGCGCCTCGCTTCTAAGAGCGCCGTTTGCAAGATCAACATCGACTCAGACTCTCGTCTTGCTATGACAGCAGCTGTTCGTGAGGTGTTTGCCAACAAGCCAGCAGAGTTCGACCCACGTAAGTACTTGGGCCCAGCTCGTGACAACATGAAGAAGCTCTATATCCACAAGATTAAGGAGGTTCTTGGTTCTGACAACAAAGCTTAATTTTTTGTGATAAGGGGTCATCTTTGGCACCAAGCTCATTGCCCCGAAAGGGGATATACCTCAAGTATACCCCCTTCCGTGTCAATTTCGACTTGGCACCAAATCTAATCCCTTCTAACAAAAAATAATTTGTTGTGATAAGGGGCCATCTACTGCCGCTAACAAATTGTTGAAGCAATGGGCAGTACCTCAAGTACAGCCCATCGCTCCAAAATTTGCCGAGCGTTGTATCTAACCCCTTCTAACAACAAATTGGGTGGTGCTGATGAAGCGTTAGTGAACGCCGATTGCTACCGCCCCAACAAAAATAGTTTATCCCCACGATAAACGACCATTCAACAAAATTCCGAATGGGCAGCACTTAGGTGTATGGCTCGTTCGGAATTTTTTCAAAAAATCAAGAGCTTTTTAGCACAACACGACTATGTTGAATAAACTATTCGGATTTGATCCCACCCAAACAACAATCCGCAAGGAGATAGTTGCAGGAATCACAACATTCCTCACAATGTCCTACATCTTGGCGGTAAACCCATCGATGTTCAGCGAGCTAGATATGCCTGGCGGTGCCGTCTTTACATCTACGGCATTGGCAGCCATAATCGGCTGCTTGGCAATGGCATTCTATGGCAAGCTGCCCTTTGGCCTTGCCCCAGGAATGGGCCTCAACGCCTTCTTCGTATATAGCGTATGCTTGGGCATGGGCTACACGTGGCAATTCGCCCTCACGGCAATCCTGCTCGAGGGATTTGTATTTATTCTGCTTACGGTGACCAACGTGCGTGAGGCAATCCTAAATGCCATACCCCTGAGCCTACGCAATGCCATAGGTGCTGGTATCGGCCTATTTATCGCCTTCATCGGCTTGGAGAGTGCAGGCGTGGTGGTTGCCAACGACTCTACGCTCGTCACTCTCGGCGACATCACAGGTGGCTCGGCGCTATTGGCTCTTATCGGCCTGGTAATCACGGGCTTTATGTTTATGCGTAACACCCCTGGAGCGATACTTATCGGTATTCTTGTGACCATGCTTATCGGTATTCCTATGGGCGTTACCGAGTTCAAGGGCGTTGTGTCGCACCCCGAGTCTATTGCCCCTATCTTCTGTCAGTTCGAGCTCGACAAGATCTTCACGCTCGACATGGTGGTGGTGGTATTCACCTTCCTCTTTATCGACATGTTCGACACCGTGGGCACGCTTGTGGGCGTGTGTACCAAGGCGAACTTGGTTGATGACAAGGGCAACATCAAGCGCATCAAGCAGGCATTTATGGCAGATGCCATCGCCACAACAGCGGGTGCTATGCTCGGCGCATCTACAACAACAACATATGTTGAGAGTGCTGCTGGCGTTGCGCAGGGTGGCCGCTCGGGACTTACTGCCTTGGCTGTGGCTGGCTGCTTCGCCGTGGCAATGTTCTTCTCGCCACTATTCCTCTCAATCCCTGCTGCTGCAACAGCCCCAGCACTTATCATCGTGGGTCTTTTGATGTTGGAGCCTGTTGTGAAGATCCCATTCGACGACTTCACAGAGTCGATTCCAGCATTCGTATGTATCATCATGATGCCTATGACATACTCAATCTCGAACGGTATCTTGCTCGGTATGATTGCCTATGTTTTGATGAACGTGGTGAGCGGCAACTACAAAAAGATCACCCCAGCGATGTATATCCTCGCCGTGTTGTTTATGCTAAAGTTCGTGCTCTTCTAAAGCACTCATGTTATACACTATCTCAAAAGATGGGGCTATCCAACAAGTTTTGGATTGCCTCATCTTTTTTTGCGGCAGCGCCAAGGTGTTGTGGGTGGAGTGAAAAGTTTTTCAACTTTTGTGCGATGATTGCTGAGAAATTTTTGTACCTTTGTACTTTGATTATTATAAACGAACCTATGAAACGAGGAGTTCTTGTTACAGGTGGTGCCGGATATATCGGCTCACATACAGCCGTTGAGCTTATCGAGGCTGGCTACGAGGTGATTATCGTAGATAACTTTTCAAACAGCGACCGCAACTCTTTGGAGGGCATTCGTCGCATCACGGGCGTAGAGCCTAAGTTCGTCGAGGCTGACTGCTGCGACAAGGAGGCTATGCGCCGTGTGTTCGATGAGTATGAGTTCGACTCAGCAATCCACTTTGCGGCATACAAGGCTGTGGGCGAGTCGGTTGCCGAGCCAGCGAAGTACTATCGCAACAACCTCGTGTCGTTTATCAACCTTCTCGAGCTTATGTTGGAGTATGGTCGTAGGAACATTCTCTTCTCCTCTTCAGCAACCGTATATGGCGATGCTGAGGTGTTGCCCGTTACGGAGCTCACGCCACGCAAGCCAGCAACATCGCCCTATGGCAACACTAAGCAGATGGCGGAAGATATTCTTCGTGACATGGTTGCGGCAAATGAGGGTAAGCTACGAGGCATCGCCTTGCGCTACTTCAACCCTATCGGTGCGCACCCATCTGCACTCATCGGCGAGTTGCCACGTGGCGTGCCTAACAACCTTGTGCCATATATCACGCAGACTGCGGCGGGCATTCGTGAGTGCCTAAGCATCTTTGGCGACGACTACAACACCCCTGATGGCTCATGTCTTCGTGACTATATCGATGTTGTTGATTTGGCACGTGCCCATGTGGTGGCTATCGGCCGCCTTATCGAGGAGCGCAACAAGCAGAATTATGAGGTGTTCAACGTAGGCACAGGTCGCCCCGTGTCGGTATTCGAGCTTGTGCGTGGCTTCGAGGCTGCCAACAACCTTAAGCTAAACTATAAGGTTGCGCCACGCCGTGCTGGCGACGTTATGGCGGTGTGGGCAGATACCACGCTTGCAAACGAGGAGCTCGGCTGGAAGGCTCAGCGTGAGCTCAACGACACCCTACGCTCGGCATGGGAGTGGGAGTGCAACGTACGCAGACAATAATCGCACCAACGTTTCGTTATTAAGCTGTTAATAGATAGTGTTATGAAGAGATTTTTACTGTTGCTACTCGCAATTGTCATGATAGCGCCTATGGCTGAGGCAAAGAAGCGTGAGACCGCCGAGGAGATCGAGCGCAAGACACGTCACTACTCTGGTTGGGAGTGGGGTGCCGAGGGTCGCTTTAGCCTCTTATTCTACGAGATGGGCTACATGAAGGTCTACAACGAGAAGCCTGTGACAGAGTATTTTGCGGGCGTGAAGAATGCTGACGGCAAGGCTATGCTTGGCGGTAATGTGATGCTCAATGGCGGCTACTTTCTAAACAACAATTGGAAGGTTGGCTTCGAGCTCGGCGCTCAGATGCAGTATAACCACACCTTTGTGCCTATCTCATTGACAGGCCACTACTACTACGGCACACGCAAAAACTGCTTGTTTAACTTCGTGAGCCTCGGCACCAACATGCTCTTTAACAAGGGCGTGCGCTTTGGTCTTAACAGCTCAGGCGGTGTGGGTGTCCGCATCCAGTCGCCCGAGAGCAAGTATAAGTACGACCTTATGCTTGGCTACCAGGCTGTTATGCTCAACCCACGACCACAAGGTGGCGAGTATGAGTTCGATGTCAAGGATGTGAAGTATCACAGAGTAAACCAAGGCATTTATTTAGGCTTCGGCTTCCATTTCTAAGTAGCGGAAAAGGTGTAATTAGTTCACTATAACAAATGGCCTCTTGCGTAGCAGCAAGAGGCCATTTGTTATAGTGAGTGCGAATAGTGTTTAAGGAACGTCTATCCTTTGAATACATATGCTCTATGGTAGTTTAAGTATGCAATTCTTTGTTCGTCAATAGGTAGCTTCGGGTAGTATTTGTTGTTTTCTAGCTCCATTCGTTTAATATTAGATGGAGATATCCAATTCGATACGATCAAATGCTTATCATCTGTAAACGATATTAAACCCTTGTCAAATAGTTTATCATAGAGTGGTGAAAGTATAAATCCATTTTTGGGATCAACTTTTTCTTTGTCGGTAGATACCGCCCATGGTTTAATGTGACTTGCTATTAGTAAACGCTCATCGTTAATCATGGTAATAGGACAAAATATACACTCTTCGAGAAGAGCATCTCGATATTTACCTTGGCCCAATCTAGCTCTACCAAGTTCAACTCGTTTTTTCTCTTGTGTGTGTTGCTGTGGAATTATATCATCCTCCCTTTGCTTGCCATAGTTGAATACTAATGCCTCATCAGCATTAATCATATCATAGTCTACAAACAATTTCCAATAGTAATATATATCTTTGCCATTTGGCGTAACCTTCATTACAGATATGTAGCTTACTAATGGCAGAGATATCTCTCTTATTAATTGATAGCCTTCGTCGTCTGAGTTAACATATCCACGTGGACCTGCAATTTGCGCTTGGTCGGATACGTTAAAATAAATGATATCATCCAACAATTCAATATCCTTCATGCGGTCTTCCCACAATTTAGACATTTTATCTTTACCGCGATAATCGTATGTTGGTCTTAAATACTCAGGTTTAATGGCATTCATATATTGTTTGAGGTCATCTTTTAATAAGAAGCATCTTGCGACAAAACCTTCATTACCATAGAATGCCCTCATAACATCTTTAGAAGCAACATACAATTTAGATTCGCCGTGACCTTTGCCTAACTTATTCTTTGTTGCAACCAAACAGTCTGGTACAGTCATGTCACTATCAAACGTGTCGATGACGTTGTAAGTTTCTCCTAAAATTTTCATAATTATATGCCGTATTTAGTAATATCCATTTGTTTAAGGATTGCAATTAGCACATCTACCACAATACTATTTCCAGCCTGCTGATATGCAGATGTGTCAGACACTACAATCTTAAAAGAGTCTTTAAATCCCATTAGTCGCATACACTCCCTAGGGGTTAGTTTTCTTATGCGACCTTTGTGTGTTACATAATTATCAACGCCTGCTCTATGCATTTTATGCATCGATTGCAATAATGGTCGAGCAATGGGCAAGTCTGTTTGGGTAGAAGTCTTGAAATTCTTGGTTCCACTAGCAAGAACATATTTGGCCACCTTATCCGATAGGTAGTATTTCTCTTCTACATCCTTCACATCAAATATAAACTCATCAAAATCAGGCTCGGGAAGAGCATCTTTGGCCACAGGGTGATATACAAAATCCCCATGCCAATTAAACTGCTGATTTCGCTTTTGACATAATGCTACATCTCCATTAATTTGAGTGTAGCATTTCTCTCTATTTTTGCTGCTTGTTACGAATTTGACACCCTTCTCTCTTAGGAAATATTTTGAACTAATATAGTCTTCCAAAAAATCATACATTATATACTCTAATGGTAGCGGAGCTGGAAAATCAAATTTGGTTTTTTGCATAAATCCAACACAAAATAGTCGATCTCTATGCTGAGGAATACCATAATCCTTACTATTCAATACCCTAAAGTGGACATCGTATCCAAGTTCTTCAAAGATGTCGTGTATTACTTGCCACGTTCTACCGTTGTCGTGGCTAAGCAAACCCTTTACGTTCTCAAAGATGAAGACCTTTGGACAAGTCTCCTTAATAACCCTTGCAAACTCATAAAAAAGAGTTCCTCGTGCATCTTCAAAGCCAAGTCTTCTACCAACCATTGAAAATGCTTGACAAGGTGCACCTCCGACTATGATATCAACTTGTCCATTATATTTTTTTGCATCGAACTCTCGAACATCGGAAAACCAATTGTCTTCGGAAATATGGTAGTTTGCAAAATAACTCTGCTTGCATTCCGCATCAATGTCACCCGCAAATGCAATGTCAAACCTTAATCCCAATCTTTGAAAGGCATGCTCAATAGCGCCAATGCCGCTAAAAATAGTTCCTAGTCTGATTGTTCGTTCTGGATGTGTAAATGACAACTCTTTCCAATGTGTGCCATTGGAAATTTCAGCCTCTTTATATCCTATTGACTTGACAGCTTTAGCTCTCTTTTTTACAATCGCTTTTACCTCAGCTATCTTGTCGCTAGTTTCGTTTATATCCTTTTCTACCGTTGCCATTACAAATTGTCCTATTCTAATTTTATGACAAAGATAAGCAAAATTTTATTGATCTGCTATGTGATCTTTGATAAATTCTTATAAAAGCCACATGTCTAATAAATTAGCTAAGATGCTTGGTGGCCACCGGGTTTTATTGCTAAACCTATTTTCGGGAGAATGCCCACAAGCCGAGTAGGCTTAGTGTGGCGTTTACGATAAGTATCTCGTAGCTAAACACATAGCCGCCGAGCCATGCTTGAGAATGTGTGGCAATAATATAGCTTAGTGCGGGTGAGGCGACAGCAACCAGGGGCATTGCCCAGCCACGCACCGAACGTCGGCTCATAAGTCCGAAGGCGAACATGCCGAGCAGAGGTCCATAGGTGTAGCTCGCCATGGTGAATATCAGCGTGATAACGCCCATGCTACTCCAGCGACCAAAGGTCATTATCACGCCACACATAGCCACAGCAATGAGTATATGCACACGGCGACGTAGTCGGCTGATAGCCTCGCTGCCCTCAGCGGAAGTGCTGTCGTGGCGACGGTTAGCACCGAGGATATCTATTGTAAATGAGGTTGTTAGCGCCGTTAGTGCCGAGCCTGCCGACGAGTATGTCGAGGCAACAAGGCCAAGTAGAAAGGCAACGCCCACGATGGTGGGTAGTCCGCACTCGGTGGCTACAAAGCCGAAGAGGTCGTCGCCACGCTCCACGCTAAGGCCACGGCTATCGACAAAGGTGTATAGCAGTGTGCCGAGCGAAAGGAAGAGGGCGATGACAACCATCTGAACCACAATAGATTGTATCATGCTACGCTGCGAGTCACGCTGATTGCGACACGACAGCATCGTCTGCATCATATCCTGATCGAGGCCCGTCATTGCCACAACGAGGAAGATGCCAGCGATAAACTGCTTCCAGAAGTAGCGTCTGTCAAGAGGGTTATCAAGGAACAAAATCTGCGAGTAGTCGCTCCTGCTGATGGTGCTTAGTGCCTCGCCAAGGTTGAGTCCTAATGCTTTGATAACAAAGGTGATACATAGCACGATGCTACTAACCATAAGTATGGTTTTGACCATCTCTACCCACACCACAGCACTCACGCCACCACGTCGTGTGTAGAGCCACACGAGAGCCATCATGACCACCGCATTTACCCAAAAAGGTATGCCCCAGCGCTCGTAGAGCAGGCCCTGAAGCACGGCACATATGACAAAGGCACGCAACGATGCTGATAATAGCTTCGATATGAAGAATAGCCACGCTCCCGTGCGCTGTGCGGCGAGGTTGAAGCGCTTGTCGAGGTACTCGTATAGCGACACCACGCCCGTGCGGTAGTATAGCGGAATAAGCACGAAGGCGATTATGAGGTAGCCGACGAAGAAGCCGAGCGTAGTCTGCAGATAGCTGAAGCCGTCGGTGGCCACCGTGCCAGGCACCGAGATATATGTAACGCCCGACATTGCTGCGCCCACCATGGCTATTGCTGCCACGCCACGTGGGGTGTTGCGGCCGCCCGTGAAGAATGCTGCCGAGCTATTACCACGTGATGTCAGCCACGCCACGCCAAAGAGCAGGGCGAGGTACGAGGCAATGGTTATGACGATAGCGCCTAAGCTCATTGATTATAGGTTGTTTGCTTTGCAGTAGCGGGCAACGGCATCTGCCACACGCTCGCCGTCGAGGGCTGCCGAGACAATACCGCCAGCATATCCTGCACCCTCGCCCGCAGGGAATAGGCCTGCCACCTCGGTGTGCATAAGTGACTCAGCATCACGGGGTATGCGAACGGGGGTTGATGTTCGTGACTCCACGCCCACAACGATAGCCTCATCCGATACGAAGCCTCGCATCTTGCGGCCAAAGGTGGCGATGCCACTGCGTAGGCGAGCGCCTATCTCCTCGGGCATCCACACGTCGAGGCGTGATGCCTTGAGGCCTGGGATATAGGATGTGCGGGGTAGCGAGTGCGATGCACGTCCTGCCACGAAGTCCGACACACGCTGTGCTGGGGCTACCTGCCTATCACCACTATGTAGGCGTGCAAGCTCCTCGAACTGCTGCTGGTAGCGTAGTCCTGCAAGCTCGCCCCACTGCTCACGCAGGTGTGCAAAGTCCTCGAGGCGCACCTCGGTTACGAGTCCCGAGTTGGCGAATGCCGAGTTACGACCACTTGGCGACATGCCGTTTACCACCGACTGCGTAGCATCGGTCATTGCAGGCACGATGAAGCCGCCAGGGCACATGCAGAAGGAGTATACGCCACGACCAGCCTCCTGGCTAACAAGCGAATAGCTTGCTGCAGGGAGCCACTCGCCACGTTCCTCACGGTGATACTGTATGCTGTCGATAAGTCGCTGTGGGTGCTCGATGCGTACGCCCATGGCAAAGGGCTTTGCCTCGATTGCTATGCCCTCGTTGTAGAGCATCTCATATATGTCACGTGCCGAGTGTCCTGTGGCAAGCACCACGGCAGCACCCTCTATTGTTGTGTCGCCCACCTTAACGCCTGTTATGCGGCCACGCTTAAGCACGAAGCCCGATACACGGCTCTCGAAGAGCACCTTGCCACCATGCTCCGTTATGGTGCGACAAATGTTCGATATGATGCGAGGCAGCTTGTCGGTGCCGATGTGTGGGTGTGCCTCGTAGAGGATTGTGGGGTTGGCACCATGCCACACAAGGGTCTGCAACGCCTTGTTGTAGTCGCCACGCTTCTTGCTGCGTGTGAAGAGCTTACCATCGGAGAATGTTCCTGCGCCACCCTCGCCAAAGGCGTAGTTCGAGTTAGGGTCGATCTCGCCACCTCGGTTTATCTGTGCAATGTCGTGCTTGCGTGATAGCACCGACTTGCCACGCTCCAAGAGTATAGGCTTGTAGCCAAGCTCGATGAGGCGCAACGAGGCAAACAATCCCGCAGGACCTGAGCCCACCACTATAACCTCGGTGCCATGCTCCACAGATGGGTAGTCGAAGTGTAGTGGCGCAGGCTGTGGCTCCTGATCTACGTATATCTCGAGCGTAAGGTTTACCTTAGCCATGCGCTGACGAGCATCTATCGAGCGCTTTACCACACGTGCCAGGGCGATGTCGCTCTGACGAATGCCTATTGTGCGGGCAGCCTGTGCAACATAGAATTTCTCGTCGGCAGCCTGCTTTGGCGATAGCTGCAAGGTTATTGTCTTTGGCATAGTGTCTTTTCCTCTAAAAGTCTATTAATCACGCAAAGATATAAAAAAAACGCATAAGAGACAATCTTATGCGTTTATGATGCGAAACTTTCGATAGAGCATTAATATACGTAGTTGTCAAAGTAAATGGATTACCATTTAAACTCAGACCATAAACGCCATATTCTGGGGCTCTTTGTGTTGCTACTCCCTTACGTAGTGGGGCATGTCGGTGGGGATCTCGAGGGAGAACTCGACAAGGCCCGCTACCTCGCCTGACTCATGCCATGGGGTTTGGTAGATTAGCTTGCGGAGGCCTCGCTTCTCGATGGTGTAGGCGTTGTTCTCGCCATTGGTAATCAGGCGGTTGATGATCTCGCGTGAGCGTGCCGAGTGGCATGGAATCATCGACTTGCCACGCATGTTGCCATTGACCTCCACAGAGCGCTTGTTCTGGTAGAGGATAACGCCATCAAGGTCGCAAACGGTGATTGCACATGTCTTGAGCGTGTCGCTCCATGGGGTGCGGATATCTTCAAAGTTCATAGTATATTGGTTTTTATTAGTTTATTCTGTATGCGTTTCTAACGCCCTTAATGCGGCGCAGGGAGTGTAGCAACATATCGACGATGTTGGCTCCTGTGACCTCCACGGCGAGCTGTGCCGCCACCGAGCCGTCGCCCTTAGGCGTGAAGTTGATGCCTCGCACCGAGAGCTTAAGCTCCTTGCTGGCAACATCCATGATGGTGGTTGCAAGGCCAGGGATGTCGGCTGCCGAGATGCCCACGGTGACACGGAATGCTCCCTGAGCACTGTCACGCCAGCGAGCCTCCATAACACGATATGGGTAGCGCTCACGCATGCGGCGGGCATTGGGGCAGTCGGTGCGGTGCACGGTGATGCCGGCATTTATGGTGATGAAGCCGAAGATGTCGTCGCCCTTGATAGGGTTGCAACACTTGCCCAATTTATACTCTATATTATTAATCTTCTCGTCGATAATGAGGGCATCGCTTCGCTTTGTGCTCTCCTCGCCACGCTCCTCACGTAGGCGTGCCTTGCGCTCCTCGACCTCCTGGGCTGCTAAGCGGCGCTCCTCGTCGGCCTCGCCCGAGAGCCAGCGCTGGAGGATATCCTTAATTTGCGATATCTCAATCTTCTGATCGGCAATAGCCACATAGAGCTCGTTGCCACGCTTAATCCTAAAGTGCTTGCAGAGGTAGGCAACAGCCTCGTCGATGGCAACGTCTATCTTCCAATTCTTTATCTTGCGCTCGAGCTCCTCACGACCTAAGCGGGCATGCTTCTGCTTCTCCTCACGCAGGAATGCACGTATGCGGCTGCGGGCCTTCTGCGTGACGCAGTGGTTGAGCCAGTCGGCCTTGGGCGTTTGGTCCTTGCGGGTGAGCACCTCGCAGATGTCGCCATTGTGTAGCTGCTCCTTGATAGGAACAACACGACCACCCACCTTGCCACCCACGCAGATGCCACCAAGCGAGGTGTGTATGTCGAAGGCGAAGTCCAAGACCGTGGCGCCCTCGGGGAGCTTGCGTATGTCGCCCGAAGGGGTAAAGACGAAGATCTCGCCCGAGGCCTTAGCCTCGAAGCGCTGAGCAATAGACTCGGAGGTGGTGTCCTCCAACAGCTCACGAAGGCGACCAAGCCACGCCTCGGCACCCATGCCGCCCTGCTTAACGCCCTTATAGCGCCAATGTGCTGCGATGCCTCGCTCGGCAACCTCGTCCATGCGCTCGGTGCGTATCTGCACCTCGACCCAGCGACCCTCGCCACCTAAGACCGTGGCGTGCAACGACTCGTAGCCATTGCTCTTGGGGATAGAGATCCAGTCACGCATGCGCTCGGTGTTTGGTGTGTAGAGGCTTGTGACATGTGAATATACTGTCCAGCATTGCGCCTTCTCACGCTCAACGGGGCAGTCAATAATTATGCGTAGGGCGAAGATGTCGTAGACACCCTTGAAGTCTACCTTCTGCTTGCGCATCTTCTGAAAGATGGAGTAGACTGACTTGGTGCGGCTCTTGATATGATACTTTATGCCGTCGTCGTCGAGAAGCTTGCGCACGGGGCGTAGGAACTCCTCGATAAATGTCATGCGCTCCTGCTCGCTCTCCTTGAGCTCCTCGACAATGTGGTTGTACATCTCTGTCTCGAGGTGCTTCAATGATAGATCTTCGAGCTCGCTCTTGATGCTATACAAGCCGAGCTTGTGAGCAATCTGCGCATATAGGTTGAGGCTCTCCCAGCTCTTCTTGCGGCGCTTGCGCTCGGGGAACATGTCGAGTGAGCGCATAACCTCGAGGCGGTCGGCGAGCTTGATGAGTATGACACGTGGATCCTCGGAGTAGGACACGATCATATCGCGAAAGTCTGAAGCCTGCTCCTTTGATGCCTTGAGCTTGATATCCGAGATTTTTGAGAGGGCAACAGCAATGCCGAGGGTCTCCTCGCCATACTCTTGGCGTATGGTTGCGAGTAGCTCGTCGAGCGATGGGTCGTGCTCCTGAAAGGCTATGCGCACCACGTCGTGAATGATGGCGGCGATGGTCGAGTTACGGCCAAGGCCTATCTCGTCAATGACGATGCGTGCCACAGCCACGCCATGGTCGAGCATGGGCGTAGAGTCGTAGCGGGTGATGCCATGAAGCCTCTCGTGGGCGAACTCCAGGGCGTGATCAACCATGTGTTGCGTGCGCTCCGAGAAGTTGGTCCTGACAAGCTCTCTGAGGGAGGTGTATCTCTCTAACGTGTTATTCATTTTTCACGGTTTGATCATCGTCTGATGACTCGGGCATAGGCTTATGAACGATGACAAGGTCGTCCTGCCCCGGTGCATAGAGGCGCTTCTCCCACTCGGTTAGGCGGCGAGCAAAGTCGCTACGCTCAACCTCGAAGCCTGCCTCACGTAGCCTATCGTCGTAGTCACGGCCATATACTCGGCGGTGGTCATACTGACCAAAGAGGCGTGTACGCTCCTTAGGGTCGGTGATTGAGTCGTCCTCGTAGGTGATCTCACGCTCACGATCCTCAGGAACAAGGATTATGCCCCAGCCACCAGGCTTCAACACACGGTAGAGCTCCTGCATGGCACGGCGGTCGTCCTCGACATGCTCGAGAAGATGGTTACACATGAGCACATCTACCGAGTTGGCAGGCAGAGGAATATTCTGCACGTCGAAGTGCTGATCTGCCAATGGCGACTCGATGTCGGCTGTGATATAGTCCTTGCTCGAGCCATAGTTCTCACGGAAGTGGTTCATGAGCGATGGCTCGGGTGCGATGTGTAGGAGTCGTGGGTGGTTCTTGAAGAGGGTGGTGTTGCGCTCCATCCACAGCCATATCATGCGGTGGCGCTCCAACGACAAGCAGTTGGGGCAGAGCGCATTGTTGCGACCCTTGACATAGCCATAGGGCACAAAGTTGCGATAGCGGGCACCACAAATGGGGCACTCACGGCCTCGACCCTGATAAAAGAATCCTAATAGGGGCACTGCCCAGGTAGCCATGCGCTGTATGGTGCGACGGGGCACATGGTTAAGTATCCAACGAATAATGAATCTCATAGCTTATCCATTTATTAGTTTTTCGACCTCTTGTTCTGTTGTTGCAAGCATCTTGCGACACTCCGCAATAAGTTTTGTGGCACGTGCCACGGCGCTTGTGAGCTCGTCGATACTAAGCTCGCCAGAGCGTAGGCGTGCCAAGATGCTCTCCACCTCAGCCATAGCCTCGCTATATGTTAGTTTTTTTGTAGCCATTATCTTAAGGTTTTGCTCGTTACATTTGCCTCAATTGTGCCTGTGGCGAGTTCTATATTAACGTCTGCACCAGGCTTAATATTTTGTATGTCTACCGCACGACCATCACTGCCACGCACTATGGCGAAGCCTCGGCGGAGAATTATCTCAGGGTTGCTCTGCTCAACGACCATCAGATGTGAGCTTAGCTTCTGCTCCTCGCTACGTATCATGGTGCGAGCGAGGGTTGCGATGCTCTCCTCGATGCTCGTTAGGCGATGCTGCATGCTATTTACCGCAACTACCGACTGTCGGGCAATTTCGGCACTATGACGCTCAAGCGTAAGGCGCTCGCTGTTGAGGCGTGATAGCACTATGTCACGTAGCGTGTAGCTATACTCCTCGATGGTTGCCATCTCCATCTCTGCCAGCTCGCAAAGGAGCGTTGCCACCGCTGTGGGGGTCTTACACGAGGTGTGAGCCACAAGGTCGGCAACCGACGTATCTTTGTCGTGTCCGATGCCTGTGATAACGGGCAACGGAAACTGCGCTATGTGCGAGGCTATGCGGTAGGAGTCGAACAGGGCAAGGTCGCTAACCGAGCCGCCACCACGAATGACCACCACGCAGTCGAACTCCTCCTCACGCTCGGCAACGAGGTGTAGCGCCTCGATGACGCTATCTTCAGCCATCTCGCCCTGCATGAGCGAGCCAAAGAGCTCGGTGCGGAAACGATATGCGCTGCGGCGAAGCTCGTTCATAAAGTCCTGATAGCCAGCTGCCGTAGCGCTCGACACAATGGCTATGCGCAGCATGGGGCGTGGCAGTTCTATCTCTCGGTTCATGTCCCACACGCCATCACGCTGAAGCTGTGCGATGCACTCACGGCGACGACGCTCAACCTCGCCGAGGGTGTACGATGCGTCAATATCTACGATCTGCAACGAGAAGCCATATACCTCGTGGTAGGTGACCACAACACGTAGCAGAACGCCTATGCCTGTGCTGAGCGCTGCGCCCGTGGCCTCCTCGAACTTGCGAGATATGGTGGCATATGCCGACCTCCAAATGACACCTCGTGCCTCAGCACGTGGGGCTCCCTCGTTGTTGCCCTTCTCAACAAGGTTGAGGTAGCAGTGGCCCGAGCGGTTTACCTTCATCTCCGAGATCTCGGCACTTATCCACACGGGGTCGCAAAAGCGACTCTCAAGCGTGGCTCGAACCATGAGTTGCAGGTCGAGGAGCGTGAGGTGCTCGTGTGATGATGTGGATATGTTAATAGGCTCAACCATACTCAGTTACATTATTATTACGCCATGCTCGACGGGTAGCTGCTTGCCCTCGGGCAGAAGCAGGTTTACAAGCTCAGTGCTCTCAACGGCCTTGCCATTTTTTGTTGCGGGAGTCCAGCATGGTGACATGGCGATAGCCCTCTCAACACGCTTTTGGTATTGGCGTGAGGTTGATTGCAACACCTTGGCGATGGTTGCACGACCCTCGCTATCGACCGTGATGCGCAACGACACACGCTCGGCGGGCATGTTCTTGTCCCACTTGACCTTGTGTTGTAGGTAGGTGGTGAAGTTGTTAAAGCCCTCGGCATTAAATAGTGCGGGGGTGTCGTACTTTAGCGTCACGATGATGACACCCTCCGATGCCTCGATGCCCCACTTCTCGATAGTCTCCTCGGTGGCAGGAAGCACGTCGATGCGCTCGATATTCGCCTGCTCGATATGCTCGATGCTCTCCACACGTGTGCCATTGACAACATACAATGGACCTCGAGCACTAAGTGTCATAGTGCTGAGCGTGAGGAGTATGCCGAGGAGTAGGTGGCGCATGGCTTATAGCTTGAATTTGTATGATATGCCGAATATGTGGCGCATCTCGTTTTCTTGAACAACGCTCTTAAGGTCGCCTTTATTGCCCTTATAATCAATATTATAGCTTCGGTCGTAGTCGAAGTAGTAGTAGAAGTCGAGGCGGTGGTTGCGTGTAACACGGAACTTTGCACCGACACCTGCACGATAGCGTGTTATGTAGTTGTCGATAGAGTAGGGGTCACGCTTGTAGTTGAGCACCACGGCGGGCGAGTTGAGCGTGTTGTTTAGCTCGAAGAGCAGATATGGGGTCCACTTCGAGTGGCGAATGTTGTACTCGGCAGTTAGGCGTGAGCGGAGAATTAGCTCGGGGTTCATCTTCTCGTAGCGGTTTACCGAGTCGGTGCGGAATGTTGTCTGCAAGCGCTCACGTAGCGAGAACTCAAATCGTCCTACCTTGACATTGCCCTCGAGATTTAGGTTGGCACGGTGGCGAGGACGCTCCCATGCCCCTGGCTCGTGGGTGTTGATTAGCTGATAGTCAGCGCCGATGTTGAAATATTTACATGCCTCATACTCAAGGCCTATGCCTGTCTGAATGCGGTCTACGGTCGAGAAGTCGTTCTTGAGGCGCATCTCGAGCGACGCCTCAAGAGATAGATCCTTGGCAACCTCCCACTCGAAGGCTCCGCCCAAACGACCACGAACATCGCTGTCGTTGGTTACGCCAGGAATAATGTTCTGCGCCGAGAGTGTGATGCTACCAAGTAGCAGTGCGATGCTGAATAAAACCTTTTTCATAGCGGGGCGTTAGTTGTTAAAGGCGTTTTTCTCGTTAATCTTCATTGTCTGCTCGCTTGTAGCCTCCTCGTCCTTGGCAGGAGTGTAGTGCACCTTGAGGAATGCCACGTCACGCAAGAAATCGACATTGCCAACATCGACACGCTCAACCTTAATGCCGAGGCGATTTTCAAGGTCGGCAATAAGCTCATCACGGCGCTCAGGGCGGATAAGCTCGATGCGCTCGTAGCAGATGGTCTTAGTGGCCTTGCGACCACGCATGATGAAGCACTCGAGTAGCGCTAACACGGTGATGATAAGCACGTTGGCAAGCACCAGCTCGGCATACGACACCATCAGGTTGCTGCCATTGATAACGGCTGTGGCGATGGTCACAAAGAGGTAGGTCATCTCACGGATAGGCACCATCTCGGTGCGGTAGCGGATAATGCCGAAGATCATGAACAAGCCCAAACCTATGCTCACGTCGATACCCACGCTCTTCATGAAGAAGAGGAGCAGAAAGACCGCCGTAGAGAAGAGCATGAAGGTGGCTGCGAAGTCCTTGCGGTGGCTCTTGGGGTAGTAGAAGCAGCGTACGATGACCAACGACACGATGAGGTTGATTGCAAACTGCAAGCAGAGCTGCAAGATAGATGTGGTGTCACACAATGGAATGCCAAGCATCGTTGCACCTACCTCGCCATTCGAGCCTGTGAGGGCTGCGATGTCTGCATCAAAAATATCGGGGTTAAGACCCTCGCCATCAAATCCTATCATAGTTTTGTTTGTTTAGTCGTTTGTTAATTCGTTGTATCTTAGCCTTGAAGCGGTTGTGCTTGATGCCCTCGACGGTGAGCGTTGTGCCGAGGCAGTATTTGCTGACCTTCAAGGGTGCAATATGCATATCTCGAAGCATGAGCTTAAGCATAGATGCTGTGTTGCCGTCCTGCTTAATCTCGACAATTGCCATGTGCTCGATGCTTGCCTTATTCCCCGTGCGAGCATCCTCGTAGCTTAGCTCAAGGTCGATTGTCGAGCGCTCGCTAAGCGTGGGGTTTACGAGGGTTATGCGGCTAAAGCTCGTGATGAGTGCGGGCTGCAGCTCGTCGGTGGTGTAGCGTGAGTTGTTGGCGAGAAGCTCTCGTGCCTCGCTGCTTTGTGCAAAGCACATAAGCTCCTCAGCTTTAATCTCCGTGCGGCGCTTCTTGGTGCGACCTCGGTTGCTCTTGTTCTTAATCTCGAAGAACGTAGTGCCGCTCTCGAGATATGTTCGTGTGCGCAGTTTTTGGCGTGTTAGCTTGCGGTTGTGGTGCACCGTGAACATCTCACGCTCGGGGGTGTCGTAGTAGAGCGTCAGGTAGCGGCAGGCACGCACGCCGTCGATAATCTGAACACGGTAGCCAGCCTCCAAAGCCTTGTGTAGCAGGCGCAACACCTCCTCTTCGGAGAGCACATACTTCGTGTCGATGCGGTTCATGAGCTTAACAGCACGCATCTCGTCAAGCGTGATGGTGGGCATCTCGTGCCACACATCAAGCTGGTTGAGAGAGTCGTATGTTAGGCTTGGTGTCATCTATTCGTAAGAGTATTCAAACTGTCGGTATGAGTTGAGAATGCCGTTAGCGCCATAGTTCAGGCGACGAATGCACACGCCATTGCTGTCGTACTCATATTTGCGCACCTTCGAGGGCTTGTTGCGCTCGTTGTAGATGATCTCCTTCTCGAGCTGTCCCTTTGCGTTGTAGAAAAACTCGGAGCGCCACGAGAGGCTGCGGCCATAGTCGCCATACTCTGCCTCCTCGATAAGCTGTCCCTGGGCGTTGTATACCTCGACGTGGTCTACCCACTTGTTCTTGCCATCGGGCGTGGTCTTCCACTCCTTGACCGTGAGCTTGCGACCCTTGCTCTTGGCAAGCTTGCTGCGCTCGGGGTAGTCGGCAAAGGCGCTCACTGACAAGAGTAAAGCGCAGAAGGTGAGAATGATATGAAGGTGTTTCATGCTTAAAAAATGCGAAAAGCGACCTTGCCCCCAATGAGGACAGGTCGCTTAACTATGCTATATTATTTCGACTTTGTGTTGTCCTCGAAACACTACAACTCGCTCTCCTTCAAACGCTCTGCGTTCTCAGCAACAATGAGCTGGTCGATAACATCCTGGATGTCGCCGTCCATGAATGCAGAGAGGTTGTAGATGGTGTAGTTGATACGGTGGTCGGTGATACGGCCCTGTGGGTAGTTGTAGGTACGAATCTTTGCCGAGCGGTCACCTGTCGAAACCATTGTCTTACGCTTCGATGCAATCTCGTCGAGATACTTCGAGTACTCGAGGTTGAAGACACGGGTACGCAACTCCTCGAAAGCCTTGTCGAAGTTCTTGAGCTGTGACTTCTGATCCTGACACTGCACGACGATACCTGTTGGAATGTGGGTAAGACGGATAGCCGAGTATGTGGTATTTACCGACTGACCACCAGGACCTGATGCACAGAAGATATCCTTACGGATGTCGTTCATCGAGATCTCGATATCGAACTCCTCTGCCTCGGGCAACACGGCAACGGAGGCAGCTGAGGTGTGTACACGGCCCTGAGTCTCGGTCTGTGGCACACGCTGAACACGGTGTACGCCCGACTCATACTTGAGTGTGCCGTATACGCTCTGACCGGTAACCTTGAGCACTACCTCCTTGTAGCCACCCGCAGCACCGTCAGAGGATGATGTGATCTCGTAGCGCCAGCCCTTCGACTCGATATACTTGGTGTACATACGCAACAAGTCGCCAGCAAAGATTGCTGCCTCGTCGCCACCGGTACCACCACGAATCTCGACAATGGCGTTCTTGTCGTCCTGAGGGTCCTTTGGGATAAGCAAAAGCTTAATCTCCTCCTCCATCTTTGCGATTGCAGGCTCGAGGGTTGCTACCTCCTCACGTGCAATCTCACGGAACTCCTCGTCCTTCTCGTTTGCCAAGATGTCCTTAGCCTCGGCAAGGTTGGCGAGGGCAGTGCGGAAACGATCTGAGGTCTCGACAATAGGCTCGAGCTCCTTGTACTCCTTGGTGAGCTGTACGAACTGCTTAACATCAGCAATTACTTCGGGGTCGGTGAGCTTCTGACCAATCTCCTCGTACTTTAGCTTAAGGCCATCAAGGCGAATTAGTATTGAATTATCTGCCATACTCTTCTTAATTATTAAATTGCGCAAATATAACAAAATTTTTTTATTCCGCCTACTCTTCGCTGCTCTTTGTTGCTAAATGTGGGTGGTCGAGGGTTGTGAGGTGGCGAAATCTGTAACTCTTTGATGGTTAAATAATTTGATTTGTTTGTAAAAAATATGTAAAAAATTTTTACCAAAAACTCTTGACAAGGGCTTTTTGATGTATTATATTTGCACTGTCAAACGGCGATAAACTATGCCATGATGCGGTGGCTTTCTCTCGGTTATTAACATCGTCGCAATTCAATTATCAACATAGCTAAGTTGTGGATATATAGTTATATATCTATGATTGTTAATAGATATCAACAGCTATTAACACAAATATCAACAACTTGCTTTCGGGCGGTGGCTAACTTGGCGTAGCTGCAAATCTGAAGCTCGATTTAAGAGTTATAATCACGTGTTAAAATATTTAATGTTATGAGGTTTGTTTCTATTCCCCAAAATGGTGCTCCGTGGAGTAAAAAGTTGATATACTCCTTCGACACCGAGCTCGACGTGCCGACAGAGGTAGATGTCGAAATATTTAATCAAACGACGCATCAGCTTATAGCCCGCAAGCGCATGTATGGCGTAACAAAGGCGGAGATTGACATAGCCCCAATACTCCGTTCGGCAATCGAGATGAGAGTTCCCAACGTCGAGGCTACGACGGTGCTTAGCTCGCCTATGGGGTGCAAGGTGGCGGTGGGTGTCATGGGCTTGATGTCGGAGGAGAGGTGCTTTTGTGCTGCCGAGATCGATATGCGTAGCCCACAGCTAATGAGCTATGTGCCTGAGAGGCAGACGATAGGCTATGGCGAGAAGATGCTATTTAGCGTGGTTGCTACGGCAGGCATGCAGGTAAATATCGTGGAGCATACGCCAACTGCCAAGCGCAACATCTCGTTACAGCCCAATCGAGATATTATGTTTTATGATGTTGTGATATGCACCTCGTCGTTGCGTGGCGATGTTGAGCGCATAGAGCTGAGCGTGGTGTGTGGCTCGGAGCAGGTGGCGCACTTCGACTACGACATTGAACCACGACTACCCGCAGGGCGTAGGCTTGTGTGGCGTAACCGTCGGGGAGGCTTGGAGAGCTATCTATTTCCTAAGAGCTTGCCGCAGGTTGCAGAGGCTGAGGTAGATGCATGCCTTACCACGGCAGGGCTAATGTCGAAGCTGAGGGGCACGAAGGAGCGTTACAGACTCTGCTCGGCACTTGAGTATGGCGAGGCGTTAAGGAGTCTTCGAGAGATTATCTATGCGCCGTATATCTACGAGATGAGGCTCGACGAGCTGAGAGATGTGGTGTTGGTATCACGCCGCATGGAGTATGGCAAGTGTGGTGAGCTTCAGAGTGTTGCGCTCGAGATTGTCGATGAGTGGAAAGGGGGTGAGCTATGATCGAGCTAAGGATTGACGATAGGGTAGTGCCCTTGCGTCGTGATGGTGTTGTCATGCCTGGGTACGATGCCACGAATCTGCACTCTGTTGAGGCGTGGCGTAACGGCTCGGAGATGGTGGTGGAGGTAGCGTCGGTGGCTGAGAGCGACAGGGCTATGGGCTTCGCCTTCGACCTTAATCGTGGCGAGGAGTTTAACGCCAAACTGCATTGGGCAACCATCAGCATTGATGGCTACGAGGCATTTCGTGGTGTGGCAACGCTGTTGGGGGTTGAGCAGGAGGCGGGTGAGAGATACTATCGCCTAAGGCTGCGCTCGGGAGGTAGCGATTGGGCAGACTCCGCAGCACGCACGCCGCTCAACAGAAGCAACATTCAGGTAGATATGCGAATGCTTCCAACCGAGATTGAGAGGTCGTGGCAGGGCGACCGTGCTGTGCGCTTTCTGCCTCTGTGCCACGACAGCTACCCTAAGCCCGAGATGGTGACTGCATGGCGACGACAGCGTGCGCTGATGCCCCACGACTACCACCCCTTTATCAGTGTTGAGCATCTGCTTAGGTCGATGGCTGAGAGTGCGGGTTATAGCATTGATAGCGAGTGGCTTAAGGGAGATGTTGCCAAGCGCCTGATGATAAGTGGTGCCTATGGTCAGATACGTGGCGAGGCTGCCGAGCGAGATATGGGATTTAAGGCTTACAGAACCTTCGACTATACGGCAGAGGCAAACAACGTGGGCTGTGTGTTTGCCACCGAGCACAAGCTACCATCGTGCGTGGGTGCTATTGTCGATAGCGTGAGTAGCGAGGCCACAGATAGCGAGGGAAACCTCTTTGCCGATGCCTACAATCGTGGTGCACTAAAGTTCGAGGAGGGTACTCCGTGTTTTGTGCCAACACGTGAGCTAAGCGTGGCATTCGAGTACAAGATACGCTACATCACCGACTATCGCATTGTGTCGAGCAAGAGGCTGCAAGGCTTTAGCTCTGTGCGCCTTGGCGTGGGTTGCGAGGTAGATATTGTTATGGAGAACACCTACGAGGATATGCGCTCGAAGCTTATTCCGGGCCTCGCACACAAGCTCTATATCTTCGACTACGACGAGGGGTCGAGCTACCTGCTTGAGGGCTTTGGCAAGATGAGTGCTGCCGTGACGGATATTGTTGTGCCGAGTGGCTTCTCGGGCGAGGCACGGCTTATGGTGAAGCGTCCTGGCGACGAGGCGTACACACCATACGATGGCGATTGGTCAATATATCGAGGATATGTGGAGCCTACGGGCAGACGACTCGTTGAGTTTGAGGTGCGTAGCCCCTATCGCAAGATGAACGCATCGGATGAGGAGCGCTTCAACGACATCGCCTTCTACGGCGCTGAGCCTGGTCAGCAGCTTACATTGTGTAGTGGTTGTAGTGTGCGCCCATTGTTTAGTGGCTGCTTAGGCTGGGGCGACAGGCTTGGCTTTAGCGATATTGCCAACCACGGCATCTCGCAACAGCAGCTCCTCGAGGCGGTTATGCATATGTTCAACCTCTGCATCTACTCGCACGAGCCATCGAAGACCATCGTCATCGAGCCGTATGACGACTTTTACAATGGCGGTGTTGTGGATTGGCGACATAGGCAGCTCGACACGGGGTGGAGCATGACGGAGGGTGCGCCCACCTCCTCGCAACATGTGCGCTTAGAGTATGGTGCTGGTGATGGCGTTGTGGTGCGAGATAACGAGCTTAGCGACAGCGAGTTTGGTGTGTGGCTGAAGAGCTTCGACAGCTACGGCACGAAGCAGGGTGTAGAGGTGCGTAGCAACCCTCTGTTTCGACCAACAATCTCGCAAACGGGCTTCCTAAATGAGGCATCGTCTGCCGAGGTGCTCACGGTGGGCGACAGAGATAGTGTCGATGGTGGCGACTATGTCGAGCCACGTGTGGTGCTCTACCACGGACTACGTGAGCTCCCCGAGGGCGAGCATTGGGGCTCGAACAACGACACCCACCTATACCCCTACGCCTCGTTTCATAGTGCCGCAAGCGGTCTTACCCTCTGCTTCGAGGATCGTGACGGCTGCGAGGGGCTACACCACTACCACCTTAGCGAGATATGTGAGCGTGCTGAGCGCTGCGAGCTACGATGCGACATACGCCTATCGCTAAACGACTACTTCGGGCTATTCTCGCCCACAACAACGTCAGCATCAATACGTTCTACGTTCCGCCTCAGTGTCGATGGTGCCGAGTCGCTGTTCCGCCTCAGGGCCATCGAGAGCTACGATCCCGAGCGAGGTGTGGCACGCTGTCGCTTTGGTCGAATGCTCAACGACCGTTAATCATCATCTAACAACTTTTGCTCTATGACAACACATAATAGGCAGCAGTCGCAAGGCTGTGTGCTACACCCTTCACGTCGATATGAACGCCTCATTGGCATGCTCCTAAGCACTAACCTCATCGATTGGTCAAGGTGTCGAAACTATGCCATACACCGCCATGTGGCAACGCTTTGTAGCAAGGGCTTTAGACGCTGCAGTGCCATGGAGCAAGCCTCGTACCAATTCGCCTGCTCCTACTCCAAAGTGGTAAAGGCTGTCTACGAGGTCGATAAACTAACCAAATCATCTAAACTTATGAACCCACAAATCAAAATCAGTAACGAAGTCGATCTGACGACAATCGACATCGAGGGCACGATAGGCCTCTCCGAGGCGTGGCAGTTCGACAACCCTGAGAGCCGTGTGGCAACCTACGAGCGCTTCAAGGAGTGTGTGTCGCAGATTGCCGACATTAGCAATGCCCACATCGTGGTGAACATACGCTCGACGGGTGGCGACGTGAACGATGCCATGCTCATCTACGAGGCGCTACGCTCAACGGGGGCACATGTCACCACACGCTGCTACGGGTATACCGCCTCGGCAGCAACAATCGTGGCGCAGGCAGCATCGCCCGGCTGCCGTGAGATAGCCCCCACAACGCTCTACTTGGTGCACAACTCGCTATGCTCTATCGAGGGTAATGCCGACGAGCTACAAACCCAGGTGGAGATGCTTCACCAGACGGATAGACGCATTGCCGAGGTATATGCCCAGCACTCGGGGCGTAGCGTCGAGGAGATCCTCGAGCTGATGGCTGCCAATGGTGGCCGTGGTCGCTGGCTATCGCCCGACGAGGCTATTGCCGAGGGCCTTGCCGACAAGCGCATCGACGAGCCAGGCAACGAGGATAATAAGCGAGCGTCGCTTGTTGAGCGCACACGCAATGGCGTTATGGCGCTGCTTCGCACCTTGGGCATCGACTACAATGAGGAGAGCCCCAACGAGCTCGACGACATAAACTACATTCCTCACGCCGAGGCGGTCGTGGACATTGCGCCAGCATCTTCCTTAATAGCCCTCGACGAGGGGCAGAAGGGGGCGGAGAGGTCGCAGCTTAGGGCTGTGCAAGATCCTTCGCCCGTGGAGCAAACACCATCGTCACGCAATCGTGCCTTCGAGCGTGATGCACAGGCGCTACGTATGCGCTAAAAATCTTAAAATCAACCTTTTTCTAACAATCTAAAACTTTGAAATATGGGACTTATTGAAAATCCTAAGACCTACACCGGTCGTGACCTCGAGACAATCTTTTTCCGCCCTATGCTAACGGGCCAGAGCGCCGTGGATCTTGGCATTCGTGTGCTCTACAACATGCCTACGCCAACAACCATTCAGCTGTGGAGCCCTTGCGACGACATCCTTCAGCAGTATGAGTCGGGCTGGAATGGCGCAAACACAGCAAACCGCCAGCAGAAGACCATCGAGTTTTGTCGTGTAAAGGCCGAGTTGGGCTACAGCGCTGCCGACTACTTCTCGCAGGTATACGAGGCGATCACCAACCGTGCCGACGTAAACCTCGACGACCTAACAGGCACCGAGCTCGAGCAGGCAGAGACCGAGATGTTCCGTGCTGCAATTGCCGAGAGCTTGCGTGTGTCGATGTGGATTGGCGACACCAATGCTGACGAGTTCAACCTCTTCGATGGCTTCATCACCAAGATCAAGAAGTATAACTCGAGCACCTATGTAAATCTTACAAACCTCGACGTAGACATGGAGTCGTCGATTGTAATCTTCAAGCGAATGTGGGAGCAGGCACCCGCCTTGCTCAAGGCGATGAAGGGCGAGGGTAACCTTGCATTCTTGGTCACCACCGACCTCTACGATGCCTATGAGCAGTATCTCGACACTCACGGCTCAGATGCTGCCTACAACGACCTAACAACGGGTCGTCGCGAGTTGTCGTACCACGGCATCAAGATTATCGACATCGGCGTGTCGCACCACCTGCCAACAGACTCGCTCTCGGGCCCTATCTGCGTATTGACCGATCGCCGCAACCTCGTGTTGGCGGTGAACACAGCCGACTATCCAGGCTCGGAGGTGCGCATGTGGTATAACCCCGACGAGATGCAGAACCGCCAGCGTGCCATCTTCATGGTGGGCTGCGAGATTTTGGACGAGTCGCTCGTTGCCATGGGCATGTTTTAGTAACCTTAAAAACAGAGTAATGCTATGTCATCAAACAAGACTATAACACGCATTGCTGCTACCAACAACGCTCCCGAGCCACTCTTTGGCTCGGTGGCGGGAGGCGGCAGAGCATCGAACGATAAGGTGTGGCTTTGGGGCGATGACAACATGCTTCCCTATCTGCTCTCGCTCATGGCACGCCGCTCGGTGATCCACCGACGCATAATCAACGACAAGGCCGACTACATCGCTGGCAAGGGTGTGGCTTACAACGATAGTATCCCTCTCTTGGGCGATATTGTCAAGCATGCCAACGGCTCGGGCGAGAGCCTGCGAAGCATCATAGCCCGCCTTGCCCTCGACGAGGCGATGTTTGGCAATGCCTTTATGGAGGTTGTCACCGATGCCAAGCATAGCTTCCTGTCGTTCTACCACATCGATGCTTCGACCTGTCGCCTTGCTCGTGACTCGGAGCATGTTGTCATGCACCACGATTGGCGCAACTATCGCTCGTCGGAGGCATGCACACTGCCTCTATTCCCCAGCTTTGAGGAGCAGGAGGACGGCACGTTGCGTTCGGTGGTTCACTACAAAGACTACGAGCCTATGTTCTCGCACTATGGCGTAGCCCCATATGTTGCGGGCATGGGTGCTGCGGCGATACTCTACAAAACCGATAAGTGGAACATCGCTCGCCTCGACAACTCGTTTCAGCTCTCGGGCGTGATGATGCTCGATGGCGCTGTGGGTAGCGAGGAGGAGG
The DNA here is from genome assembly GCA_017560425.1 of Alistipes sp. Lineage (GTDB taxonomy): Bacteria > Bacteroidota > Bacteroidia > Bacteroidales > Rikenellaceae > Alistipes. The sequence goes on from JAFZEX010000026.1 coordinate 114,473, forward strand.
CCGACCGCATGGTGCGCCTCGCTGAGGAGCGCTTCTCGGGAAATCCTGGCCAGGTGCTCTTTGTGCTTAGGGATAAGGCCGAGGGCGACAGCTCACGCTTTATACCTATCGACACCTCGGCAGATGGCGATTGGCACTCGCTGCACGAGCAGTCGGAGTCGGACCTTGTTGTGGCGCACTCGTGGTTTAGGTCGCTGAGCGGCTTAGACTACTCGTCGGGCTTCTCGACCGAGCGCATCTTGCACGAGTATGAGGTGGCGCTCAACACCGTGATCCTTGGCGAGCAGGAGCAGCTCCTCGAGCCTATACGCCAGATTATTGGCTTGGTGCTCGGCACCGATGCCTCGTCGTTGGAGATTATCAACCGCCCTCCAACACGCTCGAAGCCCCTGTATATGCGAGTGTGGGAGGCCCGCAAGGCCGATGGCTTGGACTACGACGAGAACGACCCCGACCAGCAGCTCTACCTTGCGCAAATCACTAAGTATAACCTTCGTTCTTTAGAGTAACTATGAAAAATCTTATTACGACAAATCGTGTCATTGAGCTTGCGTTTGGTGGCGACGAACGTGCTCATCGTGAGCTTATCACCGAGTGCGACATTGCCGAGGCTGAGGAGCGCTATGTGCGCCCTGTGCTTGGCGAGAGGCTCTACGAGGCGCTCCACAGTGGCGAGTACGAGGAGCTTGTTGAGGAGTATGTGGCGCCAGCCATTGCGGCATGGTGTCGCTATGTTGTCGAACCACTCCTGGTGCACCGCTGCAGGGAGTGTGGCGAGGTGAGTGTGGCAGATAATGCACGCCTCGATACGGTGATGCACTCTCTTGCTCGCCGAGCACAGACGCTGACACGTCGCCTTAGTCGCCACCTCAATACTCACGCAGCTGAGTATGAGGAGTATGCATTTAAGTCAAACCCTTTAAATCGTTGTTTTATCTATGGCAATATTGTTCAAGTATATTAGTGGCGTTGTGGCAGCCCTCGTGGCGCTGCTCTGTCCCATAACACCCTTAATCGTCACCGCCTCGGTGTTTATCGCTATCGACTTTCTCACCGGCATCTATGCCTCGTATGTGAGTGCTAAGAAGGAGGGCAAAGCGTGGCGCATCGAGAGCCGCAAGGCGTGGCGCACGATAAACAAGCTATGCTTCGTCGTAACGGGCATAGTCATGACATGGCTCATCGATTCGCTCGTGCTTCAGTTTATGGAGCTCCACCTTGCCAACATCTTCACGGGCTTTGTCTGCGGTGTCGAGCTGTGGTCCTTCTTCGAGAATGCCACCATCATCAGCCAGTCGTCGCTATTCGAGTGGCTTGGTCGCTGGATCAAGCGTCGCATAAGAAGGGAGGTGGGCGATGAGTAGAGGCCTTAGAAACTGCAACCCCGGCAACATACGCCAGTCACGCAGCAAGTTCAAGGGCGAGGTGCGCCCATCACGTGATAGCGCCTTCAAGCAGTTCGAGAGCATGGCGTATGGCTATCGTGCCATGTTTGTGCTCCTCGACACCTATCGCACACGCTATGGCCTAAGCACTATCCGTCAGATGATTAGCCGCTGGGCTCCACCCACCGAGAACTTCACCGAGGGCTACATTCGCTTTGTGGCAGACCATACGGGCATCGATGCCGATGCGATGGTCGATAGCCGCTCCGAGCGAGATATGGTGCCCATCGTCGCAGCCATGTCGCAAATCGAGAATGGCACAAAGGCCACTATGGACGATGTCTACGAGGGCTGGAGGCTGTTTGCCGAGTAACCGAAAAACCTGTCTATCCTAAGGGTGGACAGGTTTTTTTCTGTGTATGCCGTTGCCTACACCTTATAAATATATTTTAGTACAACACTTCATGGGGCTGTGCTAATCGTTGTAAAGAGTCGATAAATTCAATTTTTTTCACATTTTTAGCACTAAGTGTTGTGTATATTACAAAAAGTTTCTATATTTGCACCGCTAAACGACACCAGGCACGGTGTTCCGAAAGCAAGATCCTGCGGATATGGTGTAATTGGTAGCCACGTCAGACTTAGGATCTGATGCCGAGAGGCGTGGGGGTTCGAGTCCCTTTATCCGCACAAAAGCGATTGTCTTTAAGACAGTCGCTTTTTTGCGTATAAAGGGCCACGCACTGACTGTGGCGGCTCGGCACACTTGTCTGCATAGCTTGGCGGACTATTGCGTTGCAATATGCCATGAGGAGCAATAGCCCGATTGAAACAAGTTTCATCGTTCCATTACTCCCCATAGCACCCTTCGGGTCACTCCGCCAATCTATTTCGGTATGCTCTCGCTCTGCTGACCGCAGTTCGAGTTCCAAGCTTTGTCGTGGTTAGAATAAGCTACGATACAGATTATTTATTTTTTTCTAATATTAAATTGAAGATAACTTCTATTTCAGATGCTAATTTCCAATTGTCACCTATTCTAATTTGGATTGTAGGTTTGCTAAAGCTTTTTGTTCCTGCAATAAGTATATAGTTGTGTATCAACTGGTCGTTTTCTTGAGAGTAATAAGCTGTTGTATTTTTAGATGCAGTTGACGCTCCTATAATTGCCCCTACTGCACCACCTAAAACTGCACCACCTATACTACGGCCAATTAAGCTGTCATCATCCGTATCTGTATCAAGCTCTCCATATACCTCACCATGCTTTATTTCATAGTTGTCTATAATTTTGAAGGATGATATATCTTCAAAAGCCATTTCTTGACCATCTAAGTACACAATAGACTGTTCTGCGAATACAATTATGTACTTTTTTGGGTCATATGTTTTCCACGCATTGATATTTATAATTTTGGTTGGTTGTCCGTATTTATCTATGAGAGCTTGCTGTATTTCAGCAATTCTATTCTCTTCTATTTTCAGTTTTTCTCTCTGCTTTTCAAATTCCTTGCGGTTGTGTTCTTTCATTTCCTCCTTGTTCTTATAGATAAGAACAGCAATCATAGGCACCACAATGATGATAATTAAAAATACGATTAAAATAGATGTCATATTAGCAATATATTAATGGTTGAAAAAAAGCGTGCACTATACCTGCACGCCATCTAGGGCTACCACACCCTATACACTCCTACAGGTAAGCACACGCTAAGTGTACAAACCCAATGGAGTCATTATGCCTATTCAAAATCAGTGTGGTAGTTCGATGGCGATTAGGCAAATATGTGTCACAAATATAGCAATCTTTTGATTATTATACAAGAATGGTTCTCTATTTTTTTATCTATGGCATAATATTAGGGGCTACTCGACATTTGCCGAATAGCCCCCAACTCTTTACTTTTTCAGTGTGCCTACTTGCGATAAGTGTACTTGCCCTCGGTGAGTGACTCGATGTCGAAGCACTCGTAGACGATGGTGTAGCCGCCGTAGGCGAGGTTTGATGAGCCGTGGGTCTCCTCCTCGTAGAGGAAGCCGAGGCGGTTATCCTTCTGCCATGCCATGGTTGAGTATGCCGAGTTGAGGGTGGTGATTTGTGTCACGCCGTCCCAATTCTGAGCAACCTCCATAGGCGATACGTAGTCCTCGAACGAGGCGATCTCCTTATAGTAGATGCCGACATTCTTGCGCTCGGGGCCCAATGGCACCGACTGCAACAAGACGTGCATAGCCTTATTATCTGCCACACGTGTTACGGGTATGAGCATCACCTCGCCATTTGTCGAGTTATCCTTCGACTCAACGCCATTGTTCGATGCGCCCGAGAATGCAGCATTGTCCCACACGCCAGCGCCACTATTTACGTCGGTATACGTGAATAGGTTGTAGTAGCGGCCACCGTTGTAGCGTGAGCTGATAAGGAGTGTGCCATCGGGCAGCTCCTCGACCTTAGGCTCGTCGGCAGTGTTGTAAACGGCTGGCTCGTTGATGTTTCCGAGCACCTTCCACGACCCGCCGAAGTCGTCGGAGAAGAGCACATAGTTCATGTGCTTCTGCGAGCGGTCCTTGACAAGCACGGCGCAGTAGAGGCGGTAGTAGTCGCCCACCTTTGTGATGCGGCTCTGCATGATGCGTCCCGATGCCACGAACATCGAGCGCACAGGGCCATATGTCGAGCTGTCGAACTGCGAATATATCGACTCGGCGATATCCTCAGGGTCGCTCCATGTCTTGCCGCAATCCTCTGAGTAGAAGCGTGCTATGTTCTGGTGGTTTAGGCGTGTGCCATTGTGGAACGACACGTTGCCGGCGCACGACATCACAAGCACACGGCTCGACTCTCTATCTGCCACGATGCAGGGGTCGCCATAGCCCACATTCATAAAGTCGGGCGACTCGGCACCCTTGCCCTCGATAAGTGGCATAATCTCGCTCCAGGTGTTGCCATTATCTGTCGATAGGCGGTAGTGTAGGTCGATACGGCCATAGTTTGTCACGCCGATATCGGTGCCGCTATGGCGGTAGTCGGCAATGGCGATAAGCGTGCCATCGTTAGCCGCAGCAAGCGCTGGAATACGATAGGGAATATCCGAAGGGTTGAGCAGCGGAAATACCTCGAAGCGCTCGGCAGCGGGCTTCTGTGGCTCTGGCTCTGGGGTTGGTGTTTCGGGTGGTGTGCAGCTGCAAGCGAAGGTTGCTATGCCACACACGATGGCCCACAAAAAGTTTATGTTACGCATGACTTTCAACTATTTACGGTAAGTGTAATATGCTCCTGCCTGGCATGTAGGCATTAGCACTATGTCGTTCACGTTCATGTGTGCTGGGAGGTTGAGCATCCAGTGTATTGCCTCGGCGATATCCTCGCCCTGCAACGCCTCGACACCACGATATACGCCCTCGGCACGCTCCTTGTCGCCATGGAAGCGCACCTCCGAGAACTCGGTCTCCACCATTCCTGGGCGCACCTCGCCAACCTTGATGCCTGCCGAGAGAAGGTCGGCACGCATAGCCTGAGATATGGCATGCACGGCGTGCTTCGATGCGCAATATACTGCGCCATTCTCATAAGGCTCAGTGCCCGCAATCGAGCCGATGTTGATGATGTGGCCACCCATGCCCGCCTCGACCATAGCGCCGCTGATGATCTTCGTTACGTAGAGCAAGCCCTTGACGTTGGTGTCGATCATTGCGTCCCAGTCACGTGAGTCGCCCTTGTCGATATGCTCCAATCCCGCAGCAAGACCTGCGTTGTTCACGAGGATGTCTACACGGCCAAGTGGCTTGAGGTGCTCGATGCACTCAGCCTCCGAGCGCACGTCGAAGTGGAGTGTAACACACTCAGCGCCCTTTGCCTCGACCTCTGCCTTGAGTGCCTCGAGGCGCTCCTTGCGGCGGCCAGTGATGATAATTTCGGTGTTTGGCTCGGCGAGGCGTAGTGCTGTGGCACGACCAATGCCCGATGTAGCTCCGGTGATAAGAATACGTTTTTTCATCTTATAATAGTTTTAGTTATTTTTCCTGGTTACAAATTTATAAAATTTATCGTTCATAGCGTAATATTGCCACAAAAATTTATTAACTTTGTACGTTTTACTAATAACACTTACAATGAAAGAGGTACTAAAATACTACAAAGACTTCCCAAAGGAGGGCATCATATTTGTGGATATTATCCCATTCTTGCAGAATAAGGCGGTATTCAAGGAGCTTACTAAGGCTGTGGCTGAGGCTTGCACCTCGCCAAACATCATCGCCCCTGAGGCTCGTGGCTTCTTGTTTGCTGCGCCATTGCTCACCGAGGCCAACCACATCGAGAATATCGTTCCTGTGCGCAAGAGCGGCAAGCTCCCATTTGCTGAGGGCGACCTGCTCGAGGTGCTTATCGAGAAGGAGTATGGCTTCGACAAGCTCTACTACCGCAAGAGCGATATCGCTGCGGGCAAGCTTGTGGGCGATAAGTTCGAGGTTACTATCCTCGATGATGTGCTCGCTACGGGAGGTACTGCCGAGGGCTTGGCACGCTCGCTCGAGAGCCAGACTATTGAGGTCGATGGCAAGAGCTATGGCGTTAAAGTTAAGGAGTTTGTCTTCATCGTCGAGATCGAGGAGCTCGGTGGCGCTGCACGCCTTGGCGAGATTGCCCCTGTGAAGTCTATCACTAAGATCTAACGATAATCCATTACATAAGATGGGTGTGCTGGAGCGTGACATAAAGTTTGTTGCGGGTGTCGGCGAGGTACGTGCCAAGATCCTCGATAAAGAGGTTGGCGTGCGCACCGTCGGCGACCTGCTCATGCGCTTCCCACACCGCTACATCGACCGCTCACGTCAGCTGCGCCTCTCGGAGGTAGACGAGACGATGGAGTCTACCTACATACAACTGCGTTGTAGGGCTGTCGGCATGTCGTACGTGGGCGAGGGCTCACGTCGCAGGTTTGTTGTCGAGGTAAACGACACTACGGGCGTTGCCGAGCTACTATGGTTTCATGGCATAAAGTGGATCGAGAAGCGCATAGAGATAGGGCGTGAGTATATCATCTTTGGTCGCCCCTCGCTGTTTCGTGGCAGGGTGAGCCTTGTGCACCCCGAGATCGAGACTATCGAGCAGTTTTTGTCACGTAAGCACGAGAGTGGCTTTCAGGCGATATATCCCTCTACCGAGCGCCTCAGCGAGGCCATTGCCATGCGTGCCATGCAGCGTATTGTGCAGAGCGCTTGGGAGTTGGTAAACAACGACCTCACGGCCTTTGCAGACCCGCTGCCCGACGAGCTGCGTAGACGCAATGGGCTTATGGGCTTGCGTGATGCGATATACAACATACACTTTCCTCGCTCAGCTGAGGAGCTACGTCAAGCGCAGTATCGCCTAAAATACGACGAGCTGCTGGGTGTTCAGCTAACCATTCAGGCACGTCGCACTGAGCGTCACCGTAGCGAGGGCTTTGTGTTTGGACGTGTTGGCGAGGCGTTCAACACCTTCTACCACGAGAAGCTGCCCTTCCCGCTCACGGGGGCGCAGAAGCGTGTGATACGTGAAATTCGTGGCGACATGGTCTCGGGCAAGCAGATGAACCGCCTGCTTCAGGGCGATGTGGGCAGTGGCAAGACCATGGTTGCATTCATGTCGATGCTTCTTGCTGTGGACAACGGCTACCAGGCATGCATCATGGCGCCCACCGAGATTTTGGCACGCTAGCACTACGCCTCGATGCTCCGCTTTGCCGAGGGCCTCAATGTCAAGATAGCCATTCTTACAGGCTCGTCAAAGGCCAAGGAGCGCCGTGCGTCGCTCGAGGGTATAGCCTCGGGCGAGGTAGATATACTTGTTGGCACTCATGCACTTATCGAGGAGAGAGTGCAGTTCTCTAATCTTGGATATGTTGTCATCGACGAGCAACACCGCTTTGGCGTTGAGCAGCGTGGCAAGCTATGGACAAAGAACCACCAGCGCCCACATGTCCTTGTGATGACAGCCACGCCCATTCCCCGCACCTTGGCAATGACGCTCTATGGCGACTTGGAGGTCTCGGTTATCGACGAGCTGCCCCCAGGCCGTAAGCCTATACGCACATACCACTACTTCGACTCGGCACGCCTGCGCATGTTCGGCTTCCTGCGTCAGGAGATAGCCAAGCGCCGTCAGGTATATGTGGTCTACCCACTTATCAAGGGCTCGGAGAAGATGGACTACAAAGACCTTGAAGATGGCTTCGAGTCGCTATCTCGTGACTTTCCGCTGCCACAATATCGCATTGCGGTGTGTCATGGCAAGCTCAAGCCCGAGGATAAGGAGGCGTCGATGCAGCAGTTTAAGCGTGGCGAGGCCGACATCATGATTGCCACGTCGGTTATCGAGGTGGGTGTAGATGTGCCCAATGCCACGGTGATGGTAATCGAGTCGGCAGAGCGCTTCGGACTCTCGCAGCTACACCAGCTACGTGGCCGTGTAGGTCGTGGCGGTGGCGACTCCTACTGCATACTCATGACGGGCGACAAGCTATCTAAAGATAGCCGTGCACGCATCGAGGCTATGTGTGCCACCAACGACGGCTTCCAGCTCTCGGAGCTCGACCTCAAGCTACGTGGTGCAGGCGACATCCATGGCACGCAGCAGAGTGGCGATGCCTTCGAGCTGAACATCGCAAACCTCGCTACCGACACACAGATTATGGAGCTCACACGCAACGACGCTATCGAGATTTTGCACTCCGACCCTACGCTCGAGCGACGTGAGAATGTGGCTTTGCGAGCGCTGCGTGACCGCCACCATAAGCGTGAGAAGATAGATTTTTCTGATATTTCGTAATATCACTTCAATAAAATACGTTATATTTGCACATTAATTCAAAGATGAAAGTATGGCACTTATAAGATGTAAGACTTGTAATACCCCTATGTCGAGCCAGCAGTCTCGATGTCCTTTCTGTGGTGCAGCTGTCGAGGGAGCAGCGCCCAGCGTTCCTGTTGCTCAGGCTGAAACAACCGTAAATGAGCAGAATGCAGCACCCCAGCGTACCCTTAACGACATCCTTGCTGAGCGTCAGGCACAGGCACAGAGAACAACGATAAACGACACGCATGCCGCAGAGCCTAAGGCAGAGGTGGTTGCAGATGTTGTGGCTGAGTCAAAGGCAGATGTGGTGGCTGACGTTGTGGCAGCGCCAAAGCCCGAGGTGAAGGAGGAGGTCAAAGAGGAGGTCAAAGAGGAGGCAAAGCCTGTTGTGACACCTATTCCAAGCATTGAGCCTACCTCTGCGCCCGAGCCAAAGAGCCACTATGATGGCGACTACGACCGTGAGGAGCGCATGATGGATGATTACGAGGCAGATATCACTCGCTACAAGCGCTCGTCGGCAGGCTTCCTTGTGTTGGCCGCAATACTCTTCATCGTGCTCATTCCGCTCACAATCTTTGCCGTGAAGAACTATGGCAAGGTGAAGGCTATCGAGCAGGATTATGCCCTCTTGCAGTCGGCACGTAGCCTCTTCGAGGAGCAGAACTCTATGCTTCAGCGTGATGCTGAGTCGCTTGTGAAGGAGCTCGAGACATACAAGGGCAAGAACGACACCATGATGCAGCGCTATCAGGAGGCTGTCGTGATGCTCGAGCAGTTGCAGAAGGAGAAGACATATAGCTACAACCAGCTTGCTAAGTACCGTAAGGAGGTAGATATGCTCAAGGGTGTTATGAAGGGCTATATTCGTAAGATCGACTCGCTCAACGACATAAACACAAACCTCAAGGCTAAGAACGTCGAGTACGAGAAGGAGCGCAAGAGCTTCAAGGAGCGTGCCGAGAAGGCAGAGGAGAAGGCCGACGAGCTATCAACAAAGGTACGTATCGGCTCGGTTATCCGCACCGGTGGTGTGCGCATTGTGGCGCTCAACGACAACAGCAAGCCTGTGAAGCGCATCAAGGTGGCATCACGCCTACGTGTAGACTTCGAGCTTACTGCCAACGAGCTTGCTGAGCCAGGCGAGAAGACTGTCTATGTATGTATCACTAACCCTGAGGGTTATGTTTTGTCACCAGCATCTAAGATGATACCATTCACCTTCGAGGGCGAGAGCCGTGCAGCATCGGCAGTGCGTAAGGTTAGCTACGAGAACCAGTCGGTTCCTGTCAGCGTCTTCTACGATGGCGAGGCCTTCGAGAAGGGTACTTACACTGTTGATATCTACGTTGATGGTCGTCATTGTGGTAGTGGTAGCGCTTACTTCGAATAATTAATTTGTTGTGATAAGGGGTCGATTGCGGCCCCTAACAAAAAATCCCGACAATGAGCAGTACTTCAAGTACAGCCCATCGTCGGGATTTTTGCCGAGTGTAGCACTCGGCACCCTTCTAACAACAAATTGTGCGCTTAGTGAAGTGGGCAGGGGCAAAGCGCAGAAAGAGAATATAGTGAAATTAGGGAGTATAGTGAATTTAGGGAGTGGTTGTGCTTTGCGAATAAATGATGATAGCGCCCTCCCTAAACTCTCTAAACTCCTTAAACTCTCTAAGCTCCCTATCCTTGCGCTAATTACGGTGGGCAGGGGCAAAGCGCAGAAAGAGAATATAGTGAAATTAGGGAGTATAGTGAATTTAGGGAGTGGTTGTGCTTTGCGAATAAATGATGATAGCGCTCTCCCTAAAATCCTTAAACTCCCTAAGCTCCCTATCCTTGCGCTAATTACAGGGGCAGAAGGGGCAAAAAGGGTCACAAGAGTATTATAACCCTTTATAACCCTTTTAGACCTTTATGACC
>JAFZEX010000027.1 GCA_017560425.1 Alistipes sp.
AAACTCCTTAAACTCCCTAAGCTCCCTATCCTTGCGCTAAAGCTCGATGAGGCTTGAGGACCTTGAGACCTTAGGACCTTAGGACCATTAAGATGGTCACGGACAAATGTCCTAAAGGTCCTATTGGTCTTAATCCTCTACCAATTAATAACTGCTGATAGCGCCCTCCCTAAACTCCCTAACCTCCTTAAACTCTCTAAGCTCCCTATCCTTGCGCTGATTACAAGGGCAGAGTCCCTATCATCTCTATTCTCCCCATTCTCCCCATCATTCTCTATTAAACTGAGAACCAAGCACACCTTACTTTTCCCCTCTCCCCTTTCACTTTTAACTTTTTTTTGTATCTTTGTCTTTTAGACAATAATTTAACCTAAATAACATGATCAAGAAACTATCTCTATTGTTGGCTGCCGTGGCTACGCTATCGTCGTCGGCAACGCTAACAGCTTCAGAGCCAGAGGCTGTGAAGCCTAACTACAATCTTGCAGAGCAGTTCTCGCCTGCAAAGATTCGCCGCATGGTGCCTCAGACCGTGATTCGCCCTAATTGGTTTAAGTCGGGCGAGAAGTATTGGTATAGGTGGCAGACACCTAATGCCATCACCTACTACGTTGTAGATGCCAAGTCGGGCAAGCAGACCGAGCTATGGTCGATGGCAGAGCTCGCCGAGAAGGTAACCCTCGACTCGGGTCACCCATTCGATGCTCAGCACCTTCCAATCTCGAACATCGAGCTTAAGGAGGATAGGTATGTTCAGTTCGACATCACCCCAGCAGCGGCATATGTCGAGAATAACAAGTATACACCAAAGGACGAGAATGGCAAGAGGCTCGTGTTGCACTACGAGTGGGACTTGGCTAAGCGTGAGCTTAAGCGTGTGGAGCGCCTAAAACGCATTCCTGAGTGGGCAAACGTGTCGCCCGATGGCAAGATCGTTGTATATCAGAAGGATAACAACCTTTGGTATATGTCGATGGAGGATGTCGAGAAGTTGGCTGTTGATCCTAAGGACTCGACCGTGGTTGAGCATCAGATTACAACAGATGCAACGTTCGACACCGCATATCATTGGTTTGAGGACTGCATCGAGCAGATAAAGGAGGGTGAGCGCTACCGTGTATTCTTGCAGTGGTCGCCCGACTCGAAGCACTTTGCCACAGTGCGCAGCAACACCTCTATGTTGCTCGACTTCTGGGTAATCAACATCCTCAAGAAGCGCCCTGAGCTATTTACCTATAAGTATCAGATGCCAGGCGAGCAGAGCCCCGACTTTTGGTTGGAGTTGTTCGATACCGAGAAGTTTGAGCGCCGCAAGGTAGAGTTGGATAAGTACAAGGAGCAGATGGTGTTTATCTGCAACGAGCCACACACCCATGCCGATAAGTACGAGCGCCCTGTGCGCATGACATGGCTTGGCGATAACAACAAATTTTATGTTGTGCGTCAGAGCCGTGACCTTAAGCGTGCCGACTTGTGTGTTGTAGATGTGGCATCGGCAACTGCCAAGGAGCTTGTGTGCGAAGAGATGGAGACATCTATCGAGTGGCAGTATCCTACGCTTGTGAACAACGATAGTGAGTTTATCCAGTGGTCGGAGCGCACAGGCTGGGCACATCTCTATCGCTACTCAGCTGATGGTAAGCTTATCAACCAGATTACCAAGGGCGAGTGGCACGTGTCTAACGTTCTTGGCGTAGATGACGCTAAGCGTGTTATCTACTTCACCGCTACGGGCTATAACAAGGACGAGAACCCATACTATTTGCACCTCTTCCGTGTGAACTACGACGGAACAGGTCTTAAGCAGCTCGACCCTAAGGGCTTCAACGGCGAGTTCTCATTGTCGGACAACCGCCGCTACTTCACAACAACCTACTCACGTGTAGACACAGCCCCTGTTTCTGAGCTCTACTCAACCGAGGGCAAGAAGCTTCTTATGATGCAGACTGTCGATATGCAGCCATTGTTCGATGCTGGTTACAAGTTTCCTGAGCCATTTGTTGTTAAGGCTGCCGACGGCATCACCGACCTTCATGGCGTGATGTACAAGCCTTACGACTTCGACCCTACGAAGAAGTATCCTATCATCGAGTACGTATATCCAGGCCCTCAGACCGAGGCTGTTGAGCAGTCGTGGTATGGTGGCATGAACCGCACCGACCGCCTTGCGCAGATGGGCTTCATCGTGATTACCGTGGGTAACCGTGGTGGTCACCCCGACCGCTCGAAGTGGTATCACAACTACGGCTATGGCAATATGCGAGACTATGGCCTTAAGGATAAGGTTGTTGCGGCACAGCAGCTCGCAGCACGCCATAGCTTTATCGACATCGACCGTGTCGGTATCCATGGCCACTCGGGTGGTGGCTTCATGTCTACTGCAGCTATCTTGATGTACCCCGACTTCTTCGATGTTGCGGTGTCGTGCGCAGGTAACCACGACAACAACATCTACAACCGCTGGTGGTCAGAGAAGCACCACGGTATCATGGAGGTAGAGCAGGATGGCGAGGTAAAGTTCGAGTACGAGATTACTGCCAACCCCGAGATTGCCTCACGTCTAAAGGGTCATCTCTTGTTGGTACACGGCGACATCGACGAGAATGTGCACCCAGGTAACACCTTGCGTGTTGTCGATGCCTTGATTCGTGCTAACAAGCGCTTCGACATGCTTATCTTGCCTGGTCAGCGCCACGGCTTCGGAGATATGAACGAGTACTTCTTCTGGCGCATGGCAGACTACTTCTCTGAGCACTTGTTGGGCACACGATGCAAGAGTGTAGATATTCCAGAGCTAAACAACGATGTTTATTAATATGCGACGATTGTGTATGCTTGCTGCCATGGTTCTTGCCATGGCAGCTTGCTCTAATAACGAGGGCGAGGGTGATGGCGTAGATAAGACAAAACTTGCTGTACAGGACGATGCTCGCAAGCCCTTCTATAGCCGTAACCCTGTGAGCAAGTCGCCAGCCTATGTCGTTGAGGACGAGGAGCGTAGGTTGGAGTTTCCAGGATGGGGTAGCCCCGATCCACAGTTTATGCTTAGCTTCCCCGAGGCTAAGAACTATGGTCGTGTAATCTTGGAGTACACCATGGGCTCGGAGGGTCGTGGCCCTGCCGACTACGACAACCTTGTGCTCTTGTACGTAAAGAATAAGGCCGATGGCGAGTGGTATGAGCTTGCTCGTGTCTTCACGCCGTTTGGTGGTGTGTTCGATAGCGAGTGGGAGAAGAGGTTCTATCTCGACATCACGGAGTATGCGCCTATGCTTTCGGCCGATACCGAGTTTAAGTACTACTATCAGGGCTTCGACGCTACTGCCGACAAGGCACACACCATGAAGATTAAGGTGTTGTGCTACAACGAGGGCGAGGGCGGTATCCTTGGCGTGGAGCGCATCTACGACTCGTCGCTAAATCCTAACAACGGCTATCGTGGCTGGGCATATGGCGTTGCAGGCTACGACATCGAGGCTGAGGAGCGCCTCGGCAGACGCACGATAAATATCCCTGAGGGCACAACAGAGGTTATGTTGCGTGTTGCCATCACGGGCCATGGCCACGATATGGGTAGCTTCCCCAACCGCCCCGACTATGTTGTGTTGAACGCTGCCGAGTTCGACGACAACTACTACTATATCGCCGTAGATGGCGTTAAGCAGGAGGCTTCGGGACATATCTTCTACTCGAATGCCGACAACTACATTCAGATGGGCACCTACAACTACGACCGTGCTAATTGGGCGCCGGGCAACCCTATGAATGTGCACTATTGGAGGCTTGCTCCGAACGCTAAGCGAGAGATGATAATCGACTTCGACCTCGAAGAGTTTGTATCGACCTTTTCCGAGCCGAATGCCGAGGGCGTAGCAAACTATGTTGTATCGGTCTACGCATTCTACAAATAGAACAAAGGGATAAGTTGTTGAGGCTTATCCCTTTGTTTTTATAGAAACTTCATTCTCTGCACACGTCGCTCGCTGCTGCTCACCTCACGCTCCACGATGCCTGTTAGTGCGTCGGGCGCATCGTCGTGGCTGTTGGCCTTGAACTCTCGCTTGAAGGTGGTTATGTGGGTGTAGAACTCGGGCCATAGCATATGCCAATCCTTGGGCATGCGTAGCGTGTGGAGCGCCGTTGCCGAGTTCGACAATATGCGTGCCTCCTTGTTGCCGCTCTGGTGAAACCACTCTATCTTAACACGTGGCAGCTGGCGTTGCAGGGCACGGGCGAAGCCTCGGCCACCGTTGTTGCTCTCGACGTAGGCTATGCGTGTGTCGCTCTTGGTGAGCATCGCTGCCACAAGCCTCTCGCTTATCTCCATCGGCTCTTTGGTATATACCACGTCGGTAAGGTATACTATGCCGTCGCTATCCACAACGTACGACACCGAGCATAGATAGTCGCTACCCGTGTCGGCGGTGTCGGTGTAGTTGCCACGCTTGATGATGTCACGTGGTAGTTTGCCGTACTCCCGAAAGCTGCTGCCATAAAGCAATCCCTCGTGCGAGGCAGGGTGGCCCTGATACATCGCCTCGAAGCGCTGTGGGTCGAGCCTGCGTTTCTTTAGGAGCAGACTCCTCGACTGCTGTTTGCTCCATAACGGCTCGCCCTCGGTGCGTGGGTCTATCTCGGTTGCTGGCGACGACTTGAGCGCCTCGAAGTTGAGGTATAGCCACTCGCCCTCTTTGACCTTGTCGATATCCTCGAACGAGTTTAGCGCCCTCACGCTCTCGGTTGCCATGAGCTTGCCTATGAGATCCTCCTCGTGCCAGCGGGTGAACACTATGAGCTCACGTGAGGTGTTATGCATGCGTGTGCGCACCACCGAGGTGTACCACTCCCAGCAGTTGTTGCGCACCACGGGCGAGTTCGCCTCCATGGCATCTTTGTATAGGTCGTCGAGAATGAAGCAGTCTACACGGTTGCCCGTTAGCGAGCCCTCACGACCTACGGACAGAAGCTCGCCCTTGTGCCCAATTATCTCAACCTCGTCCGAGGTGCGTATATATCCCGCTGGCTTCGTGCCCTGCTTTATCGTGGTGTCGGGAAATAGCTCGGCATACTCCCTCGACTCGATTATGCGCTGCACACGGCGGTTAAACTTCGAGGCAAGCGTGCCCGAGTACGATGCTATGGCGATGCGTAGGTCGGGGTCGATGCCGAGCATGTAGGCGGGGAGTAGGGTGGTAGCTCCTACCGACTTACCATGTTGGGGTGGAACAGATACTATGAGCTTGCGTATGCGCCCTTCAGCATATGCCTCAAGTATGCGATAGTAGGTGGTGTGAAACGGCGTAAGCTCTAAAAAGGGGTAGACGTGCTTAGCGAAACTCTCGAACGAGGGCTTCGCCACAGTAGAATTCTGTGTCTTCATCTTATAAATATAAGTATTAGAAAAATTTTGTGGTGCCTGCCACGATGCTGGCGAATTAGGGCAACAAAGGCTTGGGGGAGGCATCGCTCCAAGGTGGGAATAAGCCAAGCCTTGTTGAGTGTGGGGGTGTTAGTTTAGCGCAATTGTGAGGAGCTCTCGAAACGAGAAGTCGTTCATTATCTCGTCGCTGCCCTCGGTGGTGTGACACTCCCACCATATGGGCACGAGCCCCGTGATCTCGGTCGCTGTGCGCTCGCTGTGCTGCGACTCGCTGCGCTGCACAATAAGGGTGCATACAAGCCTTAGCTCAACGTCGCCTGCGATGCAGCTCACGCTTCCCGAGAAGAACTCCTTTCTGCCAATTGCTGCCACTAATCTCTCCGCCAACTCAACGTAAAGTTGATGAGAAACTTCGTACATGACTGATTGTTTGAGATTTTGTTTAATAAATTATTGGAATTTCAAATAAATTGCTTAACTTTGTAGTGCAAATATACGTTCAATAACTTGATTTGTCAATAGTTTAGTACAAAAATTTAATATAAAATCTTTTTATATGGAGACAATCGGAATGCGTGTTCGTCTTATGCGCAAGCAGCTTAGCATGACTCAAGATCAACTATCTCAGCGACTTGGCATCGGTAAGGCTGCCCTCTCGATGATCGAGACGGGCAAGGCTGGCCTGTCGCAGCGCAACAAGAATATCTTAGTTCAGGATTTGAACATCAACCCCGATTGGCTCGAGTCGGGCGAGGGCAAGATGTTCAATGCCGAGCCCGATATGACATCATATCTCCACCGCACCGATAAGTCGCTACCTTTGCAGAGCGTGCCTCTCTACTCGTTTGAGGGCACTGCGGGTCTTGCCCCCATCTTCGATGCTAAGAGCGAGATTACGCCATCGAACTTTATCCATATCCCCAACTTGCCTAAGTGCGACGGTGCGATATATGTTCAGGGCGACTCGATGTATCCGCTGCTTAAGAGTGGCGATATAGTGCTATATAAGCAGCTCAGCGACGTGCGTGATGTCTTTTGGGGTGATATGTACCTTCTCTCAATCGAGATCGACGGCGAGGAGTATATCACCGTTAAGTATGTTCAGAAGTCGGAGCACGAGGGCTACATCAAGCTCGTTAGCCAAAACCAGCACCACGCCGACAAAGAGGTGGAAATCAGCCGTATCCGAGCCATAGCCCTGATTAAAGCCTCTGTTCGTATGCACACCATCGGATAATTTTTTGTGATAAGGGGTCATCTTCGGCACCAAGCTCATTGCCCCGAAAGGGGATATACGCATAGTATACCCCCTTCCGTGTCAATTTCGACTTGCTACAAAATCTGCAGCCTTCTAATCAAAAATTAGGTGCTAATTGATGTGGGCAGGGGCATAGGGAAGATAAGGAAAATAGGGCTCTCTTTACACAATAATACCCAACCTTACTAAAACAAAACAATCCTTTAATCAAATCGATGCTATGAAATACATAAAACTCTTACTTCCTCTCTCTTTCGTTGTTTTGGTATGTGCCTCAGGCTGTGATAGTAAAAATACCAAGCAACAAGCACACACCGACTCCTTCGACGATACGCTGCAGGCTATTATGCCCGAGGCTGAGTCAAAACCAAAGGCTGCGGCTGAGTTGTTGGATTATCTTGGCGAGGAGGCGAAGATGCCCGCTAAGCAATCGTCGTCGGCTGATATGCACATGGAAAATCAATCCACTGATGAGGCTGAGCGCAAGGTTGAGGAGCCCATTTTCTACTCCTTGTTCAAGGAGAATATCACCACTACAAGCCTAAATATCAGAAAGAAGCCCAAAGCTCCCGAGCGTCAGGGTATTACGTATATAAGTGATTATGATGCAGAAGCGACGGATATATATAGTTATCCATTATATGGCGCTGTAAAGTGTCTTGAAGATTATTCGTTCGATTATCCTTATTATTTTAATAGAAGAGGTGATGTTGAGAGTCATGGTTTGGTCTGTAGCGATGGGCAGGACCCTTCTGAAGTAACCTATGACTATAATTCACGAGGACAGCTTGTTAAGGAAGTTGAATGGTGCCATCGAGAAAATATAGGACTTGGCACTTATGCCTGGTCCGAAACTGAGTATAAATATGACAAGCGAGGAAATATTGTAGAGTCTAAGTATTGGTCAATGCCTATTCCCATTGAGAAAATGACTAAATATACAAATAAATATGATTCCAAAGGAAGAGTAGTGAAAACGACCTATCGTCAAACAGAGATATGTAATAGCATCGATATATTTGAACGTGACCCAGAAATAAAATCTCAATCCGAGAACTCGAGAATGCAGACGTGGAAATATGATGCGAGGGGAAATGTGGTTGAAAATGTTGCATATGATGAAGGTGGCGCTATTACATATAAGTACACATGGAAATATGATGCGAAGGGAAATCAACTCGAGGAGGCTAAATATGATGAAAGGGGCGCTCTTGTAAGTAAGAGTATATCCAAATACGACTTAAAAGGTAATAGAGTAGAGATCTCGTATCATGGCTTTGATGGTCCCCAATCAAAGAAGCTTATGTATTACAGCGCTGACAATATATTGGTGCTTACTGAGGAATGTGATGCTAAGGATGCCATCGAGAAGATAATCATGTATTCCTACGACAAGTATGGCAATATAATCAAGAGGCGTGAGTTCGACTCGTCATATAGTGTTACCTCAGAGCGGTCATTTAAGTATGATCGAATGGGTAATGTGATTGAGGTGTGTGATGCTCAAGATACAGTTCGCTACAAGATTACCTATTATAAATAGGTGAAAGGCGCTAATGATCAGGTGGTGAATATAGTGTGATTAGGGAGTTTAGAGAATTTAGGGAGTTTAGTGTTTTTTAATCCCTAACTTCCCTTAGCTCCCTAACTTCTCTACTAATTAAACTCCGTGCGAAGCACACCATACTTTTCACCTCTCACCTTTCACCTTTCACTTTTCACCTCTCACCTCTCACAAAAAAGATTGGGTATCCCAAACGGAATACCCAATCTTTTTGCTATGCAAACCACGATTTTAGTGGCGCTGGCGGCGCTGCTCGCGGTTGATTGTTATCTGATCCTGCTGCTGTCGCAACGCCTCCTCATAGCGCTCCTGGAAGCGTGACTTCTTCTTAGGCTTATGTGCAAGGAGCTTGGCACGCACCTTCTCGTCATCTACCGTGCGACGGATAAGGAACATGATAAGCATTGTGAACATCTGCGATAGGAAGTAGTAGTAGCACAAGCCTGATGAGTAGTTGTTCATGAAGCTGAGCATCATGAGTGGCATGAAGTATACCATCATGAACTTCATCATGCCGGCACCTGGCTGGCCCGCAGTTGTTGCCGACTGCTGCTTGTAGCTCATAAACGAGTAGCCGAATAGAGCCACAGCCATGAGCAGTGCAAACAAGCTCACGTGGTCGCCATAGAATGGAATGTTGAAAGGCAACTTGAGCACGCTATCGTATGACGATAGGTCGTTAGCCCAAAGGAAGCCCTCGCCACGAAGCTCGATGCTGGCAGGGAAGAAGCGGAACATAGCCCACAAGATAGGCATCTGAATGAGCAGTGGAAGACAGCCACCCATAGGGTTGATGCCCGCCTTCTGATATAGCTCCATTGTTGCCTGCTGCTTCTTCATAGCGTCGTCAGGGTTTGGATACTTCTTGGCAATCTCCTCCATCTCGGGACGCACAGCACGCATCTTGGCTGTAGACATATAGCTCTTATATGTAAGTGGCAAGATAACGAGCTTAACGATGATTGTGAGAATTAGGATGATAAGACCGAAGCCGAGGCCCAGCTTGCTGAGCCACTGGAAGATAGGCACAGTACCATAGCGGTTTACCCAGCCGATAAGCCAGCCGCCGAGAGGGATAATCTCGTCGAGCTGCACCTTCTCGCCGTTAAGCTCCACGTCCTCCATAATCTTAAGGTCGTTAGGACCGTAGTAGAAGGCGTAGTTATATGCCGTCTTATCCTTGCTAAGAGGTAGGCTTATTGTAGACGAGAACTCCTTCATGAAGTCGTTGCCCTCCTTTGTCGAGTTCTTAAACTCGGCATCGAGAGTAAGCTCCTCAGGAGAGATAAATGCAGATGTGAAGTACTGCTGCTTGTAGGCTACCCAGCTTACATTCTCTAACTTCTCCTTCTTGCCCGAGCGGTCGAACTCCTCCATGCTGCCCTCCTCGAAGTAGATGATGTTGGTAGCCATGTTCTCGTTCTGATAGCTGCGCTCGTTCTTGTTTGAGCGGCTGTGCCATGCGAGCTTGAGCTCCTCAGATGATGCAAGGTGGCGTGCGATGTTCTTCTCCTCGATGCTAAAGTCGATGAGGTAGTCACGTGAAGGGTTGCCCGTGTTGTAGATCTTATATACATAAGTAAGTGCGCTATCCTCCGAGAGGCATAGTGTCATGCGCACAACATCGGCACTCTCCTCCTTTGTCTGCTCCACAGCAAAGTTAAACTCATCAGAGAGGAATGTTGTGTTGTCGTTTGTAGACTTAAGCTCCACGCCAAATACCTCGTGCTCAGGCTGCATCATCTCCACCTGCTCGGTGCGCTCGCCCTCGGCAAAGCGTGTGTAGCGTGGGTCGAGAAGTGTGACGTTGGCAATCTTACCTCCCTTAGTGTTAAACTCTACCTTGATAACATCGTTGCTAAGCACAAGGGTCTCGCCCTCAGCGTTGCGTGCCTCCTGAAGACTTGAGCCGAACTTGTAGAGCTCGGCATTAGCAATGCGCACACGCTCCAACGAGTCACGCATGTTGCGCTCCTCCTGGCTGAGGCTCTCCATAGCCTTGCGCTCCTCGGCTTGCTTCTCAGCAAGCGCCTTCTGCATCTCAATTTGGCCCTTCTTCCACTCATCGTACTTAGCGGCTTTCTTGCTCTCGTAGAACGAGAAGCCGACAAATACGGCTACCATCAGCACAAGGCCAATAATCGTTTTCTTATCCATCTAAAATTTGTTAATTGTTTATATCCGTTTTAGTAAATTACTCCTTCTTCTCGTCACGGTAAGCAATAGCCTCCTTCACAAAGCGCACGAATAGTGGGTGTGGGTTAGCTGCTGTTGAGTGGTATTCAGGGTGATACTGTGTACCCACAAACCAGCGGTGTGAAGGGATCTCGACAACCTCTACAAGGCCGGTGTCAGGGTTAAGACCTACGGCCTTCATGCCTGCAGCCTCGAAGTCGGCGAGGAATGTGCTGTTGAACTCGTAGCGGTGGCGGTGACGCTCCACGATATCCTGTGTGCCGTAAGCCTCCTCCACACGTGAGCCCTTAGCCAAGTGGCAAGGATAGCCACCAAGACGCATTGTGCCACCCTTGGCAGTAACCTTCTTCTGCTCCTCCATAAGGTCGATAACGGCGTGCTTAGTCTGTGCCATCTCGCTTGAGTTAGCGTCAGCCCAGCCGAGGACGTTGCGTGCATACTCGATAACTGAGCACTGCATGCCGAGGCAGATACCGAAGAATGGAACATTGTTCTCGCGAGCATAGCGCACAGCAACCAGCTTACCCTCGATACCACGATTGCCGAAGCCTGGGGCAACCATCACTGCCGACATCTTGCCGAGGTGCTCCTGCACGTTGTCGATGGTTAGGCGCTCCGAGTTGATGTAGTGAAGCTTAACCTTAACCTCGTTTACAGCGCCAGCGTGGATAAACGACTCGCTGATAGACTTATAAGCATCAGGAAGCTCGGTGTACTTACCAACCAACGCAATGTCTACAACGCTCTTTGGGTTCTTTATGCGCTCAACAAATGCCTCCCACTCGGTGAGGTTTGGCTCCTGGTCTGCCTCCAAGCCGAGCTTCTCGAGCAATACGCCGTCGAGGTTCTGAGCATGCATGCGCAAAGGCACCTCATAAATTGTTGGCACATCGATAGACTCAACAACAGCCTCGGGTGCTACGTTGCAGAACAGAGCCACCTTGCGACGAATGTCGGCGCTGAGAACGTGCTCTGAGCGGAGTACGAGAACGTCTGGCTGAAGACCATACGACAAGAGCTCCTTTACAGAGTGCTGTGTAGGCTTTGTCTTAAGCTCGCCCGATGCTGCCATGTAAGGAATGAGTGTTAGGTGTACCAACACGGTGTTCTGGTAGCCAAGCTGATAGCGGAGCTGACGTACCGACTCGATGAATGGCAACGACTCGATGTCGCCCACAGTACCGCCAATCTCGGTGATGATAACGTCGTACTTCTTTGTTGCGCCAAGTAGCTGCACACGACGCTTAATCTCGTCGGTGATGTGAGGGATAACCTGCACGGTCTTACCCAAGAACTCGCCGCTACGCTCCTTGTCGATTACGCACTGATAGATCTTACCTGTGGTAACGTTGTTGTTCTTTGTTGTCTGTATCGATGTAAATCGCTCGTAGTGGCCGAGGTCGAGGTCGGTCTCGGTGCCATCCTCCGTAACATAGCACTCGCCATGCTCATAGGGGTTGAGCGTACCTGGATCAACATTGATGTATGGGTCGAGCTTCTGAATGGTTACTGAGTAGCCACGAGCCTGAAGAAGGCGTGCTATTGATGCAGAGATAATGCCCTTACCCAATGACGAGGCAACGCCTCCAGTCACAAAAATGTACTTTGGTTTAGATAGTTTCATGACATCTATGTTTTTTAGTGCTTTATTTTTTTGTTCTATGTCGTGTTGTTAGTTGTTCTCCTGAGCGTCGATAAGCTTGATCTTCTCTACGACCTGCTGCATATCACGCTTTGTGCGCTCGATCTTCTCACGCACGTCGGCGATGAGTGCCTCGGCATTCTTCGACTTCGAGAAGAAGCCGATGTTGTTCTCCAACGTTGCAATGTCCTGCTCCATCTGACGCACCTTGTTGAATAGCTTCTCACGCTCCGAGCGTAGCTCTTTGCCACCCTTCATGCTCTGCACACGCTCCTTGAAGCGGTTCATCGAGCGGTCACGCTCCGACGAACGCAATACGCCGAACATGCCATCAACAATCGCTTTGTACTCCTTCTGCAAGGCATCCTTCTGCTTGATGGGCACAAAGCCAATCTGACTCCAGCGGCGCTGGAAATCCTTGATAAGGTCGAAGCCACCAGCCTTAACATCTGCCGCACGCATCTCCTCCAAGAGCGCCTGCTTTAGCTTGAGGTTCTCCTCGTGCTCCGAGTCGATTGACGAGAAGTGTTCTGCCTTGCGCTCGAAGAACTTGTCGCAAGCGGCACGGAAGCGCTTCCATATAGCGTCAGAGTGGCGGCGTGCCACAGGGCCTACCTGCTTCCACTTTGCCTGAAGCGCAATAAGCTCGTCTGTTGCATGCTTCCAATCCTCCGATACCGACAACGCCTCAGCCTGCTCGCATAGCTCGTTCTTGAGTGCGAGGTTGTGCTCCATCTCGCTCTTCACGCCTGCGTAGAACTCACGCTTGCGCTCGAAGAACTTGTCGCAAGCGGCACGAAAACGCTCATATATGCGGTTGTTATCCTTCTTTGGCGCATAGCCAATGGTCTTCCATATCTTCTGCACTTCGAGTAGCTCCTCGCTAAGCTTGTTCCACTCCTTGCGTGATAGGGTAGGCTGCTCGGCAAATGCCTCCACCTTCTCGCATAGCTCGCTCTTGAGGGCGAGGTTCTTTGTCTGCTCAGCCTTGATGCTCTCGAAATACTCCTGGTGGCGCTTGTTGATGCGGCTCGATGCCTCCTTGAAGCGCTCCCAAAGGGTCTCCTTAAACTCGATAGCCACAGGGCCTGTCTCACGCCACTCGTCGTGGAGCTTCTGTAGCTTGCGGAACGACTCTACAATCTGGCTGTCGAGGGTTAGTGCCTCAGCCTGCTCGCAGAGCGAGATCTTTATCTCGTAGTTCTTCTTAAGGTCGAGGTCACGAAGCTCCTTGTTTATCTTGATGAAGTTGTAGAAGTTCTCAACATGGAGGTTGTAGGTCTCCCACAAGTCCTTCACGTTTGCCTGTGGCACAAGACCTGTCTCCTTCCAGCGTGTCTGAAGCTCACGGAAGCGTGTGAAGGTGGTTGTCATGGTCTCGTCAGAGTTCACCAACTCCTTAAGCTCCTCGATAATCTGAAGCTTTATTTTGAGGTTCTCCTCCTTGTCAGCCTCCATCTGAGCAATGTGCTTGTCACGCTGCTCACGATATATTGCAAATAGCTCCTTGAAGCGCTGCTCGTTCTCGCTCTCCGATGGTGTGAATGCCTCTTCCGAGCCACCTGCCTCGAGGAATGCCTTGCGCTCAGCCTCCACCTTTGCACGGTGAAGCTTGTAGAAAGCTATCTTGATGGCCTCAACTGTTGGGCGCAGTGTCTGTACTGCCTCCGACTCAATCTTCGAGGCAAACAGCGCAATAAGCTCCGCCTCGTTAAGCTCCGAGATAACATCGCTTGCGGCACCCTGCGCCTCCTCCTCTTCGGGGGTCTCCTCGCCAATGCTTAGTCCTGCCTCGTGGGCGGCAAGTGCTGCCTCCTCGTCGGCAAACTCAGTGCTGAAGTTAGGGTGCTCGATATGCTCAGCGTCGTGAGCCTCGGTAGTAGTCGTAGAAGTAGTCTGCGCATCTTCGGCAATGTTGCCGACAAGCTCCTCAGGAGCCGTTAGGTTGATTTTTTCAGTAGCCATCACTTTGAAGTTTTAGATTGGTTAGCGTACGCCTGCGCTTGCGCAACGTGCGTACTTATTCGGCAAATATAATAAATCTTTTTCAAAGGTGGAAGCATAGTTCAATTTTTATTTTATTTGCCACTATTTTGGTATGCGTAATATGGGTTAATTATGGCTAATTTGCGAACTTGAAATTAGACGATATTTATGTTCTATTTGGGCATAAAAAATGGTGTGTTTTTCCCTTGAAAAAGCTGTTATAAAAAAAACAATAAATAAACATGGTAAATTGTTGGAAAATCGGCGCAAAATTATTACCTTTGTTGAGTTTTAAGGGGTGCCTATCCTCTTTTGCAATGAAAACTATATTAAACTAAAACTATATCAACATGGTAATTCTTGTTCTCAACTGCGGTAGCTCGTCTATCAAGTACCAGGTACTCGATGTTCAGGAGCAGTCGCAGACTCTACTTGCCAAGGGCTTGGTAGAGCGTATTGGTTTGGCTGAGGGTGATCTTACTCACAAGCCTCAGGGTAAGGATAAGTTTGAGCTTCACTGCCCAATTCCTGACCACACAACAGGTATCCGTCTTGTTCTCGACGCACTTACTGACCAGAAGCACGGCGTTATCAAGTCGCTCGACGAGCTTAAGGCTGCTGGTCACCGTGTGGCACATGGTGGTGAGTTCTTCCACGATAGCTGCCTCGTAGACGAGGAGGTTAAGGCTAAGATCGAGTCGTTGTACTCTATCGCTCCTTTGCACAACCCTGCAAACCTTGAGGGTATCCTCTCAATGGAGAAGGTGTTGCCAGGTATCAAGCAGGTAGCTGTGTTCGACACATCATTCCACCACACTATCCCTGCAATCAACTACTTGTACGCTATTCCTTACGAGTACTACGAGAAGTATCGTGTTCGTAAGTATGGTTTCCACGGCACAAGCCACAAGTTCGTTGCTCGTGTAGGTGCCGAGATGTTTGGCCTCGACTTCGAGAACTCTAAGATTGTTACTTGCCACATCGGTAACGGCGCTTCAGTGACAGCTATCAAGAATGGTAAGTCGTTCGACACATCTATGGGCTTCTCTCCACTCGATGGTCTTGTGATGGGTACACGTGCTGGCTCTATGGACGTTAGCGCTGCAACATACATCGCACAGAAGGAGGGTATGTCTTACGCTGAGCTCGACAACATGCTTAACAAGAAGTCGGGTGTTCAGGGTCTTACAGGCATTTCAAGCGATATGCGTGATATCGACGCTGCTTACGACGAGGGTAACGAGCGTGCTATCATCGCTCGTGACATGTATGGCAACCGCATCAAGAAGTTCGTGGGTGAGTACGCTGCCGAGATGGGTGGTGTTGATCTCGTAATCTTCACAGGTGGTGTTGGTGAGAACTCTCCAGAGGTTCGTGAGTACGTTTTGCGTAACATGGAGTTCATGGGTCTTGAGTTCGACGAGGTTCGCAACCGTGGTAAGCGTGGCACCGACTACGAGATCTCGAAGGAGGGCTCACGTGTTAAGGCGGCTGTTATCTGCACCGACGAGGAGTTGGTAATTGCTAAGGATACTTTCCGCTTGGTAAAATAAATTTGTTGTGATAATAGCGCATCTACTGCCGCTAGCAAAATATTTCGTCATTGGGCAGTACATCAAAGTACAGCCCATCGACGAAAATTTCGCCGAGCGTTGTATCTGCACTATTCTAACAACAAATTGGGTGAACTAAAAGCAAGCCTAAAACGAAAAATATAGCGCATCTACTGCCGCTAGCAAAATATTTCGTCATTGGGCAGTACATCAAAGTACAGCCCATCGACGAAAATTTCGCCGAGCGAAAGTATTTGCACTATTCTAACAACAAATTGGGTGGACTAAAAGCAAAACCTAAAACAAAAAATATTAACTAACAAACATAAAAAACTTAAACTACTATGATTAAGCATTTGGACGAGCTCGTAGCGGCGGCTGTCGCACGTGGTAAGAAGAGAATGATTGTGGCTTATGGTCAGGATACTCACTCTATCGGTGCTACCGATATGGCTATCAAGGCTGGCCTTGCTGATGTAACACTTGTTGGTGATCCTGAGGAGATCAAGAAGTCTTGCGAGGCAGAGGGCGTTGATATCAACCAGTACACTATCATTCCTGAGTCTGAGGATGTTAAGGCTGTTGAGATTGCAGTTAAGGCTGTTCACAACGGTGAGTACGACGTTTTGATGAAGGGTGTTGTGCCTACTGACAAGTATATGCGTGGTATCTTGAACAAGGAGTGGGGTTTGTTGCCACAGGGTACTGTTCTTAGCCACGTTACAGTATTGGAGGTTCCTGCTTACCACAAGCTTCTTGTAGTGAGCGATGTAGCTGTTCTTCCATGCCCATCACTCGAGCAGAAGAAGCAGATTGCTAAGTACCTCATTCAGACTGCTAACAACCTCGGTATCGAGCAGCCTAAGGTGGCTTTGCTTGCTCCATCAGAGCAGCTTCTTCCTAAGGTAGTTAGCTCAGTTGAGGCTAAGGAGCTCTCTGACCTTGGTCAGGCTGGCGAGCTTGGCAACGCTTTGTTCCAGGGTCCTTTGGCGTTGGACGTAGCTATCGACGAGGAGTCAGTTAAGATCAAGAAGCTTACAGGCCCTGTTGCTGGTGATGCTGACTGTATGTTGTTCCCTAACCTCGAGTCAGGTAACGTATTCTTCAAGGCTTGCTCTAAGTTTGGTGGCGCTGAGCTTGCAGCTATGGTTGCTGGTCCTACTGCTCCATGTGTGCTCACATCACGTGGCGACTCAACTAAGACCAAGCTTTACTCTATCGCTCTTGCTTGCTTGTCAGCAAAATAATTTCGAACTAAGTTAATAGTGTAACAATATGGCTTACAGAATATTGACCATTAATCCTGGCTCTACCTCGACTAAGGTTGCAGTGTTCGAGGACATGGAGCAGGTTAAGACTTTGAAGCTTAGCCACTCTGCCGAGGAGATTGCGCAGTTTGCATCTGTTGCCGACCAGCTCGAGTGGCGTTTGCAGATTATCCTCGACGCAATGAAGGCTGATGGCATCGAGCTCAAGTCGTTGGACGCTGTTATCGGCCGTGGTGGCTTGATGCGTCCTATCGAGGGTGGTGTTTACCGTGTTGGTGAGGCTATGATTGCCGACCTCGTAGCACCTAAGCGTCAGCACGCAAGTAACCTTGGCGCATTGATCGCTCGTCGCATCGCCGACGAGGCAGGTGTTGAGGCTTACATCGCTGACCCTGTTGTTGTTGATGAGCTTCAGGATATGGCACGTGTTAGCGGTCTTAAGGAGCTTCCACGTCGCTCTATCTTCCACGCCTTGAACCAGAAGGCTATCGCTCGTCGCTATGCTAAGGAGATTGGTCGTCCTTACGAGGAGCTCAACCTTGTTGTTGTTCACATGGGTGGCGGTATCTCTGTTTCTGCTCACCTCCAGGGTCGTGTTGTTGATACTAACAACGCCCTTGATGGTGATGGCCCATTGGCTCCAGAGCGTGCTGGTTGCCTTCCAGCTGGCGACCTTGTAGACCTCTGCTTCTCTGGCAAGTACGACAAGGCTGAGATTAAGAAGTTGTTGGCAGGCAAGGGTGGTCTTGTTGATCACGTAAACTGCAACAATGTTCAGGAGCTCAACGAGGTGCGTGCTGCTGCTGGCGACAAGGAGGCTCGCTTCATGCTCGACGCTATGTCTTACTCTGTGGCTAAGTACATCGGCGAGATGGCAGTAGTTCTCAAGGGTAAGGTTGATGCTATCCTTCTTACAGGTGGTATTGCTTGGAACGACTGCGTAAACGACATCATCGTTGATTACTGTAAGTTCATCGCACCTATCAAGATCTACCCAGGTGAGAACGAGCTTGAGTCGTTGGCTGAGAATGCTCTTCGTGTTTTGAAGGGCGAGACAACCGCTAAGGAGTACTAATAAAGTTATCTGTTCGGCTCTTTGGCATCTGCCTTGTCAGCCAAATGCTCATTTGCGCAGAGTAAACTACGCTTTGTCTGACTGCGAGCAGCTTCAAAATAGCTCGAATATATGACTTTATGGGAATCGACCCAATTTTAACCTATAATTCTTATAGGATGAAAATTCTAATTATCAACGGTGCGAACCTCAATCTTTTGGGGCGTCGCCAACCCGAGATATACGGACACGAGAGCTTCGAGGACTACCTCGAGGCTCTTCGTGCACGTTATTCGGACCATATTATTGACTACTACCAGTCGAACGTCGAGGGCGAGCTTGTAACAAAGCTGCAAGAGGCTGACGGCGAGTACGATGCGGTAGTGCTCAATGCTGGAGGTTATACCCACACCTCCGTGGTGTTGCACGATGCGGTGGCAGCTATTGGCGTGCCCGTTGTCGAGGTGCACATCTCTTCAATTCTCAGTCGTGAGGAGTTCCGCCATGTGTCGATGATTGCCCCCGTAGCGGTGGGCACAATCATGGGCTTTGGCCTCAAGTCCTACGACCTTGCTATTAAGCATTTCGTTGAGTAGCCGTGGCCGAGAAGTTGGAGCATAGGGTAGTGAGCGGCGTGGCGTGGAGCTTTATGGAGAAGCTCCTCTCTATGGTCGTGCAGATGGCCGTAAGCATCATCGTGGCACGTCAGCTTGCCCCTACCGACTTTGGCGTAATGGCTATCCTCACATTCTTCACCTCTGTCGCTCTCACGATTGTCGATAGTGGCTTCTCGCAGACCCTCATACGCAAGGAGAGTCCCACTGATGGCGAGTATCGTTCGGTGCTCGGCTTCAATGTAGCGATGTCCGCTATTTTGTATGTTGTGCTTGTGGCGCTGGCATATCCCTTGGCTCGATTCTACGACCAGCCTATAATCTCGGATATTGCCCCTGTATTGTTCCTTGTCTTGCCTATTAACTCGCTCTGCGTGGTGCAGACGGTTATGTTTACGCGCGAGTTTAGGTTTAAGCTACTCTCAAAAATCGTCTTTCTCTCGTCGCTCTTTAGTGGTGTTGTTGCTGTGGTGATGGCACTCGCCGGCTGCGGCATATGGTCGCTCGTGGCGCAGCGCTTGCTTATGATGGGCATCAAGGCTGCGGCCTTCTGGTGGATACGTCGCTGGCGTTGCCGTGAGCGCTTTAGCATGGCGCTACTACGCACAATGGCACCCTTTAGCCTACGTCTGCTTGCTACGGACCTAATTGCGGCGATATATAATAACGTTGCTCAGCTATTTATCGGCAAGCTCTACTCGGCACACTCGCTCGGCTTCTACTCGCAGGCGCAGAAGCTCAAGGATCTGCCCGTGACCTCCACGGTGCAAGCCGTGCAGGGTGTTACATATCCCGCCCTCGCCAAGATTGCCGACACCGAGGATAAGTTCTCGGCGGGCTACCTACGCATAATCAACCTATTGTCGTTTGTCGTATTCCCCGTGATGCTTGGCTTGGTGGCTATTGCCCCCGAGATGTTCATGCTGTTGTTGGGCGAGAAGTGGCTGCCAACGGTGCCCTACTTCGAGATATTGGCGCTATCGGGCATCTTATACCCCTTGGCGGTGGTATCATATAATATAATAAAGGTACGAAGCGACGGACGTATCATCTTGCGCCTCGAGATAGTGAAGCGTGTTGTGATGACCGCCATACTTGCCATAACCATACCCCTCGGCATCGAGGCTGTGGCGTGGGGTATGACAACGATGGCTGCCGTAGATTTTGTCGTAAATCTCGCAGCAGCCATGCGTTATATGAATATAGGTATCGCTCTTGTTCTTCGAGCGCTAATTCCGCAGTTTGTCGTTGCGGCATTGATGTTTGTGGTGCTCCATATTATCAACCCATATCTCTTAACTTTGGGCTCAGGAGCTCACCTCGTTGCCGATGTCGCTATCGGCGCAGTTGTCTACTTGTCGCTCGCCGTAACCTTCCGCCTACGCTCACTTAGCGAGGTCGTTACGCTCCTTCGTGAACTCATAAAACGATAGATTATGCGACATAGACTGATGCTTAGCGCCCTTGTAAAGTACCTTGTTGGAGTACTTATGGTGGGGGCGATGATCTTTCTCTCGGCGGGCTCTATTGAGTATTGGCAGGGGTGGCTATTTATGGCAATACTCTTTATACCTATCTTTATCGTTGGCGTGGTGATGCTTGTTCGTGCGCCCGAGCTTCTCGAGAAGCGCCTTAGTGCCAAGGAGCAGGCATCGGAGCAGAGCATCGTTGTTCGACTAAGTGGCTTGCTCTTTGTGGCTGTCTTTGTGCTCTCGGGGCTTAATTGGCGCTTTGGCTGGTTGTTGTTGCCCACGTGGGCGGTGTGGCTCTCGGCATTTCTGTTTGTGGTTGGCTATCTGCTCTATGCCGAGGTGTTGCGTGAGAATGCCTACCTAATGCGCACCATCGAGGTGGAGGCGGGGCAGAGGGTTGTGGACACGGGTCTTTATGGCATAGTGCGCCACCCGATGTACTTTGCCACCATACTCCTCTTCTTGGCTATGCCCCTTGTGCTTGCCTCGCCACTATCGTTTGCACTAATGCTTCTCTATATCCCTCTTATCATCAAGCGCATAAAGCATGAGGAGGCGCTTCTTTGTCGTGAATTAGAGGGCTATAGCGACTATATGCAACGTGTGAGATATAGGCTAATTCCCTACATCTACTAAAAGTGCGTAAATCCATTTAGATCCAACTCTCGGGGCTTGCCCTCCTCGAGCCATGTTAGGCTGTCGCCCTCGGTGATGGTTCCAATCTTTGTGAGCGTTGTGCCCGTAGCTTTGAATAGCTCCTCGGCAATGGTGTCGAACGCTGCGCTATCAACGGTAAGTAGTAGCTCGTAGTCCTCGCCACCCGTCGTGGCAAAGCGAATGTCGTAGTCGGTAGGTATCTTGTCGAGCTCTATCTCAGCACCTACCTTCGATAGCTCCATGATATGCTTTATGTCCGAGGCTATGCCGTCCGATACGTCCATCATGGCATGCACCTCGCTACGTGTGCCCAGCCATGCGCCCTCCGCCGTGCGTGCCTGTGCTCGGCAGTGTATCTTGGCAGCAGGGGTGTTCACATCGCCAAACATGATATCCACGAGGCCCTTCGACGATGCTCCGAGCTTGCCCGTAACGGCAATAACATCGCCTACCTTAGCATCCTTTCGTCGCTTGATATTTGCCATCGGTGCACGACCTATGGCAACCACGTTTATCGCTATCTTGTCACGTGAGGCCGTGGTGTCGCCACCCACAAGTGCCACGCCACGCTCCTTTGATGCCTCGTAGTAGCCACGCATGAAGCGCTCCGACCACTCGCCCTGTGCCCCTTCGGGTAGGGCAATGCTCAGCAGCGTAGCCACGGGCTTAGCACCCATTGCTGCCACGTCCGAGATGTTTACCATGAGGCTCTTGTGTCCCACGTCCTCGGGCTTTATGGCGTGACGCAAGAAGTGTACATCCTCGATAAGCATGTCGGTGGTCATCACAAGTGCCTCGCCACCCATATCAAGCACGGTGCAGTCGTCGCCAATAGGCTCGAAGCCGTGGTGGGGTAGTGCGCCAAACATAGTGGCTATGTCGCCGATAAATCCAAATTCTGATTTTTTCATAATATCATCTAAAATTAGGGAGGTTAAGGAACTCCCTAACCTCCCCAATGTAGCAATTTTGTCTGCTCTTAGTTGATAGCAAAGCGGTATGCAGCACGCACGCTATATGCCTTGTCGCGTGTAGACTCGAGGCAGATAACGCTGTTCTCCATGAATGCTATTGCCACAGAGCTTGTAGAGTCAAGGCCTGTTGATGACCAATAGAATGTCTCCTGTACAGGCTCACCACCATTCTCAGTAAGCACCTTGTTGTACTCAGCCACAGTTGGAGCCTCGAACTTGTGTTGGCCACCAGATACTGCGTCCCACATCCACTCCATCTCCTCCTGTGATGGTAGGAACCAGCCATCGCCATGCTCCACGCACCACTTGAATGCTGGGTAGTTGTTGATGTCACGGTTGTCACGGCCTGGGTGGAAGATGTCCTCAGTGATCCAAGCGCCCCACGCTGAGTTAGCATAGCTAAGGTCTACCTGCTCATACGACCATGGCAAGTCCTCCTCGTCCATAGACATAACGTAGCAGAACATAGTGCCCGATGCCTTGTGCTCCTTGATAGCGAAGATTACACCCTTAACGCCATTCTCGTTGTAGAGCATGCCTGGCTCATACTTGCCCTCCCAATTAGGGTCGTAGGCATCTACGTTGATGCTTGCACCGGTAATCTCCTCCTGGTAGCGAGCACGGAACGAGTATGTGCCAGCCTCCGAGGTCTTGAACTTGTTGCCGCTAAGCACCTCATTGGTCTTCACGTTGTAGATCTCAGCCTCGGCAGTAACGTCGTCCTTGCCATAGGTCACGGTGAAGGTTGCCTCCTCTACGCCATCAGCCTTGATGCGGCTTGGGCTTACTGTGAGGCGTAGCTCCTTAACCTCAGGTGCAGGAACTGCGTTTACAACCACCTTAACCTCGTTTGAAAGCCACTTACCCTCGTACATCGCCTGGAACGTAAACTCGCCAACAGTGTCCGATGTAAATGTGTTGTTCTCAACCTTGGTGTTGAAGGTAAGGTTGGTAATTATGTAGTTATCCGAAACAGCCTCGCCATCAACCTTTACTGAGAATGTCACAGCCTCGGTGTTATCGGCGATAATCTCGCTCTTGTCAGCCTCGAGGGTGATGATCTTCTCTACCTCCTTAGCAGTAATCTCAACTACCTCTGACGACTCCTTGCCATAGATAGCCTTGAATTGGTATACACCTGGCTCGGTGGTGGTGAAGGTGTTGCCGCTAAGAATGGCGTTGTTCTTGAGCGAGATAATCTGTACGCCTGCATCTTCCACACCCTTAACATAGGCTGTGAATGTAGCCTTGTCAGCGCCGTTAGCCAATATCTCAGTCTTATCAACGCTGAGCATAGGCTTTCCCTTGTCCTGGGGGTCCACTGTAGGCTCCTCGCACGCAGTAAAGCCGAGTGCGAGGGCTACAATAGCAAATATGCTTAAAAACTTTTTCATCTTTCAAGCTCTGTTTAATTACTGTGCCTGGTCGAACATCGATGCAGTCACGTGGATACCGAACTGAGTCTTTGTGTTCTCAGCGTTCTCGGCCTCGAAGAAGATAGCGTAGTCGTTCTTGTCTACACCTGTGAGCGAGATTGTAGTACCCTGCTCGCCCTTAGCCTCAGCCAAGCTCTCCTCGCTAACGTAGCTGCTACCATACTTGAAGAATGCCTCGACAGAGGTCCAGTCGTTAGGATTCCAATATGATGCGAAGTCGTAGTTGTCCCAAAGCTGTGCGCCAATCTTTAGTGACTGAGCATCGTCGCTAAGCTTCACGTTGAACATCATGTCGTACTTGAAGCCATTCTTCACGATAACAGGCTCAGATACGGTCATCTCAACAGGAGCAAGTGAGCGCTCTGTTGTGTGAACGTCGATAGCCACGTATGTATACTCGTAAACCTCGGTTGGGTCGCTACCTACGTTAGGATCGATGTAGAACAACACAACAACATAGTCGGTGTTGGCCTTCAATGGCTCGTAGTTGCTGATGCGTGATGAGCCTGTCTGACCCATGTACTCACGCATGAACTGACCGAAGTCCCAGATGAATGCCTCGCCAGCGAGGTTGTAGAGTGCCCAGTAGCTACGCATAACGATGTTTGCTGACGACTCCTTTGACAATGTCTCGTCGTACGACTTCTTTGTCCAGATGTAGTATGTCCAGAACGAATCCTCGCCACGTGATGGGATTACGTCTACGGTAAAGCCGTTAGATGTAGGCTTGAGGTTGTTGAATGTGAACAATGAGTCTGGGTCGTACTCAGCCTTAGGAGTCTTGAACTCGTAGCGGAAGAGCTTGAGCTGCTCCTGCTTGTTGTATACTGCCTCCCAGTTCTCAACGTTGAATGCTACAGCAAGGTAGTCCATCTCAGGGCTTAGGTGAAGGTCGAGAGTTGTTGTGCCTGTTACGATGTAGTCGTTGCTGTTAGGGTTCTCGAGGATGTAAGAGAACACCTCGAAGTCGTTCTTGTAGATACCCATAGCGTCGAGCTCCATCTTTGTGATAACACGGAAGAAGTAGCGGTTAGCCGATGAGTTAGGAGTAGCTGTTGCAATCGCCGATGTTGCTGTGATATCCTTAACCTCGATCTTCACGTCGAAGAGCTCTGGGGCGATAGGAGCCTCAGCAGCACCTGTCGTAAGGTCAAGGCGATATACCTTGTCTACTGATGTGATGTAGAATGCGATAACGGCATAGTCAGTCTCAGGAGTAAGGTCGTTCTTGCCAATAAGCTGAGTGCCCTTACGTGTCTTGAACGACTCGCTGTTCAAAGCCTCGTCAATAATCTCTGCGTCGCTAAGACCCTCGATCTCAGCAGCTGTAACGATAGCAGCGTAGTAGTTGGCCGCAGCATCGTCAGGTGTAACCTTCACCTGAATAGATGTAGCAGTCACGTTCTGATCGCTAAATGCGATGCCCTTCTGCTGATCGTCGCCGCCCTGCTGGATTGGCTCACAGCCAACGCCAACAATCGCCAAGAGCGCAAGCATCATCGAAAAAAGTTTTCTCATAGTTACCAAAGGTTTTTTTAGTTAGTATTAATAAATTCTCTTCGTCAAAATTAGTTGTTTTTCTTGACCTACTTGCATAGCAAGTCGCAACAAAGATAGTGATATTATCCGTAATTCAGCAATGTCAAATAAAAATTATTTGTGGGCGTGTTAAAAAATTGGCGAGGTGTTGTGAAATTTGTGAAAAAATATTAATTTTGTACGTTGTTTATGCAATATTTATGAGTGCTTATGCGCTTAAATGATAAATAGTGGGCATCATATGAATCAGAAAACACAACGCCTATCAGTAATTAGGAAAATCATTCGCTCGGAGTTTGTATCTTCGCAGGAGGAGCTTATCGAACGCCTTGAGCAGCATGGTGTAAAGATCACGCAATCAACACTTTCACGTGACCTTAAGTTTATGCATGTGGCTAAGGTGCCACACAAGGAGAAGGGCTACATCTATGTACTCCCGAACAACACCCGTAACGACCACTCTATATCGACCAACGTGTCGGATAACATCATCGATATCGCATTTTCTGGTAACATGTGTGTCATAACCACCAAGCCTGGCTATGCAAGCGCCATCTCGGTGCCTATCGACAGCAAGGGCATCTCCGAGGTGCTCGGCACCATCGCTGGCGATAATACCATTCTCATGATTTTGCGTGAGGGCTTCGATATGAATTCGCTTATGGATCAGCTATATATGCTCTTCCCATCAATACGCAACATATAATTTGTTGTGATAAGGGGTCATTCTCGGCCCATCTCAAACGCAAGACCCCTCGGGCTGTACTTCGAGTACTATCCCGAGGGGATCTTCATTTGAGATAGACCAAGCCTAACCCCTTCTCCCAACAAATATTTGTTGTGATAAACCGCAATCTGCGGCACATCGCTAAAAGCTAACCACCTCGGGCTGTACTAATAAGTACTATCCCGAGGTGGTTACTTTTTCGATGTACCACATCTCACGATTTCTAACAACAAATTTAGTGCGCTGATTGAGGTGGTAGATTAAGGAGTTTAGTGAATTTAATGAATTTAAGGAGATTATTGATACTCTTTCCCTAAGTTCCTTAAATTCCCTAAATTCCTTATCCTCCTTATTCTCCCTATCTTCCCTATTCCGCCTACATAGAAAGCCCGCTTGAAAAGACAAAACGATGGTCGGGTATCACACTAATCTGTTGTCCGCAACCATCATTTTGTCTTTTCTGTCCTTAAGCGAGATTATTTCTTGCCACTCACTATAACGGGCTCACACAATGGTCGATACCCACTCTCGCCGTAGGAGTATAGGCAGTATGCCTTGATGTCACGCTTCGAGCTATACTCAACGAGGGTTACAGCGGCAATATTTGTTGTTGGCATCTGGTCAATAGCTGCTATATCGCCACTCTTTAACGCCTTGATGATGGGGGCTACAAGCTCACGGTCAAAGTATCTTTCTCGATACTTAAGATAGCACTTTGCGTCGTTGTCGTAAGGAACCAATTTTGAACTATTAGTCCTCATAATTGCGACAAGCAAGCCATAGAGTATTAGTGCTACACCAACGGTTATGAACGCCATTGATAGCGCCTCGGCATCATTACCCACATAGGCTGAATTGATAATCAATGTAATAACGCCTATGATGGCAATGATAATAGGTTTAATAATACTCTCACGACGAGCAACGATATGCTTGTTGGGCAAGGCATACAATGCCTTGCAGATATTCTCTGTATTCATTATTATGGTTTTGTTATTTAGTTGATTAATAGGTGTTTGTAAAATGTCGTGGGGATAATTATCAACTAAATAATAAGTCTCATCAAGCCATTGAGGTAGTAGTGGCGTGGATGAGTATAGAACAATATTTTATGGTTATAGAGTCCATATCGAGGCGTTGCCATAGTTGAGTCTATAGCTCGTACGGCAACATCTGTTTGCCATGTCTTATGGTTGAGTCGTAGTATTCGGTGTAGTGTTCGAGTAACGGGCGTTACGCCATGTGATGATTCGCTTGAGGAGCCAATACCTAAGCGAGGGTTGTTATACTCGAACGTAGGTGGTTGCTCCTTGTGATTTTGGTCATGACCTTCCATGGATACCTCCGCAGATAGGTGTGCAGTAGGCATAGCAAGGACCTCTGACATGGAGCCTTGGATAATAAGCGTTGCTATGCTACACAATATGATGCGAAGTAGGGTCATGTGAAGATAATTACTGTGCCACAAACGTATAGGTGATGGTTCCCTTGTGTGGTGCTGGGGCTGAGCCGTCGATGTTGAAGCGTGTTCGATAGTTGCGGGCAGCCTGAATGGCGATGGCGTTTAGGCTCGAATTTGTCGATGATGCCACGCGGGCATTTGTCACAGCGCCATTGCGGTCGAGCCACACGTCGAGCACCACAACGCCACCTCCACGTGCTGTGTAGGCAGGAATGTAGAGTGTCGAGTGGTTGCGCACAGGGTCGGTGAAGCAGTAGCTCACGGTACATGTGCCCTGATACTTGCCCTTATCCTCGTTCTCCGTCTTGCTATCTCCCGTGTCGCTGCCGCCGCCCTTGCCGCTTATGCCCGAGCCCTTCACCGAGCTGCTTCCCTCGTCAATGTCGCTGCGGCTGCCGTCCATGCCATCGTCGGCATCCTCCACCGGCTGGTCGTTATCTGCCTCCTCTTCGGCGCTACCCGACGAGTCCTCGCTCTCCGATGCCTCGTTGGATGCCACGTTACGCACATTCTGCATGCGCTGGTATAGCTCCTCGGCACTAACCTGAGGCTTTGTCTCGGGTATCTTCTCCTCCTCGAACTGCTCAGGGGTAATCTCGATAATATACTCAAGGTCAATGCGCTCGATATGGTAGCGTGCTGTGGCAAGCACCGTGCCCACAAGCACAAATACTGCAAACACCACCAAAAGACCTATGCGGTGGTTGAAGAGCCACTCGCCCATGCTCTCCTTGCGTGTGTCGCCAAGGTTGATGCGTGCATGGCGGCGTGGTGTGCCCTTGCGTTGTTGCGCTCTATTTATCTCTGTTTTATTTAGCTTGTTCTCCATAGTAATGGTAATATTCTGAGCAAAAATAGTAATTTTTTTTGAGAAAATTTATATCTTTGCAACGATATACCAAAATTTTATTAGTATGGCTATTAAACAACGTACGCTTGCCCAGCCAATTTCATTCCAGGGCAAGGGCTTGCACACAGGTTTGCAGGTTACTATGACGGTTAATCCCGCAGACGATAATACAGGTATAATTTTCCGACGTGTAGACCTTGAGGGTTGTCCCGAGGTTCCCGCCTTGTGCGACTATGTGACAGACACATCACGTGGCACAACAATCGAGAAGGGTGAGGCTAAGGTGAGCACCATCGAGCATATCATGTCGGCACTATGGACACTTGAGGTAGACAACGCAATAGTAGATATCAACGCTCCCGAAACACCTATCATGGACGGCTCGGCACGAGAGTATGCCCAGCGCATTATGGAGGTGGGCACCGTGGAGCAGTCGGCAGAGCGCAAATACTATGAGGTGACCGAGAAGCAGGTATACACACTCCCTGAGAAGGGTGTGGCCATCGTCCTCTATCCCGACGACGAGTTCTCGGTATCAGTGCATGTCGATTACAACTCGAAGGTTGTGGGCAACCAGTATGCCGTATACAACCCTGCTGACGACTATGCCGAGAAGATATCTATGTGTCGCACATTTGTCTTCTTGCATGAGCTTGAGCCACTTATGAAGATGAACCTTATCAAGGGTGGCGACCTCGACAATGCTATTGTGGTTGTTGAGAACCCCGTATCTGACGAGCAGCTCGAGCACCTCAAAAAGATCTTTGGCAAGGAGGATATCCACATTACGGGTGGCTATCTGAACAACCAGCAGCTACGTGCCAACAACGAGTTTGCACGCCACAAGCTCCTCGATCTCCTCGGCGACTTCGCCCTACTTGGCATGCGCATCAAGGGTAGAGTGTGGGCTACACGTCCTGGCCACTTTGCTAATACCGAGTTTATGAAGGACCTCAGCCGTCAGATTCGTCGTAGCGGCGACCGTCCTATGTTCAAGTATAACGCTAAGGAGCAGCCTCTATTGGATATCAACCAGATTAAGAAGCTCCTTCCTCACCGCCCTCCATTCTTGCTTGTTGATCGTGTGTTCCACATCGACAAGAACGACATCGGCGGTATCAAGCAGGTATCTATGAACGAGCCATTCTTCGTGGGTCACTTCCCCGAGGAGCCTGTTATGCCTGGTGTGCTCATCATCGAGGCGTTGGCACAGTGCTGCGGCATCCTTGTGTTGCATGGCGTTGAGGATCCCGAGTGCTACTCGACATACTTCCTCAAGGTCGATGGCGTAAAGTGGAAGCGCAAGGTAGTTCCTGGCGACACGCTTCAGCTCGAGTGCCACATCGGCGACTTCCGTCGTGGCATATGCACCGCCGAGTGTAAGGCATTTGTTGGTGGTCAGCTCGCTTGCGAGGCAGTGCTCACAGCGCAGATTGTGAAGAACCGCTAATTGAAAAACTTACGACACAAACACTTAACTACAATATGATTAGTAACTTAGCCTACGTTCACCCCGACGCAAAGATTGGTAAGAACGTTACAATCGAGCCTTTTGCCTATGTCGAGGGCGATGTGGTCATCGGCGACGATTGCTGGATTGGCCCCCACGCCATTATCTACAATGGTGCACGCCTCGGTAAGGGTAATAAGGTGCACCCAGGAGCATGCATCGCATGTCTTCCTCAAGATTTGAAGTTTGCTGGCGAGCAGACAACAGCCGTCATCGGCGATTATAACGATATTCGTGAGTGTGTGACAATAGCACGTGGTACTGCCTCACGTGGTACTACCGTTGTTGGCGACCACAACCTGCTTATGGCATATGTTCATGTGGCGCACGACGATGTTGTTGGCTCTCACTGCGTTATTGCTAACCGTGTGTCGCTTGCTGGCGAGGTAGAGGTTGGCGATTGGGTGGTTATCGGCGGTCATACTGCTATTCACCAGTGGATACATATCGGCGACCACTCCATGATTCAGGGCGGTGCGCTCCTCACGCAGGACGTGCCTCCATTCATCATCGTGTCAAATGGCGAGGCTCGCTATGCCGGCATCAACAAGGTGGGTCTTTCTCGCCGTGGCTTTACTGCTGAGCAGATCGAGTCTATCCACAACACCTGCCGTGTGTTGTTCCAGAGCGACCTAAGCTACCTTTCAGGTTGCGAGA
The DNA here is from genome assembly GCA_017560425.1 of Alistipes sp. Classification (GTDB taxonomy): domain Bacteria; phylum Bacteroidota; class Bacteroidia; order Bacteroidales; family Rikenellaceae; genus Alistipes. The sequence continues at coordinate 29,800 of JAFZEX010000027.1, forward strand.
AGGCAGAGAACGACATCCCCGAGACTCCCGAGCGCAACAAGCTTATCGAGTTTATCCGTAATTCTAAGAGAGGGGTTATCAAGCAATACCAATCTCGCCGATAATTTGCCGTGATAAGGAGTCATTCTCGGCCCATCACATAAAGTAAGACCCCTCGGGCTGTACTATTAAGTACTATCCCGAGGGGTCTTCATTTGAGATAGACCAAGCCTAACCCCTTCTAACAACAAATTTATTTCTCGTGAAAAGAGTCCAAAGAATCCGAAGGGTCCAAAGAGTAGAAAATATAACCCTTTCTGACCCTTTTGACCCTTTCTGACCCAAATGGTGGTGATTTGCTTGATAGGGCAGATAGTGTTGTGTTGCTATCGCCTTATCAACCCTATTTACCCTATCAGCCCTATTCTAATTAATATAGCGTTACCTCGCCGCCGGCAGGGTAGTAGCTGTGGATCTTGAGCTTGCCCGCAGTGTCGAGCACAACAGCAACGAGAACGTCACCGCCCCATGATGCGCTATACTCCTGCAATGCCTCGTACTTAGGATCCCATGCGCTGCCGCCATCCTCATACTTGAGCGAGAAGCCAGCAATAGCCTGCTTATACGAGCCACGCAAGCTATCCTCAGGCCACTCTGCGAAGGTATACTTCACGTTATCCTCGATCTCCTCGATAAATCCGTTGAAGCGGATAACCCACACAGTGTCAGCATTTGCCGAGCGAGTGTCAGTGTCTACATAGAGGCTGATGCGGTCTTCCTCCTGTCCCTTGATTGTTACGACCATATCCACAGTGCCTGTGCCGTCGAACTTGTGTTTGTACTCCTCGACAATCTCCTCGATAGCGGTGTAGTACTCTGTGTCGAGGCCCGCCAATGTTGCCACACAGACCATCTCGCCAGCCTTGCCCTCGCCATCAACAGCCACAGCATACATATAGTATTTGCCACCAGGGTGGTAGATAGCCACCTCGGCAGTAACTGCGCCATCAACCACGTCGTACTCATCTCGGTAGTTCTGATACTCCGAAACGTCCATGATATACTCGAGGTTCTCGGCATATGCTGAGTGGTCAGCCTCAGGAGCAGCATATAGGCGCACCTTCTTAGCGTTGCTATCTGCTGTTAGCTTCACAGTAACCGACTCGTGCGATGTCTGCTCTACGATCTCGGCTGCAGTAATCTTTGCGATGCCCGTAAGCTTAGGCACTACGGTTGTAAATGCCTCGAACGTCACCTTGCCAACCTTGCCATCCTTAATGGCGATAGCGTAGGCGTAGTATGTAGCGCCGATGCCGAGGTTGCCGATGCTAAACTCGATAGGAGCGCTATAAACTGATGGTATGGCGTGAGTCATTGTCACGAGGTAGTTGCTAATCTCCTCGTCGCTCTTACCCTCGAAGTCGAAAGGATTCTCGGTGTCTACCTTAGCTACCGCTGGGTCGATATATCCCACGATAATCTTGCATGCCTCGGCTGCTGTCACCTCCACCTTTGCCGATGTCTCAGCAATCTCGGTGACGTTTACCGCTACCTCCACGTTGCCGTTGAGCGTAGCCGTAGGCGCAACAAACTCCTTGGTAGTTACGTTGTATCTGCCCTCAGCATCCTCGCCATATACGGCAATGGTGTACGATGTGCCTGGCACGAGCAAGATGCCGGCATTGTCGTTGCTTGTGACGAGCGAGTTACGCACCAAGTCCTGCTCCGAGAATGTGCGGCTCTCGGTAGCCGAGTTGAATACCGCAAATGGGTAGTCGGCATCAGGGTTTAGCGAGCGCTGAGCCTCCTCGATAAATGTGTTGCGGTTGTAAGCATCGGTGTGCACTGCGCCAGCCACATACTTCACGCAGTGGCTCTTCTTAGTAATAACAGCGTCGAGCGAGAACTGTGTGAGGTTCTCGATAGAGATCTCCACCACAGGCGAGATTGTCATAAACTCTGCCTCTATCTTTTCGCCAATGCCGTGAGCATTCTCAGCTGCAAATACGAAGGTGTACTCAGTATCGTACTCCACAGCTATTGACACGCTCACTGCCACGTTGCCCTCATGGTGCTCATATTCCGAGGGTGATGCGGCATCGCTCTTAATGCCCCAATACCAATGTGTGGTGTTCTCCGATGGTGTCACCTTGTAGCTCAGGGTCATCGTTGCCTCGTCGAACTCAGGCTTCGAAATGGCGATTGTTGCCACCTCGAGGTCTGATGCCTGTGTAAAGCTCTTTGTTGCCACGTCGCTCTTGCCCGCCTTGTTCTCGGCATAGGCAGAGATGGTGTACTCCACGGCATACTGCACCTCGAAGGTAATCTCCTGGGCCATTGCGTTCTCCACCTTTGTGTAGTCCGTAGCGTTGCCCTCGCTCTCTACTTTGTAGTACCATGCTGTGGCATCGGTCGATGGCACAATCATCACGCTTGCGGTCGATGTCTCAGCGTCGAACTCAACATCGAGAATGCCGATTGTTGGCTTCTCTGCGGGAGTCACCTCAGGCTCCTTGTCGCAGCTTACGCCCACGCATGCGAGGCACATAGCCACAACTGCAAATGCTACTTGTTTAAGTGTTTTCATAGTTAATATTGTTTTGTTAGTTAAGTTCTGGTATTGTGTCGATGCGCTTAAAGAGCATGTTCTCGGTGTCGGTGGTCCATGCCATATGGTCGCCATTCGCCATAAAGTATGCTACGTAGCTGTTGTTCCAGTCGCCCACGCCATGGTCATACTGACCCGTGATTATTGTCCTCTCGTTCTCGTCTTTTGTTATGGCAAACGAGCCCGTTTTATGCTCGGTGTACATCGAGCCGAGGTTGTCCCACATCTCGAAGTGCTGGCTTTTGTCAAGCTCGATGTAGAGGTATGTGCCCTCTTGGAGAGCCTTGCCATTCCACTCTGTGAGCTGCCATGCGCCCGCTATTGTGCGAAGCGTAACCTCTGCCTCGGGTAGTGGTGGGTCGTTGTTTATAGGCTTCTCGCAGCTAAACATTAGCAGCGCACTCGCCATTAAAAGTAGTAGTTTGAAGTGCTTCATTTTCTATCTCTTTATCGTTATTTTTATCGCTCTTTGGGTGGGCTGTCCTGAGCAACCCTCCAATATTATTAAGGTCTGAATATCTTGTGTTACAGTCTGTTTCGGCGTGTAGCTTATCACAATGTCGCCCTCCTCGCCTGGCTTAAGTATGGCGGGTTCGAGGCGTAGTGTGAGCCCCTCCACGGTCGATTGTGCCGTTATCTTAAGCTCCTTCGTGCCGGCGTTTGCCACGGCTATGCGCTCGGTGCGTGTTGCCCCTACACGTGTGTTGTCCAAGGTCACGCTCTGACGACTCAGCTTTAGCTCGCCCGCAGAGTAGGGTAGGTGCGAGAACGGACTACTTTGCGCCATTGTGCCTGTTATGGTTAGGCGCTCTGTGGGGCTCTTCGTGTCAAGCGAGGTGTAGACAAAGATATCTATCTTTACCTTGCCACTGCGCCCCGAGGCGTTGAACACAGCCACCACCTCCAGCTCCTCGTTGGGTCTAAGCACCTTGGGCTTGGTTACGACCTTTAGGCAGCTGCATGTCGAGCGTAGCTCGGTAATAGCCACCGTCGTTGCCGAGGTGTTCTTGAGCATAAAGCTCACCGTGCGCTGCTCATCCTGCTCGATTGTGCCGAGCTCCACAACGCTATTTTTAGCGCATACCGCACGCTTGGCTATTGTCGATAGCGATGGATTTACCATCTTGTCAATCTCTGCGCGTGAGGGTAGCTGGGCATGCAGCAACGATGCACTTATGCCGAGTGCGATGATCGTAAGTAGTATGTGACGTGTTATAGCCATCCGTTGTCGTTTGCGCCCTTGCGCACAGTTATTGTTGCGGTGTGGGTCTTATCTGCCACCACGCTAAGTAGGGTCTGACCCTCGCTCTTAGCCTTGATTGTTAGGGTGTTGCCATCGAGCGTAACCTCTACAATCTCGTTGTTTGCCACCGTGATGCTCTTGGCATCGTAGATGTTATAGTCGTCGAGCTTGAGAGTAACGCTCTTGTTAGGCGCAAGATATATGTTTGGTAGGCGCATATCACGACCCGAGCCATCAATTGCCTTGAGCAACGCACCAGCATCTATGAGGTGTCCCATCTTGCCACGATAATCCGATAGGTTCATCTTTATCGGCGTAGCACCTGCCGAGGTGTGGCGCATGTAGTATAGCTTCTCGCCCACGAAATACTCCTCGATATCACGGCCTGTTGAGTACATCAGCGCCTTGAACTCCTCCCATGTGAAGTGGCGCTTCTGCTGCTTGGCATAGGCAAGGCCGAGCGCTGCCACGCCTGAGACGTGGGGACAAGCCATCGACGTGCCCTCGTAGTAGCCGTAGCCCGCAACGCCATTGAGCACAAGGGTCGAGTATATGCCGCCCTGCTCCTTGAGTATGCCATTCTCGTCGTAGATGTCGTCCGCCTCGCCTGGTGTGCCGTAGTACTCGAGGTCGCCACCAGGGGCGCAGAGCAACACCTCAGGGCCGTAGTTTGAGTATGATGCGGGGGTGTAGTCGGCAGCTATGGCAGCCACAGAGATACACTTCGAGTATGCCGCTGGGAACGACGACTGTGCCGCATACTCGTTGCCCGAAGCAAAGATTGCAAGACCGCCATTAATCACGCCATTTGGCGAGCCGGCGTTGTGTATGAAGTAGTCCAATGCCTCCTTCTCGAGAGGGTATGTCGCTGCCCACTCCTCCTCGGTAGCAGGCCCTGGAACATAGCCCATTATCATGTTTGCCTTTGCCGAGTTGTAGCCCCACGAGCACTGCAAGATAACGGCTCCGTTGTCGGCGGCATACTTCATCGCACGTGCCTCCATGGCAAGCGTACACGAGTTCATGCCGTCGAAGAGCTGAAGGGTCATAATCTTAACACCACGCTTGCCCTTGCCACCACCAGCAATGCCCGCCACGCCTATGCCATTGTCGTTCACCGCAGCGATAGTTCCAGCAACGTGTGTGCCGTGACCCGTGCTGCCGTTCGATGTCCACGACGTGATAGGTGTGTTGCGCACGAAGTTGTAGCCATACTTATCATCGACATATCCGTTGCCGTCGGCATCTACGCCAGCGTCGTACTCCTCGCCCTCGTTAATCCAGATGTTGTCGGCAAGGTCGGGGTGGCTCCACATAACGGCCTCGTCCATCACCGCTACAATGATATCCTCGTCGCCCGTGGTTAGCTCCCATGCCTCCTCGCAGCCAGCATCAGCACCCGCAACGACACCTGCCCATGGCTGTGTGAAGGGTGCCGTGCCACGATTTACGTAGCACCACTGACGATAGATCTCGGGGTCGTTGAATGCCCACTCCGAGCTACGTGTGGCAGTGGCATTAGCCTCGTCACAACTTACGAAGCGAGGCTCAGCAGTGGGGTTGTATGCTCGCTGAATAGGGCGGTTGCACTGTAGCTTATCTACCTCGCCAAGCTGCGATAGGCGCTCAACGGCGCTCTGCAAATCCTCCTCGGGGTCGAACCTCACGATATACCATAGGTGCAAGCCATTTTGGCGTGTGCGCTCCTCGTGACGGCTATCCACGGGGAATACTCGCTCGAAGTGGTAAGCGCCCAAAATATCCAATACCTCGTCGGTTGAGGGTATGCCCGAGCGTGTGGCAACACCTCCCGAGCGTGTCATCGTAGCATCGAGTATAGCCTCCATCTCGGGCTTGAACTTGATGATAACCTCGCCCTGGGTGGCATCCTCAGGGAGTGTCGTGGGCTTTGTTGGGTTGTCCGAGGGGATTATTATTGACTCCTCGTTGTAGCATGCTGAAAACATGAGCAGTGCCACAATTATATATAAGTACCTATTCATAGCTTAGTTCGTTTCGTCGTTAAACTCGTAGCGTGAGCGGTAGAGAGGGTATGCCTCGAAGTAGTACTCCGTAGATGTTGGCACATTGTCGAAGCCCACAACATTGCCCTCGCTGTCGCAGCTCTTCTCTTGCTGAGGATATACAAGCACCTCGGGCCCCCACTCCAAGAGGCGTGGGTGGTAGAGCAACCAATCGGGGAGCTTGCCCGTCATAAAGTTGAGGTTGATGCTCAGCTTGCGAATATTGGGAAGGATGCGTGGCAGATTGTTCTGAACTGCCCAATTAAGTGTGTCGCCACGATTTACTACGTCATCGGCAGAGTAGGCCCTCACGCCCTCCTCGCCCACTCTAAAGTCGGGAAGTGAGCCCTCGATGTAGTTGTAAGATAGCGCCAACTCCTCGAGACTCTCCCATAGTAGCAGTCTGCGCATGTCATCTTCCTCACGCATATTTACATATATGCCTATGTTGTTCACATTGTTGAGGCTATTTAGCATCGTGCGACGGTTGCTCGATAGGTTTAGCGAGCGTAGGCGTGGGAAGTTCTCGGCGGTGATAACCTCGGGGATTGCCGTGAGGTTGTTCGAGTTGAGGTCGAGGCTCTCGAGCGTGTCGCCCAGCTCGGCAAAGTTTGCAGGTAGTGCCACAAGGCCCATCGCTGCAATGCGCAAGTCCTTGAGGTAGTTGAGCGTTGCCACCTCCTCGCATAGCTTAATCTCCTTGAGCATGGTGTTCACGTTGCCATATAGCGACAATGTCTCAAGGTATTTGAGGTGCTTAATCTCCATCGGAATGTCGTCCTCGGTGTTGAAGAAGCTAAGGTCGAGGTCACGCACACGGCCTACCGCCTCGGGGCATGGCAGACCTTTGTCGGTAGACTCCCATAGGCGTACAGCCTCCCAGCGGTGCATAGGCTCGCTCGACGATATTACGCCCTCCACCCAGCACTCCATCTTGTTGTAGATGGTGACAATGGCCAACGAGTCGCCCTGACGACAATCCTCGATAAGAGGGCCTGCCGCCTGACGAATCTTGATTGTGGCGGGCGTAGATAGGCTCTCGCCACCCTTGGGCGTAAGCACAAGTGTTGCCTCACGCTTCGTCGGGTCGGTGTTCATCTTCCAGTCGATGTGTAGGCGTGTTGAGCGTGGGCGTGCTCCGCAGTCGAGGCTCAGTTTGTAGTCGCCGATCGAGAGCCACTCGGCATTGCTCACCACGTCGAACTCGACGTTGGCAACAATATCTACCTCGACCCATCTGTTGGCACGTATTGCCGATGCGTCGATTTCGATCTCTCGCTTCTGAGGCGTGATGCTACGCTCGAAGCCATCTTGCCTTACATCTATCTTGCTAAGTAGCTGACCTGCTGAGTTAAAGTTAATCGTTGCCGAGCGAGGGTCGTTGATAAGTGTCGAGTCGATCTTTACTCGACACTCCACCTCGCCACAGCCGTTGGCGGGCGATATCATGAGCCATGGGGCATCGGTCTGCACCGTCCATGCCTTGTCCGAGCGAATGGTTATAAGGTGCTCGCCACCCGTAGCCTTAGCCTCGATTGAAGAGCTGTTGCTCTCGAAGCCCTCGATTGCGGGCTCTATATCTCGCTGGCAGCCACCCAACATAAGAGCCGCTGCGCTAAAAAGTATGTATAGTCGTTTCATAGTCATCTGTTAGTCGAGGTTTAGGGCGTCGCAGCCACGAATATCCTGTGTTGAGTCGTAGATTAGCTGATAGTAGCCCATCTCGATATATGGACATACCGACGATAGGTCAATCGAGATGTTTGGGTTATCCTTAATCTCGAACAAGAGGATATATGGCGATATGGTGTCGTCGATGCGTCGTAGGTCGTTCGAGCCAATATATAGCGCCGCCATGCTCTTGTGTGTGCCGATGCCTGTTGGCCACTCCTTGAGCGTGCGGTTACCCTCGTCGTCACGTTGCTGACGTATGCTTAGCACCGTGAGCCTATCCACCGATAGTGGGGCATAGGGGAACTCCTCGAAGGCGTTGCTCGAGAGGTCGATGCCGTAGAGGTATGGTATGTTCGAGATGCTGAAGTCGTTGTAGGGCAACTCCTTAAGGCGGTTGAAGCTAAGGTCGATGGTTGTCAGCATCTCGCTGTTAGCTCCCGTGAGTGCTCCCTCCTCGATTGTGCGCATGCCGTTGGCGCTGAGCATGAGCGTCTGCACGCTCGAGCCCGACTGCATGATGCGCTTAGGAAGTGTCGTAAGGCGGTTATCGGCAAGGTTTAGCGTCTCGGTGTTTATGCCTCGCCACTCGTCGCGATTCTCCAACTCCGAAATCTCGTTCGACGAGAAGTTGGCGGTGAGCATAGTGTATATCGAGCGTGCCGAGAATAGGTCGGGAAGCCTCCTAAGGCGGTTGTTCGAGCAGGTGAATGTCTCGAGCTGGCTCATGCCACAGAAGTAGTCGCCTGGCTCAACCGTGATTGTCGATATGTTGTTGTAGTCGAAGATGAGCGTTGCGGGCGAAATCTCCTTGCCCAACGAGTGCACCACCTCGAGCTTGTTTGTGCTACAATCCAAGTATCCGAGTTTTGTCATGCGCTTCATGTAGTCGTGCGATGGTGTCTCACGTAGGTTGTTGTAGCTCAGGTAGAGAATCTGTATCTCGTCGCCCGATTCGCCATCGATAAATGCCTCCCAATCGCTCTTTAGCTGCTCGCCAGATATGCCGTAGTTCATCGCCACGTTGAGCGACTGAAGCTTAGGTAGGCTTGCCAAGAACTCCATGGGCAGACGCTTTAGGTTAGGGCAGTTGTATATCTCAACGTCCATCAGCTGCTCGAAGTTCGCCCAGCTCCACGATGCCTGCTCGTCGTAGTAGGGCGAGTCCTCCTTCACATCTACGAAGAACTCGTCGGCAGTGATTGGGGCGTTGGCGATGAAGAACTGCTCGAGCTTTGTTAGGCGCATCATGGCACGTGATATTCCCGCAATGCCATTTGTGAGGTTGCCAAAGGCAACATCCTTGCGCTCGATGCGATATAGTGCCTCACGCTCCTCTTCGCTTAGTAGCGCACGCTGAAGCTCGGGCGAGAGGTCACGGCGCACATCATGCTTAATCATGCGCTCGTGGTAGTCCATGGCGCTTATGTGTGCCGAAGAGTTGTCGTAGCCACCGATAAGCTCGTTGTGGTTGCCGAGGTATAGCGTCTGTAGCTCCGTAAGCTGGCCAATAGCCTCGGGCACGATGCCCTTAGCACCAAAGCCGGCGAGGTTAAGACCCACAACACGACCATCGGCATTGAGCGTCACGCCTGGCTGCTCGCCCCACATGTCTATATCCTTGTTGAAGTCCCAATTTGTGCCAGCGTTGTACTCCTCGCCGTAGAATGTCCAGTTCTTGCCGTCGAGTGCCAACCATATCTTGCGTAGTGCCTCGTAGTCCTTGATGCGCTCGCTTGTCTTCGACAATATTATGGGCACAGCAACCATGCTGCTTTGGTTGTCCGCTATCGAAAACTCGGTGTTTAGATCCTCTATTGAGGCAATCTCGAGGGTGTTCTTGCCCTTGCTATCCGAATATGTGGTGTACGACGTTACGACATAGTCGCCCGCCTCCAACCAATACTGAACGCCACAAATCATATATGCCGAGCGGCCGTTGCGCTCGTAGAGCTCCTCGTCGTATGATCCCTCGACAAATGTCTCGTAGTAGATTGTAGGCATCGCCTCGAACGATGTCTTCTTCCCCGTGAACTTATCCTTCACGGTGATGTCTACCGCCTTGATGCTGCTAAAGGCGTAGTCGCCCTCCGCATCGTAGCGTGTTGCGGGGAATGCCTTCAGGAGGGCAAAGCCCACGATGCCTCGCTCGATGACGGGTATGCCAATCTTCTTAACCTCAAGACCGCCCGCCACAACCGAGAACATTCCGCAGTTGTCGCCCGACAAAATCTCGTTGTCGAGGCTGTCGTAGAGGTAGTAGCCGATAACTTCGTAGCTGCCCGCCATGAGGCGTAGCTTCTCGCTCTGCAAGCCCCACTCTGCCGACTGCTCGTCGTAGCTCATTAGTGGTAGCGTCTGTCTGATTGTCGAGCCATTGTACTGCATCACAACCGTAATTTTTGACGCTTCCGACAACCACTCCAACTCGCCCGTAGCACGTGTTGAGGCCTCCATCTGCGCCTCCTTTAAAAGGCGGAACTGCACATAGCCATACTCCGCATCGAGGCTCTCGGTCCTCTGCTCGCAACCCACAAGAGCTACGGTGAGCAGGCTTAAAAGAAGTATAATTGTGTTTCTCATAATCATCTTAGGTTTTGCCGTTATTGAGCGGGTGGCGTAACCACCAATACTTTCTGTGCTATGTTGTTTAGCTTGAATACTATAACCACATTCTCGCCATTCCAGCCGCCCTTAGGTCCCCAAAGGTGCACGGATAGCTCCTCGTCGGTGTTGTCGCCAATGTAGTACTCACCCTCGCTAACCTTTAGCTGACGCTCGCCATGTGTAACCTCCACGCCGGCAATGCCCTTGTCGTGGCCCGCAGTATCCCAGCCCTCGATAAGTGGGTTGATGATAACGCCTGGTGTCTTGCCCGCAATAGGGTTCACGAAGTCGCACTTGAAGATTGCCTCGGTGCCATACTTTGTCGCAAGCTCCGCATCCACATATGGCTCGCAGTAGATCTCGAGCGATGATAGTGAGTGGTAGGCATACATCGTCTTTGCGCCGTAGATGTCGTGCTGCACAAAGTCGATAAGCACAAACTTGGTGTAGTCGCTATTGATTGCTGGGAGCGTAAGACCTGCCGAGGTATCCTCCTCAAATAGAGCGTTGTAGTTGCCTGCAAGCTCGTCGTAAATGCCGCTTGGCAGGGCCATAACTGCACCATAGCGAGGCTTATTTGAAGAGTGCTCGTTGATGCGTAGCGTCATGCGCTCCTTGTCGAACTCAATCCAAAGTTTAGCATCGCCCTCGTCGAAACACTCGAACGAAGGTATGCCTCGCTCGATATGCTCCTCGACGAGTAGGATATGGTAGTTGTTATCCTCCGATACGATCTTGTATTGTAGCTCGTCGCTAAATGTCGTTGTGGTGTCGTTGCCCTCGTCGTAGTTGCGCAGTGTCTTGCCGTCGAGCGACACCTCCCAGCCATAGGCGTTGGCAGTAGGGCCTGTGAACGTTAGGTGGTTTCTGCCCATGCCATTGTATATTAGGGCATAGCGGAAGCTTGTGCTATTATCTCTGTTGGCAAAGGTGATATATTTGTTGTCTGCCTCGCCAATTTTGATGTTCTCACGCTCGCCATCACGCACGATGCGTAGTAGGGCAGTGATGCGCTCGCCCGCCCTGCCACTAATGGCGTTGGTTATGGTAATTCTGCCACTTGCATCACGCTCGGCAACCTCCACCCACTCGGGTAGGTTTGTTGCGGCGAACGTGAAGTTGGCCTCGAACGATGTCTCGATGTATGTGTCGTAGCCAATCTCGATGGTGTTTGTGGCGTTGCCCTCAGCGTCGAAGAGCTTGACGTAAAGATCCCTCGAGCTACGCTCCACCGTGGCAAGCGTGCCACACTGCTCGCCAACACGTATCGTGATGGTGGCAACCGACGACTCCTCAGTCTGGTTCAGGTCGCTAATCTTGAGCATGACACTTACCTTGCCCGCCTTGCCCGCCATATCCTGCATCTCGCCGTTAGGCGTGATAAACTTGCACCATAGAGCATTCGACGATAGGTGCCATGCGCCATCAACGCTAAAGCTTAGCTGTGGCTTGTCGCCCGCATCGCAGAGAATGGTCTGCTCGTTAGGTAGGCTGATATTTGTTGCCTCCTCCTCCTGGCACGATATGCCGAGTGTGGCGAGAAGTAGAACTGCCACAACGCATATCGATTTATAAGACTCTCTAATCATATCTTGTTTTCGTTTATTCGCTACTTGTTAGAAGCCCTCACGCATGATGCGCTCTGCCTCCTCGTCTGATATCCACTCGAGAATGTTGATGTAGTTGCCCACGGTGCCCACCTCATCGACATACATCACGGTGTACAAGAGCAAGAAGCCCTCGCAGGTGCTGTAATACGACACACTGCCCATAGGGTTGTCCACCATGAGCTTGCCGTTACCATAGATGGTGCCAAAGGCCTCGCCCGTGGTGCCGAGCACCTGAGCGCCACAGAGCGACGCAAGAGGGTTTAGGCGATCCTCCGAGCTAAGCTTAACACGTATGTCGTAGCCCTCATAAAACATATCCTCGATAGCAATCACACCCTCCTCCTTGTCGAGATAAGTGCGCACAAGACGTGCGTCGGTGTTCATATACTGCATCGACCATGTAGATGTGAGCACGGCATAGCCCACGAAGTTGTTGATGTCGAAGGGGCAACAGCGCTGCAAGGTAACCACCGTTGAGGTGCTATAATCGCTTAAGATGTCCTCCTGGTCGAGCACCAAGCTAAGCTTAACCTCGACAGGGGCGTTGGGCGATAGGGCATCTGCTATGCCTCGTATGCGGAGTGCTGTGGCAAGCTCGCCAGCCTTTATTGTCAGGGTGTGCGACTCAATCTCGTAGTGCATATCCTCGATAGCGCTACTCTCGGTGATGATGACCTCGACACCTACGTGGCGATCAACATCGGCGGTGCGTGATGCCGATACGGGTATCTCGAACCACTCCTCGTTGTCGATTACGCCCAAGGTGTGGCTCTCCGCCGAGAACATTATAAAGTTGCGACCCTCGTATATTGGTCTTTCGCTCTCGCAGCCTACAACAACAAGGCTGAGCAGAGCAAAGAGCAGAGCACTGAATTTTGATATATGTTTCATACTGTGTTATTTGTTACTCTCGTTAGGTTCAATCATCGATCCGGGCGACTCGAGCTCGTGCTGAGGTATTGGCCACACAAAGCGCACGTCGTCGGCATCGATCTTGAGCGATGAGCCATGCTCCAACGACTGCTCCTGAGGCTTGCGCTCGAAGCCCTTGTGCCAGCGCTTAAGGTCGGTGAGGCGGAAGCCCTCCATGTATAGCTCCTTGATGCGCTCCTCCTCGATAAGCTGCATGGCATTTGCCTCGGTGAGGGTCGCGCTACCACTAAACGAGGCGTAGCGTGCAGCAAGCAGCTCGCCAAGGTCGTTGCTCGCAGATGAGTAGTTGCCCTTCATGGCGTATGCCTCGGCACGTATCAGATACTGCTCGGCAAGGCGCAATGGCTTAGGCATCGAGGTGTGCAATATCTGCTGCGAGAAGAAGTCCATGTTACCAAAATACTTCATAAGAAGTGGCCATGTAAGGCCGTGGCTATGTCCTGTCTGATAGTTTTGGAAATAGGTCAATGCACGTAGGTCGGCATCGTTGTAGAGGTTGAGCACCCACTCCGAAGGTACGTAGTCGGGCTTGAGTGTCGAGTAGTCGTAGTTGCAGAAGATGCGACCAAGTGCACCGCCATACGACGTAGGTGTGAAGCCCACCTTCCAAATAATCTCCGTGGCATCGTCATACTGCCACATATAGGCGAAGTGGCTGAGCTCAGAGGTTACCATCGCAGTGGTTGATGATAGAATGTAGTAGCCGCTATCGATCACACGTGAAGAGTAGTCGATGGCTGCGTCGTAGTCCTTCATATATAGCGCCACACGAGCACGCAGGGCGTAGGCGGTATACTCGTTGAAGTATGGTGAGCTGAACAATCCGCTCATAGGCACACTCGAGCTCACCTCCATAAGCCTTGCCGCAAGCTCCAAGTCCTCGATAACACGCTCATACGACTTTTGGAGCGACGAGCGAATCATCTCTTCGTCGGTGTTGTACTTTGTGACAAGCACCACGCCGAGCTCCTCCTCAGCCTCCTCCTTGCTCTCGTAGCTCTTGCAGTAGAGCTTGATAAGCTCCGAGTAAGCCATGGCACGGGCGAAGTATGCCTCGCCACATATCTGATTGAAGTGCTCGATGTCGGCCTCCTCAACAAGCGTTGCCTCGACACGTGGCGCATACTCCAAGAGGTAGTTGGCACGTGCGATAACCTGATATAGCGCAGCATAGACCGATGTTATCTCCGAGTTTGTGGCAAGAATATCCCAGCGCCATATGTTGCCATAGGTGTTGGTATAGCCATTTATGGCGTGCACCAAGTCGCACTGCACGTCGGGAAGCAGCGTGAGGTAGCCACTATATAGGGCGCTGCTCTTGAAGCTGTCGTAGACGCCAATGGCTGCCTGATCCAAGTCATCGAGGGTGTTGATAGCCTTGTCCTGAGGTATCGCATAGTCGGGATACTTCTCGAGGCATGAACTAAGTGTGGTTGCGACAATAGCCAAAACCACAAGTTTATGGAGTGTTGTATATAGCTTTCTCATGGCGAAATGTCGGTTAGAAGGTTAGGTCGATGCCCATAGAGTATTGGCGTGACATAGGGTACTGCGCTCGATATACGTTGCCCGAAGCCTCAGGGTCGATGCCCGTGAACGAGGTAAACGTGAATAGGTTTTGCGCCTGAACATATATGCGTGCTGACGTGAAGAACTTGCTCTTGCGGAGCACGTTCGATGGTAGCGAGTAGCTAAGCATCACATTCTTGAGGCGTAGGAACGAGGCATCCTCCAAGAAGCGAGAGTCCATCTGTGGCGTTACGCCGTAGCGTGGTATGTCGGTGATGTCGCCCGGCTGCTTCCAGCCGTCGTAGAGTATGCGGCGTGATTGGTTGTAGGTCGAGTATAGTCCGTTGCTCTCCTCAAAGAAGCGGTCGTTGTTGAACATCCACCTGTCGGCAACCCATGCAAATTGTGCCGAGAGCGACAATCCTCGCCATGTGAGCGACGTGCCGAAACCGCCTTGCCATGGTGCGATATAGCTCTTGCCGGTCATCACCTTGTCCGACTCGTTGAACTCGGTAGTAACCTCACCATCTTTGGTGAGCCACAAAGCGTCACCATTTGCTGGGTTCACGCCAGCAAAGCGATTAACATAGAACTCGCCCACGGAGTGACCCACCACAAGCTTGGTGCTTGTCGATGATAGCTCATACTCGTTGAGGCCGTTATATAGCTCGGTAATCTCGTTGTGGTTGTACGATAGGTTGGCAGATATGTTCCACACGAAGCCACCACGGCGCACCACGTCGGCATTTAGTGATAGTTCGAAGCCTCGGTTTACCATTGCGCCGATGTTGTCCCAGCGGAAGCCCTCGCCCTTGTCGGCATACGACACAGGCACTGACATAAGCATATCCGAGGTGTTCTTGTTGTATAGCTCAATGTCGGCATTGAGTCTGTTCCAGAAGCCGAGGTGCAGGGCAAGGTTTGTTGTCCATAGCTTCTCCCAACCCAAATCCTCGTTGCCACTCTGTAGTGGGTAGATACCCATCTGATCGTTGTAGTTAGCGCCACCAGCAACCAGCGCCAAGTGGTCGTAATTAGGGATTGAGGAGTTGCCCGACGTACCCGTAGATAGCGCCACCTGAGCTGTTGTCAGCCAATCGACACCATCGAGGAAGCTCTCACGCTTGGCATTCCACATAAAGCCTACCGACCAAAATGCTGCCCAGCGGCCACCACGGCCAAAGCGTGATGATGCATCGGTGCGCACCGAGAAGTCGGCATAGTAGCGGTTGTCGTAGCTATACTCGCCACGGCCGAAGAACGACAAGAAGCCGTATGAGTCGCTAACGTCGCCCCACGATATGGCACGTGAGCCCGACGACATGGTTGTGAGGAAGTCGTTGTTCTGACCCTGGATAATAGCCTGAAAGCCCTCATACTGCGAGTTCACGCCCTCGTGACCCAGCATGAAGTTGAGCGAGTGCTTCTCGGCAATCTCTGTGCGATAGGTTATCGTGTTGGTGATGGTTAGTCCGAGGGTGTTGTACGATGCACGTCCCGCTACGCCAATGCCGTTGTTTGGCGTGTAGCTTGGCAACGAGCGCATGTACGATGTCGAGTTTGTGAAGTCGGCACCAAACTGCGAGCGTATGGTAAGACCCTCAAATGGCGTGATCTCGGCAAAGAGCGTGGTTAGCACCTTGTATTTCTTGTTTGTCTGAGGGTTAGCCTCCATCCACTCCAATGGGTTTTGTCCTGTGCCACTCCACGAGCCGTCAGCCTCAGAGGCTATCGAGCCATCTTCACGATAGGGGTTCCAATAGGGTAGCATGAAGCGGCTTGCCGAGATTGGCGAGTAGAGGGCATACTCTCCGTCCTCCGCCTGCTGCACCTCCTCGTATACCGCCATGGTGTTGGTGCCGAGGCGCAACCACTTCGAGGCACGCACGTCGGTGTTGGCACGAAGGTTAAAGCGGCGGAACATTGAGCCCTGAGCAATACCATCTTGGTCGTAGAACGAGCCCGACACGTAGTAGTTCATCTTGTCGGTTGCCTTGCTTACCGATAGGTCGTAGCTCTGCAACAACGCTGCACGGTTGAACACCACGTCCAACCAGTTGATGTCTGTTAGCGATAGCTTGTCGTAGTTCTTGCCAGCATCCAGGCCCACCATCTTCTCAAACTCGATGCGCTCGGCAGTGTTCATTAAGTTCCAGTTGCCATGTGCCAGCTGCGAGAAGCCCACCTGAGTGCGGAACGTAACCTTGGCTGCGTCCATGGCTGTGCCTCGTTTGGTGGTGATCACCACAACGCCGTTGGCAGCACGAGCACCATAGATCGACGATGAGGAGGCATCCTTGAGCACCGACACCGACTCGATGTCCGAGGGCGATATGGCGTTAAAGTCGGAGCTCGAGATGGGCACACCGTCAAGAATGAAGAGGGGCGATGTTCCCGAGTTTATGGAGTTAGTACCACGTATCTGGAATGTGGCAGCCTTTGATGGCTCGCCCGAGTTAGAGAGCACCATGAGTCCTGGGCTCTGACCCTGCAACGCCTGGTCGAAGCCCGCCGCAGGCACCGCCTCGAGCTTATCGGCCTTCACGGTAGATACCGAGCCGGCGATAGTTCCCTTCTTGCGTGTGCCATAGGCAACCACCACAACCTCCTCGATAACGTCGTCGGGCATAAGTACCACGTTGTGCTCAACGCTCTGCATGCCCGTGGGCACCACCCACTCCTGCTTTTGGTAGCCGAGGTAGGAGTATGTGAGCGTCGTGCCCGCCGCCACGACAATCTCGTAGCGACCGCCGAGGTCGGTGCTCACGCCCGATGTGGGGCCCGACACCACGCTGGCACCGATAAGCATGCCCTCCGTGTCGCTTGCTATAGTTCCCGTCACCGTAACCTTGGCTTGCGCACATAACGCCATCGGTATAAGCAACAGCGCAAAGGTTGTTAGTAGTTTAGTGAAAAGATGTCTCATTATTGGTTTTTGTTTGTTTGCGTAAAGTCTGTATATTGCAAATATAGCCATTTATTTCCTATGCGCCTAATTATTATATAATAATTTGCACGCGCGTGCTACAAATATTAGTAATATGGCTTTTTGCTAAAGTTGCAAATCTGCCAATTATTCGCCTATTTCTCGCATAATAGCCCTCGTCGTGGGACATGTGGTGTGCTGTAAATTATTTTTAGGTGTTAATCGGCTGATTAATAAGTAGATGACGTTTTGATAAAATTAAAGTAAGTAAAAATTTTAAATAAATATTTGGACGTAATAAAAATTTGACTTATCTTTGCACTCGCAATCAAGGGAATTAGGCTACTAAGCCATTCACGATACATCGCGGGGTAGAGCAGTTGGCAGCTCGTCGGGCTCATAACCCGGAGGTCGGAGGTTCGAGTCCTCCCCCCGCTACCATAGAGGAAATCCGAGAGGGTTTCCTCTTTTTTTATGGTAGCGGGGGGAGGACTGATGTCCTCGTCATATATACAATCCCTCCAAACCTCCCTTTAAGTGCACTTCGTTTCTTTTCGTTGCTTCGGTTCGGCATAGCAAACGAGTCTGCTATGCACTCACCTTAATCGCAACGTTGATAAGGGAGGCTTGTGGCAAGGCTTTGCCTTGCATTGCTTCGCAATAGTAATAGCAGCCTCAAAGTCGCGGATAAATCGGTTAGAAATTTCGATATGGTGTCCTACCATAGAGGAAATCCGAGAGGGTTTCCTTTTTTTTGTTTATGGGCGTGTGTAACTTATTGCTCTGCTACTTGGGTGTTCGTGGTTAGAATTTTGACCAATAAGCCGAATTTTTATAATTTGCCTAAACTTTTAAAAAATGCCTCTATTATTTCTTTTTTTTCAATAAATATTTTATAGCTTTGTTATCGCTAATTATCAAACTGAAGTCTAATTTATGAAGAGATTATTTTTATTTGCAACCTCGTTGTTGCTTTTGGTGTCGTGCGGACAGAAGACCAATGATGCGCAGAATACGCAGGGTGATGCTATTGCTGAGACTGTAGTGGCTACTGAGCCTGCTGTACCTATGGTATATTCTAATGCCTATGATGGCTATTTAAATATTCGTGCGCAGCCTACAGTGAAATCGGCTGTACTTGGTCAGCTTCGTAATGGCCCGAAGGGTGCTGAGCTTCTTAGCGTCGAGGGCAATTGGTTTAAGGTGCGCCTCGATGGTGTCGAGGGCTATGTCTCAAGTGCCTATGTGCAGTCCACGCCTACTATTGCTGTTAGCCCATATATTACTTCTAGCTGGTTACAGGGCGTATGGGTGATGCCAGGTGCTATGGTGTTCTACCTCATTTTCGATAATGGCACATTTGCACTTGTTCAGCAGTATGGCGATGTATCTTATGGCAGATATAAGCTTGAGGGTAGCGACATTATCTTTACACATAAGCATATTACGCCTCACGGCTTAGAATTAAACTACACTTGGGATGAGACCGAGCGCTTACCTATCGATGTTGTTAATCAGACTATTGGCTATGCCGAGCGTTATTCGTTGATATCGGATCGTGAGTATGAGCAGAGTGGCGAGGAGGAGTTCGGTGGCTCAACAGTGTTCACTCATAGTAGTTTTAAAGCATACAGAAATATTGTCAAGCGTCACGTTAAATAGCGCTAGCTCTGTGGTTCGCCGCGAAGGTTGAATATAAACAATAAATGCCGTCATGTGACGGCATTTATTGTTTTTCTATATGTGTTGGTTATTTTGTGCCCGTTGAGCCGAAGCCGCCGGTGCCACGCTCGGTGGTGTCGAGCTCATCGACGATGTTCCACTCTACCTTCTCGTAGCGGGCAACGACCATCTGGGCGATGCGCTCGCCGGGGTTGATGATAAAGGGCTCGTTAGAGAGGTTTACGAGGATAACCTTGATCTCGCCACGGTAGTCGGCATCGATAGTGCCAGGGGTGTTGAGCACGGTGATCCCATGCTTGGCTGCAAGGCCGCTACGTGGGCGTATCTGCGCCTCTGTGCCCTCGGGGAGTGCGATATATAGGCCCGTAGCCACCATCGCACGCTGCAATGGCTCGAGCGTGATAGGCTCGTCGATATTTGCCTTGAGGTCCATGCCCGCAGAGTTTACGGTGGCATAGAATGGCGCTTCGTATGACGACTTATTTACAATCTGTACTTTCATAACAGTGTGATAGTGAGTGTTGTTTCTCGATTATAGTGCTATGGCGAAGAATATTCCCAACACCGCAATTGTGCCAAGAATAGTCCAAAAGAGGATATCCTCCGAGCTTATCTCCTTGCGCTGCTTTTTCGGTTTCTCAGCCTTTGGCTCTTTTACCTCTGCGACGGGCTTAGCCTCCTCGGTCTCGGGCTCTTGCTCCTCAGCTGCAGCTTCTGCTACCACCTCCTCGATAGGCTCTGCCTCCTCACTCTTGGGCTCGGCAACAACCTCGGCAACAGGCTCTGCCTCTGATGCTTCCTCGGCTTGTGGCTCTTCAGCGATAGGCTCTGCTACATCCTCGGCAACCTCCTCCTCGGCAGGGGCTGGCTCCTCGATCTTCTCCACCACGACAGCAGTAGGCTCGGCAACCGTCATCGCCACGCTACGCTCCTCGGCAATAGGCTCAGCAGCCTCTTCGTTCTCCTCCTCGTTGTTGGTTTGTGGCTCGAAGTTGTTGTTTCGCTCGTAGCGCAACGCCTCGACCTCCTGAGTTAGCTTTGTAATCTTCTTAAGCTGAGAGATTTGTATCGCTACAAGAGCAACTAAAAGAATAATTATAAGTGTGTTCATTGTCTTTGGGTTTCAGATATCATGCAAAAATAGATATAAATTTCGAAAAGCACAATACGAAATAAAAAAAAAGAGAGAAACTATGTTTCTCTCTTTCAGTACCCAGAGCCGGGGTCGAACCGGCACAGGGGTGAACCTACTGGTGTTTGAGACCAGCGCGTCTACCGATTCCGCCATCTGGGCATCAGATTTCTCTGAAATGGTGTGCAAATATAGAAACTATTTTTTAACTGACAAAATTTTTATGAACTTTTTTTCAAATTCCCACAATTTTGTCATATTTCTCGCCATTGCCACCATCTCCGAGAGGCTTTAGTGGCTACTTCACGTTGCGCTCGATATACGAGGTGTAGTCCTTTATCACGGGCTTATAGTCGGCGTGTGCCATTAGCGATGACGATATTATAAAGTCTGCCGACGAGCGGTTGATGGCGGTAGGCACGTTGTATAGTGTGGCTAAGCGGAGCAGCGCCTTTACATCAACGTCGTGTGGCTGTGCCGACATAGGATCCCAGAAGAATACGAGCACATCTATCTCGTTGTTGGCAATCATTGCCCCGAGCTGCTGGTCGCCACCCAAGGGTCCCGACTTGAGCATCGTGATGTCGAAGCGTGCGTTTGCCGAATCTTTGCCACGGCGCTCCATGAGTGTTGTTGCAACGATGCGTCCTGTGGTGCCCGTGCAAACAAGGCGGTGTGACAAAAGCTTCTCCCAGTTCCAAGCGACCCACTCTGCAAGGTCGTGCTTCATAGCGTCATGAGCAACAAGTGCTACTGTTAATCTCTTCTCCATAAACATCTTTCTTCTAAATCTTTTCCTCTTAATTACGATGCAAAAATAGTGATATATTATTTCGTAGTGATTACAAAGCTGTTAAATTCCTATTACAAATAAAGGGTTGCTCAACATTGCCGTTGAACAACCCTTTTGTGATGTGAGCCAGTGGCTACTACTTGTGAATGAATGCACGCTCAAGATCCTGAGATACGTTGATCATAAAGTCGCCCATGTGCTCGAACTCGTTCATGATATCCATGTAGTAGACGCTTGTATGGTAGTTTTGGTTGCCGTTGTCGATCTCCTCGACAGCTGCCTCACGATAGTTGTTGCGCAGGGCGTTGATGTGCGACTCTGCGTCGTAGGCATTTACAATATTTGTCAATGTGCCCTTGTGCGCTGCCTCGAGGTTCTCGATCATGATGTCGTAGGCGGCAATAACGGCATCTGCCATGATGTTGAGGTTCTTGATAGCCTCTGCGTCGAACGCCTTCTTATGGCTATTCTTTCGACTAAGGATGCGGCTGATAGCCTCGCCCGAGTCGCCCAACGACTCAAGCTCGCCGATAATCTTATACATCGACTTAATCTGCATCGATGTACTTTCGCTAATCTCCTCTGCCGACACGCCATTGAGGAACGAAGCAATCTCAAACTCGATGCGGTCAGATATCTCCTCATACTTAACGAGCTTCTCCCTTAGGCTCTCGAAGTTGTTGCTATCGGCATCGTTGATTGCCGACTTGGCGTACTCTGCGCCACTCTTCGAGATCTTGGCAAAGTGGATAATCTCGTTGAATGCCTGCTCCACGCTAAGCTCGGGCGTTGCAAGGTGGCCTGCTGTGATATACTTGAGGCGGAATGTCTCCTTCTCCTGGTTCTCTGGTGTGCGGATAATCCAGCATACGCCCCTCTCGATGAGCTTTATAAACCAAACGAGAATAAGAGTGTTTATGGTGTTAAATAGCGTGTGTAGCATTGAGAGTCCATATAGCGCTGCGGTATTGCTATCTGCCACACTCTCGCTCACGGCAAATCCCTCAGCAGCAGGGTTTGGCAAGCCAAATAGGTTCTCGGTGATTAGGCCCACAAGCTTGAGAAATGGGGTGTAGAGTACCAATGCCCATGCCACGCCAAATAGGTTGAAGATGGTGTGCGACATTGCGGCACGCTTAGCCTGCGTATTACCCACCGAAGCAGCGATATTGGCTGTGATTGTAGTACCGATGTTCTCGCCCAACACCATTGCGCATGCCATGTCAAAAGGTATCCAACCCATGCTAAGCATGATGAGTGTGATAGCCATTGTTGCCGATGACGACTGCAACACGAGCGTAAGGATAGTACCAAAGGCCAGGAACAAAAGCACTGAGCCAAAGCCATGTGCCGACCATGCCGTAACAAACTCGAGCACCTCGGGGGTCTGGCGCAAGTCGGGCACCGACTCCTTCATGAACGAGAGGCCCAAGAACAAGAGACTGAAACCCACGATTAGCTCGCCTATGTTCTTGCGCTTATCGCGCTTCGAGTTCGAGAACAAAAAGCCGAATAGCATCAATGGAATTGCAAGAATAGATATGTCTGCCTTGAAGCCAAGCCACGACACTAACCATGCTGTGACAGTAGTACCGATGTTAGCACCCATGATCACGCTGATCGCCTGCGTTAGGGTTAGTAGTCCCGCATTAACAAAGCTAACTACCATCACTGTTGTTGCCGACGACGACTGGATAATAGAGGTAACACCCAAGCCCGTTAAGACGCCCTTGAAGGGATTAGATGTCATTGCCGAGAGGAAGCCACGTAGTTTATCGCCTGCCGCCTTCTGCAAGCCTGAACTCATCAGGTTCATACCATAGAGGAACATTCCCAATGCTCCCAATAGTGTAAATACTTGTAATATACTCATACTCTTTTTGAAATTTTCTGCTGCAAAATTACCGTTAGATTGTTTCAAACATGTTTCAAATTGGTTAATCTTTTGTTACGATTTCGTAATTTCATATGAGAGATTGTTATCTGTTTAGCTCAGTCCCATAGCTTTTATTTAAAATATTTGCAAAAAATATTGAACTATCTGCATTATTATGCCAAAAGTTTACTATCTTTGTATTGACATATTATTTACGCATATTGTGTAAGTTTATTCTCGAATTGTGAACGTAGGAAATTCATTTGAAGAGGGAATAGGCAGACATTATACTGCGTCGTACCCATTGGGTATGGCGTGGGGCTGTTGCTTATTTTTTCTTCACGGTTTTCCTACGACCTACAATTCAAAGATAAGTGCTCAGTGCCACGCTTTTTTTGTGCGTGTCGATCTCTTGCCAATCATCGTTGGTCTTTTTAGCTGAGCATCTTTTCGTAATCTTATACATCGTGTGTTGTGCGTGCATGCGTGCGTGCGCATGCGTACTTATATTATTGTAAATAGTGCGTTAGCAGAGAATTCCGAAACGCTGCAAAGGGAGTAGGAACCTTTTAACTTAAACTTGATATGAGAACAGAGAGTGAAGCGAGAACCGCACATGAGGTCGAAGAGCTCGATGAGGAGCGCAACGAGATCATGTCTAACGAAGAGTACAACGAAGAGTACGATGAAGAGTACGATGAAGAGTACGATGAGGAGTATGACGAGGAGGGCGACGACGAAGAGGACGATGTTGAGGGTTTGAGCGCTAAGGAGTTGGAGCTCATTGCTGCCGACTATGCCGAGCCTATAAGCGACGACTCAATTGAGGAGCTTAAATACCTATTGGATAGTTACTTCAAGATTCAGAAGGTGAACCCTGAGTTGAAGGAAGAGGAGGAACTCAAGGCGTATGCGTTGGAGGTAATTCGTGCTATTGTCATGGAGTATGATATTCCTGCCGACGACGTAGCATATTTGTTCAAGTTCGTTCTCACCTTGGAGTCTTACTACGAGAAGCACTCTAAGGATGTTATCTTCAAAGATGTAGACAAGGAGGAGGATCTCAAGACTTTGAAGTTGCGTGTAGACGAATATCTTAACGAGAATCCCGATTTGTTCGATGATCTCGAGGTTTATGCAACACTGTTCGACATCGAGAAGCCACTCAACGACACTAAGTTATATGAGGCTACTTTGGACAACTTCTACAAGATGCTTGTCGATGCTGCATCGGTTGAAACCTTCGAGATGTTGCTCGACCTATATGTTGAGAATAAGCCTAAGGCTGAGAAGAACTTCGCAGCTATGCCTATCCCAAGTGCAACTGAAGATGAGATGGTGCAGTCATTCTTTATTCTTACCGGTTGTGAGCACTCGGGCTCGACTTTGAGGAAAAAGATTGAAGATTTGAAGGCTCTCATTTTGCAGAAGTATTCCGAGAGTGTGTTGCTCAAGGAGATGTTGGCAGAATTGGAGACCAAGCGGGCAAACGCAAAGACTGCAAAGACTTATAAAATGGTTAAGTTTGGCTCGTTGGCTTTGGCTGTTGTCTTGCTCTTGATCAATGCGATCTTAGGTATCGTGGCTGTTTGTGCTTGGGGAGCATTGTTCTTCTCACCATTGCACGATAAAGTTCCATTCCTTGCTAATGGTAAGGAGAGTTTAAATAAGTAAAACTTAAAAATCAATACTGAAATGGGATACGTATCGTCAGATATAAAAGCTGTATCATCTGCAAGTAAGAGTGGTATTTGGTGGCAAGAAGAGGCTTTGCCTGCAAACGATAATTGCGGAGGAAAGTACAAGTCGATTAGCCGTTACAGTGGAAAGGCTTATGCGAAAGTTTGGTATAACGGAAATAATTTTTATCCTGAATACACTTATACTGACGCATATATGAGAAAGAATGGTATCGGAAAGTATGCCAATGCCAATGCCAATGCCAGTGCCGGTGGCGCACAGGGTGGAGGTGCTTCTGCAAAACCATTGACCTTTGGTCAGAAGCTTACTCGAGTAGCTGTTGCCATGGTTGCTGATAGCGCCATGGAGGTGAGTCGTCAGAAGAAGGCAAGTGCACTCACACGCACAAAGCGTGCTCTTCCAAAGCCAAAACCTACACGTGTGGCAACTGCATCAACTTCGGTAGCAGGAGCCGCTACAACGGGTGTAAAGAAGTCGCTATTGTCTACCACGAAGGTGGCTTCGATTGCTAAGGCTCGTCCAACGGCTGCTGCTTCACGTGGCAATGTGCTTGGAATGGTTAAGTCGTCAGGCTCAAAGGCTAAGGGTTCTTCAATTTTCGGCAAGAGCAAGCCCCTATCTAAGAAGGGTGGCATAGCTGGCGGCGGTATTAAGAAGGCTGGTGGTAGCACACTCGGTGGCGGCGTTAAGAAGTCAGGCGGCATGCTCGGTGGTGGCGCAAAGAAGTCAGGCGGCATGCTCGGAGGTGGCGCAAAGAAGTCAGGCGGCATGCTCGGTGGCGGCGCAAAGAAGTCAGGTGGCATGCTTGGCGGTGGCGCAAAGAAATTGGGCGGCGGTATGCTTGGTGGCAAGAAACGTCGATAGTTTGCTGAGCGCTAATTTAAACAAGTAAAAATAACTTAAATAGAATGAAAACTTTAGCAAAAAAACTTACCGAGGCAAGATGGTTTGAGTGGTTAATCACAGCAATCATCATCATCAACTCTGTTTTGATTGGTGTTGAGACATATACCGACAATGCAACCATTGCCCTTATTCAGAAGATTATTCTCGGAATCTTCACATTCGAAATCGTTGCACGCTTCATTGCAAGCGACTCAATAAAGGAGTTCTTCAAGGGTGGCTGGAACATCTTCGACTTGGTGCTTGTGCTTATCGGCTACATTCCTGCATCAATGGTTGCAAACGCTTCAATGCTCATGGCATTCCGAGTAATCCGAGTATTTAGAGTATTGCGATTGTTGCGTGCTGCAAAGGAGATAAAGGTGATGATCTCAGTTTTAGTTCGCTCAATGAGCGCACTCTTCTACAACATTGTGCTATTCTTTATCTTCGTATACTTGTTTGCTCTTGTTGGTGTGGCTATGTTTAAGTTGCCAGACCCAACAACTCTCCCTGAGCCTCAGCAGGCTAAGTATGAGTTGCTAATGCAGGAGGCTCCACATGCCCCTGTGTGCTCGCCAGATCCTTATGGCTCGGTGCACGAGGCTATGTTTACCCTCTTCCGTGCTCTTACGGGTGAGGATTGGACCGATCTGCGTTACAACCTTGTGAAGGCTTCTGAGTACGATATCGTGGACGTTAGTCCTACGGCAGTCACCACATTCCATGTGTTGTGGTTTGTGCTCTCAGCATTCCTTCTATTGAACCTCGTTGTGGGTGCTATTGTCAATAACTATCAGTTGGCTATGGACGAAGCTGCGGCAAAGAAGGACGAGGAGGAGAAAAAAGAGTAAGAACTACTCAATCCTTTCGATAAAGGCAAAGCAACGAAATTAGTTGCTTTGCCTTTTTTTTATTGCTCTCTTGTTACTAAAAAAATAAGGTTGCCCGCTATGGACAACCTTATCGTTTGATGTGAGGTGTTTCGACCTCGTATCGTTGAATTACTCCTCCTGACGGTAAGTATGCTCAACATAGATAGCGTGCTGCATAGCCTCACGCTTTGCAATTGATGGCTTTGTGAAGTACTGACGGCGACGAAGCTCCTTCAATACACCAGTACGCTCATACTTACGCTTAAACTTCTTGAGGGCGCGCTCGATGTTCTCTCCCTCCTTAACAGGCATGATAATCATAATCTTTCTCTATTTTTTAATTTTAATACTTTGTTCTTGTGTTGTGGCACCTTTTTCGGCGTGCCTAACCTTGCTTTGTTTGCCTCGACGCAACCTTGTTGCTCAGGGGCTTGGGCGATGCTATCTACTCGGGGTTTGTACCAAACTGAAGATAGGGCGCAATGCGTGCTGCCTCATCTGCTGAAAATATGTCATCCTCAATCATCTCTTCTATGGTACTCCAACCTCCTTTCAATAGTCGTTTGTTAATTATACGTTTGAGCATTCGACTCGACAAATATGGGTGAGTCTCAAGCTCATTTTGAGCCGCAAAGTTAATATTTATTTTTTTAATTTTACTATTATCGCAACAAATTTGTGGTAAAATTCGCTGAAAATTATCGGTTGTTACCACCTGAAGCTCCGAAATTTGCTCTACGGAGTAGTATCCGCCCAATAATTCACGGTAGCGCACTATCTGCTTGGCACTTGTTTGACCTATGCCACTGATGCGTATGAGGGTCGCAACATCGGCACTATTTATCTCAACGGGGAACTCCACCTCGCTCTGCTTAACAGCCTTTGCGGGTTGCTCCTTAAAGAGTAGGTAGGGGCGTAGTCGCTCAGCCATGATGCTATCCACGGCGTAGCACTCCGCAAACTTTTCGAACGTGGGGTAGCCGCCGATAATCTCACGATAGCGAACAACAAGCTCTGCCTGCTTAGGCGTGAAGCCAAGCTGTTTGAGATATGCTGCCGAGGCGGTGTCGATGTAGAATTTCTCGAGCTCGATTGTCGCCTCACGACGCTTATTTTCTTTGCGTGGGGCGTAGCTCGATGAGGCTTTAGGTGCGTTACGCTTTATTCTAAACTCCTCTCCAATAGTGATATACGGCTCGAGAAGGAAGAACAATGAGTCGGTCATGCCGTACGATAGCGCCACATCCTCCTTTATGCGGAAGACCTTGCCCGACTCTCGCCACTTGATAAGGTTTACCGCTATCGAGCGTGGCACGCCCGACGCAATCATCGTGCGGTAGTCGGCAGTATTGGGGTCGAAGGGCTTGTACTCCACCTCGACACTGTCGCTATTTATATTATATGTGTCGCTAATGTCGTGCTCACGAAGCTCAAAGCTATGGTTTAGCTTTGGTCGAGCCACGACGAAGAGGGCTATTGCGATGATTATGGCAGGGATAAGATATATCAGCCTGCTTGCACGATTATCCTGAGCCATAATGTTTTACCATTCAGCACTATCCGACAACCATAGCTTGCGGTAGCGGCGTGATGGCGACTCAATCTTCTCGCCAAGGCCGTACTCTGCCCAGCGCTCGTTTACAAGACGTATGGTCTCGGTTGATGATGTCACGGCATTGGGGAAGCGGTCGGGGTTGTTGCCATAGCCTGGTCGCTTCGAGCGGGCATCGATGATGAGCGTCGAGCCGTAAACCTCTATATCTCGCTTAGGGTCGGTGTTGGCGGCAGCAATCCATAGTAGGTCGCCGATGGTCATATGTCCCGCTGCGCCATGGTCGAACAACACCACGAAGCGTGCCTCGATATGGTTTGTGTCGAGATACTCCTTAACATCTATCTTCTCTCGCCACTCTCTCTCGGCATAGAGGATTACTAAGCCTAACTCCTTGAATAGCTCGGTGTTGAATAGCTCCACGCCACCACATGGCGTGGCTGTGCATGGCTCCTTAAGCTCACGGGGTGTTGCCTCGGGGTCGATGTCCGTAAGGTCGATGGCGAGTTTTGCGCCGTAGCCACGCTCGGGGGCGCTATGATCCAGCACATCAAGGATGCCCTCCGAGTGTATCATGTGGCGCTCAGGGTCGAAGTGGCGAAGGAGCCTGAACATCTCCTCACGTGAGCGTATGTCTGTATCTTCGGGGGTGATGACAAGATACTTGTTGAACATCATCTGTCCTGCGCCCCAAAGTCCCTGTGCCACCTTTTGTGGCTGTCCCAAGTAGCGCTTGGCGATGCTCACTATGGCGAGGTTGTGCGCCGTGCCCTCCATAGGCATGTATAGGTCACGCACCTCGGGTTGTACGGCGAGGCGTATTGGGGCAAGAAATATGCGCTCGGTGGCCTTGGCTATATATGCGTCCTCCATTGGTGGCACGCCCACGATGGTAGCGGGGTATACCGCATCACGGCGTGATGTTATTGCCACAACATGGAACTTAGGGTATAGGTCGCTAAGCGAGTAGAATCCCGTGTGGTCGCCAAAGGGTCCCTCCACGGTAAGCTCCTCAGCAGGGTCTACATATCCCTCCAACACAAAGTCGCAGTCGGCAGGCACATATATGTCGTTTGTGAGGCACTTAACCAGCTTCACGGGCTTTTGGCGTAGCATGCCCGCAAGCAACATCTCGTCCATGTTGTCGGGCATAGGCGCTGTTGCCGAGTAGATATATGCTGGGTCGCCACCTATGGCAACGCTAACGGGCATGCGCTTGCCCAGACGCTTGTAGCCGTCGTAGTGGCGAGCACCCGTCTTGTGGCGGTGCCAATGCATGCCTGTTGTCTTGCTGTCGAATATCTGCATGCGGTACATTCCCATGTTGGGAATGCCCGTCTCGGGATCGAGCGTGCAGACCATGGGTAGGGTGATGAACGGGCCACCATCGTAGGGCCACGACGTGAGAATAGGTAGCTTCCTGAGGTCCACCTCGTCGCCCTGCCACACTACCTCCTGGCACTCGCCACGTGATGATGACTTGCGTGGAAACCACTTAGCCACATCTTGCAGTAGTGGCAACATGCGGAGCTTGTCCATCAGCGTGTTCTTGGGCGACATAGCCTCCTTTAGCAGCTTGTCGATACGTCGTGATATGTCGTCGAGGCTATCCACGCCCAGCGCCATTGCCATGCGCCTATCCGAGCCCATCATGTTCATGAGCACGGGGTAGCTGCTGCCCTTGACCCTCTCAAAGAGTAGTGCCTTGCCGCCACCCTCCATCTTCGACACACGATCCGTAATCTCGGTAATCTCGAAGTGGGTATCGACCTCGGTGCTGATGCGTTGTAGCTCGCCCGCAGCCTCCAGCTTATCTATGTACTCTCTGAGCGTCATAACAGTGGAATGTTCTATAAATTAGTAAATATGTTAATCGCCGTCGGGAGATTCTATTTCGGTCGCTTTTGAATCTATTTTGATGCCTTTCTCATCTTTCCTTAGTTACAATGCCCGCATTGCGCCGTCGAATGGGCTGAGAAATCTGCTCAAAATACTCTTCAAAATCAACTCGACCTAATTTATAGAACCCTCCTCTACTTATTTAAGTGCGATTGATAGCACCTCGTCGTTGGTGTTTACGTAGTGGAACGTTAGACCATCGATGTAGTCAGTCTTTATCTCCTCGATATCCTTGCGGTTCTCCTCCGAGAGGATTAGCTCCGAGATGCCCGCACGCTTTGCTGCAAGAATCTTCTCCTTGATGCCACCTACGGCAGTCACACGACCACGGAGTGTTGTCTCGCCAGTCATCGCTATGCGCTCCTTGACCTCACGACCCGTATATGTCGAGGCGATAGATGTCACCATCGTGATACCTGCCGATGGGCCGTCCTTAGGTATTGCGCCATCGGGCACGTGGATGTTGAGGTCGTTCTCCTCGAAGAGCTTAGCGTCGATGCCGAGCTCCTTGTGGTGTGCCATAACCCACTCGTAGGCGATGGTTGCCGACTCCTTCATCACGTCGCCAAGGTTACCCGTAAGGTTGAGCTTGCCCTTACCTGGGGTGAGGATCGACTCGATGTAGAGGATGTCGCCACCCACCTCGGTCCATGCAAGGCCTGTCACCACGCCACGCATGCCAGCGATGTCGTAGCGGTCGTTCTTGAACTTAGGCTTGCCCAAGATCGCCTCGATGTCCGATGCCTCGAGCGTTGTCTTGTACTCCTCCTCGAAGGCGATAGCCTTAGCACGGTTACGGCTAATCTTGGCAATGTTCTTGTCGAGGCTACGAACACCCGACTCACGAGTGTAGTCCTCTATTATGCGCACGATAGCCTCACGGCTTAGCGACAGCTTGTCCTCATCTACGCCATGTGCCTCACGCTGCTTGCGCACAAGGTGCTTCTCGGCGATATGTACCTTATCCTCAAGGATATATCCTGGGATGTTGATCATCTCCATACGATCACGCAATGCTGACGAAATGTTCGAGATGTTGTTTGCCGTAGCAATGAACAACACCTTCGAGAGGTCGTACTCCGTGTCGAGGTAGTTATCGTGGAATGTTGTATTCTGCTCAGGGTCGAGAACCTCCAAAAGGGCGCTCGATGGGTCGCCATGGTTCGACTTCGACACCTTGTCAATCTCGTCGAGGATAATAACAGGGTTCGAAGCGCCACAACGCTTGATGGTCTCGATAATGCGACCAGGCATAGCGCCGATATATGTGCGGCGATGACCACGAATCTCCGACTCGTCGTGCAAGCCACCGAGTGCAATGCGACCAAACTTTCTGCCCAAAGCCTCTGCTACCGACTTACCCAACGACGTTTTACCAACTCCCGGAGGGCCATACAAGCAGAGGATAGGTGACTTAAGGTCGCCCTTGAGCTTGATTACTGCGAGGTGCTCCAACAGACGCTCCTTCACCTCCTCCAAGCCGAAGTGGTCCTTGTCGAGTTGCTCACGCACAGCATTAAGGTCGAGTCTATCCTCGGTCATCTCCTCCCATGGAAGGTCGAGCATGAGCTGCAAATAGTTCATCTGCACCGAGTACTCGGCGATAGATGGGTTGAGGCGCTCGAGGCGTGCAAGCTCCTTGTCGAAGAGCTCGGCAGTCTCCTTTTTCCACTTCTTGTTCTTTGCTGCCTCACGCAACTTCTCGATGTCGGCATCCATCGTGTCGCCCAGCTCCTCCTGGATTACACGTGCCTGCTGCTGAAGGAAGTAGTCGCGCTGCTGCTTGTCTATCTCCTGCTTAACCTTGTTTTGCAGGTCGTTCTTTAGCTCGGCGAGCTGCTGCTCACGCACCAATATCTCCAACAGACGGCGTGAACGTGCCATGAGGCCTGGAGCCTCCAAGAGGTTCTGACGGTCGTCGTCTGTGAACTCCATGTTCGAACATATGAAGTTCACAATCGCACGGTTCGAGTCGAGGTTCTTGATGGCGAATGCCGCCTCCTTAGGCATCGATGGCGATATGTTGATTATGCTTAGCGCCACCTCACGAATAGAGTCTACCAAAGCCTTAAACTCGATGCTCTTAGGGTCGGGGGTGCTATCCTGAATAGGCGATACCGTAGCACGGAAGTATGGTTGTGTCTGCAAATACTCCCTAACCTCGATCTTCTCGAGACCTGCCAAGATCACCGTTAGGTTGCCATTAGGCATCTCGAGGATTTTGAGGATGCGTGCCGCAGTACCAATCTTGTACATGTCGTCGGGCTGGGGATCCTCAATCTCGCTATCCACCTGAAGCACAGCGCCAAGCAGGCTGTCGCCAGCCTCCACGGCACGCACCAAAGCTATCGACTTGGCACGACCTACCGTGATGGGTGTCACCGAGCCGGGGAATATCACCGAGCTGCGCAACGTGAGAATTGGAAGTGTCTCAGGAATAGCCACCTCCTCAATCGTGTCCTCGCCACCCGAAATGATGGGTATCACCTGGTGCTTGCCATCGAAGAGCTCAGGCACCAAACCCATATCGTCAATCTCTATATCTTTTTTCTTGCTCATAGTCTATATAATTTTCAATGTCGCAAAAATAACGCTTATTTCTTAGAAATAATTGTGCCTCTAAGCTGCATTTATAACAATTTATCCACAAATTTGTTGTGATAAGCCATCATCTACTGCCGCTAACGAATTATCATGTCAATGGGCAGTACGCTTTGAAATTTGTTGGTAGGGGTGATGGGTAGCGCTTCGCTTGATGGGTAGCGCTTCGCTTGATGGGGGTGATGGGTAACGCTTCGCTTGATGGGAAGAATGGGTAACGCTTCGCTTGATGGGGGTGATGGGTAACGCTTCGCTTGATGGGTAGCGCTTCGCTTGATGGGGGTGATGGGTGACGCTTCGCTTGATGGGGAAGATGGGTAACGCTTCGCTTGATGGGGGTGATGGGTGACGCTTCGCTTGATGGGGGTGATGGGTAGCGCTTCGCTTGATGGGAAGAATGGGTAGCGCTTCGCTTGATGGGTAATGCTTCGCTTGATGGGGAAGATGGGTAACGCTTCGCTTGATGGGTAGCGCTTCGCTCGATGAGTAATTTCCCATCTATCCCATCTATCCCATCTATCCCATTTATCCCATTTATCCCATTCGTCCCATTTATCCCATTCGTCCCATTCGTCCCATTTGCCCCATTTTCACAAACAAAAAAGACGGCCAAGGGTGTCCTGCCGTCGTTTTGTTTCTTTGTTCTCTTAAGGCGCTACACATGCTCGTCGCCCGTAGAGTAGCGGATGTCCTCGATAAAGCTCTTGATGTTCTGCTCCTCGCTGCGTGGGCATATCATCAGCACATCGTCGGTGTCCACCACGATATAGTCCTTCAAGCCGCTGACAATGGCCACCTTATCTTCGGGTGTGAATATCACCGAGTTGCGGGTGTCGTAGGTCTGTATTAGCTTGCCACTCAGGGCGTTGGCATACTTGTCTTTGCGTGAGTGCTGATATGCCGAGCCCCATGTTCCCACGTCGCTCCAGCCGAACTCGCCACGGTGCACATATACATTCTTGGCGCACTCCATCACGCCATAGTCAATCGAGATAGGCTTGCACGCAGCGAATACTCGCTCTATTGCCTCTGCCTCCCTCTCAGTGCCGAGCTTATCCTCTTCCTCGGCAAACGAGGCGCTGTGGTTTGGCAGGTGCTCGTTGAGCGCTGCGATGATGTCCTTGACCTTCCAGATGAATATTCCCGAGTTCCACAAAAATTCGCCACACTCCAAAAATGCTTGTGCCATTTCGTAGTTTGGTTTCTCGGTAAAACACTTCACCTTGCTTATCTCCTCGTCGCCCGTGCGCTGGATATATCCGTAGCCCGTTTCGGGGCGGCTGGGCTCGATGCCGATGGTCATCAGGGCGTTGTTCTCGGTGACAAACTCAGCGCAGTTGTTTACTATTCGCTGAAACTCTTCCTCGTTGAGTATCAGGTGGTCAGAGGGTGACACTATCATCACTGCATCGGGATTTTTGCGACGCAGTGTGTATGCTGCATAGGCGATACATGGTGCAGTGTTGCGGCCTATTGGCTCGCACAAAATCTGCTCCTCCTTAATCTCGGGGATATGCTCCAAGACAAGCTCTTTGTAGCGTCTGTTTGTTACTACAAGGAAGTTCTCGTTCGGAACAATTTTGGCAAATCGCTCGTATGTGTGTCGAATGAATGAGCGCCCTGTTCCCAAGATGTCCAAAAACTGCTTCGGACTCTTCTGTCGGCTCATTGGCCAAAAGCGTGTGCCCACGCCACCAGCCATTATCACGCAAAACTTATTGTTATCAACCACCATTTTGAGGCTTAAATTTTACAAATTTACACAAAGATAAAATTTTTTTTGTATCTTTGCAAACTATTATGTCTGTAATTGTGGACGAATTAGCTTATTTGTGCGACTATGAGTAACACTAACATCGACAAAATCAGGCTCTTCACCGTGCCTAACTTTCTAACGTTGGCAAACCTTGTTGCTGGAGCCTTGGCTGTGGTCTTCGCCCTGCGTGACCATCGCTACGACATGTCGCTCGTGCTTATCATCGTGGCTGCGGTGTGCGACTTTTTCGATGGCTTTGCCGCACGTCTGCTCAAGCAGCAGTCGCCACTCGGCGTTCAGCTCGACTCGCTTGCCGACGACATCTCGTTTGGCTTGGCACCAGCCGCTGTTATGTACGACCTCTACTCTCACTCGTCGAGCTACTACGCCTTGCCCGAGGGTGTGATGTCATACCTCGGCTACCTCTGCTTCATCGTGGCTGCCTTCTCGGCATTGCGCCTTGCGAAGTTTAATATCGACACTACGCAGAGCCATGAGTTCGAGGGCTTGCCAACGCCTGCTAATGCGCTTATGCTCATGTCGCTTGCGGCACTTGCTCACTCGGGCGATGTGGTGCTTTATCAGGAGCATGTGTTGGTTATCTCGGTAGCTGCTTCGTTCCTCTTAATCAGCCCTATACGCATGTTTGCTCTTAAGTTCAAGAGCTTCAAGTTTGCAGAGAACAAGCTTCGTTATGGCTTTATCCTCGCATCGTTGTTGCTAATTATTTTCTTCACTAAATACTCCGTTACAGCAATTATCGTTCTCTATATTGTCCTTTCGACCATAAGATGGATGTTTTTGCCTAAGAAGTAAATTTTAGAGTTTATGTCGTTGATGCGTAACATAGTTTTGGGCATAGCCTTTGTGGTGGCAGTGATGCTGCCTGGGGTGTCGTATGCTCAGCTCGATGCCGCATCGTTGGCACGTGCACAGCGTGGCCAGGGCATGAACCAGGGTCAGGGTATTATCGATCCTAATGCCACAGGCATGGAGGGTATGGAGGGCCGTGAGGGTGAGGCTGCCGACTCAACAGACACGGGGCGTAAGAAGCGTCAGCGCCGAGCGTTGGAGTCTTACTACTTCTCCGACACGGTGCGTGCCTTGCAGAATTGGAAGTGGCATGTTGATCGTGACTACAACCGAGTGAAAATCGAGCCTCTCGACACCACGCTTCAGGATTGGCGTATCGACTACGTCTTCTATCGCAAGGGTGTGGGTGATATGGCTTTGGGTGGCTTGGGTCAGTCGTCGCAGCCAATAAATTGGTTCGACCGCCGTCAGGATAAGGACTTCTTGTTTGCTCGCAGCTACGATGCTTATACCGCACGCCTCGAGAATGTGCCATTCTACAACGCTAAGCAGCCATTGACAAATGCCACATACCTCGAGTCGGGACAGAAGCGCTATCGTGAGGAGCACTTCGAGCTTGTTCACTCGCAGAATATCAACCCCTCGACCTCGGCTAACGTAGTATATAAGTCACGAGGCACTATGGGTCAGTATGAGTGGCAGCGCACCAAGAACCATGCTCTGTCGTTGGCAGTGGCACACACGGGCAAGCGCTACTCGATACACGCTGCCTATATGAATAACAACATCTCGGCACGTGAGAATGGTGGTGCTGTGGGCAAGTGGGCTATTGCCGACACGGTGTTTGAGATGCCGTCGGGTGTGCCTATGCGCCTCGCCTCGTCGAAGGCCGAGAATATCTATCGCAACAACAGCATCTTCGTAAAGCAGGCATATGCCATTCCTCTGCAGCGTGTCACCGAGTACGACTTCTCGTTGGCTGACCTCTCGGCGGTATACATCGGTCATCAGTTTGAGTATAACCGTTGGTCGAAGACCTACTCTGATGTTCGTGCAACATATACCAACCTACGTGGTGAGTACGATGGCGATGGTGGCTATATTCCTACCGAGCATAGCTACTACCAGGATTGGTTTATTAACCCTACAACAACACGTGACTCTATCTCCGAGACGATAATCTCTAATAGGGTCTTTGTGCAGGTGCAGCCATGGGATCGTAATGGTGTGATTTCGACGATTGATGGTGGTGTTGGCGTAGATCTTCACACCTACTCTTACTTGAAGCTAAGCGACTATCCTCGTGGTAGTCTTACACGTGATAAGCGCACGTCGTGGTATGTCTATGGCTCGACGGGCGGTATGATTAAACGATATGCCGATTGGGGTGCCGACGTTAAGTTCTACCCATCGGGCTATCGTGGTGGTGATCTCTCGGTGGGTGCTAACATCACCCTTCGTGCCTTCATCAATGAACATCCCCTGATTCTCAGCGGTAAGTTCCGTCAGGAGCTACGCACGCCAGGCTATTGGCAAGAGAATCTATTCTCAAACCACTATGTGTGGTTTAACTCCTTCGATAAGGAGTCTGAAACTCGTTTCGAGGTTAATTTCTCTGTGCCCAGCATCGCCCTTGAGGTAGGTGTGTGGCAGGGAGTCATGAAAAACACCATATATTATGGTGCCGACTCACGCCCTCAGCAGTGCACAGACAACATTAGCCTGACGAGTTTGTACGCTCGCAAGGATTTCCGTATCTCGGGATTCCATTTGGACCATAGGGCATTGGTGCAAATCACCTCTAATGAGAGTGTGCTTCCTGTACCCACATTCAGCGCCTTCCTCTCGTACTACTACGAGTTTTGGGTAAAGCGTGATGTGCTACGAGTGCAAATAGGCCTTGACGGACGTTTCAACACGTCGTACTATGCTCAGGGCTATAACCCTGCACTCTCGGTATTCTACAACCAGCGTGAGGTTAAGGTGGGCAACTACCCATACCTCGATGCCTTTGTTGCAGCAAAATGGAAGCGCATGCGTATTCTGTTGAAGTATCAGCATGTGAACATGAATCTATTTGGCAATGGCGAGTATTTCCAGACGGCGCTATACCCGCTTAACCCACGAATGTTCAAGGTTGGTATCTCGTGGTCGTGGTACGACTAAGGGGGAGTTTTGTGTCGGGATAGCAGCCCACAAAACAACAAAAAATGCTAATACGAGTATCTTTTATGGTTCTCTCGCTTGTAGTACTTACAAGCTTCGAATCATCATTGGGCAGCACACTAAAGCAGCCAGCACGCCTTATCGACGAGCCTGAGAAGGTTGAGATGAGTGGCGAGGTGCGAACCTCGGAGGCTGAGGCTCAGATTGCGGCAGATAGCCTATCTAACGAGCAGCAGCAGGTGGAGGCAGTAACTGAGGTAGTTAAGCAGCCACAAACAATCTCTAAGTTCGACAATCTGATGAAGAGAATCGGCGCAGAGACAGGCTATGATTGGCGCTTTATGAGTGCCATTGCCTATTGCGAGTCACGCTTTAAAGAGGGCCTTGTGTCGAAGCGTGGTGCTACGGGTCTTATGCAGGTTATGCCTATTGTGGCACGCCACTTCAAGGTTCCTGTGAGCCAGCTCCACCACACCGAGACAAATGTGCGCCTTGCGTGCAAGCTCCTCAACGAGTCGGAGCAGAAGCTCTGCTTCCCTGAGGGTGTTGATGAGCGTGATCGTCTATCTATTATTCTTGCATGCTACAATGCTGGCTTGGGTCATGTCCAGGACGCTCGCCGTCTTGCCAAGGCCGATGGTGCCAACCCTAACTCTTGGAGCGTTGTCAGCAAGTATCTCAAGCTAAAGGCCGATCCTGCCTACTACACTCGTCCCGAGGTTAAGGCTGGTCGTTTCCGTGGTAGCAAGGAGACCATTGGCTTTGTGACGCTCGCCATGAGCAAGTATGACGAGTATTGCGAGATAGCATGGTAGTTTGTTGCGATATGCCCTAATTGTGGCACATCGCAAAAGTAACCACCCCAGGTTGTACGCTTAGTACTATCCTGGGGTGGTTGCTTTTGTTTTGGGGGTATCTGCAACTTTTGATAACTATGATTTATTGTGATATGGGGATAATGGGGTTGGCGAATTTAGTGATTAGCTATTGTCGTTATAGGCGTTGTTTGTGCTTCTCCCTAAACTTATTATTATCTCTAAGGATTTATCACCCTAAGCTCATTAATCTCCCTATGTTCCCTAAATTCACGCATACACACACTCTCTCTGCGCACACCCATATACTATATAAATAAAGGCTACCCGAAGGTAGCCTTTATCGTTGTGATGTTATCTCTACAAGTAGCCATGGTACTCGAGCCACTCACGCACCTTGCGCCAATTGATTACCGGGCGGCGAACGCCATCGATAAACATGATGGGGCAACCAAGGGCAGCATCGTCGATATATACGTCGGCAAAGACCTTGGGCGACTCTGTCCACTGCTTCTGCTCGGGGTTTTCGTTCACTGCCCAAAGCTCGATGTTGCGATCCTTGAACCACTTGACAGCCTTGTCGAGCTTATCGCCCGAGCGCATGGTGAACAATATGAGCTTATGACCCTTGTTGTTAAGGGCACGCAGCGTCTCCACTGCGCCCTCCACGTCCATGCCCACTGAGGGGTACTCGTGCTCTACACACGTGCCATCGAAGTCGATGGCGATAACATAACTATTCATAGCCTCTTAGTCACGTTTCTTGAACAACTTCTTCAACTTCTTAAGGCTGCGCTGCCATGGCTTTAGCTTGTCGTCGCTCAAGTAGCTATAGCTGTAGCTGTGCTTAGTTGTTGTAGCACCATTGTATACCACGCACATGTTGTGGATCTTCTTTGTCTGGTGGAACTCCTCAATCTCGTAGAGCTGATCGATCTTGAGGTTGTTGTGGCGTACCACATATATAGTAAGATCAACAAGGCGGTCAACGATAACGGCATCAGCAACAGCCATTGCAGGAACGCTATCGATGATGATGTAGTCGTAGCGGCTGCGAAGCTCTGCTATGAGGCTCTCCATCTGCGATGACATAAGCATCTCGGCAGGGTTTGGTGGCTGTGGACCAGCATATATCATGTCGAGGTTTGGAGCGATCTCCGACTCCGAGATGATGTCTGCCACTGAGCTAATCTTGCCTGTGAGGTACGATGTCAAGCCACGGCGGTCGTTGCGGTGTCCCAACTCCTTAGTGAGCGTACGACGACGTAGGTCGATATCCATCAAAAGCACTCGCTTGCCCGATGCAGCGATGGTTGCTGCGAGGTTCGACGACACGAAGGTCTTGCCGCTATGTGGGATTGACGAGGTGACCATGATGACATTCACAGGGTTGTTTACAGCCATGAAGCTGAGGTTGGTGCGAAGCATTCTGAACGACTCAGATAGTATGTCGCAGCTATCCTCCTTAACCTGTGCCACAGCGTCGTGAGTCTTCTCAACCTGAGGAATATCGCCGAGGAATGGGGCGGTAAGCACTCTCTCGAGGTCACGGCGTGAACGCACGGTGTTGTTGAGCACCTCACGAAGATAGATCAGAGCAAATGGTATCACGCAACCCATCATGAGTGCCAACAGGTAGATCATCGAGCGCTTAGGGCTGATAGGTCTATCCGAACCATATGCAAAGTCGATGACACGTGCATTGCTCTCGGCAGTAGCACCCACAAGGGCATTCTCCTCGAGCTTGGTAAGAAGGTAGATGTATAGCTCCTCCTTAACCTTCTGCTGACGGGTCTTCGAGAGGAGCACCTTCTCCTTCTCAGGAGTCTCCTCGAGGCGTGCG
The DNA here is from genome assembly GCA_017560425.1 of Alistipes sp. GTDB lineage: Bacteria > Bacteroidota > Bacteroidia > Bacteroidales > Rikenellaceae > Alistipes. The sequence continues at coordinate 69,297 of JAFZEX010000027.1, forward strand.
TTAGCCTTGTTCTGCTCACGGTTAATCTGTGTTGCCTGAAGCTTAAGACCGCTGATGTGCGACTCGAGAGAGCTGATGATGGTGTTTCTCACCTGCGCAATCTGCGACTTAAGGTCGAGAATAAGTGGGTTGCTCTCTGATGACTCGCTCAACAAGCGCTTGTACTCGAGAATGCTGTGGTTGTACTCCTCGATCTGCGAGGCGAGGGCGCCCGACGCACCGCTCATAGCCACGGTAGAGGCTGGGATAAGCTCCTGCTCGGCATTGCCACTACGGATGTAGTCGAGGATATATGTCGCCATCTCGATATGGCCCTCGATAGAGAGCTCCTGGCGCTTGAGCTCCTGAATCTCCTGAGCACCAAGCATAGCCTGGTTGTGGAGGTTGTAGAGCTGGTTGTGCTTCTTATATGTAGCGATGTCGCTATCGGCAAGGTTAAGCTCCTCGCTAAGGAGCACAAGACGCTCGTCGATAAATGCCTTAGTGATGTTCGAGATAGCACGCTTATCCTCGATAGCATCGTTGTTGTAGGCGTCGATAACGCCGTTGATAACATCCTCGGCACGCTTAGGCACGATGTCTGACATAGAGATAGCAATCACAGATGCCATCTTGTCGGTGATGTTGCAGTTTAGGCGCTTGCAGTATGCGTCTACGGTGTTGTTAAGCGTGTTGCGTGACACGTAGATCTCGAGGTCTGAGCTACGCTCGATATAAGGCGTAGGCACCAACACAATCTTGCCGAGTGGGGTAGCGACAGTGTCGCCAGGAATCACCTTGGCTGTGTATGTAAGGTTATCGGCATTTGGCATCATGAAGCCATCGATGATAACGTGGTTGCCGTCAAGACGATACTTGAAGCTGCCTCGTGTGTGAGGGTTGCTATCGACAAACTTAACCAAAAGTGGTGCATAGCCGTACATGTCTCGTGTGCGGATGTGACCCTTTGTCGAGTAGTGGGTTCTGAGGTCGTACTTGTTTACCACCTGCTCCATGAGTCGGCGTGACTTGAGGATGTGCACCTCGTTGTCTACTGAGCGACGACCCAAGCCCATGATGTCGTTGAAGGCTGTCACCTCGGCGCTACCGCCCTTACGTGAGTCCTTCACGAGCACTGTTGCCGAGCGCTGGAAGACAGGCGCTGTGTAGCGAAGATAGAAGCCTGCGCATAACAAGCACAAAACCATAGATATTACGAACCAATACCAGTTCGACAATATCATGCGTAGTATGTCGAAGAGGGTAAAGCGTGGACCCCTGTTCTCAACATTATTTTCGATATTCTCAATCATAGCAAATATATTTGATTGTCAATATTTTATCTCTTAGCAACGGTGATGATTGTCATGAGCAATGTGGCAAACGAGATACCTGTCGATGCCAACGAAATCCAGAATGAGCGGTTCTGGTTGATCTCTGACGATGCTGCTCTGTACTTGTTAGGGCTCACCAACACGATGTCGTTCTGCTCGAGGTAGAAGCATGGCGACGAGAAGATCTCGCTTGAGCGAATGTCGAGCTTGGTTACGACGTTCTTGCCGTCGATCTCACGGATAACAGCCACGTTCTCACGGTTACCATAGATGGTCATGTCGCCAGCAAGTGCCAATGCATCGAGAATGGTGATCTTGTCGCTCTTGACATCGAAGCGGCCTGGGCGTGTCACCTCGCCAAGAACAGAGATCTGCAATGTGGCAAAGCGCACGTTTACCTGTGGGTCGGCAATGTAACTGCTCTGCTTAATTCTGTTCTCGATCTCGGTCTGAAGCTCCGAGCGTGTCATGCCGTCGCACTTGATCTTGCCGATGATAGGTAGGGTGATGTAACCCTCGTTATCCACGGTGAATACCTGAAGGCTCGAGCTGTTGATAGAAGAGCCAGCGCCCTTGGCAAGGCCTGTGTAGGTCGATGCTGAGTTGAAGGGTAGTGCCAACTCGGGATCCTTGCTATTGACAACAATTGTTAGCTGATCGAGGGGCTTCACACGAATCTGATAGCTCTCGGGAATCTCGATCTCGGCGCCGTTCTCAATATCCTGCAAGTAGAGCACTCGCTCCTGAGCGTTGCAACCTACCATGAGGATTGCGAGCAGAAGAGTAAAAAGATTTAAGCGTTTCATATTATTTAATTTATTTATTTTCAGCGTGTTATCTCTGTTGTGTCGGGTGTATTGCCTGGGCATAATACCCAAATCTTTGCAAAGATAGGTAAAAAAAATAAATAATGCCACGTTTTGCAATCTTTTTATGAAATAAAAATAGCCCATTTATTGCGTGCTGTGCCGAGCACAAAAAAAAGAGTTACCCGCCTTAGGCAAGTAACTCACTTTTTTATCGAGCAAATATGTTAGTTGTTGTCGAGCCACTCCATAAAGTCGGAGGTGCGGCTGCGGCTTACTATCACCTCGTCGTCGGTGTGTGGGCGCAGTTGTAGCTTGAGGCGTGTGCCGAGGTGCTTCGAGATGTTTTCGATGGCATTTATCGACACAATGTAGCTGCGTGATATGCGGAAGAAGATGCGTGGGTTTAGCATCTCCTGAATGGTGTCCAACGAGTAGTCGAGTAGTCGGCGTGTGCCATTCTTGCTCACCGAGTAGGTGCTCTTATCCTCTGAGTAGCAGTATGCTATATCCTCGGTAGGTATTATCACAATCTTCTCACCCGCCTTCACCGTGAAGCGCTTCTTGAACTCCTTTGTTTGGGGCTTGTTCACGCTCGACATCATCTCCATGAGGCGCTCAATCTCGGGCGATGTGCGACTCTCCAAACGCTCGAGACATCTGCCCCAGGCACGACGCAAATCCTCCTCGCCAATAGGCTTAAGTAGGTAGTCCACACTATTTATCTTAAACGCCTTCAGAGCATAGTTGTCGTAGGCGGTGGTTATGATGACGTGTGCCGATATGTTTACACGCTCAAAAATCTCGAAACAGATGCCGTCAGAAAGTTCAACATCCATAAAAATTACATCTACCGAGTCGGGGTTCTCTTCGAGGTAATTTATCGTGGATTTTACCGACGACAGTGTGGTCACAATTTGGCTGTTGGGACAACACCTCTCGATAAGCTTTTTGAGGGTTAGTTGGGCAGGAATCTCGTCTTCGACGATAAGTATGTTTATCATATCAATGGTAGTTTTACAATGAACTCTGTATCAGTCTTTTCTATAATTATATCCATGCCCGTAATGTCATGGTATTGTTGGCTAATGTTGGTCAAACCGAGGCGTGTTGAGGGCTGTCCGTGGGTGCGTAGTTGGAGCACATTGCGAACGATGATATAACCCTCGTCGGCGTATATTTTTATGTATAGCGGTTGCTCGCCCGACACGATGTTGTGCTTAGTGGCATTTTCGACCAAAAGTTGGAGTGCACAGGGAACAACCATCTTCTCCTTTATATCCTCCTCAATCTCCACCGCAACTTGCATGCCTTCGGTAAATCGCTCCTTGAGAAGGTCGATGTACATGCTGGTAAATTCGAGCTCGTCGCTAAGCTTAACGAGGGGTTTCTGCTCGTTGTTGAGCATGTAGCGATATGTCGATGCGAGCTTGCGGATAAAGGCGCTGGCACGCTCGGTCTCTTGCTCCTGTACAAGGTAGTCGAGAATGCCTAACGAGTTGAACAAGAAGTGAGGGTTAAGTTGCTGTTTTAGACGCTCATACTGATACTCCGAGCGGTGCTTCTGCTCACGCTCCTCACGCAGTCCTCGCTGCGATATTGAGGATAGGCGCACAAGGGTGCAGATGGTCACTGTGAGTATATCAACGAGCAGTGCTGCCGAGAGTGTTCGGGTGAATGGCAGTGGGGCAAATGTGTTGTTGTTGAATGCTGGCAGCTCGTAGTAGATTACCAGGGTTATGATCATCGGTATGATGATGATTGATAGGTAGATGCTGCGAAAAACGGTGTTGCGATTAAAGTTGTTGAGTGCATCGTTTGGAATGCGCATCGCAACGATGATGTTGCCCACGATAATTATCAGCAGCGCCCATGTGTTGCCGAGTATGTTGGTTATCTCGCCAAGCAGGGTGGCGCTTGATTGTATCTCCGAGTTGAAGATTATGTAGTAGAGCAGTCGCAGCACGAGGATAGATATTGCTGCGCCTATGATGTTGCGTGCCGAGGTGTTCCATGTGCCACGATGCGCCAGGCGACCCTTGGCACGGCGTGTAACAACATCGGTGAATATGCCCATCACCAGCGTGATTGTGAAGGTTGATAAGCCTGGAGCTATGGTCTGGTTGTGAAGTATCGAGCTTAGTGGTTGCCATAGCCACGAGCCGATGACATATCCGCATAGCGTGGCTAAGAGTGTGAGAATTGCCATGACCTCCACTCGCACGTTGTTGCGCATCGAGAGGATTATGACCATCGTTATTGTCAGCACCGTGAGTAGTATGTCGTCGTGGTAGTCGAGCAGTCGGCTAATCACTGCTACGCCGAAGTGGAGTAGGGCAAAAAGCAAGATGATTGCTATGTTTTTTGTGCGATGCTGTTTCATAGTTTTGCGCTGTGTGCTTACAAAGATATGAATAAAAAAGCAAATTACGAAACAGTTGACGAAATTTCCACTCTTAGGAGTGTAGTGCATAAAATCCCATTCGGTCCAAATATTATGCAATTCGTCGCAATTTTATACCCTTTGGGTATTTTATATTTGGATATGTCGAAAAAAAATGCCAAATTTGTATTGCTGAGACCATGTATTTATTAAAAATATTTAATAATACTGCTAAACGAATTAACTTAAACACAAATAAATCATCATGCAAAAACCTACACTCTCTTTCGGACAGATGTGGAATCTAAGCTTTGGATTCTTTGGCGTGCAGATTGCTTATGCATTGCAGAGCGCCAACATCAGTCGTATCTTTGCAACGTTGGGTGCCGATCCACACACGTTGAGTTTCTTCTGGGTATTGCCTCCATTGATGGGTATGATCGTTCAGCCTATCGTGGGCTCGATGAGCGACAAGACATGGTGCAAGTGGGGCCGTCGTAAGCCTTACCTCTATGTTGGCGCTATCGTGGCGGTTATCGTTATGGCGTTGTTGCCAAACTCTGGTAGCTTCGACATGACCGTCAAGGCGGCGTTGGCATTTGGTGCTATCATGCTTATGTTGCTCGACACCTCTATCAACATGGCTATGCAGCCATTCAAGATGATGGTTGGTGATATGGTAAACGAGGAGCAGAAGACTAAGGCATACTCAATCCAGAGCTTGTTGTGCAACGCAGGTTCGTTGGTGGGTTACCTCTTGCCATTCTGCCTCACATGGGTTGGCGTTAAGAGCGTTGCTCCCGAGGGTCAGATTCCTGACTCGGTGACTTGGTCATTCTACATCGGTGCAGCTATCCTTATCCTCTGCGTGCTTTACACCGGTGCTAAGGTTAAGGAGTGGAATCCTGAGGACTATGCTAAGTATAACGGCATCAGCGAGGATGAGAAGACCGAGAAGACAGGCCTTGTTCACCTCTTGCTTCATGCTCCAAAGGCGTTTTGGCAGATTGGCCTTGTTCAGTTCTTCTGCTGGTTCGCATTCTTGTTCATGTGGACCTATACAACAGGTGGTATTGCCGATAACATCTCTGCATGGAATACTATCGATACATCTTCGCCCGACTACCAGGCTGCTGGCGACTGGACAGGCGTGCTTTTTGCTGTTCAGGCCGTTGGCTCTATCCTTTGGGCTATGGTGTTACCACGCTTCCGTAACGTTAAGATGGGCTATGCAGTGAGCTTGGTGATTGGTGCTGTAGGTTTCATTTCTACATACTTTATCACCAATCAGTATATGCTCGCTGTGTCGTTCTTCCTTATTGGTGCTGCATGGGCTGCTATGTTGGCTCTCCCATTTGCACTCCTTACAAATGCCCTCACAGGTAAGTCACTTGGCTCATACATGGGCTTGTTCAACTGTACTATCTGTCTTCCACAGATTGTTGCATCGTTGGTGGGTGTCGCTATTATGGCACTCGTTGGTAAGGAGTACTTCGTTAACGAGCTTAACTACCCAAAGAGCCCCGAGATTAAGAACTGCGAGTTGGTAGCTATCGTCGATGATGCTACTGAGACTGCATACGAGTTGACATACGACGAGGAGCACGAGTGTTACGTTGTGGAGAATCTTCCTACTTCAGCTGTTGCTGGTAGCTTCTATATTCAGGCTAATGATGACAAGGAGCAGTATGCCATCAACAAGGATGCGAGTAAGTCAGAGGTTGCACCTAACGAGGCATTCAGCCTTAAGCGTCGTACTGAAAAGGTTGAGATCAAGCCTGTGCATGTTGTGAAGCGTAACGAGGATAGCAATATTGTGGATATGAAGGATAGCGTAAATGTTATCTTCTACCCGGGTTGCGACCGTCTCTTCGTTATGGAGGATGGCGAGAAGTTCAACTACGAGAAGTTGATGCCTAAGGCTACCAGCGGCCAGATTAAGATGCTTGTTGTTGCAGGTATCGTACTCTTGCTTGGCGCTGTTGCCGTGTTTGGCATCTCGACAAAGAAGCAGAAGGCTTAACATTTAGGTGTGAAACAAAACAAACACAATAATTTCTAACTAATATTAACTAACACTAAAACACTATGAGAAAATTCTTAACTATGTGTTTGGGTTTGGCTGTTCTCGCAATGGCTATTCCCGCCCAAGTGTTTGCGCAGAGCAAATACGAGGTGAAGGGTGTGGTGGTTGATGCTACCGGAACACCGGTCATTGGTGCCTCTGTTGTTGAGCAGGGTACAACCAATGGTGTCACCACAGATCTTAACGGTCAGTACGTTCTTCGTGTACGTAGTGCCGAGTCTGTAGTCACTGTTACCTACATTGGCTACAAGACACAGACGCTTGTTGCGTCATCTGAGCTCCTCAAGCGCCTTGTTTTGGAGGAGGACTCTGAGATGATCGACGACGTTGTGATTATCGGTTATGGTACCGTTAAGAAGGACGACCTTACAGGTTCTGTTGTCGCTGTTAAGGCTGACGAGCTTAACCGTGGTGCTGTCGTATCTACACAGGATATGATGCAGGGTAAGGTTCCAGGTTTGCAGGTTATCCCAGGTGATGGTGGTCCTAACTCAGGTTCTACTATCCGTATCCGTGGTGCTGCATCTTTGAACGCTTCTAACGACCCACTTATCGTTATCGACGGTGTGCCTGTAGCAAGCGACGCTGGTTCAGGTATGGCTAACCCATTGGCTTTGGTAAACCCTAACGACATCGAGTCGTTCACAGTGTTGAAGGACGCATCTGCAGCTGCTATCTACGGTTCACGTGCATCTAACGGTGTCATCATCATCACTACAAAGAAGGGTCGTGGTAACAAGGTTAATGTATCGTACAACGGCTCGTTCAGCGTATCAACAAACACTGAGCGCATCCAGACCATGACTCCTGAGCAGTTCCGTAGCCACATGGCTGAGTACTTCCCAGCAGGTACTACTAACGGTGATGCTGCTGCTCCATATATGGGCGAGGCAAATACCGATTGGCAGAGCCTTATCTTCCGTACAGGTCTTTCACACGACCACAACGTGAGCGTATATGGCAACTACAAGAAGGATCGTGTTGTTGAGCTTCCTTATCGTGCATCATTGGGCTACACAGGTCAGCAGGGTACTTTGCAGACATCTAAGTTTGATCGTGCAACTCTCGACGTTAGCCTTACTCCTAAGTTCCTCAACGATCACCTTACTCTCTCGCTCAATGCTAAGGGTGTTTACTCACACCAGGACTATGCAGATGGCGGTGCAGTAGGTACTGCAGCATTCTTCAACCCAACAGTTGATCCATACTTCCGCAATGCTGATGGCTCTATCGACTACGATACAACAAATGGTTACTATAACATTGCTGTAAACGACGATCGTGGCGAGCTCTTCTCTCCAAACACTCTTGCAGCTATCAACCCATTGTCAATGTTGTACGATGTTGAGAAGTATGCTAACACATACCGTACATTGGGTAACTTCTCTATCGACTATAAGGTACACGGTCTTGAGGCTTTGCGCTTCAACCTCAACCTCGGTTTGGACCTCTCTACTACTAAGGAGCTTGACCGCGTAATCCCTGGCTCTGTTCAGGCATACCGCGACTCTGAGGCTAAGGGCTGGGGTAAGTACACTGATAAGGATTGGTTCCGTCGCAACCAGGTACTCGACTTCTACGCTAACTACAACGAGTCATGGGGCGATCACAACCTCGACGCTATGCTCGGTTACTCATGGCAGCACTTCTACAGCGCTGACCGCAGCATCACCTTCTACAACGAGACAGGTGAGCAGTATGAGAAGAGCACAGGCGTTTGGGGCCGTGAGGAGAGCTACCTTGTATCATTCTATGGTCGTGTAAACTACTCTTACGATTCACGCTACTTGTTTACTGTTACTCTTCGTGCCGATGGTTCTTCTAAGTTTGCTAAGGGCAACCGTTGGGGTTACTTCCCATCAGCAGCCTTCGCTTGGAACATCCTTAACGAGCCATTCATGGCGGGTCAGGACGTTGTTTCTAACTTGAAGTTCCGTTTGGGCTATGGTGAGACTGGTCAGCAGGAGATTGGTAACTACAAGTATCTTGCACGTTACTCAGTATCTGAGAACGACCTTTCACACATGGCTAACATGGGTAGCGATGGTCTAAGCCACATGCTTGCACCTGCTGCTTACGATCCTAACATCCGTTGGGAGAGCACAACTACCTACAACGCTGGTATCGACTTCGGCTTCTGGGACGGTTTGATCGATGGTAGCATCGATGTATATCGTCGTGACACTAAGGATCTTCTTAACTGGGTTACTACTCCTATGGGTGCTAACTTCGGTACTAACCTCCTTACAAACGTTGGTTCAATGCGTAACCAGGGTGTTGAGTTCTCATTGAACTTCAACCCAGTGCGTACTGCTGATTGGAGCTTGCGCTTCGGTGTGAATGGTACATTCCAGGACACTAAGTTCACTAAGCTTAACAACATGGGCGACGAGGACTACGCTATCTTCATGAACTCTCCAGGTACAGGTACCGGTGGTAACGACCTTCAGTTCCACAAGGTGGGCTACTCACCATACTCATTCTACGTATTCGAGCAGGGTTACGATGCTAATGGCAACCCAATCCAGAACGGTTTCGTAGATCGTAGCGGCGATGGTAAGATCAGCGAGGCTGACCGTTACTACTCTGACAAGAGCCCAGCACCAGATTTCTACTATGGTGTAAACCTCAAGCTTAGCTACAAGAATTGGGACTTCGGTTTCAACGGCCACGGCTCAGTAGGCAACTATGTGTTCAACAGCTTCTATGCTCAGAACTCATCATCACGCATCGACACTCGTGGTGGTTTGTCTAACTTTGCAACAACTGTTCTTCGTACAGGCTGGACTAAGACATCTTCACCACAGCAGGATCGTTCAGATCTCTACTTGGAGGATGCATCATTCTTCCGTTTGGACGACATCAACCTTGGTTATACATTCGACAATGTTAATAACAGCGGTCTTGACCTTCGTCTTGCTGCAGGTGTTCAGAATGTATTCGTTCTTACTAAGTATAGCGGTGTAGACCCTGAGGTATCGGGTGTAGCAGGTATCGATGGTACTATTTGGCCACGTCCACGTATCTACTCAGTACGTCTTAGCCTTAATTTCTAATTAATTAAAAGAGAATAACAATGAAGACAAAATATATTGTTGCCGCATTTGCATGTGCGTTGTTTACTCTTACCTCATGTGTTCAGGATCTTGAGACCCTCCCACTAAACCCATGGGATACTACCTCGGAGACTGCTTACGGTAAGGATCGTACAGCTTATGTTCAGGGTCTTGCAAAGCTCTATTTTAACTTCACATCAAACGACACTACCGACCTTTTGGTTAGTGACGCTGGTGCATCTGAGCTTATCCGTTCATTCTGGAGCTGCCAGGAGGTATCTACCGACGAGGTAAAGTGTGCTTGGGGCGACGCTTGGGCAGAGGCTATTAATACTAATATGTACGACGACTCAGAGAACGACATGGTTTATGGTGTCTTTGTTCGTACATTGCAGGGTATCTCTTATATCAACGAGTATCTTCGTCAGACTGCTGACGACAAGCTCGACTCACGTGGTGTAGATGCTGCGCTTAAGGCTGAGATCCACGGCTTCCGTGCTGAGGCTCGTTTCTTGCGTGCTTACTTCTATTGGATGGCTATGGATATCTTCGGTGATGTTCCTTTCACCGACGAGAACTCACCATTCGGCTCAGTAAATCCTAAGCAGAAGCCACGTAAGGAGGTTTACGAGTTTATCGTTAGCGAGTTGGAGGATTTGGCTTCGGAGGGCTCAGCAATGCCTGAGGCTGCTTCTAACCGTCCACGTGCCGACAAGGGTTCTGTTCTTGGTCTTTTGGCTCGTGTTTACCTCAACGCTGAGGTTTACACAGGTACTCCAGCATGGGAGAAGTGTAAGAGCGCTTGCGAGCGTATCTACGCTTTGGGCAAGTATAACCTTGCTACTAACTACGCAAGCTTGTTCCGTGGCGATAACGGCGAGAACCCTGATGCTTACAACGAGTTCTTGTTCTCGGCTTACTACGACGAGACATCTGCTCAGTCATGGGGTGGTGGTACCTTCCTTACTTGCGGTGCTGCCTCTGCTGACGAGGTTCTTGGCACATCAGACGTTGTTCTTGAGGAGAGTGCAACAGGTGTTGTCTACAAGAAGATCTCACGTCTTGGCGTAGGTAACGGCTGGTTGGGCTTGCACATCCACGAGCAGTTTGTAAACACTCACTTTGCTCCTGAGAATGTAACATGGGGCGAGGATGGCTCATTCACAATGAAGGATCAGCGTGGTGCTAACGCACTTCACACTGCACGCCGTACTCAGGGTGACTTCTCTGAGCTTCAGAACACCTTTGCTCAGGGTTGGGGTTGCTGGAAGTTTAACAACATTCCTCACAACGAGACAGGCCTTGAGTTCTGGGAGCGTACAGGCTCACCTGATAAGGTTACTAACATCGACTACCCATTGATCCGTTTGGGTGAGATCCACCTTATCTACGCTGAGGCGTGCGTACGTTTGGGTCAGGGCGCTACTGCTCAGGCTAAGGTTAATGAGTTGGCTGCACGTGCAGGTGTTGAGTACGATAACTACCCAACATCATGGAGCGACGAGGCTATGAAGTGGTTCCGTGAGGAGCGTGCTCGTGAGCTCTTCTGGGAGGGTCACCGTCGTACCGACCTTATCCGCTACAACTCTTACTGCGAGGGCACTTACCTCTGGCCATTCAAGGGTGGCGACGCTAAGACAGGTAAGGCATTCCCTGAGTACAAGAAGCTCTTCGCTATTCCTGTATCTCAGCTCCTTGCTAACCCAGAGCTTAAGAACCCAGTTGGATATTAATTTATCAGCATAAACATTTTAACCCATTTTTTATTAACCAATTAATTTTTTTTAAACTATGAAACTTGTAAAGTTTTTTGCAGTAGCTGTAGCAGCTGTTGCAATGTTGGCAGCTTGTGAGCCAAACAACAACCAGGGTGGCAACCAGGGTGGTGGCGTTATCACACAGGAGACTCTTAAGGTTTACGCTAACGTAGAGGCTACTGATTGGACAACTGTAGGTGTTTGGGCTTGGAACGACGCTGAGGGTGCTAACTACACTGGTGGTAACTGGCCAGGTGAGCAGCTTACTGAGACTGAGATTGTTGATGGTAAGACTTGCTACGTATGGAACGCTCCAAAGGAGATCGCTGGTAAGGAGATCGGTTTCATTGTAAACGACTTCGGTACTAATGGTAAGCAGACTGTTGACCTTAAGCTCGTTGTTGAGGACGGTGCAATGGTTGTTCTTACTTCTGAGGGTTCTGATGGCAAGTGGTTGGCATCTGTAAACGGCGAGGAGACTGAGGAGCCAGAGCCACAGCCAGAGCCAGTTCTCGTTCTTGGCGAGCACACATGGGGTCTTATCGGCTCATTCAACGAGTGGTCAGCTGACGTAGCTATGGAGATCGTTGATGGTTGGGCTGTAGGTACTATCACTGTTGATGCTAACGCTGAGTTCAAGGTACGTGCTGACGGCGGTTGGACTGATAGCTACGGTTTCGCTGCTACTGAGGAGATGCCTGCATTCCCAGTTGACGGTACTCAGTTCGTTGCTACTTACAACGGTGGTAACCTTAAGGTTGCTGAGGCTGGTACTTACGAGGTATCATTCACTATCGAGGGTGAGAACGAGTACTTCAAGGTTTTGAAGAAGTAATCATACCTTCATTATATCACGTGCGTGTGCGCACGCACGTGATATTTCCTTGGTCGGTGGGCTTTGATCGGCCCTCCGACCCCTACTAAGCCACATAGGCTTAAGTGTAAGACAATAACTAACACACAAACAATATGAAACTACAACGACTATTTATTTGCGCGCTTGCAACATTGGCTCTTGTGGGCTGCAAGCAGAGTGCTGAGTTTGCGGTTGGCAACCAATCGCCCGTAGTGCCTCTTATCGTTTCGAAGGGTACTACATCGCACTTTATGACCGACTACTATCCTCAGTGGGTAGGTGCTTCTAACGTGACAACCGACGATGCTCGCCTCGAGCTCAAGGCTGCGGACGAGAAATGGGAGCAGTTTGACATCACCACCGAGTGCGATGCCTTGGTGTCGTCAATCGACGTATGGCATGGCGACGAGAAGCTATCTGTAGTGGTTCTCGGTGGCAAGCGCAACACCGATTTGTATATGACATCAACCAAGGTCGATGGCACAACAGTTACTCTTGTTGCCACTCAGCCTGTTAAGGAGGTTGTTGCTATGTGGCAGAACGAGGTTGTTCGTGATACTGATGTTAATGACAAGACTATCACCGTTGAGATTCCTGCTAAGGCTAAGGACTACCAGCGCTCTTACATTCGAGTATTTGCTGCTGCCGACAATGGCCGCTTCAACGATGTGCTCCTTCCTTTGGAGTATGGCAAGGTAGTTCGTGATACTAAGAATATCCGCCGCAAGGACTTCCACTCACAGGTTCTCTACTCGTTGATGATCGACCGCTTCAACAATGGTACTACCGACAACGATTGGAAGCTAAACTCTCCAGAGGTATTGGATAAGGTAGACTATCAGGGTGGCGACCTTCTCGGTATCACTAAGAAGATTGAGGAGGGTTTCTTCACCGACTTGGGTATCACCACAATTTGGATTTCGCCTATCACGCAGAACCCTTACGATGCGTGGGGTCAGAACGAGGATCCTAAGACTAAGTTCTCGGGCTACCACGGCTATTGGCCTATCTACAGCACCGTTGTAGACAAGCGCTTCGGCTCTGACGAGGAGCTTCGTCAGATGCTCTCAACAGCGCATGCTAACGAGCATAACGTGATTTTGGACTATGTGGCTAACCACCTACATATCAACTCGCCAGTGCTTAAGGCACACCCCGACTGGACAACACAGCTAGAGTTGCCTGATGGTCGCAAGAACATTGCTATGTGGGACGAGCATCGCCTCACAACATGGTTCGACGAGCATATCCCAACCCTCGACCTCGAGCGTGAGGAGGTATGCGACCCAATGACCGACTCGGCACTTCATTGGGTGCGTAACTTCGACTTCGACGGCTTCCGTCACGACGCTTGTAAGCATATTCCTTTGAACTACTGGCGTATGCTTACTCATAAGCTAAAGTCGGAGATGACCAACCGTGATATGTGGCAGATTGGCGAGACCTATGGCTCTGTGGAGCTTATCAACTCATACATCAAGACAGGTATGATCGACTCGCAGTTCGACTTCAACCTATACCACACCTCACGTGACGTTATCGTTGATGAGGGTCGCAAGATGATCGACATCGCAAAGGTTGTTGAGGAGGCTGAGGCAGCCTACGGCTCGCACCACACCATGGGTAACATCACAGGTAACCACGATAAGCCACGCTTCTTGTCGTTGGCAGGTGGCGACATGCCATTGTGGGGCATCGACGACAAGGCCGAGGGCTGGAAGCGTGAGGTAGGCGTTGGCGATGTTGAGAAGGGCTATGCACGTCTTCAGCTCTTGAAGGCTATCATCTCAACTGTTCCTGGTGTTCCTTGCGTATATCAGGGTGATGAGTATGGTACTCCAGGTGCTAACGACCCTGACAACCGTGATATGATGGAGTTTGACGGCTATAACGACAACCAGCTAAAGGAGCTTGCTGCAACCAAGGCGTTGTTTAGGTATCGTCGTGAGTCTATGCCATTGATGTATGGCGACTACCGCACATTGTATGCCGACGACGACGTATATGTATTCTTGCGTCACTACATGGGCGAGTGGGTTGTTGTTGCCCTTAACGTGCGTGCTGAGGCTCGCGAGGTTGAGGTGGCAATGCCTGAGTTTATCGCCGCAGATGGTGTGAAGGTGGCACTCTCGAACGAGGGCGCTGAGGCAAAGCTCGCCGAGGGCAAGCTCTCGATCAATGTTCCTAAGTATGGCTATGTAATCATTGCACAATAATTAATCTCAAAATAGTATGAAGAAGTTATTTATGTTAGTCGCACTTGTTGCGGCATTTGTGGGCAGCGTATCTGCTCAGAACAACACAGCGTTCGACAAGTTTAACTCTGTAGTCTACGAGTTCAACATCCGTCAGGCAACTGAGGAGGGTACCTTTGCTGCTGCAGAGAAGTACTTGCCAGAGCTTAAGGCAATGGGCGTTGATATCGTATGGCTTATGCCTATCAGCCCTATTGGTGTTGAGGCACGTAAGGGCTCACTCGGCTCATACTACTCAATCATCGACTACAAGGCTATCAACCCTGAGTTCGGTACAATGAAGGACTTCGAGAAGTTCCTTGCTACGGCTCACAGCCTCGGTCTTAAGGTAATTATCGACTGGGTTGCTAACCACACATCACGTGATGCTAAGTGGTGGAAAGAGGGCAAGAAGAGCTGGTATGTTATGGACAATAGCACAGGTCTTCCAATTGTTGAGTACGACTGGACAGATATCGCTAAGCTTAACTACAACAACACTAAGATGCGTGCTGCAATGATCGACGCACTTAAGTTTTGGGTAAAGAAGGGTGTTGATGGCTACCGTTGCGACGTTGCTATGAACGTTCCTGGCGACTTCTGGGCTGAGGCTTGGAAGCAGGTGCGTGCTATCAACCCTGACGTATATCTCTTGGCTGAGGGCGAGGAGCAGTGGTTGCACGAGTCAGGCTTCGAGGCTACTTATGCTTGGGAGCTCCACCACATCTTCAACGCTATGGCTAAGGGTGGCAGCGAGACTAAGAACGTAGCTGGCGACGGCACTATCAAGACCGATGCTAAGTATGTTAAGGATCTTAAGGAGTATCTCCAGCGTGACGAGGAGAAGTATCCAGCTCCTGCTATGCGTCTTATGTTTACATCTAACCACGACGAGAACTCATGGGCAGGTACCGAGTTCGAGCGTATGGGCGATGCTCACAAGGCATTTGCAGCTCTTACTTTCGTGTTGCCAAAGTCACAGCCACTCATCTACACAGGTCAGGAGATCGCTCTTGATCGCCGCTTGGCATTCTTCGAGAAGGACGCTATCAAGGAGCTCGTTGATTTGGAGTATGGTAAGGAGTACCGTGAGTTCTACAAGTCGCTTTGCGCATTCCGTCACAACAACTCAGCATTGGCTGCTGGCGAGAATGTTGCTCCACTCGTAATCATGGAGGGTACACCTGAGACGGTATTTGCTTTCACTCGCTCAAACGAGGAGAACACCGTATTCTGCGTGTTCAACTTCTCGGCTGAGCCTGTTAAGTTCACCGTGACTATCGACGCTGCTGGCGACTACAACTGCGCTTGTGGCGAGACTAAGTCGTTCAAGGCTGGTCAGGTTGTTGAGCTTCCAGCGTGGGGCTTCATGCTTCTTTCTAAGTAGTCAAAAACCTATAAGTCATGGTATGTCGCATGGGCATACCATGACCTTTTTTTAATGTTATGATCTATAAAAATCCCGAGTGGAGTCGCTCTGCGGTGCTCTACGAGATGAACGTGCGTCAGCTAACCCCTGAGGGTACGTTTCAGGCTGCCATCGAGCGTCTTGCGTTTCTTCGCTCTGTGGGTGTCGATGCCTTGTGGCTCATGCCCATATATCCTATTGGCGAGGATGGTCGCAAAGGGTCGCTCGGCTCCTACTACTCGATACGTGACTATAAGGCAATAAACCCCGAGTTTGGCACCGATGCCGACTTTCGTAGGTTTGTCGATGCGGCGCATGCTCTTGGCATGAAGGTGTTGCTCGATTGGGTGGCTAACCACACCGCACGTGATGCCCGCTGGATAGAGGAGAAGCCCGCAGATTGGTATGAGCGTGACGAGCAGGGTGTTGCTAAAATTCCATGGGACTGGAGCGACACGGCAAAGCTAAACTATGCAAACCACGATGTGTGGCTCGGCCAGATTGACGCTATGCGCTATTGGGTCGAGGAGTTTAAGGTTGATGGCTTCCGTTGCGACATGGCGATGTTGGTGCCTATTGAGTTTTGGCAGGAGGCATCAGCTGAGCTTCACCGCATTAAGCCCGACGTGTTTATGCTGGCTGAGGCCGAGGAGGATAATTTGTTCGATGCAGCTTTCAACATGAGCTATCAGTGGAATATCCACCACATCATGGTAGATATTGCCAAGGGAGCACGCCGTGTTTGGGATTTGCGCAACGCTATGCACTCGGAGCGAGCACGCTATCCTCGTGAGGCTATGCGCCTTAGCTTCACGTCGAACCACGACGAAAATTCGTGGAGTGGCTCGGAGCAGGATAGGTTTGGCGCAGCCCTCGAGATAATGACGGCACTAACCTTCCTCATGCCCTCGACAATGCCCCTTATCTACACCGGTCAGGAGGTGGGCTACAACCACTCGTTCGAGTTCTTCGAGCGTGATGCTATCCCCGAGGGTGCCTATGTTGAAACACGCACCACGGAGCTCTATCGCCGACTAACAGCCCTCAAGCACCATGAGCGTGCGTTGGATGCTGGCGAGTGGGGTGGTGAGGTTATCGAGATTGAGAACAATGCCAAGGACTGCATGATGACCTTCGTGCGTGAGGTCGATGGTAGTAGGGTTGTGGCAATCATGAACCTATCGCCATATACCATTCATGCCGACTTCCGCACAGGAATATATGCTGGCGACTATATCGACGCTATGAGTGGCGAGCGTGTGATACTCGACGAGCATGTCGAGCGTGATATCGCCCCATGGTGTTATCAAATATTAATAAAGTAAAAAAGTGTTAGATATGAAGAGAGTTTTTTTATTTGTAGCTCTTGTCTGCATCTCTCTGTCGTCGTTTGCTGCAAAGCCTAAGTTCGAGGTTAAGCACATCGAGCCACTATCGTGGTGGGTGGGCATGACTACACCGTTGCAGCTTATGATTAATGGCAATGGCGTGTCGGCTTACGACGTGGCTATCTTGCCTCAGGGTCAGGGTGTTGAGGTTACGGCTGTGCATAAGGCCGATAGCCCCAACTACATCTTCGTAGATGTGGCAATTGCTGCCGATGCCAAGGCTGGCGACTATACGTTGTGCTTTACATCAGGCAAGACAAAGCATCATGTTAAGTACCGCATCGACGAGCGTAGAGAGGGCTCACGTGAGCGCCTAAGCTTCACCAATGCCGACTTTGTCTACCTTATCATGCCCGACCGCTTTGCTAATGGCGACCCAAGCAACGACAACACTAAGGATACTCAGGAGAAGGCTGACCGCTCGAAGCCATGGTTGCGCCATGGTGGCGACCTTCAGGGTATGATCGACCACCTCGACTATATCGCCGACCTAGGTGCTACTGCCATCTGGTCTACACCACTTTTGCTCGACGACGAGAATGGCGCATCGTACCACGGCTACTCGTGCAGCGACTACTACCGCATCGACCCACGCTTTGGCTCTAACGAGCTCTATAAGACATATGTTGAGGAGTGCCACAAGCATGGTCTAAAGGTTATCATGGACGTTGTGCCCAACCACAGCTCGACAACACATTGGTGGTATAAGGATCAGCCCTTCGAAGATTGGACCCACAAGTGGGATAGCTACACACAGTCGAATTGGACATTCTCAACAAACATGGACTTCAACGCCTCAAAGGCAGACCTCTATCAGATGGAGAGTGGCTGGTTTGACCGCTCGATGGCTGATATGAACCTCGACAACGAGTACCTGCTTAACTACTTCAAGCAGTGGGCAGTATGGTGGGTTGAGTATGCCGACCTTGATGGCTTCCGTGTCGATACCTACCCTTATAACGAGAAGCAGCCTATGAGCGAGTGGTGCCAGGCGGTTATGGCTGAGTACCCTAACTTCAATATCGTTGGCGAGGTGTGGACATCATCTATTCCTCAGCTTGCTTATTGGCAGGGTGGCAACTACAACAAGGATGGCTTCGACTCACACCTAAAGTCAATCATGGACTTCCCACTCCACGACGCTATGCGTGCTGCCATGGGCGAGGGCGGTGGCGATGGTGGCTGGGGTCAGGGCATGACTCGCATCTACGAGACCTTGTCGCACGACTTTGTATACCACGACCTCTCGAATATGATGATCATGGCGGATAACCATGATACTGAGCGTATTGCTGACGTGTGCGATGGCGATGTTCGCAAGCTAAAGATTGTTCACACATTGCTCTGCACCATGCGTGGTATGCCTCAGATGCTCTATGGCGACGAGCTCTTGTTCCGCTCGTCAGACCGCTCTATGGGTCACCCAACACTCCGTTGTGACTTCCCTGGTGGCTGGGCTGGCGACGAGAAGAACCTCTTCGACAAGACACAGCACGAGGGCGATGCTAAGGAGCTATACGACTATCTCCACACGTTGATGAATTGGCGTAAGTCGAAGGATGTTATCCACTCGGGTAAAACTCTTCACTTCATCGACCGTGACAACACCTACGCCTTCTTCCGCTACAACGACGCCGACGTGGTGTTTGTATATATCAATAACTCGGGCCGTGAGCACGAGATTCCTTGGGAGCGTTACAGCGAGATTTCGCACAACCTTAGCGAGGGTATCAATGTCATCACAGGCCAGAGCGTTGAGCTCGACGGCTACAAGGTGCCAGCCATGACGGCACTTGTTGTCGAGTTTAAGCGATAGTGGTGTCATCATCACAGATAGTATGCAGCAGGCATTTGCGCTTGCTGCATATTTTTTTAGCTCCATCTCTTGTATTATCGCCCGATATTTCATACATTTGTGGATATAAATGCTAAAACCAATCCTACGATGAAGAGATTTTTTGCTGTTATAATAGCCATTTTTGCGCTCTCTAACTGCTTTGCCCAGGAGGCTACAAACCAACTTCTTGATGCGCAAATTCGCTACGACGAGGCTGTGCTTATGCAGAAGCAGGCGGTAGTAGATACCCGCAACGAGGAGCGCCACATAATTGAGGTTGCCGAGCAACGTGTCGAGGATAGCAAGGTTGCGCTACAGAGCCTCAAGCAGAACTATAAGGCTGTTGTTGAGGAGCAGAAGCAGCGTGTCAAGGATGCTAAGCGTGAGGTGCAGAATGCCAAGATTCGCCTCAAGGAGGAGAGCAAGCGCTCGAAGCAGGAGATACAAGCAGCAAAGGCAACAACCAAGTCGGTGCTTGCCGACAGACGTAGCCAGGTGGCACGTGCCAAGGCCGAGATAGCACGCCTTAAGATCGAGGCAAATAGATAGCCTAATAGGGTAGAACCACACACATCGAGAGCGACAATAAGCCTTTAACGAGGTTTGTTGTCGCTATCATTTTTTACTTGTGCTATAATCAATATCCCTTAAATTGCATATATATTCTAACCTGTATGCATAAAAATTTACAAAAGTTGGTTGCTGATTTGTAATGCCCGATAAATAGTGCTATATTTGTATGTTAATAGTTTACTATTAAAGATATCAAAGACAACAATTTTATATTTTACATTATGAGAAAACATTTACTTAATTTCAAGGCTGCGCTTGCATCTGCATTGGTTGCTCTTGTGGCTATCTCGGGTGTGTCGTGCCAGTATGACGACACAGGCATCTGGGGAGAGATTGAACAGATCAAGCAGGATATCGCTGCGCTTCAGGAGCGTCTCGATAGCGAGCTCGCAGCTATCAAGGCTTTAGTAGATGGTCAGGTGACCGTGAAGGATGTTCAGCAGCAGTCAGATGGTAGCAAGCTTATCATCCTATCTGATGGCTCACGCATCACCGTCTATCCTAAGGGTGGTGGCTATAGCAACCTTATCACCGTAGTTGAGCAGGATGGCGTGAAGTATTGGGCTATGTACGATGGTCTTGGCAATGCTTCGCCTATCGTTGTTAATGGCAACTATGTGCCTGTGGCAGACATCGCTCCTCAGACTCAGGTTGTTGATGGCGCTATCGAGGTGTCGTTCGACGGTGGTCGCACATGGATTAAGACCGGCTACACCGAGTCTGTTGCCGACAGCATCATCAAGGATGTTGAGGTGGTATACTCTGATTGGCAGACCGATGCCGAGGGCAATGCTTTGGCTATCTACTGCAAGATCACCTTCGCTGACGGCTCTATCGCTAAGGTAGGTATGCAGAATGGCAAGATCGTGTTGCCTTACGACATGATCTTCGTGCCTTATGGTGCTGAGATTCCTTTCACTATCGAGGTTAGCGACGTTGCCGACTTTATCAACACCACACCTCGTGGCTGGGAGTGCGACGTTGAGCACAACGCAAAGAAGGGTCTTATGACACTTACGTTCTACGCTCCAACACTCGCTGAGGTTGAGTCGGGCGAGGCTCTTGCCGAGGGTGTTGCTAAGCTTATGGTGGTGTTCAACAACGGCTCTACAGCTATCGCATCTATCAAGCTTTCGACAAATCCTGCAAAGGTTGAGTTCACTTACGAGGGTCTATACCTCGAGGCTGGCTACGGCACTAACTACCTTCTCTGTGGTCTTACTACTGCAGCCGACTTCAATGCGACGAATACCATCGCTAATTGTAATAAGGCTCTTTCTGAGAACACTACAGTGGCAGGTGTCTACCAGCTTGCACTCATGGAGTCTAACCAGGTATTTATCCCATACTCAGAGCTCCGTAATGCCGCTCTCAAGGCTAATAGCAAGTACATATTCTGGTATGTAGCTCCTCGTAGCGACGAGAACGATGGCTTGTATGTTGTTGAGTCTGAGCTTGTTTGCGAGGGTTACAAGCACAGCACAGCAAGCCTCTCTGTTACTTCTCAGTCATTCTTCGACGTAGATGTTAAGTTCGATGTTGTTGGTTCTGAGGGCTATATGCTCGGCTTGGTTAAGGCTAACGAGTTCTCAGCAGCGGAGCTTGCTCAGTACTACACCGAGAACTACGACTATCTCAATGCTTCACGCTCAGATGTTGCCTTCAAGGGCTCTCTTCTCGAGCTTATGGAGTCTAACCAGCCACTCGAGTATGGCACTGAGTACACATTGTGGTACATCGCTAAGAATAAGAACCGTCGCATCCTCGAGGATAATGTTCTAAGCTGGAACTTCTCTACTAAGGGCTTCGTTGAGGGTGGTGCTCTCGAGGTTGAGCTTGTTGGCGAGCCTGTGATTAGCTACCAGAGCATCGAGGCAAGCATCAACTCTAACGGCAACCACATCATGCTTGTTTACAACGTGATGCCTTCATACATGGCTACCGCCTATCCTACCGACGAGCTTATCATCGAGATGCTTATGTCGGAGGGTGTTAAGACCGTTGCTGATGGTGGCGTTACAGCACGCTTCGACGAGGCTGAGGCTGGCGAGGCTGTCACCTTGTTTGCTGTGGCTATCGACCAGGAGGGTCTTATCGGCAAGCCATTCAAGCAGGAGTTTACCACTAAGAACTTCGAGTACAACGACTATGAGGTAGCTCTCTACCTTGTTGATTATAAGGTTGATAACACGCTTATCGCTGTTGAGTGCGAGGGTGCTACACGCTTCAAGTATTTGTACTGCGCTGTTAATGACAGCAAGTGGAAGGATGTATTTGGTGGCACAGCCAAGAAGGCTGGTCAGTATATCATCATGAACCCTAACTCTTCATATGTATACGACACCGAGTCGCACCCACTCACCGACGGCAACCACATCTTCCTCAAGGGTCTAAGCACCGATACTGAGTATGTCCTCGTGTGCGTTGCTGTCGATGCTAATGGTGTTATCTCTCACCCTGCAACATGCTACTTCGAGCCTATCGCCAACATCGGTGACATGGTTAAGCGCACCGACGCTAATTGGGCAGAGGGTAAGCCTGAGATTCTTCTCGGCGGCACTACCGAGGTCGAGTTCTTCAACTTCGTGTGGTACACAATCCCTCAGGAGGGCTTCGTGGCATACTCTATGGTTGATCACCCTGGCAACCTCGTTAGCGACTACTTCGGCACTAACGTGAACACCCCTGAGAAGCTTATCGCCCACATCGTTGCTGGTTGCGACAATGGCCAGCGTGACTGCGGTCATAAGTGCGTGTACTCTGCTGATGGCTACTCACGTGAGTGGCAGGAGATGGAGGACCTCGATGGCGACGGCCGCATCACCTTCGACGAGTGGGTTACCTACACTGAGGACGGCCTTCCAGGTGTCTACAACTCATACTTCTACGGCACTAAGGGCGAGCACCGCATCTATATCACATGGGTAGGCGAGGATGGCAACTTCCACGAGCCATTCGTCTTCAACCCAACAACAAACAAGGAGGAGGAGCTTAATGCAGATAACTTCCCTGGCTACTTTTAATTTGTTGTGATAAGCCGCAATCTGCGGCACATCGCTAAAAGCTGACCACCACGGGCTGTACTAATAGTACTATCCCGTGGTGGTCCCTTTTTCGATGCACCACATCTCACGGCTTCTAACAACAAATTTATTTCTTGCGATAAGGGGGCTAAGGGTCCAAAGAGTCCAAAAGGTCCAAAGGAGCAGAAAAATACCCTTTCTGACACTTTAAGACCCTTTCTGCCCTTTTAATAGGATAAATAGGAGCGCTAACGCTTGATGGGTAACGCTTCGCTTGATGGGAATTTCTCATCTCCCCCATCTATCCCATCTATCCCATCAAGCGCAGCGCTCCCATCGCTCTCCCCACACCTGTCATGTTGAGCGAAGCGAAACATCTCGCAGTGAGTACGGAGATTCAACGTTAGCGCTAACTGAGAGATTCTTCACTACGTTCAGAATGACATTGTAAGCGAGTGGTACGTAGCAACGAAATTTATTACTCACTACTCACTACTCACT
>JAFZEX010000028.1 GCA_017560425.1 Alistipes sp.
TAGGCAACAAGACAAATAACATAGGAGAGTTTCTCGCAATTGTAGAGGCTGTCAAATATATCCTCAGACACCCCGAAGCACCTCGTATTATCTACTCAGATAGTATTACCGCAATCACTTGGTATCGTAATAAGCAAACCGCGTCATCTCGACGCTGTGAGCAGCTGCAATTAGCCGAGATTTTCCTCAAAGTTATGGCGGCTAAAATAGAGGATATCCAGGTACTTCATTGGGATAATCGCGAGTGGGGAGAGACGCCCGCAGACTTCGGGAATAAGTAAGCAATACTGACTATAAATACACTAAAACTACATATTTGGAAAAGTCATGAATAATTACTATCTTTACGACAGAAATGTACAAATTAGAGGCCCAGATTTAAGTGGTTTGAACACTAATGATAACCAATGATGACTAATAGACATTTTATCATCGTTAATCATTGATTATCAATTATTTCCGCCTTATTTCGGCGTCAAATTTGCAACTCATTGATACTCAGATATGCTTAACTTGCTGTATAGGCAAGTAGAAATGCAAAACAGTGTTAGACGATGATAAATCGTTTTAGCATAAGGCGCTTATTTTTGAAGTGACCCAATAAGGTTGAAGTGACCCCAAAAGTTTAGACAAAAAACTTTTGGGGTCACTTCATTGTTAGACAGGCTCTGTCAGCAACACTACTTAACTCGGATTTTTTGGCCGATCTTAATCTTGGCGGGATCGATATCGGGGTTAAGTTCCATGATGCGTTTCGAGGTTGTGTCGTACTTGACAGCAAGATGGCTGATAGTCTCTCCCGACTCAATCACGTGATACTTGGCACTACTTGCTGGCGTGCCCTTCACACGTAGCTTCATACCAATTCGTATCTTCGTAGGCTCAACATCGGGATTTAGTTTCTGAATAGCCTCAGATGTTGTGTTATACTTCTTTGCCAACGAGCCAAAGGTGTCGCCCTCGACAACGGTATGATACTGCGTTGATGCGGTTGTGGTACTCTTTGTCGTTGTAGTCTTTGTTGTCGTTGTGCTCTTAGTTGTAGTTGTAGCTGGTTTCTTTGCGGCAGCAGCCTTCTCGGCAGCCTCAGCCTTTGCAGTTGCCTCTTCGTCGTTAAAGTCCTGCTCATATTTCGACGTGATGCTAAAGTGGCGACGCTTAAGCAGAATATCGCTACTACGGAGCTCACCCGTCTTGAAGTTGAAAAGGCGCTCAGGATCGAACGACTGACCCTTATATCGGGTCTCAAAATGGAGATGTGGACCCGAGCTGCGGCCGGTGCTACCACCCTTTCCAATCTGCTGACCAGCAACAACTCGGTCGTTGGCACTAACCAGGCGCTCAGAGAGGTGAGCATAATAGGTCTCGAGACCATTATCGTGGCGCACAATCACGAGGTTACCATAGCCGCTTGACGAGAATGCCGAGTAACGCACCTTACCATCGAAGGCAGCATATACGGGATCTCCGGTCTTTAGTGGGAGATCGACACCCTGGTGCGAACGACCATTACGAGGGCCATACTTCGAGCTAATATAGCCCTTATATGGGTAGTGATGACCGGTGATTGAATCGACAAGCTGGACCGGAATAGACTCGGGGAGCTTGTCGGCAGATACACCATAATAGACGTGTGTAACGCCTGTGTTCCAATACTCCTTAAATACGCTCTCGTCCCTCTTCGAAGGCTTAGTGCGCACATAGCGCCAAGTGTTGTCGTTGAACAGAACAATCTTTAGCTCGTCGCTTGTTGTTGGCAACGTATCGATAGGGCTTACCTGACCCAATGAGCGTACCGAGGCGATAGGCACATGACGCTTAACAGGAACAGAGTCTGCCTTTGGCTTGATGCTATCTGCCGCCACCACAAGGCTATCTCTCTCAGACTTTACAGCAAGGCTATCAGCACTTTGCGCCATTGCAACATTTGCCACGAGCGACGATAGTGCAATTAGAAATAGGCGATATACTTTCATATAAACTAATGATTTATCCTCATTTACTCGTTATTTAGCATCTTCTCGGCCTCCTCCATCTGGTGATAGAACTCCTCGCCGAAGGCACGAATAATAGGCTCCTTCAAGCCCTTATACACAGGTATTCCGAGCTTCTTGCCGCACTCACGAGCCGAGCTACACACCGACCAACGATGATAGTTCAAGCCGTATGAGCCATTGCGGAAGCGCTTAACACGTATAGGATATAGATGACACGAAAGGGGCTTGAGGAACGAGCACTTACCTTCACGATAGGCACGCTCAATGGCACAGAATGTGATGCCATTCTCCTCGAAGGCATAGGCGCAAGCGGCATTATCAACCAAAGGTGTGGTATAGTCGCCATCGACATCCACGACCATGAAGCCCTGCTCCTCGACAGCAGCACGACCCTCCTCGGTCATATATGGCGCATAGTTCTCCCACTCCTCCTCCAAGAGGTCTACCTCGTCGATATCGAGTGGAGCTCCCGAGTCGCCCTCGACACAGCAAATACCCTTGCAAGCCGAGAGGTCGCAAGCAAAACCCTCACGCAATAGGTCTACGCTAACAATCTTATTATCAATCTCTATCATAGCTTTATCTATTATGGATTATAGATATCTTTGTATCTGAACGACAAGATCTCGTAGACCATGTCGTGGAGCTGGTGCGCCTCCTCGTTATCAGGGTTTAGCGCCTTCGCCTTGTTGAAATCGTTGATAGCCTTACCCCACTCGTTGTGACAATAGTAGTACTTGCCACGCTCAACATACAACTTATCATTCTCTCCCTGCTGCTCAATCATCGATGTTAGGCGCACAATGTTTCCCGCAGGTGTCCAGAGCTGATTCTTGGTGATATACTCCTTAACCGCTGGCGATACCATGTGCGAGAAATCCATACCTCGCTCGACAGCCTCACGCACCTCTGTTGATGAGTACTCAACAAATGGAGCATCATTAAGAATGGTTACCCTATCGGCAAACTTCTCGACAGCGTAACCCTTACGGGGATAAACATATATCTTATACTCGTTCAAGATGCGCTCGTAGTCCTTCCACTCGTCGAAGCGAGCCCAAATATCGCTACCTGTGATGATGGCAAACTCCATATCGTCGCCATTATTCTCGCGTAGGTAGTCGAGAGTGTTGATCGTGTAGCTTGGCTTCTCCAACACAAACTCGATAACTGAAGGCACAATTCTCTCAGGATATTTCGATGCCTTACAAGCAAGCTCAGTCATCTCGTAGCGAGTGTACTCAGGAGTCTGCAACACATCTGCCTTAAAGGGGTTTTGTGGCGAGATAATTAGTGCTACGGCATCAGCCAAGTTGTTGGCAATAGCATACTCGGCAAGCGCTATGTGACCATTGTGAATTGGGTCGAACGAGCCGAAATATAGCAACATACGCTTTTTCATATCACAATCTACTTTAGAAAGTTTTCGATGATTGCCGTAGCCTCATCAACAGCCACCGACAACACATCGTTTACCACTACATGGTCGAACTCAGGAGCTTTGGTTAGCTCAAAGTCAGCCTTGGCAATGCGCTTCTGAATTACCTCCTCGGCATCGGTGCCACGGCCACGCAATCTGCGCTCGAGCTCCTCGACTGATGGTGGCTGAATAAATACCGAGCAAGCGTCAGTACCAAACAACTTCTTTAGATTGATACCACCCATAACATCTACGTCGAAGACGATGACATTGCCCTTCGCCCATATGCGCTCCATCTCGCTGCGAAGTGTGCCATAGCACGTGCCAGCATATACCTCCTCCCACTCAACGAACTCGTCACGCTCAACACGCTCCTTGAACTCCTCGTTGGTGAGGAAATAGTAGTCTACGCCATTCTGCTCCTGACCTCGTGGCTGACGTGATGTTGCCGAAATCGAGAACTCGAACTGCGGAAAACGCTTCAACAACTCACGAACAATAGTTGTCTTACCCGAGCCACTTGGGGCTGAAAATATCACTAACTTACCCATCGTATCTTTCAATTACAAAATATTGAGTACCTGCTCCTTAATCTTCTCGAGCTCATCTTTCATCTTAACTACAAGACGCTGCATGTTTGCCTCGTTCGACTTCGAGCCCATGGTGTTAATCTCACGTCCAAGCTCCTGAGCAATGAAGCCGAGCTTGCGGCCTGGTGCCTCCTCCTCGGCTGCCACCTCTCTGAAGTAGTTGCAGTGGTTGTCGAGGCGCACCTTCTCCTCCGTGATGTCGAGCTTCTCGATGTAGAATATCATCTCCTGCTCGAGGCGGTTGTTATCAACCTCAAGCTGTAGCTTCTCGATATTCTCACGAATACGTGTCTTGATAACCTCTACACGTGCACCCTCGAAAGGCTCTACCTCGTGGCGATACTGCTCGATAAGGTCGATGCGCTTGAGTAGGTCGGCAATAAGGATAGCACCCTCCTGCACTCGGAACTTATTGAGCTCCTCGGCAGCAATCGCCGTAGCCTCAAGAATAGCCTTTAGCTCGTCGTCCGACACCTCACGCTCCTCGTTTGTCACAACATCGGGCATGCGCAACACCGAGCGAAGAAGTGCATCGTCCGATATTGTCAAGCCACCCTCTGCCGACACCTGGCGAAGCTCCTCAGCATATGCCTTGAATGTCTCACGGTTGATGTGTGACGATGTCTCAGCCACAGCCGCCTCGAACGATACAAAGCAATCGACCTTACCACGCTGAAGCTCACGTGTGACGATGCTACGCACCTCGGCCTCTGCGGCACGATACTTCGAAGGAATCTTTATCGAGAGGTCGAGCTGCTTTGAGTTTAGCGAGCGAAGCTCAACACGAAATTTCTTATCACCTACCACGGCCTCGCCCTTGCCGAAGCCTGTCATCGACTTAATCATATCAGAGTAAGATTTTGGTACTTATACATTAATTTGCAAATATACAAAATATTTCGCAAAAGAACAAACTATGCTACTCACAGCAAAACAACAACCCCACGAGAAGTGCCGAAACACAACCCGTGGAGCATTAACCATCACGACCAACCACCACTTAACACTTTGGGCAGTTGTCTAAGCCATATTTTAAAACATTCTTAATTCTATCCTCCAAGTGATCTACAACTTCAAATAGAGTCAGCACATTTAATCGCTCTTTGAGATAATGGAGTGGTGCTGTGATGGGCCCTCCGCAAGTCTCGATAACAACCTTATCGTCGGGTCTATTACCCTCAAAAACCACTTCATACTCGAAATCATCACCGTAGCAAAAACCGACGAACGCCGCCTCGCCCTCACAAAATTCGTAAGCAGTAATTCGCACACGCTCACACACTTCGCCCTCGAAACATATTGTCAGTAACTCGGGGTTAGGCTCACCCGGAACAATCTTTTGTAGATGCTCGATATTGGTCTCAAGAATATAGTCGTAATCCGAATTAAATGGAACATATACAAAACCATTATCTTTCAGAAAATTGCACTCAGACTGAATCTCGTTGAGTCGTGTTCTGTAGATTGGCTCTTTGTCTGTAGGCTTCGCAAAGAACTCTGCAATAAAATCGTAGCGCATAACTTTACCATTTTAAAATTCAACACTACAAAGTTATACCCACGTTTTGACAATTTGCGTCAATAATAAAAGATTTCTACCCCCAAACCTCAAATTCCCAATCCATAGGTGACATTGCGGTTAAGCTTTTACGTAAATTTTCCTGAATTTCAAGATAGAATTCATATTTATCGATTTTACTCCAACTAAGATTTTTATCCAAATTAATATTTGGAAATCTGGCTTCTTCAATCTTATCCAATATTATACTATCAATAGGCACATGCAAGTATGGGTAAAATCTACCTAACCATTCAAATTTTCCCGTAAAATTACCTTCTGACAACACACATAGATATTTCATTGTCATATTAACCCACTTCTGAGCCTGACCATAGGTCAGCTCCGCCACACCACGTTTTCTATACTCCTCAATTATTTTCTCACATAACTCAAAATGGAACTTATCGTATGCCCCTTGGTTAGCATCTGACAAGTTTTTGATCTTTTCTACTATGAGTTCATTCACACTGTTTCGGCACTCATTATTTTTATCTTTATCATCTTTATCCTTAAACTTTATTGTTCGGCACAAATCTCGATATGCTCGGTCAGCAGCAGCCTTGTAAACATCCGACTCATTACTACCAAATAGGCACACTCTATAAAATTTTACAATTTTTTCCACCAAATAATTATCCATAGTGCTATTAGTTTAAGTTAAATAATATTAGTGGTATAAAGATAATAAAAATAAACCACATCTAAAAATCACAAGTCATTGCGTTTTGACCGTGCAAACCTCTCTCAGCGCACTATTTTTTGTTAGAAGGGTTGCAGATGTGGCCTTGACATGAAGAAGCCCCGGATGGGACATACTTGATGTATTTCCCATTCGGGGCTTTGATTGAAAGGTCGCAGATGCGCCCTTATCACAAGAAATAATTACTCGAATGAGTGAATAACCACACCCGAACGCAACTTAGGCTCAAACCAAGTTGTCTTAGGAGGCATGATGTTGCCGGTGTCAGCGATGTCGAAGAGCTGCTGCATAGATACTGGGTACAATGCGAAAGCAACCTTCATCTCGCCGCTATTAACACGCTTCTGCAACTCGCCCAAGCCACGGATACCGCCAACGAAGTCGATACGCTTAGAAGTACGGAGGTCAGCGATGCCGAGAACCTTATCCAAAACGAGGTTAGAGAGAACTGATACGTCGAGAACGCCGATAGGATCGTTATCGTCGTAAGTACCCTCCTTAGCAGTCATTGAGTACCACTCACCATCGATGTACATTGCGAAGTTGTGAAGTGCGTTAGGAGTGTAGATCTCTGCACCCTTCTTCTCAACAACGAATGACTCCTCGATAGCCTTCAAGAAATCCTCCTTAGAAAGACCGTTAAGATCCTTAACTACACGGTTGTAGTCGATGATGCGAAGGTGTGATGCAGGGAAAGTAACTGCCAAGAAGAAGCAGTACTCCTCGTCGCCTGTGTGGTTAGGGTTCTTAGAAGCGCACTCCTGACCCACACGTGCAGCAGCAGCTGTACGGTGGTGACCATCAGCAACATACAAAGCTGGGATACCCTTGAAGATCTCAGTGATGCGGTCATTAACAGCCTTATCACGGATAACCCACATGTGGTGACCGAAGCCGTCCTCAGCAACGAAGTCGTAGTCTGCCTCGTGCTCCTTAACCCAACCTGAAACGATAGCGTCGATCTCAGCCTCGTCAGGGTAAGCAAAGAATACAGGCTCGATGTTTGCCTTCTGGTTGCGAACGTGGATCATACGATCCTCCTCCTTATCAACACGTGTAAGCTCGTGCTTCTTGATAGCGCCAGAGAGGTAGTCCTCATAGTGGCAGCACATAGCGATACCATACTGAGTACGGCCGTTCATAGTCTGAGCGTAGATGTAGTAGTACTCCTCGCCATCCTGTGCCAACCAGCCCTTCTCCTTCCAGATGCGGAAGTTCTCCATAGCCTTATCGTAAGCCTCCTGTGAGTGCTCATCAGCGATAGGATCGAAGTCGATCTCAGGCTTAATGATGTGGAGCAAAGAACGCTCACCAGCCTCAGCCTTAGCCTCTACTGAGTTAAGAACGTCGTAAGGACGTGATGCAACCTCTGATGCGAGCTCCTTTGGAGGACGAATACCCTGGAAAGGTTTAATTCTTACCATATTTGTTAATAGTTTTAGCTTGTTAGTTTATTCTATGTAAGGGTGTCGGCTTTTACACCAACACCCTACTATCTATTTTAATAATAATCTATGATTGAGGAATTTTGAAGCTGCTCGCAGTTGTAAAATGCGGAGTTTACTTTGGTAAATGAGCAATTTTACAACAAGGCAGATGCCAAAATAACCAATCAGAGGCTATTATTTATTTACCTGGAAGCGAACGTTACCGTTAACAAAGAAATCAACGATCTGACGTGCAGCAGCCAAGCCAGCGTTTACGTTAGCCTCAGCAGTCTCAGCACCCTGCTTCTTAGGAGTACCGAAGTAGCGCTTGCCAAACTTCTCAGCGTAAACATCCTTAGTATCTGGAGCAACGTCTGTGATATACTTCAAGTCCTCACGCTCCTCCATAGCCTTCATAAGACCCTCCTCGTTGATAACCTCCTTACGAGCGGTATTAACGATAGTAGCGCCCTTAGGCATTGACATAGCGAGGTCGTAACCGATAGAACCCTTAGTCTCAGCAGTTGCAGGAATGTGCAATGAGAGGTAGTCAGCAGCAGCGTAAAGCTCAGCAACTGAGTTCATCTTCTTAACGCCATCACGCTCGAATACAGCCTCGTCAGTGATGAATGGATCGTAAGCAACAACGTTCATGCCGAGAGCCTTACCCTTCAAACCAACCAAGCGACCTACGTTACCGTAAGCGTGGATAGCAAGAGTCTTACCCTGAAGCTCAGAACCTGTACCAGGGTTGAACTGGTTACGAGCCATGTAAACCATCATACCAAGAGCCAACTCAGCAACAGCGTTTGAGTTCTGGCCTGGAGTGTTCATAACTACTACATTCTTAGCCTTAGCAGCAGCGCAATCTACGTTATCGTAGCCAGCACCTGCACGAACAACAATCTTAAGCTGCTTAGCAGCCTCAAGAACCTCAGCTGTAACCTTGTCGCTACGGATGATAAGAGCATCAACATCAGCAACAGCAGCCAAAAGCTCTGCCTTGTCAGCATACTTCTCAAGGCGTACTACCTCATAGTTAGCCTCCTTCAAGATAGCCTCAATACCCTCAACAGCGGTCTTTGCGAAAGGCTTCTCAGTTGCAATAAGTACCTTCATAATAGGTTTAAATCTTATTAAATTTTAGTTATTAAGGTAGCCATTGGGCATTACACCCAATAGCTACCATATATATTAATTAAGTATTGTCGGACGGATTACATGTGAAGAGCCTCGAACTCCTTCATGCAAGCTACCAAAGCCTCTACAGACTCCTTTGGACAAGCGTTGTAGATAGAAGCACGGAAACCACCTACTGAACGGTGACCCTTGATACCTACCATACCCTTCTCCTTAGCGAAGTCCATGAACGCCTTCTCAAGATCCTCCTTACCTGGAGCCATTACGAAGCAAACGTTCATCAAAGAGCGGTCCTCCTTAGCAGCAGTACCTACGAACATAGAGTTGCGGTCGATCTCGTTGTAGAGCAACTCAGCCTTCTCCTTGTTCATCTTGTACATTACCTCAACACCACCGAGCTCCTTAACCCACTTCAATGTCTGGTACATTACGAAGATAGGGAATACAGGAGGAGTGTTGTACATAGAGCGGTTGCGAGCCTCCTCTGGGTAGTGAGTAGCGTAGTCAACCATTGACTGAAGCTTACGCTCTGACTGGCCAAGAAGATCCTTGCGGATGATAACGAAAGTAACGCCAGCAGGGCCTACGTTCTTCTGAGCACCACCATAGATCATACCGTACTTCTTGATGTCGATAGGACGAGACATGATATCAGATGACATATCAGCAACCAAAGTTACAGGAGAGTCGATATCCTCGTGGATCTCAGTACCGTAGATAGTATTGTTAGTTGTGATGTGGAAGTAATCAACATCAGTTGGGATAGTGTAGTTCTTAGGAATGTAGCTGTAAGTCTTGTCCTCAGAAGAAGCAACAACCTCTACCTCGCCATAGAACTTAGCCTCCTTAACTGCCTTCTTAGCCCAAACGCCAGTCTGCAAGTAAGCAGCCTTAGTCTTAAGAAGGTTAGCAGGAACCTGGAAGAACTGAGTTGAAGCACCACCACCTACGAAGAAGATTGCATACTCCTCAGGGATGTTCAAAAGGTCACGCCATAGCTGCTCAACCTCAGCCATTACACGCTCCCAACCTGGAGTACGGTGAGAGATCTCAAGAATACCGATACCTGTACCGTCGAAATCACGGATAGCCTCGATAGCAGCCTCAACAGCCTGCTTTGGGAGTACGCAAGGACCTGCGTTGAAATTGTGTTTCATAAGTTTAAAAGTGTTTTTAAGTTTGTATTGGTAAATAAAATCTACATTATCCTGTTTACTGCGTGACACTTACCTCACTTTAGTGAGTATAATCATCATATAGTCACACAAAGGTAATCATTTTTCGGCATCTTCCAAAGGAAAACCGATAATTTTTCTACAATCGTCGTGCGCCGTCAGAAATTATCACTGCATAGACCTTTGGCTCGTGACCATATTTCTCCGTAAAACGACTCTTCGCAGTGGCAATAAAGCCATCGTAAAGCTCGCTCTTAACAAGGTTAATAGTGCAGCCACCAAAGCCACCACCCATGATGCGTGAGCCTGTTACACCGCACTCCTCAGCAACGGTTGCCAAGAAGTCGAGCTCCTCGCACGACACCTCATAATCGCGCGACATACCCCAATGAGTTTCGTACATGCGCTTACCCACGGTCTCGTAGTCATCACGTTTGAGCGCCTCACATACATCCAACACACGTTGCTCCTCGCCAATAACATAGCGAGCACGCTTGTAGTCCTCCTCCGAGATTTTATCCTTGATGGCATCAAGCTGCTCCATTGTAGCACCACGCAAGAACTCCTGACCGAGCACGGCTGCTACCCTCTCGCACGATGCACGACGGTCGTTATATGGCGAGCCAACAAGCTCATGCTTAACAACCGAGTCGAGCAACACCACCTTGTAGCCATGCTTCTCAGGGTCGAATGGGAAGTACTCGAACTCCATTGAGCGGCAATCGAGGCGCATAAGATGACCAGCCTTACCGAAGATCGAGGCAAACTGATCCATGATACCACACTTCACACCGCAATAGTTATGCTCTGTTGATTGACCAATGCGAGCAAGCTCGAAGCGGTCGATACCGAGCGAGAAGAGCTCGTTGAGGGCATTTGCGAATGTAGACTCGAGGGCTGCCGACGACGACATACCAGCACCAAGAGGCACATCGCCCGAGAAGGCAGTATCGAAGCCCGCAATCTTACCGCCACGCTTCTGAATCTCACGACACACACCAAAGATGTAGCGTGCCCAGCTTGCCTTGGGAGCATCCTCCTCGTTTAGTCCAAACTCAGCATAATCCTCCAAATCTACTGAGTAAGCACGCACCTTGTCGGTATCATTAAGCCTAATCTCCGCCACCATACCCTTGTCGATAGCGCCAGGGAATACAAAGCCACCATTATAGTCGGTATGCTCGCCGATAAGGTTTACTCGTCCTGGCGATGTAAACAACTCGCCCTGAGAGCCAAACTTCTCCTTAAACTTCTCGTTAATAAGATTTACGTTCATAGTATATTTAGTTTTAGATTACACGCTTGCTCATAATCATTACAAAGTTATAAATTTTATTTCTCGTTTGCAACAACTTTTGCACAATTTTACTACCTTTGTGCTATGGAACGTCGTGATAAAGTATTTCAGTGGCTCGATGAGCACAACATTGCCTACACGTGGTACGAACACCCCGAGGCACCAACAATCGAGATAGCACGCCAATATTGGCGCAAAGATGGTTCGAAGCATTGCAAGAACCTCTTCTTCCGCAACCATAAGGGCAACCGCCACTACTTAGTAGTTTTCGACTCGGAGCAGTCGATGGCAATCCACGACCTTGAGCAGATTTTGCGTCAAGGCAAGCTTTCGTTTGCCTCACCCGAGCGTATGGATAAATGGCTTGGACTACGCCCCGGCTCGGTATCGCCTTTTGGTCTTATTAATGACACCGACAACCATGTTCACCTATTCCTCGACGAGAGCTTGCAGCAGCAGCCATCACTCAGCTTTCACCCCAACGACAACCGCTTTACGGTGGTCATCGAGCGAGAGGAGTTTGAGCGCTACCTTCGAGAGGTTGGCAACACATATGAATATATCAAGCTCTATTAATTTGGTATTTTAATTGTAGGAGTGTTCCATAAACTTTGAATTATGGGACACTCTTTTATTGATGCTATAGCCAAGCGCCGTAGCTACTACCATCTATCAGACAGTAAGATTGTTGATGATAGCACAATTATCGCACTCGTCGATAAGCTACTCCTTACGATGCCAACGCCCTTTAACGTGCAATCTACACGCATAGTACTACTCTTTGACGAGCAACATCGTGAGTTTTGGCATCTACTCATGGGCATACTCCGCAATATGCTCTCGCCCGAGAGATTTGAGCAGTCAAGTCGCAAAATCGAGAGCGCCTTTATGTCGGGCTGTGGCACGATACTCTTCTATGAAGATGGCGAGGCCCTCGACAATATGCGCCGCAAGTTTCCGCTCTATGCCAAGAACGTAGATACATGGTCGGAGCATAGCTCGGCGATGTTTCAGTTTGCGATATGGACCGCCCTCGAGGATATTGGCTATGGTGCATCACTCCAGCACTATAACCCCCTTGTGGATAATGCCGTTGCCGAGAGGTGGCTCATTAGCCATAAGTGGCGACTAATTGCACAGATGCCCTTCGGCACACCCCTCGACATACCCACCGAGCGACTACAACGCTCCTCACCCCTAAAGCGCCGCATCGTCTTTGGCGAGGAGCCATAAACCAAAATAGGACTACCCAACTGGGCAGTCCTATTTTACGTGTAGCGTTTTCTACTACTTCTGCTGCTTGAGCAAGTCACGAATCTCAGTGAGCAATACCTCCTCCTTGGTTGGCTCGGGCTCGGGTGCAGGAGCTGGCTCGGGCTCGGCGGCAGCCTCCTCCTCTTTCTTGCGAAGGTTCGATAGCTTATTAACGAGCTTAACCATCACAAATACGCTAAGCGCAATAATCAAGAAGTCGATAATCTGCTGAACAAAAGCACCATACTTCAACGACACCTCAGCAATAGCGGCTGTTGTATCGGTAGCCTCGGCAGCCTCCTGGATAATCCACTTCAAATCTTTGAAATCGACACCACCTGTAAGGTAGCCAATAGGAGGCATGATAACATCGTTCACCAATGAGGTAACAATCTTACCGAAAGCGCCACCAATGATAACACCGACTGCCATGTCTACAACATTGCCCTTCATGGCAAACTGCTTAAACTCCTGTAGAAATCCCATAATATTTAAATTTTTAGTTAGTTGTTTCACGAAATTATGACAAATATAAGATTATTTTTTGAAATATGCAACAATTAAGCGGAGAGGTATGCAGCAACCAAACCGCACTCCCCCTCCGCAACCGAGATCTCGGATTTTAAACTTTATACTTAACTATGCATCAAAGGTATCGATATTTGTGTCATTAGTCGTAGAACACCACTTCATCAACCTCGACAATCCAATCGAACAGACCCTCGGCACATTGGCTCTGCAGCTGAGCAATCTGCGACGTAGAGGTGGTGTCAGCAAGCACTGCATTAACAAAGGCGGTGGTTGATGGATAGGTGTTGTTCACCTTATTAGCAAAACACTCATAAAAGGCTCGCTGCGCCTGACGGTCGAGGTCGGGCGGAAGTATTCCCTCACGCACGAGTGTTTTATATGGGTATATCTTGCGCATATTGTGGGCATCGGCATGTAGCTCGCTCACGATTGTCGAAACCACATACACCTCGACAGTGTCGCCACGCCCAGGCAGCTCGATAAAGGCGGTGTAGACGGGATAGTCAATCTCGATGGCATCTACCACATCGTTCGAGAATTGGTCGAACTCCAACTCCTCGAGGTTGCGCAGGTAGGCACGCTCACGATATGCCCTTACCTCGTTACGCACCTTTTCACGCTCTTTGTGGTTCCACTTTTTGTCGTTAGCGCAAGATGTTATAGCCACAATCGAGGCGATAACAGCAATACTTAAAATCACTCTTTTCATTACGAATTATTTTTTGGTTTGTCACTACTATCTGCAACTCCCGTGCCAGAGTGCGAATATCGTCCGTAGAGCGAGGTGATGTAGACCGTGAGCACCGGAAATATTGCCGTTCCCAACACGGGCAACATCACACATATAACCTTGCCAATCACCGTCACGGGGAATATCTCGGCACCCACCGTCGTAAGGTTCATGCCCGCCCACCACAGAGCATCGCCAAAGCCTGCAACAGAGTTATTTACAGGGGCTTCGTACTCATAAAACAACAGCGCTGCAAGATATGTACATAGCGCAACTGTGGCTATGTATGCCCAAAGCAGACGTGTGGCACGTCGAGCGATAAGCCAACGCAGTGTGATGTAGAGCGCCATCACAGAACGAAGCACAACCACACCACTAAGTATCATAGATGCTGTGTGTCCAAGTTGCAAGCCCGACCATGTGGCAATAGCATGATAGGGAACAGAGAGTACAAGCACGATAAAATTGCGACAGAAGAATCGCCAGCGATGCTCACTACTAAACACGAGCGCAAAGAAATCGACGATGAAGATAATGCATATCACAAGCATGATTTGCTGGTATAGCGCCGAGAACGGAGCAAGCTCCCTCGAGTAGATTATCTCCACCGAGAGTGAGGCAAGTAGGAGTATGCTTGCGAGGAGCGTTAAGATGTTTATTGCACGCAGAAACATAATAACCATATTTACAAATTTTATACCACAAATCGCATTGCCAAAACACAATTCTGAGGGGGGGGGAATTTTCGTATAATGAGCTGTTTAATTATTTGCAATAATTATTTGCCGTTTAAGAAAATTGATATATTTTTGTAGCGAGAATTATCGAAAACAATCAAAATACTAACAACTACATGAAAACTTTTTTGAAGTATGCACTCTGTTGCATCGTTTCGGCATTGGGCTTTATCTCGTGCGAAACACCTAATGAGGGCGTAGCGCAAATCGAGCTCACAGCAGTCGAGGCTACAAGCTCATCAATCTCATTTGTCATCAACGCCAAGGGCGACGAGTGTGCCTACATGCTCTACGATGGCGAGTCAATCTCTGCTCAGCAGATTCTTAACGAGGGTACTAAGTGCAATGGTGGCTTAGTAAAAATCTCCGACCTCGAGGCAAACACCAAGTACTACGTGGCTGCAGCCGTAGCAAGCGGCAGCAACGTTGCCTACGACACCCTTATGATGCAGACCACCGAGAAGAACAATGGTGGCAACGATGATAGTGGTGACGACAATGGTGGCGACAATGGTGGCAACGACGATAACTTCGAGCTTCCAGAGATCGAGGGCGTTGAGAACATCATCATCGAGAAGACTAAAGATGGTCGTTGGTATGCCGACTACAACTACTACGTAACATTCGTGCGTGACAATGGCGACCGCATCATCTTGGACTTCTACACCCTCGATGAGACCATGCGCACATACTTCCCTTATGGCAACTACACCTTCGCAACAGACTATGCACCATTCACCATTCACAGCGACACATCAGGCTATGTTCCTGCGGGCAAGGATGCTGATGGCGAGGGTTGCCTCTTTACTGATGGCTACGTATCGGTAGATGTTCTTGATGGTCAGTATGCTATCTATATGTTGCTAACATACAACGACAACGGCACCGAGAAGAGCATCCAGGCATACTACCACGGCTTGCTCTCGGGCGCTTCAATCCCTGGCAGCGACAGCGCTGGCTCGGAAAAGCTTATCGAGGTTTTGGAGGTTGGCTCATCATCATTCAGCTTTAGAATTAATGCCGAAGAGGGTCAGTATTGGCGTTGCTCGGTTGTAGACAAGCGTGTCTACGATCAGACTGCTTCGAACCCTGGTGCATGGGTTGTTACCTATGGCTTCATGCTTAGCGGCACCCTCACCTTCAATTGGGAGCACGGCAAGGAGTGCGAGTATATCCCTGGCTATATCATGGAGGCATTGCCATCTACCGACTACATCATCATGGCAGCACTTATGGACTACAGCGAGGGTCAGGAGAACAGCCTTCTTGGTGGCGTAGAGTTCGTTCAGATTCGCACCGAGGCACCAAAGGCTGGTACAGGCACAGCCGACATCACAATCAAGGAGATTAACGCAAACGACTTTACGTTCGACTGCGTTCTTGGCGACGACGTATGGTGCTGCTACTTGGCAGTGTTGGAGTCGGCAACAATCAACGACATTGAGAATGGCGGATATGCAATGGGTGGCTACAACTCATTCGAGGAGTGCATGCTTTCACTCGTGCCAGGTCTATCCTACGACTTCATGCGTCAGATCATGACAACCACCTACGACTACAAGTGGCAGAACGTAAAGTATGGCACTGAGTATAAGATGTACGCCGTTGTTGAGGACATGAACAAGGGTCGCACATTCTCTCATGTGGCTACATTCACTACGAAGTAATATATATATAGAGTATAACAATGAAAAAGTTTTTATCACTAATCATGCTCCTTGCAACAGCTGCGTTTGTTGCTTGCGAGCCAGCTGCTGACGAGGGACTTGTAATCACCTCGGGCAGGTCTTACAAGGTTGAGGCTAATGGTGGCGACGTATATGTCACATACATGGGTGCCGATGCCGTAACTACAACCATCATCGAGGGTGGCGAGGCAATCTCAGGCATCAAGACCCCAGCAGCGGGCATCATCGTGGTTAGCTTCAAGGCAAACACAGCAAACAGCGTGCGTAACGCTGTTGTCGAGGTATCGGCAGGCAATGGCGACTTCACAACGCTCATCTCGTTCCTTCAGGCTGCCAACAACTCAAACATCGGCAACGATGCCGACGTAACGTTCACAGCCATGCAGATGGACGGCTACTACTATGGCGAGAAGTATGGTGCTGGCGCTGACCGCTACGCATTCTTCCTCTCAGACAAGGGACTCAACAATGGTGGTCAGGCATACACCGATGGCACTTACTACTACATCGACTGCTTCTCACCAGCCAACAAGACCACATCGCTGCCAATGGGCACTTACACCTTCGATAGCACCGAGAGCGGCAAGGCATTCTCAATCACCCCTAACAGCCAGCTTATCCTCACTACAGATAGCGTTGAGACTACCGAGTCGATTGTTATGACCGACGCTAAGATGGTTGTTTCGGCAAACGGCATCACGCTCGTTGCCACAATCAACGGCAAGAAGCACAAGGTGACATACTCGGGCGACCTCTCGCTTAGCGACGTTAGCGGCGAGAACGATAACGGAGGTAACGATGACGGTGGCAACGACAAGACCGATGGTCAGGATAGCGAGGCACAGTCTACGCTCACCGCTGACCGCCACGTTACGTTCGATGGCGAGCACCGTGCTAAGTGGGGCTACGAGGGCGACTATTGGAACACAGGCTACTCGAACTACACCATCTACATCATGAACAAGTCGGCTGGCTACGTCTATGGCGACACACTCCAGCTCGACATCATCACCAACAACACATCGAAAGATGGCTCGTTTGCGGGCAAGTATACTATCTCGGATAAGCCAGGCAAGTTGGTTATGGTTGCAGGCTTCACAAACAAGTATGCACAGGCTGTAGGTAGCTGGTTGTACGAGTACGGCGGTAGCTCGGCAAGCGGCTATAAGAACTACGCACAGCTCAAGAGCGGCTCATGCGAGATTATCGCTAATGGCGACGGCACACACACCGTTAAGCTCAACGCCTACGACTACAAGGGCAACAACATCACCTGCAATTGGACAGGCGTTATCGAGGAGGACTAAGCCTCGGATATCAGTTTTTAGGGTGTCAATCTTCGGGTTGGCACCCTATTTTATAAAAATAATTAAAAAAAGTTGCGAAAAAGTTTGCAGAAACAAAAATTGTTCTTATCTTTGCACTCGCTTTTAGAGCAATGGCGAGATAGCTCAGCTGGTCAGAGCGCATGATTCATAATCATGAGGTCGAGAGTTCAAGTCTCTCTCTCGCTACAAAAAAAAGATTTAGGAGTGGTTTTGCCACTCCTATTTTTTTTTGCAGCAACTTGAGCTTGTGCCGTATGGTCGGTCGGACGTTTTGCCGTTTTGCCCATGTAAATGACCGACCACCTAAATAGAGTATCAATGAGGAGCGAGTAATATTTTTTTAGGGACGACAGGGACGAATGAGACGAATGAGACGACAACGAAACTCGGGTATCAACTTCTCTCTGTTGTCTCTGTTGTCTCTGTTATCTCTCTATTGATGATAACCCACATCTACGTGATACTGATACCTCCTCACATCCATGGTCGGACGGTCATTTACACGGGCAAAACGACCGACCGACCATGACGACTACTCCACCTCAGCGCAACGATTTCTTGTCAGAAGGGTTGCAGATGCGCCATTATCACAAGAAATTATTTTTGATTTTAGAGGAGCAGATTTGTACTTATCTCAGCGCAACGATTTCTTGTCAGAAGGGTTGCAGATGTGGCCTTGACATGAAGAAGCCCCGGATGGGACATACTTCAAGTATTTCCCATTCGGGGCTTTGATTGAAAGGTCGCAGATGCGCCCTTATCACAAGAAATTACTCGATGCCTACACGGTCAAAGATGAAATCCACATTCTTGAGGTAATACTCAAGGGTGAAGCATGAGTCGAGCTCCTCACGGCTGAGGACTGCCATCACATCGGCGCTCTCTGCCAAGAGCTCCTGGTAGTCGGCACGCTCGCTCATAGCACGCATAGCGATAGGCTGAACAGTATCGTAAGCCTTCTCACGAGAGAAGCCCTTCTCGATAAGTGCGTTCATCACGCGCTGTGCGAAGATAACCTTGCGTGTGCGGTAGATGTTCTCCATCATAACATCCTGGAACACTACGAGGTTCTCGAGGATACCACGGAAGCGGTTAAGCATATAATCAAGGAGCATGGTTGCATCAGGCAAGATGATACGCTCAGACGATGAGTGTGAGATATCACGCTCGTGCCACAAAGCGACATTCTCGTAGAAGGCAGCCATATAGCCACGCATAACACGTGCACAGCCACACATGTTCTCAGAAGAGATAGGGTTACGCTTGTGAGGCATTGCCGAAGAGCCCTTCTGACCCTTGCCGAACGACTCCTCCACCTCGTGTACCTCGGTACGCTGCAAGTTACGGACCTCCATAGCCATCTGCTCGATGCTCGATGCGATAACTGCCAACGTAGCCATATAATAAGCGTGGCGGTCACGCTGGATAACCTGAGTAGAGATGTTTGCAGACTCGATGCCGAGCTTCTCGCACACGTAGTCCTGAATGAATGGAGGGATATTTGCGAAGTTACCCACAGCACCCGAGATCTTACCTACCTCTACGCCACGTGAAGCGGTGATAAAGCGGTTAAGGTTACGCTTCATCTCCTCGTACCACAATGCCCACTTTAGACCAAAGCAGGTGATGTCGGCGTGGATACCATGTGTACGGCCGATGCATGGCGTTGCCTTGAACTCGATAGCACGCTTGCGCAACACCTCCAACATCTTCTCGATGTCGTCCAAGAGGATAGCGTTAGCCTGCTTAAGGAGGTAGCCATTAGCAGTATCAACAACGTCGGTACTTGTCAAGCCGTAGTGCACCCACTTGCGCTCCTCGCCGAGGGTCTCGCTCACGGCACGTGTGAAGGCAACGATATCGTGGCGTGTCTGCTCCTCAATCTCGTAGATACGCTTGATATCGAATGTTGCGCTCTTCCACAACTTCTCGACATCCTCCTTAGGCACTACGCCAAGCTGGCTCCATGCCTCAGATGCCAAAATCTCAACACGTAGGTATGCCTCGAACTTGTTCTGCTCGGTCCACACCTTACGCATAATCTCACGTGAATATCTTTCAATCATAATAGTTTGGATTTATTTTGTTATCTTACGTTCAAAGCTCTCTACGGTATTCTCCATGAGGCAAGTGATGGTCATAGGGCCGACACCTCCTGGCACAGGCGTGATAGCCGATGCCACCTGCTCAGCACCCTCGAAATCGACATCGCCACAGAGCTTACCTGTGTGTGAATCACGATTAACACCCACGTCGATGACCACAGCACCTGGCTTAATCATGTCGGCAGAGATAAACCTCTCACGGCCAATGGCAACAACCAAGATGTCGGCACGACGAGTCACCTCGCCAAGGTTCTTGGTGCGTGAGTGAGCAACTGTAACCGTAGCATTTCTATCCAACAGAAGCTTAGCCACAGGCAAGCCCACAATGTTGCTACGACCAACAACCACAGCCTCCTTGCCCTCGATCTCAACGCCTGCCGAGTCGAGAAGCTTGATGATGCCCTTAGGCGTACATGGCTTGAAGCCTGGGAGCTTGAGCCATAGGTTAGCAACATTCACGGGGTGGAACGAGTCTACGTCCTTCTCAGGCTTAATGGCTGCGATAACCTTCTGCTCGTCGATATGCTTAGGCAGAGGCAACTGCACAAGGATGCCATCTACATCGTCGTCGGCATTTAGCTTCTCGATAGTAGCCAATAGCTCCTCCTCGGTGATTGTTGCTGGGTAGCGCAACGTAGTGTTGCGAATGCCCACCTCTGTAGCAGCCTTAGCCTTACCCGTAACATATGACACGCTGCCTGGGTCCTCGCCTACCAATATCACTGCAAGGAAGGGCGTAGTGCCATGCTGTGCCTCAAGCTCAGCAACACGCTCTTTAAGAGCCTCCTTGAGTGACTTAGATAAATCTTTACCGCTAATTATCATAGTTATACTCTTATCTTAAT
Organism: Alistipes sp.; assembly: GCA_017560425.1. Lineage (GTDB taxonomy): Bacteria > Bacteroidota > Bacteroidia > Bacteroidales > Rikenellaceae > Alistipes. The sequence continues at coordinate 20,526 of JAFZEX010000028.1, forward strand.
TATTTGAATGCCTTGTTTCCAATGTCGGTGCGGTGGAATAGGTTGTCGCACTCAATCTTGGCAATCTCCTCACGAGCCTTTAGCTGTGCCTCACGCAAGGTTGGTGCCGAAGCCACAACAAACATCACACGACCACCAGCCGTAACCAACTCGCCATCCTTGAGCTGTGTGCCCATGTGGTAGAGCTTGCACTCCACACGCTCAGTGCCACGGATAGCAAAGCCCTTGTCGTAGTTGCCAGGATAACCCTTCGACGCAAGCACGATGCCCAACGTAGCCTCATCAGACCACTCAGCCTCAGGCTGCTCGCCACGAGCCACCTTAGCGAATACCTCGACAGCATCGCTTGTAAGACGTGGCAACACCACCTCGGTCTCAGGGTCACCAAAGCGAGCGTTGAACTCGATAACCTTGATACCATTAGGGGTCTTCATCAAGCCACCATACAACACACCACTAAACGGAGTGCCCTCCGCAACCATTGCATCGGCAACACGCTGCATGATATTCTCCATGGCGTAGGCGTGGTCCTCGGCAGTGACAAATGGAAGCTCGGTGTAAGCACCCATGCCGCCTGTGTTTGGGCCCTCGTCGTTGTCGTAGGCACGCTTGTGGTCCTGAGCTACGGGCATAGCACAAATCTTGTTGCCCGCAACGAAGCACATTAGCGAGAACTCCTCACCTGTGAGGAACTCCTCTACAACTACCCTACCCTCGCCAAACTTAGTGTCGAGAAGCATGTCACGGAGTGTAGCCTCAGCCTCCTCCATGGTAGTAGCAATAACCACACCCTTGCCTGCTGCCAAGCCGTCGTACTTGAGCACCGTAGGCAACGAGCCCTGACGAACATATGCCATAGCCTCGTCGAAGTCAGAGAATGTAGCATAGGCAGCCGTAGGCACGTCGTACTTAACCATGAGGCGCTTAGCAAAATCCTTGCTCGCCTCGATCTGTGCCGCAGCCTTCGTAGGTCCAAATATTAGTAGTCCCTCCTGCTGGAAGCGATCGACAACACCAGCAGCCAATGCAGCCTCAGGGCCTACGACGGTGAGTTCTACGTTGTTAGCCTTAGCAAACTCAACGAGCTTCTCAACCTCGGTGTCCTTGATAGCCACACACTCAGCCAACTGAGCGATACCAGCATTTCCTGGGGCACAATATATCTTTGGGTTCTTAGGTGAACGTGACAACGCCTCGACAATAGCGTGCTCACGACCACCCGAGCCAATAACTAATACGTTCATATTAATTGGTAGTTAGTAATCAGTAATTAGTAATAGTTTCTAATTTGTTGTTATAGAGGGTTAGCTACAACGACTGTCAGCATATTGACGTACTGCCCATTGCTGAGATAATTTGCTAGCGGCAGTAGATGACCCTTTATCCCGACAAACAATTTGTTGTTAGAAATGGTTAGCTGTGAGGCTGGTCGAAATTGCAACGGATGGGGACATACTAAAGTATTTCCCCATTCGGGGCAATGAGCCAGACGCCGCAGATGACCATTTATCACAACAAATTAATGTTTGAAGTGACGCATACCTGTCATAAGCATCGTCATACCAAACTCATCAGCCTTCTTCACAGAGTCCTCGTCACGCACTGAGCCACCAGGCTGCACAAGAGCTGTCACGCCATACTCACGAGCGAGAGTCACAGTGTCGTCGAATGGGAAGAAGCCGTCAGAGGCGAGCACAAGACCCTCGGTGAAGCCCGCTGCCTTAGCCTGCTTGAGAGCAATCTCAGCCGAGCCCACACGGTTCATCTGACCAGCACCCACACCAATGGTGTGACCGTCCTTAACTGCCACGATGGCGTTAGACTTAACATGCTTAACAATACGCCAGCCGAAGTTCATATCCTCGAGCTCCTTAGCCGATGGTTTACGCTCAGTGGCACACATCTCGGCAACAACCTCCTTAGTCTCGGTGTCGAGCTTCTGAACAAGCAAGCCGCCATTTACCGACACGTACTGAGTCTGTGTAACATCTGACTTGGTCATATCGACCTGCAAGAGGCGAAGGTTCTTCTTAGTGCAGAGAATCTCGAGCGCCTCCTCAGAGAACGATGGAGCCATGATAATCTCCAAGAAGATAGGCTTCATAAGCTCTGCCACCTCCTTTGTAATCTCACGGTTTACAGCCACGATACCGCCGAAGATACTTACTGTATCAGCCTCATAAGCCTTAGTCCACGCCTCTTTAATGTCAGCACCGATAGCAGCACCGCAAGGGTTCATATGCTTCAAGCCTACTGCAAATGGCTCGCTAAACTCACGCACGATGTTGAGCGCAGCGTTAGCATCCTGGATATTGTTGTACGACATCTCCTTGCCGTTGAGCTGCTTAGCTGTAGCCAACGAGAATGGCACAACATCTGCCGAAGCGTAGAACTTAGCCTCCTGGTGAGGGTTCTCGCCGTAGCGCAACGACTGCACGAGGTCGAACGACGCAAACAACTTCTCGTTGAGCTCCGCCTGCTTGCGCATATATGTAGCGATGCACATATCGTACTCAGCAGTGTGGGTATAAGCCTTTGCCGAGAGTTCAAGGCGTGTCTTAGGGGTTGTGTTGCCCGTAGCCTCAATCTCGCTGATGATACGAGCATAGTCCTCAGGGTCGCACACAACAGTAACATCACGATAGTTCTTAGCTGCCGAGCGCAACATTGATGGGCCACCGATGTCGATATTCTCGATAGCATCCTCCATCTTCACATCGGGCTTAGCAATAGTCTGGCGGAAAGGATAGAGGTTTACACACACCATGTCGATAAACTCGATAGAGTTCTCACGCAATGCCTGAAGGTGGCTCTCGTCGTCACGGCGTGCCAACAAACCGCCATGCACCTTAGGGTGAAGGGTCTTAACACGACCGTCACAAATCTCAGGGAAGCCCGTAACGTCGCTAATGCCGATAGTCTCAACACCGCTATCGTCCAAAAGCTTCTGCGTACCACCTGTGGCAATAATCTCCCAACCAAGGCGACGTAGGTTCTGACAGAACTCCACCACGCCACGCTTATCGCTAACACTAACTAATGCTCGCATATCTTATCGTTATTAATATTTCTTATTTATCAATTTGTTAATAGTCTTAACATAGAGCTTGTGCTCGATGTTGTGAATGAGGTTGGTAAGCTCCTCAATGTCGTCACCCTCGTAGACAATAGCGCCCTGATCAATAATGCGACCACCGTCCAAAGTTTCATCAACGAAATGGGTAGTGACACCAAATATCTTGACACCATAGTCCACAGCATCCTGAATGGCGTGAGCACCCTTGAACGAAGGGAGCAACGATGGGTGGATATTTACGATGCGCTGCTCGTAGCGCTCCAACAGCACCTTGCCCACGATGCGCATATATCCTGCAAGACAGATAAAGTCTACCTTACGCTCGTCGAGCATGGTAGCCAACATCGTTTCGTAAGCCTCACGTGAGGCATACTCCTTAGGATTAAACGCAAAGCTCTCAGTGCCAAAACGCTCGGCACGCTCCAACACCTTTGCACCTGGCTTATCGCATACCAACAGCACAATCTCGGCATCGATGCGACCATCTTGGCAAGCCTCAGCGATAGCCTGATAGTTGCTACCGCTGCCACTTGCAAAGACTGCCAATCTTGTCTTTTTCATAGCCAAAATTAGATAATTGTTACGCCCTCACCCTCGATAACACGGCCGATAACCGAAGCCTTCTCGCCGCACTCAGCAAGGATAGAGATAGCCTTCTCGGCATCTGCCTCAGGCAATGCGATAACCATACCGATACCCATGTTGAAGATGTTGAACATCTCACGATGAGCAACCTTACCATACTTCTCCAAGAGGCGGAAGATAGGCAAAATCTCCCAAGTGCCCTCCTTAACCTCGACACCCTGGCCCTCCTTCAAGATACGTGGAATGTTCTCGTCGAAGCCACCGCCTGTGATGTGGCTAATGCCGTGAACGTCGCACTCAGCTATAACCTTCAACACCTGCTTAACATAGATGCGTGTAGGAGCCAAAAGAGCATCGCCCAAAGTGCGGTCGCCAAGCTCCTCATACTTCTCTGCAAGCTTAAGGTTGTTGTCGCTAACCACCTTACGCACAAGGCTGAAGCCGTTAGAGTGAACACCTGTAGAGGCGATACCCACCAACACATCACCAACCTTAACACGCTCGCCAGCGTCGATGAGCTTAGAGCGCTCAACAACACCTACGGTGAAGCCAGCGATATCGTACTCGCCATCCTGATACATGCCTGGCATCTCGGCAGTCTCACCACCAACCAAGGCACAACCAGCCTGACGGCAACCCTCAGCAACACCCGCAACGATAGCCTCGACCTTAGCAGGCTCGTTGTGACCCACTGCAACATAGTCGAGGAAGACGAGTGGCTCAGCACCCTGCGCCAAAACGTCGTTTACGCACATAGCAACAGCGTCGATACCGATAGTATCGTGCTTATCCATCTCGAACGCAAGCTTAAGCTTAGTACCTACACCATCAGTACCGCTAACCAACACAGGCTCCTTAATGTTGAGTGCTGCAAGGTCGAACATGCCACCAAAAGCACCAATATTACCCATAGAACCAACACGCTTGGTTGATGCTACATGCGACTTAATGCGTCGAACAACTTCGTAACCAGCCTCAAGATTTACACCGGCTGCTTCGTAACTTTTTGCCATACTTATATATATTTTTTATTTATTACTCAACTTATTATGATACAACGACGTTGGATAGCAGCCGTTGAAACATGACATACACAACTCCTTGCGATTACCTGCCTTGAGCAACGACTCCTCCGACAAGAACTCCAACGAGTCGGCCTCGATAGCCTTGCAAGCCTCGTCCTTCGACATACGAGCACACAACAACTCCTCACGTGTAGACATGTCGATGCCGTAGAAGCAAGGGTTAGTGATTGCTGGGCTGGCGATACGCACATGCACCTCCTTAGCTCCAGCCTCCTTCAAAAGGCGAACAATACGAAGCGAGGTAGTACCACGCACAATAGAGTCGTCGATAAGCACCACACGCTTATCCTTAACCAACGAGCGTACTGCCGAGAGCTTCATGCGAACACCCTTCTCGCGCATCTCCTGCGAAGGCTGGATAAAGGTACGTGCGATATACTTATTCTTGATAAGACCCATCTCATAAGGGATACCACTTGCCTCCGAGTAGCCGATAGCGGCGCTGATGCTCGAGTCGGGAACACCGATAACAACATCTGCATCGACAGGCGACTGCTCGTAGAGATACTTACCCGAGAGCTTACGGAAGGTATGCACGTTGCAACCCTCGATATCGCTATCAGGGCGAGCAAAGTAGATATACTCCATAGCGCACATCAGGTGACGCTGATACAACGAGTAGTGGTTTGTGCGAATGCCGTGGTGGTCGATAGTAATGATCTCACCTGGCTCGATATCACGAATATACTCAGCACCAACAATATCCAGAGCACATGTCTCAGAGCTGATAACATAGCCCTCGCCAAGCTTACCCAAGGCCAAAGGACGCAAGCCATGCTTATCACGACAAGCATAGATACGGTTCTTGGTCATAATCAAGAATGCGAAGGCACCCTCCAACATATTGAGAGCCTCGGTGATGTTGTCGATACGCTTATCCTCGCTCTTATCCTTCTTCACAAGGTGAGCCAAGAGCTCACTATCGCTCGACGAGTGGAACAACGAGCCACGCACCTCGAGATAGTGGGCAAGCTCCTTAGAGTTCACCAAGTTACCATTGTGTGCAAGGGCAAAGTCACCCGTATGGTGGCTAAATTGGAAAGGCTGCACGTTGTTAGCACCACCGCCACCCGTAGTAGCGTAGCGCACATGGCCGATAGCGATGTTACCCTTGAGCTTCGAGAGCTTCTGCTGGTTGAACACCTCGGTAACAAGACCCTCGCCCTTGACAGTATTTAGCTTCTCGCCATCGAATGCCGAGATACCACACGCCTCCTGACCACGATGCTGCAAAGCATGAAGACCATAGTAGGCAAGGTTGGCAGCATCTTCAACACCGAAGATACCAAACACACCGCACTCCTCGTGCAGGTCATCGCCATAAATATCTAATGAATCTTTAAGCATACTCAACTCTATTTTAAGACATTGGCAATACGTTTTGCCACCTCCTCATATGTCTCACGCACATGACCGAGGTCACGACGGAAACGATCCTTATCCATGCGCTCGCCTGTGGCAGTATCCCACAAGCGACAAGTGTCGGGTGTGAGCTCGTCGGCAAGCACGAGGTTGCCTTCGGCATCACGACCAAACTCGATCTTGAAATCAACGAGCGTGATACCCGCCTGAGCGAGCACCTCCTGAAGAAGCAAGTTTGCCTTTGCCGAGATCTCGTAAATCTTAGCCAACTCGTCATACGATGCCAAGCCCAAAGCTACGGCATGGTGGTCGTTGATGAGTGGATCGCCAAGCTCCTCGCCACGCAAGCATAGGTCGAAAATGGTGTTCTCGGGCTCGAGACCCTCCTCCAAGCCAAGACGCTTAGCCATAGAGCCAGCGATGATGTTGCGCACAATAATCTCCAATGGAATATGCTCGACAACACGGCACAACTGCTCGTCGTCAGCCACCTGCTCAACATAGTGTGTTGCCACACCATGCTCATTTAGATAGCCAAGCAACATTGACGAGATAGCGCAGTTCATCTTGCCCTTATTCTCGATCTTTGCTCGCTTAATGTTGTAGAATGCCGTAGCATCGTCCTTGAAGCGGATAACAACCTTACCCTCGTCGTCGGTGCGAAAAATCTGCTTGCTCTTACCTTCGTATTGAAGTTCCAACTTTGTCATAACAACTATTTGTTAAGAAAGTAGTTTACAGCATTTGCGAAGATATCCTGAATCTTCTCGCCATGGATATTCTTCATAAGGTCACGCTCGTAACGCTCGGTGTGGCCCATCTTACCCAAGATCTGACCTGATGGGTCGATGATACCCTCGATACCAAAGCTTGAGCCGTTAGGGTTATATGGCGAGTCAGTTGTTGGGCGGTTCTCAGCATCAACATACTGGAATGCCACCTGACCATTGCGGAAGAGCTGCTCAGCGAGCAGGTCGCTAACAACGAACTTACCCTCACCGTGGCTAACAGCGATAGAGTGAACATCGCCCACCTCGAACGACTTGAGCCATGGCGACGCAGTAGTGCCCACACGTGTAGATACAATCTGCGAGATATGGCGGTTGATGTCGTTGCGGAACAATGTTGGCGACTCCTTAGTTACCATGCCCAAACGGCCGTAAGGCAACAAGCCCGACTTAACCAAAGCCTGGAAGCCGTTGCAGATACCAAGCATCAAGCCACCACGATCCAACAAGGCGTGAATAGCGTCGGCAACAACCTTATTGTTGAGCACGTTAGCGATAAACTTACCGCTACCATCTGGCTCGTCACCTGCCGAGAAACCACCAGCCAATGCCATGATGTGGCAACGGTCGATATGCTCCTTCATCTCCTCGATAGAGGCAAATACGTCGTCACCTGTAAGGTTCTTGAATACTGTCATCTCAACCTCGGCACCAGCACGCTCAAAGGCACGAGCAGTGTCGTAGTCGCAGTTAGTACCTGGGAACACAGGGATATAGACCTTAACCTTATCAACCTTAGGACCAGCATACTGCTTAACGAAGCCCTTGCCATCGCTCATGCGAGTAGGCTCGCCAGCCTTACCCTTATCGGCGTAGATTGTTGTATACTTCTCGGTGTTAGCCTCCAACAACTCCTCCAAAGGAAGACGTGTGCTATTCACGAAGATAGCCTCCTCGTTGATGGTCTTACCGATAAGCTCCACAGATGGGTGGTTGAGTGTGCGGCAGCTCTCAACAACGATAGAGCCGTAAGAGTAGTTGTACAACATCTGCTCATCGCACTCTACCGAAGCACCGATCTTATTACCAAACGACATCTTAGCCACAGCCTCGGCAACACCACCAAAGCCAACAGCCCATGCCGACTTAACGTCGCCCTGCATGATCTTCTCCGACACAAAGTCGAAGTTAGACTTGAGCTGCTCGACGTTTGGCATATAGTTAGCCTCAGGAGTGTGACGTACTATATATATATAGTTGCCACCCTCTTTAAACTCTGGGCTAATAACGTTGCGAGCATCAACAGTAGTAATACCGAATGCCATGAGCATTGGTGGCACGTTGATGTCACGGAATGTTCCACTCATAGAGTCCTTACCACCGATAGATGGCAAGCCGAGCTCCACCTGCATCTTCAAAGCACCAAGCAACGCTGAGAGAGGCTTACCCCACGATGTAGCGTCGGTCATGCGCTCGAAGTACTCCTGGTATGAGAAGCGCATATTGTTGTAGCGAGCACCCGCAGCAACAACCTTGGCACAAGCATCAACAACAGCATATGCTGCACCATGGTATGGGCTCCACTTAGCGATAAATGGGTTGTAGCCATAAGCCATAATGCTTGCCGTGTTAGTGAAGCCGCCACCTACAGGCAACTTCTGCACAGACACCTGAGTCTCGGTGCACTGAGTCTTACCACCATAAGGCATCAACACTGTTGAAGCGCCGATGGTAGAGTCGAACATCTCAATAAGGCCCTTCTGCGATAGTACGTTATCGTCAGAGAGGTTATTCTTCATGCGCTTAGTGGTGGTAACACCCTCGATCTTACGCTCGAATGGGTTGATGTTCTCCACTGCGCCAATATTAATCTTTGTGTAGTGCTTAGCACCTGCCGAGTCGATAAAGTCACGTGATAGATCAACAACAACCTTATCCTCCCAATACATACGCATACGGCGAGTATCGGTAACATCGGCAACATACGTAACCTCAACATTCTCCTCGTGGCACAACGCCATGAACTGCTCCATGTCCTTGCGCTCGATGACTACAGACATACGCTCCTGCGACTCGCTGATAGCCAACTCCGAGAAGTTCAAACCCTTATACTTTGTAGGCACACGGTCAAGGTAGATATCCAAGCCGTCGGTAAGCTCGCCAATAGCCACGCTCACACCACCAGCACCAAAGTCGTTAGACTTCTTAATGAGGCGTGTTACGTCGCCACGACGGAACAAGCGTGAAAGCTTGCGCTCCTCAGGAGCATTACCCTTCTGCACCTCTGAGCTACACTCCTCCAACGAGTTTAGTGTATGCTCCTTCGATGAGCCTGTTGCGCCACCCACGCCATCACGGCCTGTGCGACCACCAAGCAACAATACCACATCGCCTGGCGTTGGGCTCTCACGGCGCACATTGTCAGCCTTAACAGCACCAACAACAGCACCTACCTCCAAGCGTTTAGCAACATAGTCGGGGTGATATACCTCACGAACGTGTGTTGTAGCCAAGCCAATCTGGTTACCATAGCTCGAGTAGCCAGCAGCGGCCTTAGTCGAGATGATGCGCTGTGGAAGCTTACCCTCCATAGTCTCATCAACAGGCTTATAGATATCGCCAGCACCCGTAACACGCATAGCCTGGTATACGTAGCTACGACCTGACAATGGGTCACGAATAGCGCCACCAAGACATGTTGAAGCACCACCAAATGGCTCAATCTCTGTTGGGTGGTTGTGAGTCTCATTTTTGAACTGAAGCAACCAGCGCTGCAACTCGCCATCAACATCTACATTCACGAAGATAGAGCATGCGTTATTCTCCTCGCTCTGCTCCATATCGTCGAGCTTGCCATGCTTCTTGAGGTAGCGAGCACCGATTGTTGCAAGCTCCATAAGGCAAAGACTCTTATTCTCACGACCGAGCTCCTCGCGAATGTTGCGCATAAGCTCGAGCGATGACTCGAACTCAGCCTTCATGAACGACTCGTCGAGGGTAATCTCCTCGATCTCAGTAGTAAATGTTGTATGACGGCAGTGGTCACTCCAATATGTATCGAGGATACGGAGCTCTGTCTCCATAGGGTCACGACCCTCAGCCTTGAAGTAATTAACAACCTCACGCAAGTCGTCGGCATTCATAGCCAAACCATTAGCCTTGCAGTATGGCGCCAACTCCTCCTCCTTCATATCACGGAAGCCCTCAAGCACGGGCACAGGCTTAATCTCTGCCGACTCAGCATCGCTCAACACCTCAAGGTTCTTCTTGCGTGACTCAACAGCGTTGATATAGTACTTCTCGATGCGAGCCAACACCTCAGGAGTTACGCTGGCATCGAACACAAGAATATGTGACGACTTAATCTTAACCTCGGCATTAGGCTCGATAAGGTGCACGCAATCAACAGCAGATGCAGCACGCTGGTCGAACTGTCCAGGAAGGAACTCGACAGCGAGGAATGGCATGCCAGCCATGTCGCACTCGTCGGTAACCGAGTCAGTAACAACCTCTCCAAATACCGAGTAACGGCTCTTCTCAACAAGCTCGTCGCTGAAGCCGAAGAGGTCGTAAACATTGATATAGCGGAGGCTCTCGATGTTTAGGCCAAGGTTTGTATTTAGCTCACGACGCAAGGTCTCAGCCTCGACCTGAAATCGTGGATATTTCTCAACGAATATACGGCGATTCTTCATAATCGTTTAGGGGTTATAACGTTTAGCACTGTGGGAGTTCTGCAGCAAGCACCTTCTCGGTCTGCGCCTTGCGGAAAGCGATAAGACGCTCCTCAAGGGTCTTGTCGGTAAGGGCAAAGATTGATGCAGCGATAAGCGCAGCATTCTTAGCGCCATTGATAGCTGTGGTAGACACTGGAATACCACCAGGCATCTGCACAATAGAGAGCAAAGAGTCCATACCACCGAGAGCCGATGTCTTGATAGGCACACCGATAACGGGAACTGTGGTCAATGCCGCAGTAACACCTGCAACGTGGGCAGCACCACCAGCACCAGCAATGATAGCGCCAATACCACGCTCACGAGCCGACTCAGCATACTCAACCATAAGGTGTGGAGTGCGGTGTGCGCTGATAACACGCTTCTCGTACTCGATACCCAACTCCTCCAAAGTCTCAACAGCGGCCTTCATAACATCCCAGTCGCTGGTAGAACCCATAATAACTGCTACTTTCATAATATTTAGTTTTATAATTCGATTTATTCAAAACAAAAACCGCCAAACATCTGAATGTCAGCGGCCTATAACTTTTCACTCCATATCCTCAAAGCGCTCTACGGCTACACCACAAGCACACACCACCTCGGCGAGCGATTGCATACCCTGCTCGTGCACGGCATCATGCGCTATATTCGAGCCATACATGCTACGAATTTTCATAGTCGAAGTGTTGGGGTATAGAGTAATTATATTCATGCAACAAAGATAGTGATAATTTCTTAAATAAGAAATAGCCCAAAGCGCATTTATCAACTTTTTATGAACAAACGCAGATTGGAACACAAAACAGCATAGGGGCAATAGAGGAAATAGGGTTAATGGAAGCGATAGGGAGAGCTAAAATATTTATTGAATTTTAGTGCTCGGAGTTAATTTATTTAATAGTGAATTTAGGAAGTTTAAGGAGTTTAGAGAGTTTAGAGAATTAATTAAAGCATTACAACATATCACAATCACTATACTCTTTAGACTCACTAAATTCCCTAAGTTCCATTTGTTATATTATCATCTACAAACAACAATCAACACTGATACAGCAATACACATAGTAAAATCAAATATTTAACACAACAAATAGAACAAAACAGAGGGTAAAAGTTCTACTAATAACGCTTAGTTTGATAAAAACTTTTTACTTCAGCCATTCATCACGTCCACCCTATTTCAACTCTCTTTGCAACCACATCCTAACAACCCTTATAATTTTTAAAAATTATCTCTACATTTTCTTGCACGGTTCACAAAAAATCTTTATCTTTGCGCAAATTATAATAATACTATGAAACAAGCGCTAAATAATCGTTGCAACTACACTCCTCAGCAGGAGCAGATGCCGGGTTATTTTCCCTTGTTTAATTCATTTGGAAATACTGTTTTTAACTAATATTGGCGACTCTTTGGGTCGCCTGTTTTTTTATATATGGCTAACTTACGAACTATCATCAAGAATGGCGCGATATATGGTGCTGATATCGAAGACATAGCGATTGTCGATGGTCGCATCGCAGAGCGTGCCAAGAGCATAACACCCAACGAGGGCGACACCGTAATTAACGCCGAGGGATTGGTTGTTGCACCCGCATTTGTCGATGTCCACGTACACCTTCGTGAGCCTGGTTACGGCTACAAGGAGCGCATCGAAACGGGCACTATGGCAGCAGCACGTGGCGGATATTCTACCGTTTGTCCTATGCCCAACCTCAACCCTGTGCCCGACTGCGTGGAGAACCTCAAGGCGCAGCAGGAGATCATCGATCGTGACGCAAAGATCGAGGTATTACCCTATGCCGCAATCACTATTGGACGCAGGGGCGAAGAGCTCGTTGATGTAGCATCGCTCCACGACAAGGTGTGCGCCTTCTCGGACGATGGTAGTGGCGTGCAGGTTGATGGCATGATGGAGCGTGCCATGATGGAGGCCGTGAAGTACGACTCGCTTATCGCAGCACACTGCGAGGTCGAGGAGTTGCTCAAGGGCGGTTATATTCACGACGGCGAGTATGCTCGTGAGCATGGCCACAAGGGCATCTGCTCGGAGAGCGAGTGGGCTCAGGTGAAGCGTGATATTGAGCTTGCCGAGAAGATTGGTTGCCGCTATCACGTATGCCACATTTCAACCAAAGAGACTGTGCAGCTTGTTCGTGAGGCTAAGGCTCGTGGCGTTAAGGTAACGTGCGAGACAGGTCCTCACTACCTAATATTTACCGACATGGATCTTCAGGAGGATGCTCGCTGGAAGATGAACCCACCTATCCGCTCGGCTGAGGATCGTGCAGCCCTTATCGAGGGCATCAAGGACGGCACTATCGACATGATAGCTACCGACCATGCGCCACACTCCATTGAGGAGAAGTCACGAGGCTTGAAGGATAGCGCCATGGGCATCGTAGGACTTGAGACTGCCTTTGCTGCGCTCAACACCCACCTTGTAAAGAAGGGCATTATCAGCCTTGAGCACCTTATCAAGATTATGAGCATTAACCCTCGCAAGGTATTCCGCATCGAGGGTGGCATCGAGGTTGGCGAGCGTGCCGACATCGTGCTCTTGGATACCAACAAGGAGTGGCGAGTAGACAGCAACAACTTCTACTCAATGGGTAAGATTACAATGTTCGACGGCAGAGATATGACGGGCGACGTTGTGATGACCCTACATCGTGGTAATATCGTTTACGACAACAAAACAAAATAATATAAATCAAAAAGCAGATGAAACCTTTTACCAAGAAACTTGTACTTGAGAATGGCAAGGAGTTTCCGGGCTATGGATTCGGTTCGAACCGCACAACGGTATGCGAAATCGTATTCAACACCTCAATGGTGGGCTATCAGGAGATTATCTCAGATCCAACGTACACCGATCAGATTGTTGTTATGACCTACCCTCTTATGGGCAACTACGGATTTATGGACGAGGACTTCGAGAGTAAGTTCCCAACCATGGGTGGTATGGTTGTCCGTGAGGTGTGCGAGTCGCCAAGCAACTTCCGCTACACAAAGACAATGAACGAGACATTCGAGGAGTTGGATATCCCTGGCATCAGCGGCGTAGACACTCGTATGATTACTCGCATCATTCGCAACGAGGGCACACAGAAGGCAGTTATCGTTGATATCAACACCTCAAAGGAGGAGGCTCTCGAGCTTATCCGCACCACAGCTCCACGCCACGACCTTGTTGAGCGCATCAGCTGCAAGAAGCGTTGGTTCTCACGTACGCCTAACCACAAGTGGGACGTAGTGGCTATCGACTGCGGTATTAAGTATAGCTTCATTCGTCAGCTCAACATGAAGGGTTGCAACGTGACTATCGTGCCTTACAACTCTACTGCCGAGGAGATCATGGCATTCAACCCTGATGGCATCTTCCTATCGAACGGTCCTGGCGACCCTGCCGACGTTCCATGCGTATGCGAGGTTGTTAAGCAGTTGCGTGGCAAGCTTCCAATCTTCGGTGTTGATCTCGGTCATCAGATTATCGCAATGTCGTATGGTGCAAAGAACGAGCGCTTGAAGTTCGGTCACCACGGTGGCAACCACCCTGTAAAGTGCTTGGAGAATGGCAAGCTCGAGATTGTGTCGCAGAACCACAACTTCGTAGTTAATGAGGAGTCGTTGGCGGGCACACCACTCACAGTTACCCACCGCAACCTTCTCGACGGCACTATCGCAGGTATCGAGGCACCAACCGACATGGTATTCTCAGTGCAGTATCAGCCTGCTTGCACAACCGAGCCAAGCAGCACATATCTCTTTGATAAATTCATTAAACTAATGGAGGAATAGAACATGCCTAAGAGAACAGATATTAAGAAAGTAATGGTTATCGGCTCTGGCCCTATTGTTATTGGTCAGGCTGCCGAGTTCGACTACGCTGGTACACAGGCGTGTCTTGCACTTAAGGAGGAGGGTTATCAGGTTATCCTTGTAAACTCAAACCCTGCAACCATCATGACAGATACCCATATTGCCGACAAGGTATATATGGAGCCACTTACATTGGAGTATGTAGCAAAGATTATCCGCTACGAGCGTCCTGATGCTATCGTTCCAGGCTTGGGCGGTCAGACAGGTCTTAACCTCGCCGTGCAGCTTGCCAAGAAGGGTATCTTGGAGGAGTGCGGCGTTGAGATTCTCGGCACATCGTTCACCTCTATCGAGGAGGCTGAGGACCGTGAGCTATTCAAGGATTTGTGCGTACGCATTGGCGAGCCTGTTATCCCTTCACGCATCACAAACTCTATCGAGGAGGGTGTCGAGGCAGCTAACGAGATTGGCTACCCTGTAGTTCTTCGCCCAGCGTTTACACTTGGTGGCACAGGTGGTGGTTTTGCCGACAACGAGGAGGAGTTGCGTGATGTTATGCGCAACGCTCTTGCCCTCTCGCCTATCCACCAGGTACTTGTTGAGAAGAGCATCAAGGGCTACAAGGAGATTGAGTTCGAGGTTATGCGTGATAGCAACGACACAGCTATTGCCATCTGCTCGATGGAGAATGTCGATCCTGTAGGTATCCACACCGGTGACTCTATCGTAGTTGCCCCAAGCCAGACTCTTGCTGCCAAGGAGTACAACATGCTCCGCTCAAGCGCCTTGAAGCTTATCCGTGCACTTAAGATCGAGGGTGGTTGCAACGTTCAGTTTGCTCTCGACCCACTATCGTTCAGATACTTCATCATCGAGGTTAATCCACGTGTTAGCCGCTCATCAGCACTCGCATCAAAGGCAAGTGGCTACCCTATCGCACGTGTTACTGCGAAGGTTGCTGTGGGCATGACCCTCGACGAGATTCGCATTGCCAACACTCCAGCCAGCTTCGAGCCTACGTTGGACTACATCGTAACAAAGGTTGCTCGCTTCCCATTCGACAAGTTTAGCGACGCATCGAACGAGCTTGGCACACAGATGAAGGCAACAGGTGAGGTTATGAGCGTTGGTCGTACGTTCGAGGAGGGCTTGTTGAAGGCTGTTCGCTCACTCGAGACCGGCGTATGCCACATCTACCACAAGAAGTTCGACACAATGTCGAACGAGGGCATCATCGCCTACATCCGCAAGGGTACTGACGACCGCATCTACGCTATTGCCGAGCTTATCCGCCGTGGCGTTGATCTGTTGCACGTATACGACAACACAAAGATCGACCTCTTCTTCTTGGAGAAATTGAAGAACATCGTTGAGATGGAGAATACCGTGAAGGCGAATGTCGGCGATGTAGAGGTGTTGCGTGATGCTAAGCGCATGGGCTTCAGCGATAAGTTTATCGGTCAGTGCTGGGGCATGAACCAGTCAGAGCTATTCCTCCTTCGTAAGGCTAACAACATCTTCCCTGTATATAAGATGATTGATACTTGCGCTGCCGAGTTTAACTCAGATGTTCCATACCTATATTCTACATATGAGCAGGAGAACGAGTCTGTAGTTACCGACCGCAAGAAGATTATCGTGCTCGGCTCAGGCCCTATCCGTATCGGTCAGGGTGTCGAGTTCGACTACTCTACTGTTCACGCCATTTGGGCTATCCGTGAGGCGGGCTACGAGGCTATCATCATCAACAACAACCCTGAGACCGTATCTACCGACTACACAACCAGCGACAAGCTCTACTTCGAGCCATTGACCGTTGAGGATGTGATGAACGTCATCGAGCTTGAGAAGCCTACAGGCGTAGTTGTATCGCTCGGTGGTCAGACCGCTATCAACCTTGCTAAGCCTCTTGCAGACCTTGGCGTGGAGATTATCGGTACTGGCATCGAGGCTATCAACAACGCAGAGGATAGAAAGTGCTTCGAGGCTATCATGCGCAAGGCGGGCATTCCTCAGCCTGATGCAGAGGCTATCACCGACATCGAGCGTGGCGTGGCTGCTGCGGAGCGCATCGGCTACCCTGTGTTGGTACGTCCAAGCTACGTTCTTGGTGGTCGTGCAATGCAGATTGTGTCAAACGAGGAGGCTTTGCGCCACTACCTCAAGACAGCCGTAGAGGTAAACGAGGACTCACCTGTGTTGGTTGATAAGTACATTATGGGTAAGGAGCTTGAGGTAGATGCTATCTGCGACGGCAAGGACGTGTTTATCCCAGGCATCATGGAGCACGTTGAGCGCACAGGTATCCACTCTGGTGACTCTATCAGCGTATACCCAACATTCAGCGTAAGCCAGAAGGTTAAGGATACTATCGTAGACTACACAATCCGCCTCGGTAAGGAGATTGGCATCGTTGGTCTTTACAACATCCAATTTATTGCCGACGACAACGACATGGTTTACGTCATCGAGGTAAACCCACGTTCGTCACGTACCGTGCCATTCCTCTCGAAGGCTACAGGCATGCCTATGGCGAAGATTGCCACAAACGTAATGCTTGGCACAAGCCTCAAGGAGCAGGGCGTAGACAAGGTTATCGCCGAGGAGAAGAAGCGTTGGTATGTTAAGACTCCAGCCTTCTCATTCGCTAAGATTCGTGGCGTAGACTCTTACCTATCGCCTGAGATGAAGTCTACGGGTGAGGCTATCGGCTACGACTCATCATTGCGCCGTGCATTGTACAAGTCGTTGCAGTCATCAGGCATGACAATCGCTAACTACGGAACAATCTTCCTCTCGATTGCTGATGCCGACAAGCCACGTGCTTTGCCTCTTATCCGCCGCTTCTACGAGCTCGGTTTCAACATCGAGGCTACAAGCGGTACTGCTAAGTACTTGCGTGAGAATGGCATTCGCACACGCTGCCTCAAGAAGCTCAGCGAGGGCTCAACAGAGATCTTCGACTCGCTTCGTAAGGGTCACGTAAACTATGTTATCAACACTATCGATATCAACCAGCATAGCGCACGTCTTGATGGCTACGATATTCGTCGTTGCGCCGTTGAGAACAACGTTACAATCTTCACAGCACTCGAGACCGTAAGCGTGCTTCTCGACGTATTGGAGGAGATTACACTTGGTGTATCGACAATTGACGCTGAATAATGTATAAGAAGGGAATATATACAGTTTTGAGTAACGAGCCTCTAACACCTGCGGTATATCGCATGGTGTTGGAGGGCGACACTCAGTACATCAAGCACTCGGGCGAGTTTATCAACATCGAGCTTGAGGGTAAGTTCTTGCGCCGCCCTATCTCAATCTGCGACTACGATGCTACAACCATTACTATTATTTATAAGGTAGTGGGCAGCGGCACCGAGCAGATGAAGGCTATGAGCGCTGGTACAAAGCTCGACATTCTAACAGGCCTCGGCAATGGCTTCTCGACCGACAACGATGCTAAGCGACCACTGTTGGTTGGTGGTGGCGTTGGTGTACCTCCAATGTACAACCTCTGTAAGCGCCTCCTTAGCGAGGGCAAGAAGCCTATGGTAATCGTAGGTTTCAACACCGCATCGGAGCTCTTCTACACGGAGGAGTTCAAGGCGCTGGGCGTTGATGTATACTGCTCAACTGCCGACGGCTCGGTAGGCACCAAGGGCTTTGTAACCGATGTTATTCGTGAGCAGGGTCTTGAGTTCGACTACCTCTACACTTGCGGACCTCTCCCAATGCTCAAGGCGTTGTACGACGCTACCGAGTGTGCCGCAGAGTTCAGCTTCGAGGAGAGAATGGGCTGTGGCTTTGGTGCGTGCATGGGTTGCTCATGCAAGACAAAGTATGGCAACAAGCGTATTTGTAAAGATGGTCCCGTACTAAAACGTGAAGAGATTATATGGTAAAGTATGATACATCGGTGGAGCTTTGCGGCGTAAAGCTCGACAACCCTATTATCCCTGCATCGGGAACATTTGGCTTCGGACGTGAGTTCTCGGAGTACTACGACCTCGATTGCCTTGGCGCTATCTCGTTCAAGGGCACTACACGTGAGGCTCGCTTCGGCAACCCAACACCTCGTATTGCCGAGTGCACATCGGGACTTATCAACTCAGTAGGTTTGCAGAACCCTGGCATCGACAAGGTTATTGCTGAGGAGCTACCTCACCTTCGTGAGATCTTCCACAAGCCTATCGTTGCTAATATTAGCGGCTTCTCATTGGAGGAGTACGAGGAGTGTTGCGCAAAGATCGACAAGGAGGATCAGGTAGAGATTATCGAGGTTAATGTATCGTGTCCCAACGTGCATAACGGAGGTATGAGCTTCGGTACTCAGCCCGAGTCGGCAGCCGAGGTTACTCGCCGTGTTAAGGCAGTAACAACTAAACCCGTGTTCATCAAGCTCAGCCCAAATGTTACCGACATTGTGGCTATCGCACGTGCTTGCGAGGAGGCTGGTGCTGACGGTATCTGCCTAATTAACACCCTACTCGGCATGCGTATCGACACCATGCGTCGCAAGCCCGTTATTGCCAACAAGATGGGTGGCTTCTCGGGCGACGCTATCTTCCCCGTGGCTGTCCGCATGGTATACCAGGTGGCTCAGGCTTGCAACATTCCTGTTATGGGTTGTGGTGGCGTGAGCTCAGCATCGGACGTTATCGAGATGATGATGGCGGGAGCTACTGCCGTTCAGGTGGGAGCTGCCAACCTCAAGAATCCTTACGCTTCGAAGGAGATTGTCGAGGCACTACCTAAGGAGATGGAGCGCTTGGGCATCGAGCGTCTTCGTGATATTATCGGAATTGTTAAATAGTAAAATTAGATCTAAGATATGAGTAAGCGTGATGTAATTATTGCTTGCGACTTTAGCAGCAAGGAGCAGACCTTGAACTTCTTGGATAAGTTCACTGGTCGTAAGCCATTTGTAAAGATTGGTATGGAGCTATTCTATGCCGAGGGTCCGGAGATCGTGCGCACCATCAAGGAGCGTGGTCACCGCATCTTCCTCGACCTCAAGCTTCATGACATTCCAAACACCGTGAAGAAGGCTATGTCGGTGCTTCGCAACCTCGACGTAGACATGACAAACGTGCATGCAGCAGGTACTGTCGATATGATGAAGGCAGCTATCGAGGGTCTTACACGTGAGGACGGCACTCGCCCACTCCTTATCGCCGTAACTCAGCTCACCTCTACATCCGAGGAGCGTATGCAGAAGGAGTTGCTCATTGGTGCATCGATCAACGACACTATCGTCAAGTATGCCGAGAATGCTAAGGCAGCAGGCCTCGATGGCGTGGTATGCTCACCACTTGAGGCAGCAATGGTTAAGGAGGCATGCGGCGTAGAGTTTATGACCGTAACACCAGGCGTTCGCTTCGCTGATGGCGATGTTGGCGACCAGGTGCGTGTTACTACCCCTGAGCGTGCTAAGGAGATTGGCTCCGACTTCATCGTTGTTGGCCGTCCTATCACAGCTGCTGACGACCCTGTTGCAGCCTACGAGCGTTGCATGCGTGAATTTGCAGAGTAAGAATTATAAACTATTAAATATAAGAAGATTATGGAAAAGAAGATAGCTAAAGACCTTTTGTCTATTGGTGCAGTATTTTTGCGTCCTGAGCAGCCTTTCACATGGGCAAGCGGCATTAAGAGCCCTATCTATTGCGACAACCGTCTAACACTCACCGCTCCCGAGGTGCGTAACCACGTTGAGGAGGGTCTAGCAGAGCTTATCCGCAAGCACTATCCTGAGGTTGAGGTGTTGATGGGTACATCAACAGCGGGTATCGCTCACGCAGCAATCACAGCAACAATCCTTAACTTGCCTATGGGCTACGTTCGCTCAGGCTCTAAGGATCACGGCCGTGGCAACCAGATCGAGGGTAAGCTCGAGGCTGGTCAGAAGGTAGTTGTTGTTGAGGATCTTATCTCAACAGGCGGTAGCTGCATCGAGGTTGTTGAGGCTTTGCGCAACGCTGGTGCCGATGTTCTCGGTATCGTAAGCATCTTCACTTACGGCATGCAGAAGGGCTTGGATAGATTGGCTGCTGCTGAGGCTAAGAACTACTCACTCTCTAACCTCGACGCACTTGTTGAGGTTGCTGCGGAGGAGGGTTACATCAAGGCTGAGGACAAGGAGCGCATCATCAAGTTCCGCAACAACCCATCTGACGAGAGCTGGATTAAGTAAGAAACGATAAAAAAGATATTTGGTATGAAGCACTTGATTGACCCTACTGACCTCTCTATTGAGGAGATTGCCGAGATTATCGCCGTAGCCGAAGATATTATTGCCAACCGTGAGAAGTATAGCGACGTATGTCGTGGCAAGAAGCTCGCAACACTATTCTACGAGCCCAGCACACGCACACGCCTAAGCTTCACCGCAGCAATGATGGAGCTTGGTGGCAACGTCCTTGGCTTTGCCGATGCTAAGTCTTCGTCAGTATCTAAGGGCGAGACCGTGCAGGACACCGTTAGGGTTATCAACTGCTTTGCCGACATCATCGCAATGCGCCATAAGGTCGAGGGAGCTCCCTTGGCTGCTACCGAGGTATCGAGCACCCCTATCATCAATGCTGGCGACGGCTCACACAGCCACCCCACGCAGACGATGACCGACCTGCTCACCATCAAGCGAGAGCTCGGCACGCTCAACAACCTTACCATCGGCTTGGTGGGCGACCTTAAGTATGGCCGCACCGTGCACTCGCTCATTAAGGCGATGTCACGCTACCAAAACACTAAGTTTATACTTATTGCACCGCCCGAGTTGGCACTCCCCGACTACATCAAGCACGACGTGTGCGACCGCAACGGAATACCTTACCGTGAGGTCGATAACATCGAGAGCGTAATCGGC
Source organism: Alistipes sp. (assembly GCA_017560425.1). Lineage (GTDB taxonomy): Bacteria > Bacteroidota > Bacteroidia > Bacteroidales > Rikenellaceae > Alistipes. The sequence continues at coordinate 41,775 of JAFZEX010000028.1, forward strand.
GAGGTTGATGTGTTGTATATGACACGTGTTCAGCAGGAGCGCTTCACAGATCTTGATGAGTATGAGCGTGTTAAGGATTGCTTCGTGCTGGACGCAGCTAAGATGCGTGGCGCAAAGGAGCAGATGGCAGTCTTGCACCCACTACCACGTGTAAACGAGATCTCGATCGACGTAGATAGCGACCCACGTGCTGCCTACTTCCGTCAGGTGGAGAATGGCAAGTTTGTGCGTATGGCTCTCATTCTCAAGCTCCTCGAGTGGCAGAACGACCCTGAGCGCAAGTTCGACCATGGTGGTAGCGACCTTGGTTGCAAGTGCCCTAACAAGCTATGCATCTCGAATCTCGAGCCCGTGCGCAAGCGCTTCGAGAGTGTCGATGGCATTGTCCGCTGCGTATATTGCGAGTCACAGGCAGAGTAGCGCTGATGCAATGATTCTATTTAGGAGGCTAATCCGTGTGGATTGGCCTCCTTGCTTTTTTCAGTTCACCCGAGGAAATTGGCGGTTCACCCCACATTATCGGCATTTTACCCAAGGTGTGAAACAGCGTGGTGGTGTTTGTGATTAACTTTGTATTAAGCAAACAAAAACTACACTACTATGAAGAGGATTACGGCACTACTACTCGCAACTCTAATTTCGCTCTCGGCAATGGCTCAGCAGCCATACAAAGTATATTGCTCGGTATGGGGCAACAACGCAGCAGGAAACCCTATGGGCTATGCCTACATAGACTATGGTCAGCAGGATATGGCACGAAACTATTTGGTTGATAGCAACGGTAAGGGAATATATTTTAACTCTGCGATAGGCGTTCTTAACCACCTCTCGAAATATGGGTGGCAGTTGGAGGCTGCATATGACACACAGATAGCAAGGCTCAGTGACTCAACCAAGTACGACACACGTCAGGTGCTATTTCTCTCGAAGATGGTCACGTCCGACGAGGAGATTACCGAGGGCATCTACACAAAAAATATGCATAAAAATCGTTAGTCGATGTCAGAAAATTGAAGTTTCTACGTCATATGAGTAAAAGAGGTGGAAATAACACCCTCGAGGAGCAAATATTTATGTCGAATTTTTGCGGGGGGGGGAATTTTTATATCTTTGCAAAAGCAACGAGCAAACAAATTAAAACCGATAATAACATGAAGAAATTTTTCGCACTCTGCATCGCACTTATGACCATAGGTGCTGCATCAGCTCAGAACTACAACCTTACTGCAGGTCAGCCTATTCCTGTTCGCATCCTCTCGTCACTAAGCAGCGACAACCGCCTTCAGTCGTTGCCAATGGCTATTGTCGATAGCAACATCACCGACAGCGAGGGCAACGTGCTTATTAGCCGTGGTACGAACGTGGTTATCAACACCGAGGTTACTCGTCGCAAGGGCGTGGGCAAGCCAGGATATATCCAGATTGACTGCCTCACCACAACGGCTGTCGATGGTCAGACAATATATCTTATGGGTGGCACATCGGCATGCGGTCGTGACCGTGAGGCGTTGGCTATCGGCTTGGGTGTAGGTGCCGGCATTGTAGCCTTCCCTTGGGGTTTGTTCTGCCTCTGCATCAAGGGCGAGGAGGCATATCTCCCTGGCAACAGCGTCCTCTCGAACGTTGTGGTGGATGACAACTACGAGGTGAGGTATTAAGCACACAGATAGTGAACATAAGGAACTTAGGGAATTTAATGAATTTAGAGAGGCGCTCTCATCAACGCCAAATCTCTTAATTCACTAAATTCCCTAAGTTCTTTTTTTTACCTATATTTACCTAAATCAACGCACCAATTTGTTGTCAGAAGCCGTGAGATGTGGTGCATCGCAAAAGTAAAGACCTCGGGATAGTACAAATAGTACAGCCCGAGGTCTTTAGTTTTGGAATGTGCCGCAGATTGCGGCTTATCACAACAAATTACTTCCAAAGGTTGCGTGGGTAAACACCCTCAGCAATCAACTCCTCAATCTTCTGCATTAGCTGTGGCTTATCCTCCTTATATGTTACGCCAAACCAATTAGCTGTTGTAGACAACACACGCATGGTTGCAGTACCCTCAGAGATAACCTTATTTACCATGAGAGGAATGAAGAACTCTGAACGGAGATTAGCGATATTCTCCTTGAGGAACTCCTTGAAGTAAGCCTCAGAGTGGCGGAAGTAGTCGGGGGTGAAACCGAAGAGGTTCATTGACACAGGGGTGTTCTCCTCCAAAGGCTCGTCAGTGCCAAGGTCGTGGAATACGATAGTGCCATTCACACGCTCGATCTTTGTGCGCTCAACCATGCCACGGAGGTTACCCTCAGCATCTACGGTACATACACCACGTGACACTGTGCCATTCTCCGACAAGGTCTTACTAACCTCGTAGCCTACCATGCAGTACTTACCCTCAGACTCAGCGAGCTCAGAGAGGTAGTTGCCGATAACTGCGTAAGCATCACGACCATAGAAGTCGTCAGCATTGATCACAGCAAATGGAGTATTGATAGCCTCAGCTGCCATCATCACAGCATGGTTAGTGCCCCATGGCTTCTCACGACCCTCAGGCAAGGTGAAGCCCTCGGGAAGCTTGTCGAGCTCCTGGAAAACATACTCAACCTCAATCTTATGACCGAAGCGCTCAGCATTGAACACCTCGCAGAAGTCCTGTGCAAAAGAGTGGCGAATAACGAATACTACCTTGCCGAAGCCAGCACGGATAGCGTCATATACTGAGTAGTCGATGATAGCCTCGCCGTTAGGGCCTACGCCATCCATCTGCTTGAGTGAGCCATAGCGTGAGCCCATGCCCGCCGCCAAGACCAAAAGTGTAGGTTTAACCATAATATTTATTGATTGTTAAGATTATTTCGCACCACAAAGGTAAAAAAAGTCGAGCAAAATACAAAGTATCCCGCCATTTTCGTTATCTTTGCACAAATATATACATATATTTAAGGCATGAAGGAGAACTTTTTTAAGCGTCTATGGTCACAGCTCAGCGACAAGCGTCAGCTATCGATGCGTGACCGAGAGAGCGACGAGCCACATTGGAAGGTGAACACAACGCCTATCGGTTTGGCGAGTGGCATTGCGGCACTACTAATAATCATCGTTACAATACTCATGATACTCATGGCGTACACCCCTATTTTAGAGATATTCCCTGGATATAAGACTCGCTCGGAGCGCATGCACGACGACTTGGTGAAGTCTATCATGCAGGTCGATTCCATACAGCGACTCATGGGACGTATGATTGAGTATAACGATGCAGTGACAAAGATTATCAACGGAAGCACACCAACGCTAAGCTCGATGGTGACCACCGACAGCACCAAGCAGGAGACCAAGATGGCACTGCCCACACGTGCCGACTCACTTTTGCGTAGCATTCTCGAGCGTGAGAGTGGCGAGTACTCGTTGCGAAACACACGTGAGGCAAACCCCGTAGCAGCGATGTTTAGCTCACCGCTCAAGGGTAGCATATCACGCCACTTCGATGCGCAGAACTCGAGCTACGGAATATCGATCATGGGCATCGACGCTGAACACACCGTGACAGCCATCGAGAACGGCACGGTGGTAGGCGTGTTGCAAGGCACTACGGGCTACACCACAGTGATCATTCTGCATGGCGAGGGCTACACGTCGTCGTACTCACAGCTTGGCGAGGCTCTTGTGCGCAAGGGTCAGAGCGTGAAGAGCGGCACTGCGATAGGCCGTCTTGCAAAGAACGGAGATAAGGTTTTGGAGCTCGAGTTTGAGCTATGGCGTAATGGCACAGCCGTGGATCCCGAGCGTTACATACTTCTAAAATAACTCAACTATGAACATTGAGAGAGTGACCATATTAGGCTCGACCGGGTCTATTGGAGTTCAAACACTCGACATCATACGTCGCCACCCCGACCGTTTTAAGGTGGCATCACTCGTTGCTCACAGCCGCTGGGAGCAGCTTGCCGTGCAGGCACGTGAGTTTGGCGCTGAGAGCGTGGTTATTGGCGACGAGAGGCACTACGAGAACTTAAAGGCGGCACTTGCCGACACCACAATCAAGGTCATGGCGGGTAGCGAGGCGATTAACCATGTTGCTGAGAGCTATCGTAGCGACACGGTGGTAAATGCCTTGGTGGGATATGCTGGCCTGCATCCCACACTACTTGCCATCGAGAGTGGCAAGCGCATAGCACTCGCCAACAAGGAGACGTTGGTGGTTGGTGGCGACATCATCATGGCGGCAGCACGTCGCAAGGGTGTCGAGATACTACCTATCGACTCGGAGCACTCTGCCATTATGCAGTGCTTGGAGGGCGAGAAGCGCAAGAGCATACGCAACCTCATTGTAACTTGTAGCGGTGGCGCACTGCGCAACCACACGCTCGACGAGCTCAAGGACGTAACACCCGAGATAGCCTTGAAACACCCTCAGTGGTCGATGGGCTCGAAGATTACCATCGACTCGGCAACGCTCGTAAACAAGGGCTTCGAGGTTATCGAGGCACGCTGGCTATTCGACATCGAGCCCGAGAGAATCAAGGTGGTTATCCACCCTCAGTCTATCGTTCACTCGATGGTGGAGTTTACCGACGGCTCGGTAAAGGCACAGCTCGGCAATGCCGACATGCACACACCTATTAGCTACGCACTACTCTACCCTGAGCGTGCAGCAGAGGCTGTCGAGCAGTTCTCGATATTGGACTACCCTACGCTCACATTTGCCGAGGTAGACAGGGTGAAATACCCAGCGTTGGACATCGCCTACGAGTGTCTAAAGCGTGGTGGCACGGCAGCATGCACGATGAATGGCGCAAACGAGGTTGCTGTGGCAGCATTCCTTGGCCACAAGTGCGGCTATCTCGACATTGTGGGTGCTATACGCTACGCCCTCGACAACGCAACATTTACACAAAATCCAACCCTCGACGACTACGACCGTGCCAACGAGGAGGCACGTGAGCTTGCTCGTCGTTACCTTAAACTATAAACCGAAAAACAGATGGAAGCAATACTTATTAAGGCTCTTCAATTCTTTGCATCATTGTCGTTGCTTGTGATGATTCACGAGTTTGGACACTACATCACAGCACGTATCTTCAAGATCCGTGTAGAGAAGTTCTACATCTTCTTCAACCCATGGTTCTCACTTTATAAGCGCAAGGTGGGCGAGACAGAGTATGGTATCGGCTGGTTGCCATTGGGTGGCTATGTGTCGCTTGCGGGCATGATCGACGAGTCGATGGATCTCGAGCAGATGAAGCAGGAACCACAGCCTTGGGAGTTCCGCACAAAGCCAGCATGGCAGCGACTAATCGTTATGTTGGCGGGTATTATGATGAATGTGTTGCTTGCCATGGGTATCTACTCGGCAATGCTTTACACATGGGGCGAGAACTACTTCCACAACGACGACATGGTATATGGCTACTCGTTTAGCGAGGCGGGCGAAAAGCTCGGCTTTGTAGATGGCGACAAGATTGTATCTATCGACGGCGAGGCTATTGGCAATGTTCGTGATATTGACAAGAGGCTAATCATTGCCGACGACAACCGCAGCGTTGTTGTTGAGCGTGGTGGCGAGAACGTGACACTAACATTGCCTCTCGAGGATTTGGTTGCTATGCGTGAAGATGGCTCTATCATTGGTTTCTACGAGCCTATCGTGCCATTTATCATCGAGAGCGTGGAAGCTGATAGCAGCAAGGAGGCTGGCGTGATGGCTGGCGATAAGGTTATCGCTATCGACAACAACGTTGTTAGCGACTTCTTCATGGGCAAGGAGCTCTTAGCTAAGGCTCAGGGTCGCAATGCCGAGATTGACGTTGTGCGTAACGAGGCAGACACTCTACGCCTAAGCGTGCCAATCAATGCCGAGGGTAAGATGGGCGTGGGCATCAAGATGATTGCTCCCCGCACCGTGGAGTATGGCTTCTTCGAGTCGATCCCTGCGGGCGTTCGTCGCACAGGCCGAGAGATAGCATCATATTGGGATCAGCTAAAGATGATTGTTAATCCTAAGACCAAGAGCTACAAGGAGGTAGGTGGATTTATTGCCATCGGCAACATCTTCCCAAGCGAGTGGAATTGGCAGAGCTTCTGGGCACTAACAGCACTCCTTTCGGTAATCCTCGCTATCATGAACATCTTGCCTATCCCAGGTCTTGATGGCGGTCACGCCTTGTTCACACTATGGGAGATTATCACTCGCCGTAAGCCAAGCGATAAGTTCCTCGAGGTGATGCAGTATATCGGCTTAGGACTGTTGCTATTGCTCTTGATCTACGCCAACGGCAACGACATTATCAAGCTCTTTATCAAATAAAGCGTTATGGCAAAGCTAAAGCGTGTATTCTTCTGCACCTCGTGTGGCTACGAGACACCTAAGTGGTTGGGCAAGTGTCCCTCGTGTGGCGAGTGGAACACCATCACCGAGCATGTGGTAGCCAAGGAGCCTTCGTCGGGCTCAAACATAGCACGCCTCGCCTCTGTGCCTAAGGCAGTGCCTCAAAAGGTGCAGGATATCGAGGAGCACTCGACACGCCGCATAGACACAGGAAATAGCGAGCTTGACCGTGTGTTGGGTGGAGGTCTTGTGCCAGGCTCACTCATTCTGCTGGGTGGCGAGCCAGGCATTGGCAAGTCTACCCTATCGCTACAGCTTGCCCTAACGGCTAACAACCTCAAGACACTATATGTGTCGGGCGAGGAGTCGGCAGAGCAGATAAAGATGCGAGCCATGCGCCTCGGCATCGCAAACGAGGAGTGCACGGTATATACCGAGACGCTGCTCGAAAACATCATAACCGAGATAGAGAACCTACACCCCGACATTGTCATCATCGACTCGATACAGACCATGTCGTCGGACGTTGTTGAGTCGTCGGCAGGTAGCGTGCCTCAGATTAGGGAGTGCGCAGCCGCCCTATTGCGAGTGGCTAAGAGCACGGGCACAGCGATATTTATCATCGGTCACATCACCAAGGATGGCACTATTGCCGGCCCAAAAATCTTGGAACACATAGTAGATGTTGTGCTTCAGTTTGAGGGCGACAACAACCACACATACCGCATATTGCGAGGCATCAAAAACCGCTTTGGTGCAACATACGAGATTGGCGTTTTCGAGATGCGCGACTCGGGACTAAAGGTTGTAGACAACCCCTCGGAGATACTCCTCACACACTACGACGAGCCACTATCGGGCTGCTCGGTGGGTGCTGCCGTCGATGGCATTCGCCCATACCTTATCGAGGTGCAAGCCTTGGCAAGTGGTGCGGCATATGGCACACCTCAGCGCTCGGCAACGGGTTTCGACCAGCGACGTCTTAACATGCTCTTAGCAGTTCTCGAAAAGCGTGTAGGTATGAAGATGTACCAGAAGGATGTATTCCTGAACTTTGCTGGTGGCTTCAAGATTTCGGATACGGGCATGGACCTTGCCGTGGTTGCAGCAATCATCTCGAGCTACTACGACAGAGCGCTGCGTGAGGGTGTATGCTGCGCTGGCGAGATTGGTCTTTCGGGCGAGGTGCGCCCAGCGCCACGCACCGAACAACGTATAGCCGAGGCAGCACGCTTGGGCTTCAAGCGCATCGTGGTGTCGAGCTTTGTAGAGAACACCGTGAAGCGACCCAAGGACATCGAGGTGGTATTTATCTCGAGCATCGAGGAGCTACCCAAGGCGATGTTTTAACACGTTGGTTATAGCATAAAACAAAAACAGCATGACTTCTGTTAAAGTCATGCTGTTTTTGTTTACAGTTATCATCGTTTATTACCACTCAATGTACTCTTTTTCGCTAATAACCTTTTGGGTGCGCATATCAAAGAACACTACTACAATATCATCATACTGACGCCAATACAATCCCATTGAGTAGCCCTGATAAATTTCAACATCTCCAAAATTATCTTTGATAAACTTATCCAAGAGTGCCAAAGGCGTACCCTCAATTACGTAATTGTTGTCGTAAAGAGCCTTCACATACTTAGCACCATACTTTTTCTCGAGCTTTGCACGCTCTGCCTTAGCAGCCGCCTCTGCCTTGCGCTCTGCCTCGAGGCGCTCTTGCTCTGCTTTGCGCTCTGCCTCCTCACGAGCCAAGATAGTGCTCACCTCATCATCAGTCAGCTTGCGACCAGACTGATAGATGGCAATAACCCTCTTCGAACTGTCGTATACTCTGCATGATACAGGATCGACCTTGATAACATGCTCAGGGCCTGCGCTAAGCGTAATGCCGAAATTCTTAATGCGCTCATCACTATTAAGAACGTTACCTGCCTCCTCAAGCGCTGTAAACTTAAATGCACCCTCGAAGTATGAGCCATCTGCGTAAACAACCTTATTGTTATAGGTATCGATGCTCTTAAAGTCGCCCGATGTATATGTATGGCTGAACTTCTGAAGCTTACCATCGGCATCATAAACGGTCATCGTCTTGGTAGTTGGGTTATAAGCCTTTACAGATGTTTCTGACTTTGTATGTAACACCTCAAGCTTATCTGAAGCAAATACTCGACGACCATACTCATCTTTCGAATAGAGATCCGGAGCATACTCTAATGATTTGAAGTAGTTATATGTTGGAGCATTCATAAATGAGTCTATGTAGTATAGAATATCGCCATTTGAATACTTTACATATAGCTGATTTGACGAACGCTTTTCGTCATAGAACATCTGTGCCAAGTCCTGGTATGTGATCTGGAATGACTCTGGGACATTATAACAATCCGCTTTTTTGAAATCAGTAGCCTTAAGTTCGTTATACTTCTTAATACGGGCATTATATTCGCTTTCGCTCATGCCATCAATATACTTGGTTGTCGTGCCATTTGCCAAGGTGAGCGTACCATTAAATACATGCTTTTTAAAATCAGCCCATTTCCAATCCTCACCCTTGAAGCTATGCAACTCATCAACAGACTTTATCGCACTACTGAGTGTTCCGCTATACTTATTGCCATTCTCAAACTCGTGGTTGATGGTAAACACATTGGCCTTAACAGCGATATTACCCTTGTCATAAATTATATAACATTCAGTACCTTGTTTGTCACACTTAATATACTCGCCATTAGGCAAGATTAGCGAGCCGTTGCGACAATCCCTTAATTTCATCTGCTCAATGAAATTTTCACGAGTGAAAATATTGTTTTCAAATCGCATCAACTCTTCAGTGGTAAAGCAAGTATTTGCAAGCTCCACCTCCACCTTTGTTCCATCTTCACCATTATATGCATATACTCCATCAGTGGCACTATACTTTACACAACCGAGAGCAATATCAATTTTACGTATATCGCATTGCTTATTTGCTTCAACCTCTACAGCACTTTGCTCGATTGAAAAATAGAGCGTGCCTTTGGTGATATAATTATAAAACATATCAGCTGACACCACAAAGCTCTCGGGGTTAAGCATCGAAGGATCCAAAAACTCTTTAAGACCATCATTATAACCTCCACAATACTTTATGCCATTAGGGAAGGTGTACTCTATGTTTTGGGGGCTGACACATCCTTTTGAAAACTTGAGTGTAAAATCTACTATCTCGGATTTCTCAAACTTTATAATACTCTGATTAGCCAAGGTCAATTTTCCCGAAACGATATTTTTGACTACATCATCGTTAAACTCCCAATTGATGCTCTTAAGGTCAATCAAAGACTCAAGGGTTGTTGGAGCAAGCTGAGTGTGTGAGCCAAAATATTCGGCGCCATTAGCAAACTTATATCTGATATTGTCGTGCGTGATCACACCCTCGGCAATGAAGATAGCATAGTTCGAAACCTTGCCATTGTCCACAACAATAACATCACCATTAGCACGCTTCCAATTCGATGTACCATCTTTGCGAATTATCACGCAAGCGCCATTCGAGAATGTCATAGTTCCTTCTACGATACGGTCTAAGCCATCAATGGCCAAGCCACATGTCTTTGACGCAATAAGCGTTATAATACCACCAAAGTTCGTATAGTTATCGTCGCCCGCAAAACGCTTGGCAAGCTCAATATCTTTGGCATCGAAAGCATACTCCATAGCCTTCTGACCGACACCGTTTATCTCAGCGTTTTTTGTTTTTATAGTCACAACAAGCTGCTCATCATTAACTAATGAGACAAGTCTCTCGCCCTCACGAGTAAACTCTCCATTTGTTAGCGTAAGTGTTACACTTTTAAGTTTCTTATCAACAAAATAACCAACATTACCCTTAAACTCAACATTCTGACGCTTCATTTGAAACGTAGCTTCAGTGACAGCTGTGGGGCTAAACACTCCTGACAAAGTATAGATATATTCACCCGAATCATCGCTATTTGTAATGGTTAGCACACCATCGCCCGAAGGAAGCTTATCGGCAGATGCACCGAGATAAGAGACACTCTTACCCAGCAAGTTAATGGGCTTAGGAGATTTCTGTGCACTAAGCGACGTGAGCGTCATTAGGCACATGATAAGTAGTAGTAGTTTTTTCATATCTGTATTGATTTAATTTTTTCGTAACACAAATATACGAAAATATCTCTATTGTGGCAAATATATTTTTGCAATGGGCAGCTAACATAAAACTATGGTACAACGTTTGAGCGTCGAATGATAAACAACGAATTATGAGAACAGAGGATTTTGACACGATAATATCGGCAGATAGGCTAATGCTCGTAGACTTCTACGCCACGAGGTGCGGAGCTTGTCGGGCAATGAACGGCACCTTGGAGCGTGTGGCACTCGCCATGAGCGACATAGCAACGCTCATAAACATAGATACTACCGCCGAGGAGCACATCGAGCTTGTGCACCGCTACAACATTAAGCGTGTGCCAACACTCATAATATTTAGGCGTGGCGAGAGCCTATGGCGCATGAGCGGAATAATATCGTTCGAGCGACTATGCCAAATTATTCGCCGACAGCAGCCTCGCAACATCTATTAAAACAAAGGGAATGGCTAAAAAGTAAATTAGCCATTCCCTTATTTTGAAGAGGTTGAATAAAAAGATGTAGTTTTAGGCCTGCGAAGCTAGGAAAAAGCGGAGTTTACTTAGCGTAAATGAGCATTTTTCGGGCGAGCATAACGACAAAATAGACTTTTTATTCAGCCTCTTTTATCTTAATACTCCAAACGCCAACTCAGTTCATCAACGATTATCTCCTTAGCCCTACACTCGTTCAGGCGTTCGAGCAACACGGGGATGCCGACACTTAGCGACTTATCACGGCTTGCGACATAGCACAACAGAGCCACAACGCCGTTGGCAATAAGCGCCGAGTCGGGGTTTGCTCGAACAGCATTCTCAACGGCAATAAGCGCCACCTCGGACAAGGTGCGCTCGTTGCGAGATGCTGCCATAAGTGCGGCATAGGCAACAAGCTCGTTGCTCTCGACGGTCCACACACCCATAAGCGAGTTGATGTCATATATCTTCGACAAAAGGGCAAATGCCAACTCCTCGGCAAGTTCCGAGTTTACGATGCCACGTGCCCAAAACGGGAACTCGTGGGTATCGACCTTCGAAGGCTCGGCAAGATGGCATGCGGCAAGACGAAGCTCACGCACCTGCTGCTTAAAGAGATACTTTGCAAAGTCGTAGTCGCACTCCTCCCCTGCCACAATCTCACGCACGGTAGCAATGCTCACGCCATAGTTCAGACCATACTTCTGACCATCACGCTGCATACTCTCCGACACCGCTCCATTCATCTGCTTGCGCAAGCGGCCGAGCAGGGATATCATGCGCTGTGTGTTGTCCATACTAACGTGCTGGCTTTACGAAAGATACTGTGCGACCAAACTCGTAGATAGGCAACACTCGCTCAACGATAACCTCGCTGGAACCAAGACAAAGTGTCACATCAGCATTGTTTGCATAGCGATAGAACACATTGCCCTTAACATCGCTCTCAGGGTAGCTCATCTCGACAGGATTGATAACGAGCATGATAATCTCGCCTGTGAGGTCATCTTCCGAAAGCAAGCCACTTTGATTGTTGAAGCGTGCAACGGTATAACGTGCAGGAAGCATCTTAGGCTCGGGCTGTGGTGCAACCTCCTCAGCTGGCTTCTTAGCCTTCTTTGCCGACTTATCCTCAGCAGGAGCCTCGGCAGGCTCAGCAGACTCAGCAGGAACAACAGGCTCAATCTTCTCGAACTCGGCAGGCTTAACAGTAACATAGTAGCGCTGGTGGCTATATGTCACAATACGCTTGCCATAGAACAACTCCAAATACTCCTGCTCGAGGCGATCGATCTCACGAAGAGCGCTCTCGAGACCTGCGCCATAGACACCATCGCCCAACTCAGCAGTAACCAACTCGAGGCGAGCAGTGCGCAAAGCATAGATCTGTGCAGCAGCACGATCAGCAGCCTGATCAATAGTAAGATTATTCTTGCTTAGGCGGTCGGGAAGCACCTTTGGGAACTCAACAGTAGCCTCCTCTGAAAACTTCGATAGATCGACACTCTCAGGGGCGATATATGCCGAGTTCTCAGCAACAGAAACATCGCTCTCGACAATGCGATAAATTACCTTATCGACAAGTAGGGCATTAGTACCCAAGAGTCGCTGAGCATGCTTAGCATAGGGGCCAGCAACAAACTGCTCCTTCTCAACGACGATATCTACGGCAAGCGTGGTGTTAGCCTCGGCAACAACAACATTACCATTCTCGACATACGAGCCGATACGTTTCTTAACAACCTGCTGCGCCGAGCTATCAACAACAAGTGATGAGGCAACAAGCAAGAGTGCAACTAATAGTGAACGTTTCATAATATGATATTTTGTTAATTATTTCGCAATATACAAAGATAGGCAAAATTCACAAAAAAGTGAAATTTATCTATACTTTTTAAACAATTAGACAAAAAATATAGGGCATGGCACTAAGCCACACCCTACATATTGCGAAGTTGTTACTATTAAAGCGCCATGAGCATCATGAGCTGAGCAGTAAGCACTCGAAGGAACATAACAACAGGATAAACCGTAGCATAACCAATAGCTGGCATGTCGTTACCCGACGACTGGTTTGCAAAGCCAAGTGCTGGAGGATCGGTCATAGCACCCGACATAAGACCCATCATCGTGTAGTAATTAACCTTGAACTTAAGGCGTGCGATAAGCGCCACGATGATAAGAGGAAGCACGGTGATGATAACACCATAGCCAATCCACTTGTAACCGCCATTGATGATTGCATCAACGAAGCCATCACCAGCGCCAATACCCACAGCTGCAAGGAACATTGCAAGACCAATCTCACGAAGCATGAGGTTGGCACTCATAGTGGTATAGGTAACCATCTTGAAGTGAGGACCAAAGCGACCGATAAGGATAGCCACGATAAGTGGACCACCTGCCAAGCCAAGCTTCACAGGCTGAGGAACATTCATCAATGGGAGCGAGCCGAGAAGCACACCGAGAGCAATACCGATGAAGATAGGGAAGAGATTTGGGTGGTCGAGCTTCTTGAGCGAGTTACCCAACGCCTTCTCAGCAGCAGCAACAGCAGCCTCAGGACCAACAACCATCACCTTATCACCCACCTGGAGCTCCATACCCTGATATGGGATAAGATCGACACCAGCACGGTGAACACGTGTGATGTTGATACCGTAACGAGTACGTAGGCGCAAGTCGGCAAAGGTCTTACCATTGACATCCTCACGAGTAATGAGGATACGGCGTGACACCAATGGCGTAGACTGCATAGCCGTAGCACCCCACTCGTCAGCAGTCATCTCGACAGGCTTACCGAAGAATGCCAAGATAGCCTCACTATCCTCCTCAGAGCAGATGATGCGCAAGCGATCACCAATCGAGAGTTGCGAGTTACCATCAGCCATAACAATCTCGCCCGACGTGTGCATGATGCGTGACACAACAAACTGACGGTTGATAAGCATATGAGCCACAGCAATGGTCTTGCCATCGAGCATCTCGTTAGTGAACTCCACAGAGTAGCGGTGAGGGAGGTGTGTCTCCTTGCTCATGGCAGCAAGACCCTCGTCCTCCTTCTTAAAGTCGATGCGCAACACATAGCGCATGATGATCATCGACATGATAATACCGATAACACCCAAAGGATATGCCACAGCATAGCCCAACGAGATAGAGTCTGCCAACTCCTTATTTACAGCACCACCAGCATCGGCAAATGCCTGCTGCGCAGCACCAAGACCTGGTGTGTTGGTCACCGCACCCGACATAACACCCACCATCGTTGGGAGTGGCTCACCTGTAACAAGGTGAATTACGTAGGTCGTAATAGCGCCAAGCAAGATCACGAGCGCCGCAAGCGAGATAAGCTTTAGGCCACCACTCTTGAGCGACGAGAAGAAACCTGGTCCCACCTGCAAACCAATGAAGAACACAAAGAGAATCAAGCCGAACTCTTTGATGAAGTGCAGCGTGTCGTGGTGAATAGACTCAGCACCGAGGAAATGACCAGCAACAATACCTGTAAAGAGTATCCATGTCATACCGAACGATACTCCCTTAATCTTAATTCGGCTCAAGGCAATACCCGAGGCAATTACCAAGGCGAGAATAAAGACTGTGTGTGCAATGGAGGGTCCCACTACAACAGTTTTAAGCCAAGTAAAATCCATTATTTAAATTTGAGATTTGGTTAATTGGGCGCAAAGATACAAATTATTGGTAAATATCTACAATATTTAACAAATATAAGAGCCCTTATTGCGCATTTAGCATAATATTACATCAACAACACCAATATAGCCACGGGGATATGGCCCTCGATGGTATAGAGAATATCGCTTGAGTAGGTCGAGCAACCCATATACACATGCCTCTTATCGTAGGTAAACAATATATCGCTGCGATAGGTTGAATTTCCTCGATAGACATGTTGCGAGTCGTAGCTAAGGATTATATCTGACGAGTAGTTGGAGCGCCCACGATAGATGTGTTTAAGGTCGGTAGTGAGGATAATATCCGAGCTATATGTAGACTTGCCACTATAGACATAGCGGCCATCATACGTAAAGATAATGTCGCTCGTATAGGTAGAATTTCCACGATAGAGATACCTACCATCGTAGGTGTAGACAATATCGGAGCTATAGTGCGAGTTACCCGAGTATATCCTCGATTGGGCAAAGAGGCTCATGGGGAGCAACACTGCAAGGAGTAGCAATAAGCGTTTCATAATAGCGGGCGTTTATGCAAAGATAGCAACCATTTTTGCCAATAGCAACAATATACCTAAATAAAAGATTGCCGAGCGAGGGTTATCTATCGAAAATTTTAGTATCTTTGCCTAAGAGTGGTGTGTGGAGCAATTTTTGAAACTCTTGCTCCTCCACCACTAAACTATAAAAGAGTATGTCAATGAGCACTGTTATTTCCATTAAGCAGAAATCCGAGATATTTGTCGGACGTGTTGAAGATGGCCTGAAGCGCTATGCACAAAACAGGCGCATCGTGGTAATCACTGATGCCAACATCGACCGCCTATATCACGACATTATAAATAAGTACGAGCATATTATCATCGGCTATGGCGAGGGCATCAAGAACCTTATCACCGTGCAGAACATCTATGCCCGACTAATGGAGATAGGTGCCGACCGCTCCACCCTCCTTGTCGGCATTGGTGGTGGCATAGTGACCGACATCACGGGTTTTGTTGCAACAACATACATGCGAGGCTTGGACTTCGGCTTTGTGGCAACTACGCTGCTTGCTCAGGTCGATGCGTCGGTAGGTGGAAAGAATGGCGTTAATATTCTCAACTACAAGAATATGGTGGGCACATTTGCACAGCCCTCGTTCGTTATTTCCGATGTTGTATTCCTACGCACGCTACCCCACCGCGAGCTCCATGCCGGCATGGGTGAGGTTGTAAAGATGGCAATCATCGGCGACGAGGAGCTCTTCAACTTTATCGAGGAGAACATATCGGCAAGTTGCTACACGAACATCGACACCATGCAGCGCATAGTCCTCGACTCGATACGCCTTAAGGCTGACATCGTCGATCGTGACGAGTGCGAGAAGGGCATACGCCGAGTGCTCAACCTTGGACACACCATTGCACACGCCATCGAGAAGTGCACACACAAGCTCAACCATGGCGAGGCTGTGGCAGTGGGTCTATCGAAGATTTCGCACATATCGAATGCGATGGGAATTCTTTCGAGCGAGGATATGCAGCGCATCGACGACCTACTCCAAAAGATAGGCTTCTCGCTCGAGATACCCGTGCCTCTTAGCGATGTAATACGTGAGGTGCGCCACGACAAGAAGAAGAGTAACAACCTACTGCGCATCGTGCTACCCGAGCGTATTGGCAGCTGCCGCATTGAGGAGATGCCACTCGGCGATGTAGAGCACATCTTAGACTACCTCAGATAGATGAAACGAGCATACATACTTCTTGCGGAGGGCTTCGAGGTAATCGAGGCTCTTGCTCCAATCGACATACTTAAGCGTGCTGGCGTGGAGGTTAGAAAGGTTGCCGTGGGCAGCTCACTTAGCATAACATCGTCGCACAACCATGCAACACTCCACTGCGACACACACATCAACGACACCGACCTAAGTGATGGCGACGTGTTGATACTCCCTGGCGGAAATCCCGGATACATCAACCTTCGTGAGTCGAAGGCGGTATGCCATGCTGTAAGAGAGTATTTCGAGTCGGGCAAGCTCATTGCAGCGATATGTGGTGCTCCCACGGTGCTTGCCTACGCCAATGTTGCCAAGGGCTACAACATCACATACCACAGCTCGGTGAAGGCCGAGATGGCGGAGTATAACTACGTGGCTAAGAGCATTGTAAAGCACAACAACATACTCACATCGGCAGGTGCTGGACGCTCGATAGAGTTTGGTATAGAGATAGCAAAATGCCTTGTCGATAGCGAGACTATGTCACGTACCAAACAAGGCATGGAGCTATAGATTAACGACGCACGAGTCGCAGAATATCGGGGATAAATAGTATCGGCGAGGTGAGTAGCAATATCCACGCCCAATCGCTAAATGGCAGTGGCGCAACACCAAACAGATCGCCCACAAAGTTCACGATAAGCACCTGACCCAACAAAATCACAAAGGCAATAAGCACAAAGTAGAGGCTATACGTCTCTTTGACAACCGCTGGGCGGCGCACCAAGTCCACAATATCGAGCAGAAGGCTACGATCGGAGTAGAAATACTTGGCGTTAAACAGATTCCAGAACTGCATCACCACAAATATCGAGAAGAATACGCCGAGCTCGTAGCGTGTAAGCATGTCGGTTGCATCGTTGCCAGCCCTCATGTCATCGACAAACATACGCATCGTGTCGCCACGCACAATGTCGGCAACAGAGCTAATCTCGACATGGTGTAGCAACTGCCACAACCCCACCAACACCGCAAAGAACGCCAAGCCAAAGCCAACAATGCGACGTAGCATGCGACGGTTGATGATGTGGCTCTGAGGGTTGCGTGGAGGCTCATTCAAGACACCTCGATCTGCCGGCAACGACGAGAGCGCCATGGCAGCAAAGGTATCCATAATGAGATTTACCCAGAGCATCTGCGTAACACTAAGTGGCGACTCCAAGCCCACAAAAGCACCAAACAACACGATAAGACATGCCGAAAGGTTGATGGTCATTTGGAAGATGATGAAGCGACGAATGTTGAGATAGAGCGACCTACCCCACATAATCGCCTTATTTATACTCGCAAACGAGTTGTCGATAATCGTTATGTCGCTCGCCTCCTTAGCTCTCGACGTGCCATCGCCCATCGACAAGCCCACCTGAGCCTTACTGAGTGCTGGGGCATCGTTCGTGCCATCACCCGTAACGGCAACCACCTCGCCATTATCTTGGAGCAACATCACAAGGCGTGCCTTGTCGTCAGGACGTGCACGAGCAATAATCCTAAGGCGCTTATCACGCAACAACTCACGAGCCTCGTCATCGCCAAGACGTGCGAACTCTGGGCCTGTGATAATCTCGCCATCGACACCCTCGATAAGTCCAAGCTGACGACCAATCTCGGCAGCAGTGCCAGGGGTGTCGCCCGTGACGATGATAACACGCACACCGGCATGGCTCATTGCAACATCGATAGCCTCCTTCACATCATCACGTATTGGATCGGCAATACCTACCAGACCAATAAACACAAGCTCCTCACTATTAGCATACTGCACTGCAAAGCCAAGGGTACGCATAGCGCAACTCTGATACTGTTGCAACGTCTGCTCAAGACTCGCATGTGATGCATCGCCCGCCAACTTCGAGCACATTGCCATAACAATCTCGGGAGCACCCTTCACCAAGCGAATTCTTTGCCCCGTAGTCTTATCTTCGACAAGCGACGACATAAACTTAGTCTCCGTAGAGAATGGCTGCTGCTCGATAACACGATACTTTTCTCGCAAATCTCGATAATCGACACCCACACTCTGCAACCACTTAATAAGTGCTCCTTCGGTAGGGTTGCCTATAACCACCTCTGCACCATCTTGCACACCAAGCTCGGCGGTTGAGTTCACTGCCATACAGCACTTGAACACATCGTCGAACGACTCGTCGAGAAGCAAATTCTCAACAACGGTCATTCTATTCTTGGTTAGCGTGCCTGTCTTGTCGGTACAGATGACCGTTGCAGCACCCATAGTCTCGCAAGCGTGTAGCTTACGCACAAGGCTCTTCTCCTTGAGCATACGGCGCATGCTGAGCGCAAGGCTAACGGTGATACTCATCGGCAGACCCTCGGGCACAGCAACAACAATCAGCGTCACGGCAATCATGATTGTTGCCAACGCAAACTCGGCAATCTCGACAAACGAATACTCCGATAGTGGCGTAGGATCAAAAAATATTAGAGATATGATGCGACCTACGATGATAAGCGAGGCAATGATGAAGCTCGCCGTAGATATCCATCGTCCGAGCTGTGCAAGCTGAGCATTTAGCGGGGTCTCAACATCGCTACCCTCGCTTGCTCGTGCCACGCCACGACCCTCCTCGGTATCAACGCCGATGGCTGACACACGCATGGTGGCACGACCCTCGATGATGGTTGAGCCACGTAGCAGGAAGTTAGATGGATAGGTAGCCTCGGCATCGAATTCCTCCTCACGGAGATACTTATTTGCATAGGTCTCGCCCGTGAAGTTCGACTCATCGACACGTAGTTGCAGAGTATCAACAAGATAGCCATCAGCAGGAATCTCGTCGCCACTCTCCAAGCAGACAATATCGCCCACGACAACATCCTGCTTAGGAATAGTCATCATCTTAGCCGATGCACCCTCCTTGGCACGACGAAGCACCTTAACGGGACGAGAGTCCTTAACCTTGTTTAGCAGGTCGAACTCCTTGCCAGCCTTAACCTCGAAGATAAAGCCCACGCCCGTAGCCAACAACAAGGCAACGAGAACACCCGAAGGCTCGAGCAGAAGGTCGAGGTCCTTACCAACTACAAATATCTCGTAGAGGGCAACGATGACCGAGAAGAAGAATACGACAAGAAGGACCACAATGATAGGGTCCTTAAACTTCTCGAGATATGCCCTCCACAAAGGCTCACGCACAGGGGGAGGAATTATATTTTTACCTCTACCCTGCTCCACCTCCGCAGATGACGACACGAGTGCCGTACTACGATAATCTTCGGTATGTTGTGACATCATAATAATTGTTAGCGAATACGGTCGAGCGAGCGCACAAGCACCTCATCTTTGAATATCGCACGGCTTGCAAGATAGCTCAAAACAAGGGCAACGATTGGCAGTGGCGCAGCCCAACCAAACTGACGGTGGTCGATAGTCATACCCTCGAAGAGTCGAGAGGTGAGCCAATAGTATAACGCAATGAATATCAACGAGCCGAGGAGCAACACAATCTCAACAGCACACAAGCGCACCTGGAGTGTGCGACGCTTGAATAGGAAGATTGTGATGAATGGAAGCACTGTTGAGAGTGCAAGCAAAATGCCGAGCCACACTGTTGAGTTTGACACATCGCCACAAGTGAGCGTAAAAGCAGTAAGCTCGTAGGTTGTGCCCTCGACTACAAATGTTGCAATAGGCAGAAATAGTGTTAGCGACATGATGGCAGCAGCCAACAAAAGATAGAGTGATTGAATACGTTGTATCATAACCTTACTTTATTTATTCATATATTTGTTTGTCAATGAGATACTTATTTCTATCTGTTGAGCGACGATTAATCAACTCGCCAAGGAAGCCTGCAAGGAAGAGCATGGCACCAAGCAGTATCGCCACAAGGCTAAGATAGAACAATGGCTGGTTGGTGAGCGAGCGGCTTGCCACGAACTTCTCGATAATGATCCACACCACAGCGCCGAAGCCGAACAAGAACATCAGCGTGCCGAGGCCACCAAAGAGATACATAGGCGAGCGACCGAAGTGCGACATAAACGAGACACTGATAAGGTCGAGATAGCCCTTTATCATGCGCTCAAGGCCGAACTTCGATTTGCCATACTTACGCTCATGGTGCTCAACAACCTTCTCGCCAATACGCTTAAAACCAGCATCCTTAGCCAAGATAGGGATATAGCGATGCATCTCGCCATAGACCTCGATAGCCTTAACCACCTTACGGCGGTAGGCCTTGAGTCCGCAGTTGAAGTCGTGGAGCTTGATGCCCGACATTAGGCGTGCTGTGAGGTTGAAGAACTTGCTTGGCCAACGCTTGCTTATAGGGTCGTGGCGCTTACGCTTCCAACCCGAAACAAGGTCGTAGCCCTCCTCCACAATCATGCGACGCATCTCGGGAATCTCGTCGGGCGAGTCCTGAAGGTCGGCATCCATGGTGAAGACCACCTCGCCACGTGCCATCTCGAAGCCACAACATAGCGCCGCCGACTTACCATAGTTGCGCATAAAGCTAATGCCACGGATTGTCGAATACTTCGCCTTGAGCTGCTCGACAACTGCCCACGAACGGTCCGACGAGCCATCATCAACCATGATAATCTCGTACGAAAGATTATTGGTGCGGGCTACCCTATCGATCCATTCGACAAGTTCGGGCAACGACTCCTCCTCGTTGTACAAGGGAACAACAACAGATATGTCTAATTCTTGTTTCATACTCTACTCAGTAAAACCATCTCGTTTAGGCTCACGGCGCACAATGGCTGCTATGATAAGACCCATGAATCCACCCGAGATAATATAGTTATTCACAGAAGATACAATTGTCTGCATCAATGTAGGCTTCTCGGTAGCCATCAGCTGATCGATCATCTCGTCGAACAACGCCGAGCTATCGACCGGCATTAGAGATTGCATCTGCTCGAAGCGAGCAACAATAGCATCGACATATGCGCCGTAGCCACCAATAATATTAATATAGATAGTGTGGCTAAGGCCCACAAGAACACCACTCAGCACCGACATTATGAAGATGTAGAGCAGACCAGAGCTATATGGGAAGCCCACCTGAGGGTCAGCCTCGAGCGAACGACGCTTGGTGCATCGATAGAGATACCACACAAAGAATATTGCTACGGCAAGCATCTCGATGGTAACTATGAGCGATATGCTACCCAAGGGTCTATCGCTAAAAAGCATATAACTCTCGAAGAGGTGTGATGCCGTCATAACTATGCCTAACAGGGCACTGTCACGCAGCACATTCTGCCAAAATGATTTTCCAAACATAGTCTACTCTCCCTTTTTATTTGTTTGTCTGTTGTGGCTGCATTCCCTCCTTCTTCTTTCGCTGCCACTCGTCAAGTGCATCGTGATATGCCTTGGCATTCTTCTCATGCTCCTCGAGGGTCTCAGCAAAATTGTGTTTGCCATCGAACTCGGGGCGAGCACAGAAATAGAGGTAGTCGTGCTCCTCGTAGTTCAACACCGCCTCGATAGCCACCAAGTCAGGCATTGCAATAGGCGTTGGAGGCAATCCCTTGTGCTTGTAGGTATTGTATGGCGAGTCGATCTTAAGATGACGCTTCAAGATGCGCTTTACCGATGGGTCGTTAAGAGCATACTTCACCGTTGGGTCTGCCTGAAGCAACATATCCTTCTTTAGGCGATTTACATAGACACCTGCAATGCGTGCCATCTCGCTCTCGGCATTGGTCTCCTCATGCACGATAGATGCCATGGTCATAGCCTGCAATGGTGTGAAGCCCAAGCGCTCGAGCTGCTCCTTACGCTTCGACGACGACCAATACTTATCGGACTCAGCCTTGAGCTTAAGCACCAAGTCGCGAGGTGTCACGTCGCACATAAGCTCATAAGTATTTGGCAAAAATATCGAGAACATAGCCTCGGCAGAGTCGAAGCCAAGCTCTGCAATAAGCGTACTATCTCGCAATGTCTTGAGCATATCCTCCTCCGAGATATTTGTCTTGGCAGCAATCTTCTTAGCCAAAGCCTCTGGGGTGCGAGCATTGTTGATAGTTAGGCGCAAGGTTACGCTCTCGCCATACTTAAGCGTGCGAACGATGGTCATAACAGACATATCCCTCTCAATACGGAATGTTCCAACACGTAGCGCACTCTTTAGGTCGAGGTAGTCGGCATAGAACTCGAAAGCCCAATTATACTTGCTATTCGCCTTCACCTTATCCAAAACCGACTCATACTCAGTGCGTGGCGTTATGCGCACAGTGAAGTCATCAGCGACGGCTGGACCATAAAACATCGTATAGCCAAAATAGGCTGCGACACCGCCTCCAACAAGCAGCAACAACAGCAGAGAAATAAAAAATTTACGCATTATTCTATTTTTTTTTTGCAAAGATACATTTTTTTTGTACTTTTGTGCCCGGGTAAGTCTTATACGACCAGCTCCTACAGAACCCCCCAGGTGAGGAATCAAGCAAGGGTATGTGGTTGTAGCGGTGCGATATAAGTAGCTTACCCTTTTTTCGTATATATACCTAAACCACTCACTCTGAGCAACATATTAGGATATGGCTCTCTCCAAAACATATCCAACAACAACTCGTGATAGCACGGCTGACGCAACGACAACAACCGCAAATATCAGCTTATCAACCCTCTTATTACACCCTGTCGATACCGCAAAAGCCTGATAGCTCCACACAATCGACCATACTACAACCACTACGGCGAGGAGCACCATCACGACACTAAACACCGGATATAGTTCGAAACCCGCCGAGGGGCTACCCACAAACGTGGCGTAGGCAATGCGGTTGTGAAGAATGGCAGGGAGCATAAGCACAACTGCGGGCCAATGTGCAAAGAGCAAACGACCCAACAGCTCAAAGCTCTTAGTCTTAGGGTTGCGAACAAGGGCAAATGGGATAAAGGGCAACGACCACGCAAACCACACCACGACACTTAGGAGCAAGCTCCACATGAGCGGCACATAGTCGGTTGGCACGAAGCCAAATGCCGAGGTGGGCATCAGGCGGAAGTACCAGCCGAGGATTGCCGAGATAATCAGCCAAGCAACACCCCACAACAGGGCATTCTGCGATGAGATAGTCTCGGCACGACGTAGCACGCAACGCTTCAACCAGCCGTAATGCTCAAAACCTGTATTACACTTTGCCATACTCACAAACCCTCCACAAAGCTTAGAAATCAATTTTCACACCAGCCTTAATACCATAATTTGGCTTATAGTAATAGGCATAGTCGTAGAATTTATGATCCTTGCCACCGATAAGATACTGACCCTGAGCATAGACCTCAACAATGCGGCTTACACGATAGCTAACACCTGCGCCAAGGTCGAAGCTTGTTGGCATATCAAAGGTTGTCATAGGACCATCCTGAGTTGTTGGCAATACCGACCATGAGCGCTTGCCAAGAAGCTCACCATCGATCCAAAACTGCCAATCACGGAGAGTATACTTAGCATAGATGCGTCCACGCATAGCCGACTCAGCAAGCTCATATTGCGACTTATTAAAGTCAAAATGGTGGTAGAAGTCAAGGTTGATCTCAAGGCCCGCCAGAGGGAGATACTTAGCACCAACACCCAAAAATAGACGAGTATTGTAAGCGGTATCAACACCAAACTTACCTGGCGTTGTCACATACCAAAACATTGCATCACGCATAAGGTTTGTGCCAGCATATACCTGATACGAGAGGCGTGACGAGAAGACTGTGCCTGTGAAGCCAAGAGCGAGGTTGTAGCTACAAGTGTTAGGCATGACACTTAGCTTGGCAGCCATAGCCGTATAGTCGATATAAGGATTCTCGGCATAGAGCGACGAGATGCCATTCTGCGACACGGTAGTATTAATCTCGACATAGGGCACAAACGATGCCTTCTCCAAGTCGAACATCACCTTGGCACGTGGAAGCACATGGTGTGCTGCCTTATCCTGCATATTCACTTTATCGTAGAGGTAGCCCAAGCCCGCCTCAACAGAGAAGAAGCCGAAGCTACGTGCATAACCACCATTAACGCCAAAGCGCATATCGCCATAGCTAAGCTCGTTGCTTGCCTGCCACATACCGAAGTTAAGGTCGGCGCTGATGACATTACCCCTAAAGTCACGAGCAAACAACGCCTTGACATTTGTGTTATACTCGCTCTGCATCTTCTCAAATTGAGATAACTTATGAGCCCACAAGCCACCATCGGCCTCAACTGCGAAGTTTAGATGTTCAAGGTCTATGAAGTCGTCGCCAAAGCGTAGGGCGAGCTTCGAGTCGTGGAACATACGTCGCTCGGGCTCAGCCATAGCGTAGCCATTAAAGATGTCGTTGTCGTAGAGGAGCGATGCCTCGAACATGCGGCTACCCACAAAGATGCCGCCACCTACCAACACCCTATTCTGCATATTAAAGCTCTCGTCGATGGTGTGCTTAACTCCACCTACAGACTCACGAGGTGCAAAGTCGCCGAGGTGATCGACACCTACACCAAAGTATCCATACTTAGGAGTCTGTATGGTATAGCGGAAACGAGCGTCAGAGCCAAGAGGATATGCCACGGCAGCCCTTGCAAAGAATTGCTTATAGCTTGTATAGTCCCAATACGATGCACGTGCTGGATTAAAGTTATGCGCATCGAGAGATATTTGCCATGACGTAGGCTTAACATTATATTTAATCTCGGGCTCGAGACGTGGGTCATCAGCAATTTGTATTGGTGCTAAGAGCTTTGTTGCCGAGGCGATGTCAGGGGTATACTCCGTAACAATCTCGACATTACCACCCTGCGCCACAGCGCCATGAGTGCCACACAATACGAAAGATGCAATAAGCAACAATGTGATATATACGTGTTTCATACTAACCATTACTTAATTGAGTTAATACGCTCTTTAACCTCTGCGATGATGCCGTCATCCTGCACGGGATAACCATCGACAATACTCTGATATGTTGCTCGGGCCTGGAACAGATTGTCGTGCTTAATCATAATATCGCCAAGCAAGATGAAGCACTTAGCCTGCCAATATACCGAGCCACAATTACCCAACTCGTAGACCATCTTTTCGGCTTTATCGAGATTATCGGCATTAAACTCTCGCTCAACAAGACGATAGTAAGCCTCGGCACCCTCTGCCGTAGAGCGATTAGCGGCAAGATACTCGAAGACATCGTAAGCACCACTCTCGCCACGGTTATACATCACACGACCCTTAACCAACAACGCCTTGCGCTTAGCCACGCCCGACGCATCGTCCATCTTAGCAACATCGTCAGCCATAGCCAAGAGCTGATCATCGTTGGCATACTCCAACGTAGCGCTGATATAGCCATCAGAGGCTGCGCTGCGCTTTGCTGGATCGTGAGCCACATCATAGAGCTTGCGATAAGCCGTAGCCGACTTCTCATACGACTTCAAGCCGTCGTACATAGATGCCATGGTTGTGAGCACTCGCTCGTTATACTTGCTATTACCATGAGCCACAAGCTCCTCCATGGTCTGCAAAGCATGCTCCGTATCGCCATTACGAATGTAAGAGTCACTAAGGTAGAATAGAGCCTCACTGCGGTTATAGCCATTGTCGAAATCATCGAGGTAGGCACGTAGCTTAGTGATTGATCGAGGCATATCGCCCTCGAAATATACAGCACGTGCTGCGACAAAGGTGAGCGAGTCACGTGTTGCAACACTCATATCGCTCTGCACACCGCAACGCTCGGCATAGGCAAAATATCCGTCGATATCGCCACTCGCCACATAGATCTCACGAATGCTACGCATAGCCTCCAACGCTGCCGACGACTGTGGGTCGTAGGCAACAACCTTCTCGTATGACTTACGGGCATCCTCCTTGCAATCGAGATTAAAGTATGCAAGACCGATATCGGATAGAGCACTTAGGTAGTAAGGCGATGTAGGGTCGTTAGCAACGAAATCTTCGAGGGTTTGAGCACCATCTTTAAAGCGCTCCAAGGCGATATAGGTGCGACCAAGCTCATACCATGCATCATCTACATAGCTACCATCAGCATCCTTAACAATACCCTTTAGCTTATCGATCTTATCCTCGTGCTTCGACTCGACACCATCGATAAGCGCAAGCTGATAGCGAGCATAGTTACGCTCCGAGCCTGGAGAGTCGAGGGCAACCTTATATGCCTTGCGTGCAGCATTGAACTGACGCTGCGAGAAACGAATATCACCCAAGCGGTTCTGAGCATCGTAGAGATATTGATCCTTCTGCTTATACTCACGCACAAAGGTATCGAACGCCACAGACGATAGCTCCATCGCCTTAGCATCGTTAGGCTTGAAGTGAACATAGCCCAAACCATATTGAACCAAGAGATACTCCTTATCACTCTTTGGCGCAAGGCGCACATACGACTCATACCTCTCCTTAGCATCATCGTAGCGACCCTCGAGCAGAGCAATCTCACCCTGCCAATAGATTGCCAAGGCCTTATATTTGGCACTAATACCGATGCTCTCAGCCTCCTGAAGCAGAGCATTAGCCTCGGCATACTCGCCCTCCTGAATAGCATCTAACGCCCTGAACACCGCAACCTTCTGCAATGCCACACGTAGCTCACGGTCAGGGCTGGGGAGCGCCTTGATGGCACTATAAGCCGAGCCATAATCCTTAGAGTTGTAGTAAGCAGCAATAAGCAGCTTCTGCACCTCGTCACGATACAGCGACTTTGGATACTTATCGAGATACTTCTTAAGCGTATTTACCGACTCGTTGAACAGGTCGCTATCGAGCTCATAGGTCAATCGACCATAGTTAAGCAGCGCATTCTCGGCAATAGCATCGTCGAAGCCATCGACAGAAGCCATTGAAAATGCCTTGCGTGCCTCCTTATTATCGCCGCTATGCAAGTAACACTCGGCAAGGTGATATGAGGCAATCTGCGTGAGCGAGTCTTCAGCACCACACACCGTACGTAGAGGCTTGATAGCATCGTTATAGCGTGCAAGACGATACAACGAGTAGCCCTTGATGTAGTTCTCCTGGCGGCTATACTTATCAGCTGGATACTCGTTGATATACTTTAGCGACATAGTATAGTCCTCCTTCACAAAATATGACTCAGCCAAGATTCGCACAAGGTCGTCACGAACAGCTCGGGTAGACATAGTAAGAAGGCGCTCACCCTCAGAGATAACGTAGTCGTAGTTAGCCTCACGATACTCAATCTGCACAAGGTAGAAAGGTATCACGCTGCGATACGAGTCGTGATCTTTGAGCTGAGTAAAGCCGCTACGTGCCGTAACATAGTCGTGATGCAAGTAGCTGATATATGAGTTATAATACAAGGCATGACCATAATACTCACTCTTTTGTGGTATTAGATTGAAGTGGTTTGTTGCCGCATCATAGTCGCCCTCAACAAAGCGAATATAACCCAAACGAATATCGTAACGCTCCTTCTCACGGGGATTTAGACCCATATAATCAACCTTTAGAAGATGCTCCTTCGCCGCCTCAAGGTTGTTCTCCTCAGCATGGTAGCAAGCAAGCATAAAGCGCATGCGGTTAGCATGCTGGCTCTGAGGATAGCGCTTCATAAAGTCGAGCATATATTTCATCGCCTCCGACGAGCCAAGCTCCACCTGGCAACACACAAGCTGATAGTCTACCCACTCGAGCTCATAGCGGTCTTTGACAGGATTCAACTGCACACGATAGTCATTGAGCAAGTGCTTAGCATCGGCCCAACGCTTGCGCTCGATAAGCTCCTCGATATTCGCCTTTGGTCCACCACCATCAACCACAGGCATAGCCTCAGCCGTAGCAGCAAACATAGCAAGCGACAATAGTGCTATTGATATAACGTTCTTTCGCATAATTACATATATATAATATGGGCAAAGATAATAAATTTTCCGATAAATCAAAAGGAAAAAGGGAACGATTATTGCCTTTGACAACCGAAAATTTTAGGAGTAAATACATTTAACAACAAAATAGGTGGCAGAATGCGAAGATTTATAATCGCAATGCTTGTTCTTAGCAGTTGCACCCACACACAAAAATCAGCCGTAGAGGAGGCACAAAGCGTAAAGTGTACAACGGTGAGATATGCAAATTTCGAGCAGCGAGATTTTGCGGCACTCACAACAGCCGACGACGCCGTGAACTTAGCATTTAAGATTTCGGGGCGAGTGGAAAACATACCCGTAGCCAAGGGCCAAAGAGTAAGACGTGGCGAGCTTCTTGCCGAGCTCGACAGGCGTGATGTAGAGCTTCAGATGAAAGCCGCTAAAGCCACTTATACTGAGGCACAACAACGACTCGAGCGAGGACGACGACTAATCGAGCACAATGCCATATCGAAGCAGGAGGTAGAGGCATTAGAGAGCAGTGCCGAGCAGGCAAAATCGGCATACGACAATAGCGTGGATCTGCTCAAGGAGTGCCGCATTGTTGCACCCTTCGATGGCATCATCGAGCGCACGTATGTCGATGCGTATGAGCGTGTAAGTTCGGGGCAGACGATAGTTCGCCTCGTAAACCCCATAAGCACCACCGTTGGCTTCACAGCACCCGAAAATCTAATATCGGTTCTCGACAAGCCATCGACACGTTTCGAGGTTAAGTTCGACGCTTTTCCCAACGTGAAATTTAGCGCCAAGATAAAGAGCTTTGCTCGCACATCGTCCGACGCATTGGGCTTTCCCGTGTCGCTACGCCTTGTAGATATAGACAACACAAAATACAACATATCGCCCGGCATGACCTGCATTGCCGAGATCATCATACCCGACAATAAGAGCCACACTGCCATAGTACCACTAACGGCAATATACGCACCTATATCGGGTCAAGACTATGTGTGGATTGTAAACAAAGAGAGCCGTGTGGAGCTACGCAAGGTGAAGATAGGCAAGCTCAACGGCAGCAACTCGGTAGAGATATTAGAGGGAGTCGATGAAGGCGAAATAATCGTATGCGCTGGCGCATATAAACTCCATGAAAATCAACTTGTTCGCATAATTAAATAGCAATGTTCAACATTACAAAATACGCCATAAGCAACCGAGCCATCGTGCGCCTTGCAATAGCCATAATTGTCATCGGTGGCATATACTCGTTCGTGGTTTTGGGCAAGCGTGAGGACTCCACGTTTACCATCAAGAGCGCCGTGGTGACATGCACCTACCCAGGAGCCACGCCCGAGGTTGTCGAGAGGCTTGTGGCCACGCCATTGGAGCGAGAGTTGCGCACGCTACAATCTATCGACGAGATTGTTTCCGAGTCGCACTTTGGCTATGCCCGACTGATAGTTAAGCTCGAGCCTAAGACCAAGCCATCGAGGGTGCCACAGATATGGAACGAGCTACGTGCAAAAATCGACAACATAAAGCCGAGGCTACCACGTGATATTGGCACGATAAACATTGCCGACGACTTTGGCGATGTATACGGACTATATTATGCCCTCACCTCGGAGGGAGGCTTCACGTGGGACGAGCTACGCAACAATGCAATAGAGATACAGAACGAACTCTACCGCATCGAGGGCATCGACAAGGTGATGCTCAGCGGCGAGCAGGAGGCAGAGATAGTTGTAAACATATCGCCCGCCACATTGGCAGCATTCGATATACGTCCAAGCGACATAAAGAGCGCCATAAGCAGCACGAGCGCAACCATAGCATTGGGCGAGCATAGAGCCGATGAACTTACGATAGAGCTAAGCGAGGGCACACCCTATCTCTCGATAGATGATATTCGCAATCAGCTACTTACAGCAAAAGATGGCAAGCAATACCGTTTAGGCGACATTACCACCGTAGAGCGTCGCTACCACAAGCCCGAGCGCTATATCGTGCGCCACAACCTTAACGAGGCAATAGCCATTGCCATAGCCACCGACCCCGAGGAGGACGTAGTGGCAGTGGGCAACATTGTGCAGGAGCGACTTCGGGAGTTAGAACAAAGGCTACCCGCAGGAATGCAGATTGCCACGATATATCCCGAAAACATTATTGCACGTGAGGCAACCAACGACTTCTTGATAAATCTCGCCGAATCGTTAGCCATAGTCATACTCCTGATAATCATCACCATGGGTTGGCGCTCGGGGGTTATTGTAGGCAGCTCGCTCATGCTAAGCATTGGCGCTACTCTACTCGTTATGCTCGCCCTTGGCGAGAGCCTCAATCGCACATCGTTAGCAGGATTTATAATCGCCATGGGCATGCTTGTGGATAATGCGATTGTGGTCGTGGATAATAGCTCGCAGCTGCTAAATCGTGGCGTGGCAATACGCACTGCCGTTGTTAGGGGAGCCACTGCTCCGAGCATGGGTCTGCTATGCGCAACGCTCATTGCCATAATCTCATTTTTGCCACTACAACTATCGCCATCGTCCGTTGCCGAGATTATAAAACCGCTATTTAGCGTAATAGCCATATCGCTAATTATGAGCTGGATATTGGCCCTCACGCAGGTACCCGAGATGTCGATTTCGACGCTAAAACCTCAGCACGACAAAGATGACGATTTCGAACGTTCGATGTGGTTTCGACCCATTATCGAGATGTTTGTGCGCCACCGTTGGATAGTGCTCACAATAACAGTTTTGCTCTTTGCACTCTCGCTAATTACCATAGGCAAGATGCCTCAAGATTTCTTTCCTAAGCTCGCAAAGCCGATGTTTCGTGCCGACGTAATCTTGGCTGAGGGCTACGATATTTCGGCAACAGAGCAACGCCTCGAGAGCATGACCGAGTGGCTTATGGCACAACCCGAAGTGAA
The DNA here is from genome assembly GCA_017560425.1 of Alistipes sp. Classification (GTDB taxonomy): domain Bacteria; phylum Bacteroidota; class Bacteroidia; order Bacteroidales; family Rikenellaceae; genus Alistipes. The sequence goes on from JAFZEX010000028.1 coordinate 72,918, forward strand.
GCAGGTATCGACAACAGCAGGGGGCACACCACCCCGCTACTACCTGGCAAGCAGCAGCTACGCCACGAAACCAAACTACGGCAACATACTCATTGAGCTACATGATGTTAGCGAGGTCAAAAAGTTACAAACGAGATTTGACAAATGGGTAGCCGAAAGCCTTCCCGATGTGTGGCTGCGCTCGTCGCAATTCAAACTATCACCCGTGCCTGATGCCACCATTGAGTTTGGCTTCGTGGGCGAAAACATCGACACACTAAGCGCACTTACCGAGCGAGCTATGGCAATAATGCGCAACCACCCAAGCGCCACAAATATTCGCAATAGCTGGGGCAATAGAGTGCCAATATACTCGCCCCGCTACTCGCAACTAAAGGGTCAGCGTCTGGGCGTTGATAGGCTCGCCATGGCAGAGGGTGTGGAGCTCGCAACGGAGGGTGTTGTGGTGGGCAACATGCGTGAGGGCGACAAGGAGCTAAACATCGTGCTTAGCACCGACCTTATGGAGCAAGGGTCGCTCGATGCACTCAGCACAATGCCCATATTTTCGGCTAAGGGCAGAGCATATAGCATGGAGCAGGCAGCATCGGGATTTAGCTTCGACTTCGGACTACCAATAATTCGTCGCATCGACTCACGCCGAGTGATGAAGGCGCAGTGCGACCCCAAAGAGGGAGCTAACACTATAGCACTATTTAACGAACTTAACAAGCAGATAACAAACAACATAGCTCTACCAGACGGCTACCGCATGGAGATATATGGCGAGCAGGAGAGTCGCAACGAGTCGAACAAGGCGCTTGCCTCACGACTGCCGCTAACACTGATACTCATCGTGGTGCTACTCGTGATACTCTTCGGCAACTATCGTGACATGATGATAATCGTTGCGACCATTCCGCTAATATTTATCGGTGTGGTTGTGGGCTTGGTCATCAGCGACAAGATGTTCGACTTCTTCTCGTTGCTCGGCTTGCTCGGTCTTGTGGGAATGCACGTGAAGAGTGGCGTGATACTCCTTATGCGCATAAACGAGCTACGTGGCACGGGGCTATCTACACAGAGTGCAGCAACAAAGGCAGCAACCGACCGACTAACGCCCGTAATCACAGCATCGGGAACAACCGTGCTCGCACTTATACCTCTTTTGTTTGACCCCATGTTTGGCTCGATGGCGGCAACAATCATGGGAGGACTAATAGTGGCGACACTCCTCGTTGTTGTAATACTGCCGGTGACATATACCATATTATATAAATAAGAGATATGCGCAAGATTATACTTATTATATTCGCCTCGCTAATTCACTCAGCTACTGGGGCGCAGATAACCCTTAGCGACTACTGCAACATGGTCATCGAGTACAGCATCCCATTGCAGCAAGCCGAGCTAAACACGGAGCGCACGGAGGCTGAGTGGCAACGAGCAAAAAGGGGGCAGCTGCCTCAACTGAGCATGGGCAGCCAAGCAACGCTCGACTTTGCACGCCACATCGAGGGTCGCAGATGGGGCTGGACAACAAATGCCGATATTAGGCAAAACATATATAGCGGAGGTAAAATCTCGGCAACAACACAGCGCACGGAACTTGGACACGAGATAAGCTTACTTGAACAACAAGTGCTTATCCGCCAAGTGATACTTAGTGCCGAGAGCGCCTATTGGCGGCTGTCGCACGCCGAGGAGTATCGCAAAACGATGAGCGAGTATGTGGCAATTATCGAGTCGCTACGTGGGGTTATCGCCTATCGCTACGAGGAGGGCTACTCGGCAAAGGGCGACCTACTGCAGATTGAGTCACGCCTAAGCGACGCACACTATCAACTATCGGCTGCCGAGGAGGCATACGAGATTGCGTTACACAACTTTAATTCATTATGCAACAATAAGATAACGCAAGCCATATCTCTTAGCGAGTCGATATTAGACTCTACACCAAAGCCCGAGCGAGTAGATGCCGACACGCTTGTGTGGTCACACCCCGACTACCGCATCGCAGAGCTAAATGCCGAACGTGCGCATGCCGATGTGAAGCTGGCACGAGCGCCCTTTCTGCCACAAATCGACATTAGCATATATGGCTCGCTACAACCCGAGCTAGCACACACCGCCAAGAGCAAACCACAATTAGGCGGTGGCGCAGTATTCAATTTTTCTACGCCGATATACCACTTTGGCGAGCGCCGTGAGGCGGTGGATGCAGCAAAGAGCACACAGCTAAGCAGCGAACTTGAGGTTGAGAATGTGGCAGATAACCTGCGCCTCGTAGAACATGACGGTTGGACAAACATCGAGCGCACGTGGCAACGTGTTGTGGCGGCACAAGAGAGCATGACGATTGCCGAGGAGAACCTCGAGATAAGCACCTTCGCCTACAACGAGGGGCAGACAACAATCCTCGATGTGCTACAAGCGCAGATAAGCTGGTTGCAGACCTATCGCAACATGCTCGCAGCACACTACGACTACCAAATGGCAGTCGCCGAGTATAGATATATCGTTGGGGATAATTTTATGGAGTCGAGCGACAATCTCGCTAATTAGTCGATATCACGAATGTTGCACTTATCAGTAACAACGCCATTATCCAAGACCATAACGCCCACCTTTGAGCGGTTGATGGTGCGCAAGGTCATGGCATCAACCATGTAGCACTCTATGCCGAGGCGCTCAGTAAGCGTTTGAGTATCAAGCGACGTGGCAACAACACAGCCATCATATTTTCCAGAGTCAAGCAAGCGCTTTACCGCATCAAAGTTTCGCTCTAAAGCCTTAGCGTCGTAGATGGTTATCCACGCCACACGACCTGGACGATTGAGCAGTTCGAGCGTAATGTCATCGCCCGCAAGATTGGTTACCATAAGCTCGGCAAGAGGATAGCTCTCCTCAGACACAACCACGCTTCGAGAGTCGACATATTCGAGATTAGAATCCGACCAGCAGTCGATATTTGAGGCAGCGAACTCAACCTGCTCCGATGTAGTTTTATCTCTAAAAACCAAGATGTTAGCAGTCGAACCCTCGAGCTCAGCACGCTGCATTGCAACCTCCTCACGAAGATTGGTATCACGATCATATGGCATAAAGTCGATAATAGGCTGATAGCGCAATGCATAGAGGCACACGCCAAGCGAGATAATGACACCTATAACCGTTTGCAGATAGTCGAACCTGCCACGTCGAGCACCAACAATCATAAGTGCCGACAAGGGCAATAACACTATATTTTTAAGGAGTGTCTGCACAGGCGTAAGGCGCACAGCATCGCCAAAGCAGCCACAATCGCCAATAGGGAGAATAGTTGCATTAAGGAGCGTCACAATCGTAAAGAGCGACATTATCGCCAACGTGGCAATGGCCGTGATGCGATGTGGCCTACCATCAAGAAGAAGCCCACCGAGCGTAAACTCCGCAACCGACAACACTACAGCAAGGGGCAGAGCAAGGGGCAGCAAAACATCGAGCGAGAATGTTGCCAAATACTTCTCGACAAATACCGCCGTGCCGACAGGATCGACACACTTGACGATACCCGAGAAGCTAAAAACGCCTCCCAACGTCCAGCGACAAACATCTATAATTCGCTCTTTGTTCACTTTAAGGTTACTTTAGTATGGGATTTAGATGCTCCATGATGCGCTCAAAAATCTGCTCGGGCGTTGCCATAGATCCATCATCTGCCGAGCAGTTTACAACCTTTAGGTCGTTGCCCACGGCTGCCGACTCGAGGTATACCTCACGCACACGACGCTGCAAGTCGAGCGACGCCTCGTGGATATCCTTACCACCCTGCAAGTAGCTTCTGTCATCACCCTCACGCTGCTCCGAAAGCTTGCGCTCGGTGAACGAGAATGGAACATCTAAGAATAGTGAGAGGTCGGGGCGAGGAATCTTAAACTCCTCGAACTCGGTACGTAAAATCCACTCACGCAAAGTCTGGCGCTCGGCACCATCAGCAATCTTGGCACACTGATAGCCGATATTCGAATAAACATATCTATCGACAATAACCACCTTACCCTCGTCCAACCAACGACGGATAGTAGCTGCACAATCGGCTCTATCGCCCGCATAGAGCAGAGCTACAAGATAGGGATTTACCTGCTCGACAGAGCCGAGGTCGCCACGCAAGAAGCGAGCAATAAGGTCGCCATAGACAGGGGCATCGAAACGTGGAAAGTGCAGATACTCCGACTCCACGCCACGCTCCAAGAACATAGCCTTAAGCTTGGCAATCTGCGTCGATTTGCCAGCACCATCTAAACCCTCTAATACGATAAACATGCTAATATATTTTCTTGTTACTAAACTACTTAAGCATCATCACTGCACGCTCTATGCCCTTAGCCAACACCTCTACCTCCTCCAAGGTGTTATACATGCCGATAGATGCTCGACACATGCCCGTAACACCAAAATGGGTCATCACAGGCTCGGCACAATGGTGGCCCGTGCGAATTGCCACACCGAGCTTGTCGAGAATCATGCCCACGTCGTAGGGGTGAGTGCCCTCAATGCTAAACGACACGATAGGACACTTATTCTCGGTTGTGCCATAGATGCGCAAGCCCTCGATGCATGATAGTCGCTCGGTCATAGCCTCAAGCAACTCACGCTCGTGCTTCTCGATATTCTCAACGCCTATGCCCTCAACATAGCTAATAGCCTCAGCCAAGCACACAGCGCCAATAAAATTAGATGTACCCGCCTCGAACTTTAGAGGTAGCGGAGCATAGGTAGTTTTTGCGAAGGTCACCTTATCGACCATGTCGCCACCACCCATAAATGGAGGCATAGCCTCGAGTAGCTCACGACGGCCATACAACACGCCAATACCCGTAGGGCCATAGAGCTTGTGACCCGAGAAGGCGTAGAAGTCGTAGCCACGCTCGGCAACTCTTCCGCCACCATGCACAATACCCTGACAGCCATCTACGCAGACAACAGCACCCACGCTATGTGCCTTAGCAATGATAGGCTCTAAGTTGGGGCATGTACCGAGAGTGTTCGACGCCTCGGTTACGGCAACAAGCTTGGTGCGCTCGTCCACAAGGCTATCGAGCATATCGACACGCAAAGCGCCCTCATTGTCGAATGGCAACACACGCAACTCAGCACCCTTGCGCTGGCATGCCAACTGCCAAGGAACAATATTTGAGTGGTGCTCCATCTCGCTCACAACAACGTTATCGCCCTCACGCAAGAACTTCTCGCTCCAGGCATAGGCAACAAGGTTGATAGATGCCGTAGCACCCGCCGTGAATACCACCTCCTCACGATGCTCAGCGCCGATAAACTCACGAACACGCTCACGTGCCGCCTCATACATATCTGTCATCTGACCCGATAGGTGGTGCACGCCACGGTGGATATTTGCGTTATATTCACGAAAGAGCTTATCGGTGAGGTTAATCACCGACAAGGGCTTTTGTGCCGTAGCTCCCGAGTCGAAATATACGAGCTTGCGGCGGTTTACCTCACGCTCCAAAATAGGGAAATCGGCACGTATCTTTTCTACGTCGAACATCGTTACAATAGCTCAAGTTTTGATTCAAGCATCTTCATAAGCTCCTCCGAGCACTCCTCCATAGCCGAGTGCATAACAACATCGGCAACGAAGCCCTCGATCTGCAAGCGCTTAGCATCAGCCAAAGACAAGCCACGCTGACGCATATAGAGAATAGCATCGGCATCCATCTGACCCACGGTAGCACCATGGCTACACTTCACGTCGTCGGCATAGATCTCCAACTGTGGCAAGGTCTCGATGTGTGCCTCGCCAATGGTGATGTTGCGGCTCGACTGCTGAGAGTCGGTACGCTGCGCATCGGGGGCAACATATACCAAGCCCGAGAAGCTACCATGCGCCTTGCCCGAAGCAACACCCTTATACGAGGTGCGTGACGAGCAGTCAGAAGCGATGTGGTTTACATCAACTGCCACACTACCCTTCTCCTCGCCCGTAAGCACAAAGGCACCATCGAGCTCAAAACGAGCATTAGGCTCCATGAGGCTTGCAACAACACGCACATCTGACGACGAGGTAACAACCTCTGTAATGCGACACGTTGCACCCTCAGCCAAAGCCACAGCGATATCTGCCACCGAGCTATTGGCAACGGCGTGCACAATATTAAGCTCGGCACCACGCTCAACATCGATATTTATGTCGGCAGACTTAGCACCATTAGCCATCACAAGCTCGCACTTAGCACCCTGGTCGATGGTAATGTCGAGCGAAGGCAACGCCTCGACCAACCAACGACCCGAGCCAATACGACCTGAAGCAGGTACGGGCTGTCCGCCATTATTCAAACAACCCATCGTTACTCCTCCTTGTAGTCGTTAATAAGCCAATCGTAGCCCTCCTTCTCGAGCTTGAGAGCCAACGACTTATCGCCTGTATAGATGATGCGACCCTTATACAACACGTGCACATAGTCGGGCACAATATAGTCCAACAAACGCTGGTAGTGGGTAATAACCACCGTTGCGTTCTCAGGGGTCTTGAGGCGTGTAACGCCCGTAGCCACGATGCGCAATGCGTCGATATCAAGACCAGAATCGGTCTCGTCCAACAAGGCGAGCTTAGGCTGAAGCATAGCCATCTGGAAGATCTCGTTCTTCTTCTTCTCGCCACCCGAGAAGCCCTCGTTTACGGCACGTGACGTAAGCTTCGAGTCGAGCTCAACAATAGCGCTCTTCTCACGCATGAGCTTGAGATACTCAGCAGCTGTCAATGGCTCAAGGCCACGATACTTGCGCTGCTCGTTCACGGCAATCTTCATGAAGTTAGCCATCGAGACACCTGGAATCTCGACAGGATATTGGAAGCCAAGGAAGATACCCTTCTTGGCACGCTCCTCGATAGGCAAACTAAGCAAGTCCTCGCCCTCGAACTCAACCTTACCCTCGGTAACGGTAAACTTCTCGTTGCCCGCCAACACCGAGGCGAAGGTAGATTTACCCGAGCCGTTAGGGCCCATGATAGCATGCACCTCGCCAGCCTTAACCTCGAGGTTGATACCCTTCAATATCTCCTTATCGCCAACACGGGCGTGTAGATTTTCTACTTTAAGCATATATATTTTGTTTTTCGTTTTTAATCAACTTTTTGTTTGCGGACTAACCCACCGAGCCCTCAAGGCTAATAGCAAGGAGCTTCTGCGCCTCAACGGCAAACTCCATAGGCAGCTGCTGCAACACCTCACGAGCGTAGCCATTCACGATCAAGCCCACAGCCTCCTCGGTAGCCAAGCCTCGCTGGTTGCAGTAGAAGAGCTGCTCCTCCGAGATTTTCGAGGTTGTTGCCTCGTGCTCAAGCACAGCAGATGGATTGTAGCAATCGACAACAGGGAAGGTGTGTGCACCACACTTATCGCCAATGAGCAACGAGTCGCACTGCGAGTAGTTACGTGCATTATCTGCCCCCTTAGCCACACGCACCAAGCCTCGGTAGGCATTCTGCGAGCGACCAGCCGAGATACCCTTCGACACGATGCGTGAGCGGGTATTGCGACCGATATGTATCATCTTAGTACCTGTATCAGCCTGCTGGAAATTGTTTGTCATAGCCACAGAGTAGAACTCGCCTGACGAGTTGTCGCCCTGGAGCACACAGCTTGGATACTTCCATGTGATAGCCGAGCCCGTCTCGACCTGAGTCCACGAGAGGTGAGCACCCTCACGGCAGATGCCTCGCTTTGTAACGAAGTTATAGATACCACCCTTGCCATCTTTGTCGCCAGGATACCAATTCTGCACAGTAGAGTACTTAACATCGGCATCCTTCTCCACAACAATCTCAACAACGGCAGCGTGAAGCTGGTTCTCGTCACGACGTGGCGCAGTACAGCCCTCAAGGTAGCTCACGTATGAGCCCTCGTCGGCAACAATAAGCGTACGCTCGAACTGACCTGTACCCTCAGCATTGATGCGGAAGTAGGTAGATAGCTCCATAGGGCAACGCACGCCCTTAGGTATATAGCAGAACGAGCCGTCGGAGAAGACCGCAGCATTGAGCGCCGCATAGAAGTTGTCGGTGTATGGCACTACCGAGCCGAGATACTTCTTAATAAGCTCGGGGTGCTCCTTGATAGCCTCCGAGATTGAGCAGAAGATAATACCCTTCTCGGCGAGCGTGTCACGGAAAGTGGTCTTAACCGACACCGAGTCCAACACAGCATCGACAGCCACGCCCGCCAAAGGCATCTGCTCCTCGAGAGGAATACCGAGCTTGTCGAAGGTCTTCTTTAGCTCGGGATCAACCTCGTCCATTGAGTTAAGCTTTGGCTTCTGCTTAGGTGCAGCGTAGTAGATAACATCTTGGAAGTCGATCTCAGGAATATCGAGGTGCGCCCAATTAGGGTGCTCCAACGTTAGCCAATGGCGGTATGCCTTAAGGCGCTGTTCGAGCATCCACTCGGGCTCGCCCTTCTTTGCCGAAATAAGGCGTACGACATCTTCGGATAGTCCACGCCCGATAGTTTCGGTCTCGATATCTGAGACGAAGCCATATTTATAATCGCTCGTTTCGAGCTCTTCTAATATATTTTTTGTTTCGTTTGACATAGCATTATTTGGTAATAACTTGCAAAAGTAACAAAAACTATTCAGAAATTCAAAATAAACGACATCTTTATTTTTTATATAGGTATAAGCAGGGAATTATGCTGACATGAACACCACCCCTTTGACGGTGATTGGGCACTATAAAAGAGGCGACCTCGAAAGTTCCAAGCTCAGGACTTTCGAGGTCGCCAAATTTTGATTATCAACTACTTATCGGTAGTTAATAACATACTCTACAACATATTCTGGCACTCGGCGAACACCCGAATACGACATCTCCTCAACAAGGTTGTTCTTATCGTCGTAGCGATAGGTTGTCACACTATACTGACCATGGAACTTATCATCGTCGATATACTCGATAAGCAAGCCATTGTCGTTGTACTTGAAGTTTTGCTGCGATAGGATTAAGCCATCAGAGGTCGAGCGCTTCTCCTCGAGAATGCGGTTTGCATCGTCGTAGACATATGCAAAACTCTCAGTAAGACCCTTATCGTCGTATGAAGATAGCTCAACAAGGTTGCCACGCTCGTCGTAACGCTCAACAACACGGTAGTCTATGACACCACGTGCATCGTAGGTAATCTTCTCATTATCACGACCATTCTCGCCATAGGTAAATACCTGACGACCCTCGAGATTATCGAAAACGTCGTACGAAACAACCTCGGCTGTGCGACCCTGAGCATCGTAGGTATAGACATCACGGCGGACAAGCTCACCAGAGCGTGCATAGCGCTTAGTCTCAACAAGCTTGTTTGCCTTGCCATACTTACTCTCGTTACGACCTTGAAGCACATTATTCTCGTCGAAATCGGCATCAGCAACAACATTTCCAGCATTGTCGTAAGTGATTGTATGGCGCTCCTCGAGAGTTCCATCTGCCTTCAACAAATCACGCTCGACAACTGAGCCGTAGTTATCACGAAGGAAACGACGAGAGAATTTGTAGCCGTCGTCCTGGTATGAATACTCGGCAAGATAGCCTCGCTCGTCGTAGCGATACTCATGTCTTTCGATAAGCGTGCTATCGATGTCATACTCAGTAGATAGAAGCACATCGCCACGCTGGTTAAACTCAACGAGCTTTTGGCTCATAAGCTCAACCTTAACGGTGCGGCCATAGCTACCAGCAAGCTCATACGATGTTGCGCTAATAGAGGCGATATCGCCATATAGTTGCGCACCTTCCCAATTCTGTCGCTCCTCGAGCTCAGCACACACACGAGTGCACGGAGCACCACACGACGCAAGCATCATTGCCGAAGCAATGAAAACATAGATTTTCTTCATATTTAAGTCTGTTCGTTAGCGATTTATAGACTACCCAAAGTGGGGGTGTAGATTTGAGTACAAAGATATAAATTATTTGCAAATTATACCATTTGAAATGAAAATTTTACAACAACAGAGAAATATTACGCCAAAACCTAATCGTCGGATCCAAGCACAGGACTGCGGCGCAACAAAAGGAGCGTGACAAGAGCCAACACAAGTGTTAAAACGCCATTTACGAGATATGCCAAGCGATGGTGTGTGGCATGAAACAGCTCGTCGGTTAGGTCGATGATAAATGGCGCAACAAGTATTGCTAAGTAATTGACAGCCATCACCAACGAGAGCGCCAACGTAGAGAGGCGTGGCGGAGCATTTGTTGCCGCCTTGTCGTAGACAACGGGCTGCATAACACCATAACCTAAGCCAGCTAAAACAGCACCAATCCAAAGCATGGCAACAGGAGTATGTCGAAGCGCCATAAGCACAAGACCTAAGCCCATAACCACGAGCGACACAAAGTTTAGCCACTTGCCAAGCCACGCAACAATCCTATCGAGCACAAAGCCTGGCGCCATGATAGCGAGGAAGAAGAGCGAGATGATGAGTCCCGACTTCTCGTCGGACAAGCCACGCTCGGCAGCAAGATACGAGGTGTTGAACGTGACGATAAGCGAGAGGTAGGTAATGGCAAAGTAGAAGAGCATCAAGCCGACGATAACTCGAAGGTTGAGCGCCGTCTGTCGGTTCTGTGCTCCGTCGTGCGGCTCGGGCTCAGGCTTGGTATTGCGAATGGTGGGAATGAGCACCAACGTAACAAGTGGCAAGAGGTAGACAACAAAGGCGAGGTGCCAGCTAACATCGGCAAGATAACCCACCAACGATGTGGCGATAACAAGCGTAAGATTGTTCACCGCCGAGCTTACACCCAGCTGCCGCACACGCTGATTACCAGTGAAATATTGCACTATAAGTCCCGTAGACAACGGGATAATCATGCCCGCACCAATGCCCATGATTGTGCTTGCGATGATAAGCTCAACAAGGTGCGTTGAGAGCAAGCTCCATATGCCACTTAGCAGAAATATCACCGTGCCGATGACGAGTATTCGAATATTGTTTTTATCAACCGACCAGCGACCCGCAAGCAGCATAAAGGGGATAATCATCAGCGAGGGCAACGACTCGAGCATCGACACCTCGAGCTCGGTGGAGTGCGGAAATATTCGGCTAATATCGTCGAGTATTGGCGAAATGGCAAGTCCCGGCAGCGACACCACAGCCGACACCGAGAGTATTGCAACAAGCGTAATGAGAGGAATAGCTCCTTTACCTGTATTAATCTTCATAGCAAGTTTTTCGCAGACAAAAAGCAACAGCCATGCCACACACACAATTTGCTTTAGTGGAAAAGATTTAATACTTTTGCATCGATATTTCTAAGTGACTAATAATATTAATATAAGTATATGTCATCAGCTAAGGATCTACGCATAGTGTTTATGGGTACGCCCGAGTTTGCCTCTACATCGCTCAAGTGCCTTGTCGAAGAGGGCTACAACATCGTGGCAGTGGTAACAACACCCGACAAGCCCGCAGGACGTGGTCAGAAAATTCATGAGAGCGACGTGAAGCTCACAGCAAAGGAGCTCGGACTACCAATCCTCCAGCCCGAGAAGCTACGTGACGAGAGCTTCCTCGAGGCTATGCGTGAGCTTAAGCCCGACCTCGGCATCGTCATCGCCTTTCGCATGCTCCCCGAGGTGGTGTGGGCAATGCCTCGCCTCGGCACGTTCAACCTCCACGCATCGTTGCTTCCAGAGTATCGTGGCGCTGCGCCTATTAATTGGGCAATCATCAATGGCGAGAAGCGCACGGGAGTAACCACCTTCTTGCTTAACCACGAGATCGACAAGGGTGCTATCATCGAGCAGGAGAGCGTCGATATCCTACCTGAAGACAACATCGGCACGCTCTACGACAAACTGATGCACATCGGCTCGAAACTCGTTCTACGCACCGTAGATAAGCTCGCCGAGGGCAACTACACGACAATCGAGCAGATGCACATCGACGAGAGCACACTAAAGCCCGCCCCAAAGATTTTCAAGGAGGACGGCCGCATAGATTGGACCAAGCGTGGCGAGGATATCGTAAACTTGGTGCGTGGCCTCTCGCCCTACCCTGCCGCCTGGTCACCAATATTCAAGGAGGGCGCAGAGTGTGGCTCGATGAAGATATTTACCACTCGCTTTGTGGCAGATAGCAAGACAGGCACCATTGGCGAGGTTGTCACCGATGCTAAGAGCACCTTCGGCGTGCGCTGTGCCGATGGCGTTGTCTACCTCGACGATGTTCAGCTTGCAGGCAAGAAGCGAATGACCATCAAAGAGCTACTTCTCGGCTGGCGCGATGCCACGCAGTGTAGCTTTATGTAGCAGATAACACGATGGGCTGTCCACCACGGACAGCCCATCTATCGTTTTGCACTGCTACGCCTACTTAATCGGCTTTATACTCTTAGCGTATCTACCCCAAATATAATTATTTTTGTATGCCTTTACCGATTTTTTAGGCACATATATTTGAGTTTCGGCATCTATACATAAGTCAGCAAACCCCAAAAAGCCTGGCAACACCCTTGGTGGTATCGGCGCTTTGCATGTTAGCACCTTTAGGCCACTGCAATCAAAAAATGCAGAATCGCCAACATGTGTCACTCCTTCGGGAATAGTGATACTTGCAAGGCTACTACAATCTGCAAAAGCAAACTCTCCAATTACAGTTACACTATCAGGGATATCAATACTCGCCAAGCTACTGCAACCAACAAATGCACCATATCCAATCGAAGTCACGCTCTGGGGAATAGTTATATTGGTTAAGCCACAACAACCAATGAATGCAAAATCATCAATAGAAGTTATACTCTCAGGAATAGTGACACTCACAAGACTTTTGCAATGCGAGAATGCATAACCTTGAATATTAGTCATGCCATCGGGAATAACAAATGTTGTTAGGTCCTTGGGCAAAACATGACACAAAACGCCATCTGCAACCAAACAGCGACCATCTGTCGAGGAAAACTCACCTGCATATGCTGTTATATTGTCTACTCCGAGCGTATTTAAAACATACGATGGATTGCCTACTACCACATTGATTATAATAGAACTAAGATTGCAACCCTGAAATGACTCCTCACCAATATTAGTTACCGTATCAGGAATAGTGATGCTGACCAAGTTTGTGCAACCTGAAAATGCACCCCCACCAATCTCAGTTACGCCATTAGGAATAATGATGGTTTTGAGGCTATAACATTTTTCGCAACACACAGTTGTTACATCGTTCTTAAACTTAATAGCACCTACGCCATTACGATAGCTATTATCCAATACTTCATTATCGTGACCACCCGAAATATTGACTGTTTTACCATCAGTCGTTGTATACCAAATCTCGTTGTCGGGTGGCGTTTGGGTTTGTGCTTGAACAGCGATGGCAGTTGTTGCAAGGCACAAGACAAGGGTAAATAGTTTGCGTAGCATAGTATCGGTGTTTAATATTTTCGTTAGTAACAAAGTTACGAAAAAATTTAATAACAACAAAAAAAAGTCTGCCTAACTTAGTTAGACAGACTATATATCAAACACCGTACGACTAAGCCTTCTTAGCACGCCTAAACTTGCGGCGGAGCTTGCCCCAATATTTGCGGATGCGGCCGTCGTACCAATCGACATCGAGCAACGATGAGTCGTTGGTGGCCTGGCGGGTGAGGTAGATGGCAATAGGTGTAAGCACGGCGATAGGCAGCCACATGCCATAGAGCGCAGCCCACGCACCCTCGCTCGACATCTTCTCGCCCGAAACGCTAATCACGTAGTAGAACACGAAGAAGATAACCGAAATAACGATAGGAGTACCCAAACCACCCTTTCGAATGATAGCACCAAGGGGCGCACCAATAAGGAAGAAGATGATGATGGATATAGGCATGGTGAGCATTCTATGCCACTCGTTCTCAGAGCGATAGTACTGCGTGATGGCAATTTTTGAGGTCTGCTCGTCGAAGCTATAAGCACCACGTGACATGCGTGCCGACGAGGTGGCATTCGAGTAGATCTTAGCACGCTGGCGAATGCTTAGGTTCGAAAGCGAGTCGTAGAAATTCACAGGCCTAAAGGCACTCTTGTCGAAGCGAATGCTATCGCCACCAAGTATCGAGGAGTCACGGGGGAATATGCGCTCCTTGAATAGTGGAGCATACGACGCTGCTTGCGCATCGGCAATCATGGTCTGAAGCGAGTCGCTAAGCTCCTGCAAGCCACTCATATTACGAGTTTTCGACTCGGTAAACTTCTTCGACATCGAGGCATCGCCGCTAACATTCGACACAGGGAAAGTACCCTGCTGAACATCGAAGCTATGGTGGCGCAAGGTGTTATTCTCGTACCAGCGAATATTTCGTGAATGCTCGTAAGTGTCGCCATTATAGAGCGTTACATACAAGAAACTCTTATCGTCCGAAAGCGAGATATAACCCGAGTCGGCAATGGTAGTGGTCATATCGCCATTAGTAGCTCGGGTGTCGAAAATCACAACGTCGGTAACGAGCTTAGTCTTATCGTCTTGATGTCCCACACGGATACTCATATTAGGCAAACCATTGAAGAACATGCCGTCCTGGAAGTCCATATCTTGGCGCTGCTCACGAATGTCGTACAAGATCTCATACATGCGCTTATTTGCCGCAGGAACGAGGTTGTTGCTAATGAAAAATCCGCTTACCGCAATACAGCCAACAAGAATGATCAAGGGGCGTAAGATGCGAGGTAGCGACATGCCCGCCGACTTCATAGCCAAGAGCTCGAAGTGCTCGCCGAGGTTACCCATGGCCATAATAGCCGACAAAAGCATAGAAAGAGGCAAGCCAAGCGGAATCATATTTGCCGTAGCACACGCCAACAACTCGGCAATAGTCGATACGTCGAGACCCTTACCCGTAAGCTCGTCGATATATCGCCACACGAAGTTCATCATCAGCACAAACTGCACGATGAAGAAGGTGACAACAAGAGGTCCGAGGTAGGACTTTAGAACAAGCTTATATATCTTTTTCATACTTTGGGTCGAAGATTAAAGCACAAAGTTAATACTTTTACGCAAATAAGCGTAATAGTAAGGATAAATATTATGCAACTTCCCGTAGGGAGATTGAAATTGTAGCTAAGCACAAAGCCCGCAATATTGCCAAAAACACCAAACATAGTGGCAAGCAGCATAACACGGCGATAGTCCTTTGTGAGGCTATTGGCGATGACCGCCGGAATGGTCATGAGCGATATAAGCAAGATAATACCCATAACCTTGATTGATAGCACTATAGCCAGCGCCACAACAACAGCCATGACATAGGCAACCACCTCGACAGGCATACCCTGACTGCGGGCAAAATCCTCGTCGAAAGTAATAAACATAATGCGACGAAGCATGACAACAGCACCCACAACCATAAAGAGTGTGAGGAACGTGAGCATCGCCACATCGACACGATCGACAAGCAGAATATTTCCAAATAGGTAGCTTGTCAAATCCGAGGCATAGCCTGGGCGCAACGCCATGAAGAGCGCTCCTATAGCCATACCCAACGACCACATGATGCCTATTGCCGAATCCTCACGCATGCGGCCTCGGCGTGAGGCAAACTCGATGCCAACAGAGGACAAGGCAGCAAAGAGAAGAGCTCCGAGCGTAGGGCTAAAGCCAACATATAGGGCAATGCCAAGACCTCCAAACGAGGCATGGGTGATACCACCACTAAGAAAGACCATGCGGCGAGCAACGATATAGCTACCCGCAACACCACAGCTAATACCCGAGAGTAGGCAGGCGAGGAGTGCTCGCTGCATAAAGTCGTAGGCAAGAATATCCGAAAGCATGGTCATACGTTAAATATCATATATTCGCACAAAGATAGCAACTTTTTCGCAATTTTGAGCATTGTCGTTTAACGAAATTTTTGTATATTCGCACATTATTTACTTATATCGAAATATGGGACAAAAACGTGTTAGTTTTCACACCTTGGGCTGCAAGCTAAACTTCTCCGAGACATCGACCATCGCACGAGAGTTTGAGCGTGGCGGATATGTTCGAGTGGAGGCATCGGAGCCTACCGACGTGGCAGTCATCAACAGCTGCTCAGTAACGGAGCATGCAGACAAGAAGTGCAGAAATATAATTCGCAAAATTCATCGCCGCAACCCCAATGCAATAATCGCTGTTACAGGGTGTTACGCACAGCTCAAGCCCCAGGATATTGCAGCCATTGATGGTGTTGATGTGGTACTGGGCAACAACGACAAGGGCGACCTCTATCGTCGTGTCGTGGAGCTTCAGGAGCACACCGAGGCAGAGGTTTATCGCTGCTCGTACGACCAGATTAGCCGCTTCTTTGCGGCATACTCCTCGGGCGACAGAACACGCTCGTTCCTCAAGGTGCAAGATGGTTGCGACTACAAGTGCGCCTACTGCACAATTCACTATGCTCGAGGTGCCAGCCGCAACATTGCCATCGAGGAGATAGTGCGTGAGGCAAAGGAGATTGCCGAGTCGGGACAGAAGGAGATAGTAATCACCGGCGTGAACACCGGCGACTTCGGACGCACTACGGGCGAGCGCTTCATCGACCTTCTCAAGGCATTAGACAAGGTGGAGGGCATTGAGCGTTACCGCATTTCAAGCATCGAGCCAAACCTCATAACCGACGAAATTATTGAGTTTTGCGCCGAGTCACCACGCTTCATGCCACACTTCCACATCCCATTGCAGAGCGGCTCTACACGCATCCTCGGACTTATGCGTCGCCGCTACACAGCCGAGAAATATCGTGAGCGCATAGCGAAAATCAGAGAGCTAATGCCCGACTCGTTCCTCGGCGTTGATGTCATCGTGGGCTTCCCGGGCGAGGGCGAGGAGGAGTTCATGGAGACATATCGTCTACTCGAAGAGGTGGGTGCATCGTTTTTGCACATATTCCCCTTCTCGGAGCGTCCAGGAACACCAGCTATCGACCTGCCAAACAAGGTGCAGTCGAGCATATCAACCGAGCGTGTAAGTCGTCTTGAAGAACTAAGCAATCGTCTACATAACGACTTTGCAAAGAGATACTTAGGCACTGAGCGTGAGATACTTTTCGAGAGCACCGACCGCCATGGCATGATGTACGGATATACGGATAATTACCTCCGAGTAAAGTGCAAGTACGACACCTCAAAAATTAACCAGATTTGCATGGTTAAGCTTCAGGTGATTGACACCGACGGCGATATAATAGCCGAAATAGTTGGATAATTGGCACAAAAGTATTACTTTTGTCGGGTTATAGTGACTAAATTTGCATTTGTATGTGGAGACGTATTAAAGCCATATTCTCGATTAACGGCATATCACGACGTATGCGTGCAGCATTTCTGAGCATCATCCTAATCCTCATATTTGCTGGCGCAACATCGCTCCTCGAGCTTGAGCGAGTGAGCCACGACACCGAGCTTATCCTCATGGCGAGCAAGAACAATGTGGATATTGCCCGAGAGATGGCATCGGCACTCAGCGACCAGAACGATGCAATCATCTACATGGCGGTTGTGGGCGACACATCACGCCGTTTCCGCATCGATGCCGAGAGCTCGATAGCTCGTCTTAAAACCGCATCTGACGAGGCTTTCAAACTCATGGCAGACACCGAGTATCACGGCCTTGCCGACTCGCTCTCGATGCACTCACAAAACCTCAACACCCTTGCTCAGGACTACCTCGACGGCAACGTTCACAAGCGCATCGAGCAGGAGAAGCTAATCGACACCATACCCAACAAGCTAACCATTGGTAGCTGGTATGTAAACGAATACAAGGCCGAACACAAGAACCTCTCGAAGCAGATTTCGAAGTACATGACAGGCTCGCAGAGCACGCTTGGCCCCGAGGTAAACCGCCTAAGCCACACAGCACGCCGAGCAGTGACCCCCGTGTTCATCTCGTTGCTCGTGATGTTTGTGGTGGTGCTCATGTTGTACTTCTTCCTAAAGCGTCTATACATCAAGCCAATGTTGCGCATCAACCGCAACGTGGACGACTATATCACCTACAAGGTGCCTTTCGACGACAGCATAGAGTGTCACGACGAGATTAAGGAGTTGCGTGACAACATATCGACCCTAATAACAAAATCACACAAGTAGTCACACGAATGAGAATACACGTTGTCATACGATATATAGGCATGATGCTAATCTTGTTAGCATCGTTTATGCTTGCGTCGGCAGGTGTATCGATACTCAACAACTACGACTCAGCGCTCTACCCCCTACTACTATCGTCGTTTGTGACGATGATCCTCGGTTTGTTCCCGCTCATCTTCGTTGATAGCAGCGACGAGATTAAGACAAAGGAGGGATATGCCATTGTTGTGGGCTCGTGGCTTGTAGCATGCATCGTGGGAATGTTCCCCTACCTGATTTGGGGTGGCGAGTTCACGGTTATTAATGCATGGTTTGAGAGCGTGTCGGGATTTACCACCACGGGATCATCTATCCTCAACGACATCGAGGCGCTCCCCCGAGGTCTTCTCTTCTGGCGACAATCGACAACATGGATTGGTGGTATCGGCGTAGTTATGTTCGCCCTTGTGGTACTTCCGTCGATTGGTCGTAGCCGCCAGCTGCTCTACAACGTGGAGCTATCGACAATCGCCAAGGACAACTTCCACTACCGCTCGCACGACATTATGCGAATACTAATATTCGTATATGTGGGTCTTACCGTCATAACAACAATCCTGCTCAAGCTCTCGGGCATGTGCTGGTTTGATGCTGCAACACACGCCATGTCGGCATGCGGAACATCGGGCTTCAGCACAAAGAACAGCTCAGTGGCATTCTTCGACAACCCAACAATCGAGCTTGTGATGATGGGTGCTATGGCAATATCGGGAATACACTTCGGAATACTCTACGCCACAATCACCGGACGACGCAACAATATTTTCCGTTCAGAGGTCGTTAGAGCATATGTCGGCATGATGCTTATTGCAACATTCATCATCGCCACAAGCCTCTTTAGCGAGGAGATCTACTCGTCGTTTGGCGAGGCGTTGCGCCACGCTTCGTTCCAGGTGGTGAGCCTCACCACCACATCGGGATTTGCTACTGCCAACACCAACCTATGGACACCGCTGGCGATAATCCTGCTCGTATTCTGCTCGATAGTGTGTGGTTGTGCCGGCTCTACATCGGGAGGCATGAAGGTAGATAGACTGTTGCTTGCAACGAAGGTTATTCGCAACAGAATACACCTCCAGCAGCACCCTAATGCCGTGATAAGCACCAAGACCGACGGCATGGTACAGGGCGACAACGTGCTAAACTTGGTGATGACATTTATTGTCGCCTACCTGCTTCTTGCCCTTGTGGGAGCTGTGGTCTACGCCATGTTTGGTTGCGACCTAATGACCTCGTTTACGGCATCTATCGCCTGCATCAGCAACGTAGGTCCTGGATTTGGCGAGATTGGCTCGATGGATAACTACTCGCAGCTGCCAGCCATATTGAGGCTCAACTCGACACTACTTATGCTTATTGGACGTTTGGAGATTTTTGGATTTATCCAGCTCTTCTTCCTTCGTTCATGGCACTAAACTTTTGAAATATATAGAACGATAATATGAATATTTGTCAGAGAAATATCGCAGCACTTCTGCTTCTTGGCTCAGTTGTTACTGCCTCGGCATTTGCCCTGGGTCGTAGCGACAACCCCGGCATGAAGGAGCTGGCAAACAACAGCGAGTATGTTGCACTCATCGATAAGAGCAACCAGCTTAGCAACAAGGCCGACTCGATTAATAACCTCTTATCGGAGCGCCGACTGCTACTACACAGCAATAGTGGCATCGACCGAGATACGTTGCGCACCGAGATTATACTTCTCGAGCAGTTGGCGCACGACATATCTGTCGAGCAGGGCAACGTGGCACGCCGCATTGGCGACATCGAGCAGGCGCTAATCATGGATAAGATTCTCAGCCAGCAGAAGCATGTTGTTGTGGGCGAGGTGCTCGATGACAGCATCGACGACAGCCCATCAACGACAACAAGTGCATACCTCATCGACAACGAGTGCTTCAAGATTAACCTCTCGGAGGAGGACTATGCCGAGTTGCAGAAGGCGCAAAGCGAGGAGAGCGAGATGCTCAAGCTTGTAGAGGAGTATCAGGGAGCATACGCCCGCATCTTGGAGGTTGCCGAGAGCTATGCTAACGCCGACAGGGCAAGCGTAGCGCTACCGCTCTACGAGGAGTATAAGACGCTAAACACAAAGCTTGGCGAGCTAAACACTAAGATGCACAACACTTGGAACCACATTCTCGACACCAAGTATTTTGCAATGTCGTTTATCCTCGAGAAGTCGCACCGCTACGACATTTTGGACCGAGCATCGACAAACTATCAGACCATGCAGCATACATGTGCCGAGAAAGATGGTCAGTACTCTTCCGATGCCTTGATGCGCTATGCCATTGGTCGCAGCACACTACTCAGCTACGAGATTGAGTTTGCTCGCGACATGCGTCTAAAGCCTGCTCAGGACTCGCTACGTGGCGTTCTCGACAAATATTCGCAGCCATACTACAGCCACAAGACAATAAAGCTCGAGCAGCGAGAGTTTATGGATTATGCCCCTGTGAAGATTGGCCGCACCAACTTCTACGACGAGAGCAACCCACTTCCCGAATTGCAGGTATTCGAGCATGGCACAATATATCGTATCCGCTTGGGTCGATACCGCACCAAGCAGACGATGACACTCTTTAAGGGTGTGCAGCCTATGTCTATAGAGCGTGACAAGGAGAATATGTATTGCTACTATGCTGGTGGTTATGCCAAGGAGTCGGAGGCACGTGAGGCGCTACAATTCATCAAGGACAAGGGCATCAAAAACCCTGAGTTGTGCTGCTGGAAAGATGGTAAGATGACAATCATCACCGTGAACAAGCCCGAGGTTAAGAAGGTTGAGTCGAAGACACGCTACCTTGTGGAGATAAACATTGCTGCGGTTGATAGCAGCATGCACCAAATCATCAACAAGGAGGCACCAGGCAAGCGCATAACAAAGAGTGGTAAGATATTTATCGTGGGAATGTTCACCGAGCGTGGCGAGGCTGATGCCCTCATCACAGCCCTTATCGAGGCATATCCAACACTCGAAATGAGCATCACCGAAACTGAGATGGAGTAGTTAAGAAATGTAAATAAAAAGAAGATATGACAAGAATCTATAACATTGCCTTTGTGGCTCTCGTGACACTAACAATGGCCATTGTAGGCTGCGAGAAGACAGGAACACTGTCGATAAGCATACCTTCGGAGGGTATTCTCATCGAGGTGGGTCATGCTGGTGATCGAGGCTCAACAACCTTTAAGTCACACAACATCTGCGCCATAGATGTTCTATCGACACCTAAGGGCTGGAGCGTCGTGGAGATCGACATGTACACAAAAACCATCACCGTGGAGTCGCCAAATAGCTTCGAGAATGAGGAGGAGCGCTCGGGCACTATCAGCCTCAAGGGCTACACCCCAGAGGGCGTGCAGAAGACAATATCGTTGTATGTGGCTATCCTCGAGAATCCCGATGTAGACTACCGCACAGCACCTGCCAACTGCTACATCGCCAATGTGCCTGCCACACGCTATCTCTTCGATGCAACGGTGGGTGGTAGCGCTACCCCACTCAACACCGCATCTATTACGCTAATATGGCAGACCACAACCGACCTTGTGAAGTATATCGACTTTCACGATGGCGTTGGCGAGTTCTACATCGAGGCTAAGGAGAGCACCGACGATAGTGGCACAACAACGACAAAACTCACTGCCGGCAACGCCCTTATCGGCGCATACGATGCCGAGGGCGAGCTTCTTTGGACTTGGCATATATGGGTTACTAACAGCAAGCCCGAGGAGGAGGTTATCACGCTGGGTGGCAAGACCTTGATGAACATCAATCTTGGCGCCGACTGCAACAGCAATGGCGAGAAGGAGGGCACAAAAATCGGTTCGTCATACGGCTTATACTACCAGTGGGGTCGTCGCACACCTATCGTGGGCGCTGCGGCATGGGACTTCGCACTAAATAGCGACATGATACCTTATAACGCTACGGGCGGATATGTGCGTGTGCAGTATGCCGACTCGTCGGCTGAGGAGGGCACCGTGGAGTGGGCTTGTGCTAACCCTTCGACCATGATTCGTGGTAACGAGAAGAACGCCTTCGATTGGTTGTACGAGGGTCACGAGGCGCTGTGGAGTGCAACAGCAAAGAGCGAGCACGACCCATGTCCTGCGGGCTGGCGCATACCTGATAGCTCGGTATATGCCAACCTTACGATCAACCCCGTTGATGATGATATGGCATGGAAGGAGGCACAAGGCATGTATGGCTGGAACCTCGTGGATAAGAACGATCAGAGCAAGAGCTACTTCTTCACGGCTGCTGGCCGCCGCAACTACCTCGATGGTCGCCTCGACATTATGAACGACGATGACGAGCGCCCTGTGCCCTGGTCGGGCTACTACTGGACCGCATCCATGACTGATGACGGCAAGGCCGAGGCAATGTTCTTCGACCTAAATAGCCAAACCCGCACATGGAACGGCTTTAGCAGCGCGATGCCAATGTACCGCGCCAACGCAATGCCCGTACGCTGTGTTAGGGAGTAAACAATACCAAAACACCTAAGCGGAGTGCCACACGGTACTCCGCTTTTTTTGTGGGATAAATGGGAGGGGTAAAGCTCGATATGAGTACATTAGTAAACTTTCAATTGTAGCCAGACTACAACAAAATCCGCATCTTTTCCACTATATTCCTGATAATCTGCAATATACGATGCCATAATTTTATTATTTCTAATTTGGTGGAAAACTTTTATAAAGTTATCTTTGTATTGTGAACAAACTTTTGGATATGAAACGACTACTTTTTATACTTGTGTTCGCTGCGACTTTTGAAGCTTGCGAACGCCACTCGGAGCATTGGGCGACAATAACCGAGATGGAGAGCATTATTGAGGAGCGACCTGATAGTGTGCTTAATGTATTGCAGTCTATTGATACCGATGAATTGATTGGCGATGAAGAGAGAGCAAAACACGCTGTGTTGCTCTCTATGGCGTTGGATAAGAATGTCATAGACAAGACCAGTTTTGAGGTTCTGCAACCTGCCATTGACTATTACGAGGACAATGGCTCGGCAACGGACAAACTCCGCACATACTACTATCAAGCTCGCATATATCAGAATGCAGACAATAACGCTGCAGCAATGGAGTGTTTCGTAAAGGCGATTTCAGAAGGCTCTCAATCTGATGACACACTGACCAAAGCACGAACACACTTTGCGCAGAGCAATATATATTACGATTTGTATGACTTCGATAACTTTATAGCGACAAATAAAAGTGCTGCAGCATACTTCAAACAAGCAGAAGATTATAATGGTTATGCAGACTGCTATAATAGAATTATCAATGGTTACACCTTAAAAGATGAGCCCGAAAAGGCTTTGCCTTATATCGATGAGTGTAAACAGATGTTGGATGGCCTAAGCATTCCCACATTAACAGATTTTTATTCATCATATATCACTTACCTAATAAATTATGGAACAGAGCAAGAGATTGATGAAATCATACATCAATTTACTAACTCTATTCCATCTTCTAATGTAGACTGGCTTACAATAGCAAATGCATATTATGCAATGCATAGGTATAATGAGGCACTATCTGTTTTATCACAATATGATACAGAAGGTAATGAATATAAAGAGAAAAAGTATCTTGTAATTTTATATGAAGTTTATAAGGGTTTAGGTGACTACAAAAACACTCTTGAAACATTTGAAGAGTATGTAGATTTATTTACTAATAACATCTTGGTTAAAATGCAACAAGACACCAAGTTTGTTGAGGAGCGCCACGCATTGGAGATGGCAAAAGCAAAGGAGACCGAGGCAAAGAATAGACTTACAATTATTGTATTGAGTTGCATTGTTGCTCTTTTGATTTCGTTATATATCCTTAATCATATTCGCAAGCAACTTAAAAGAAGCAGAGTCGAGAACGCACAACTATTAAGCGAGAAGGCACTCTACGAGCAGATGTATAATGAGGTTGTTGCAGAGCGTGATGCACTCAACGAGATGATTACCAACAACGCAATTAAGGAGGAGGCAATGGAGATTATCAAGAAGCGACTTGGAGTCCTGAACACTATCATCGTGTCGCACCTCTCGGCGAAGGACACCGATATTAAGCGTGCAAATGAGGAGTTGGAGCATCTTATTGCCAACCGCAACGATTTCATAAAATCAACACGCCTCACCCTTGAGGAGAACTATCCACACTTCTTTGCTTACCTGCACGATAAGGGACTTGAGGAGTTTGAAATTGACTTCTGCTGTTTGTATGCCATAGGTCTCAAGGGCAAAGAGATTAAGGCATACACTAACCTTACACGCCACTATAAGGATAGCAGTGAGGTACGCCAGAAACTCGGACTCACGGAGAGCGACACCAATCTCTCGAACTTCTTGCAAAAGTTGCTTAAAAAGGAGGGTGAGTAAACTTTTATAGCACCATCATCGGCAATGGAAAAGTAATTTTTATTTATATTGCGAATAATCAACGAGTTACAGACACAAGTTTGTAACTCGTTTATTTTGTGGAAAACTTTTCATAGGGTAACTTTGTGTTAGAAAAAATCGCGAAAGAGTAATAACCTATTGTTAAACCTATAAAACTTAGAACTATGAAAAAGAGTTTATTTATGTTGTTGATGCTTGCGGTAGCGGGCATGACAATGTCGTGCGAGAAAGATGTTATTGACCCCACAAATGAAAATGAGGCTAACAACTCAACAAATGCTGTAAAGGATGCTGATGCCACTGCGATGAAGGAACTCCTTGGAAGTTGGGAATATGTGGCTGTGGCTGATAAGGACGATCAGTTCTACAGCCATACAGATTATGTTTTCTATTTCTGGGAAGATTGCAATGGTTATCTAACTATTGATGCGTATGATAAGTCAAACCTTATAAACTCAACTACGAGAAATTCGTTGACATACTGGGTGGATAACGAAATATTGTATATAAAATATGGCAACTCATCGCCTATCGAGTGGGAGTATAGATTCCAGGACAACACGCTAATCATGCGCTCTGATATGGATGAGTATAATAATACCTATGTATTTACCAAGGCCGAGGATGGTGATATGCGTTTTGTTGGCGACTGGAGCACAACGCGAAAAGATGGCGATAGATACTATGATGAACATATCAAATTTGTAACTCCCAAGGATGGATTTACATATTATAGTGGATATGACAATCCAAATCCACAATGGTTTAAGTACACCTTCGATGGTGATATGCTCATTATGACAAACATTGACTCTACTACATCAACAAAGAAATATTATCGCTTTGAGGATGGTAAGCTCTACTTGAGCGACGAGAATGGTGGCATTGAGACTTACTACAGCACAATCAAGAAGGAATAGAAAATTTCTTATACTATTGTTTATATAAATCATTAAATAACTATCGACTATGAAAAGATTTGTTTACTGCCTAATGGCAATGGTTGTAGCAAGCGCAATGCCAATGTACCGCGCCAACGCAATACCCGTACGCTGTGTTAGGGAGTAAACAATACCAAAACACCTAAGCGGAGTGCCACACGGTACTCCGCTTTTTTTGTGGGATAAATGGGCAACGCTAAAGCTCAATGAGATAAATGAAATATTGGGCACGATTTCTAACACAGACCCACAACGCACTGACAATCAATATCTTGGAAAAATTTTTCAGAGGCAATTTCCTCAAATGCGTAACTACTTGATATTCAGCACTATGAAAAATTGGAAAATTTTTCATTTTTAAACACCTGATAATCAACAACTTACATAGTGGTCAGCGGAAAAACTTTTGGGCTAAAAATTTGGCACGAAGCGGTGCTCGGTAGTAACTTTGCGATAACGAAACCGATAAACTGAGCAACAATCTAAAACAATAAATATATGAAACGTTTTCTTTTTTGTGCAGTAGCATTAGCCCTTTCGTACGTCACAACATCGTGCGAGAAGTTAGAGGACTTGGGTATACTACCCGAATCGCAAAAGTACCATATCGAGATGGGGATTACATGGCAAGAGTGGGGACTCTATAAAACATTTATCTCGAACGACACCGAATGGTATTGGAACATAGTCACTGGCGATACCCTCGAGTTTCTAATTAGGGAGAACCACGATGGTATGAAGGTCTTAACCTCGTTTGGACTCACCAGGCGCTATATCTCAATTCCGTGCGACGACTCAATGACAAGAGAAGCTGTGTTGAGTATGCGCCTCTACCTACAAGACATCAAACTTGAAGAGGGTGTTAAATACTATTTTGGCGACACCGAAGAGAGAGATATAAGTGATGGCGTCTGTGCATCGACCTACACAGACAATTATGGCACTGAGATCTCGTCATATATCGCCCTAAATATGAGGGGCTACACTGGCTATAATTCATCGACATTTGGCTGGGTAAAGTTCACAAGGATTGAACTTACGCACGACAATGACGAGGGTTTTGCAGATGCGTACGACATAGACTTGCAGTTTGGATTTGAGGTCAAAGACCCCGAAACGGGCGAGATAATACAAATGGTTGAGCACGGCAACATTATCAAAAACCCTGGCTACTGGGAGGTGTGTGGGGTACGATAAAGTAGCATTAGTACCACTGCATGGTTATGCGATATGCAAAAAAACTACATACTGATAATCATTTTCTTACCTCGAAATTTGGAAAAGTCGAGGGGGGGGGTAAATTTGTGGTAGAAATATATTGCAAGTAGGTGTCAGGAAATAGGAGTTGCAACGTAATATATATAAAAGTAAAGATATGAAAAGAGTAATTTTTTGTTTTGTTGCATTGTGCTGCACAATGCTATTTGTAGGCTGTAAGACAAATCACGACGTTGAATTTGAAAACAACCTTATCAGGCTATCAGACGAGCACACGTCGAGCCGATTTCACAATGGCGACAACATCAATTTTTACTACCACTGCGAGTTTGCCACCAAGGTAGATTTTGCTATCAAGGCGGAAGATGACACAACGATACTAATGCAAAAGGTAGCCAACCTAAAGCCTGGCGAGGGATATATAACATTCAAGATTGACACTGACGGCTACGAGGGCAAGGCATTTATATATATAACGTATAATGGCATTAAGCGCGCCAACAAAAAACAGAGCAACGATGTTAGCACAGCCATTTGGGAGATAACCATAACAAATGAGGGATCGTGGTACTATCACACCGAGGCAATCAACGAGCTTCTTGAGAGCTGCAAGAATTTCGATGCCGAGATGCTCATTGCGGGTCTTGCCGGCAAGTGGGAGAGCGACTCATTGCTTATCTACGATGATGAGTGGGCAAAGATCACAACACCTCTTCGTGTTATGGGCGAGGACTACGTTGATGGTAGAGCATATTCATATTACACCTTCGCAGCCGATGGCACAGGTTATCGCTATGTTGATTACCCTGAGCCCGACATGGAGCCCGAGACACTCGAGTTTAGCTGGACATACAATGCCGAGAGTGGCAAGCTCACACTTAGTGGCGACTACAACAATGAGTGGAAAGTAACGGGCTATAGCAACTACTATATTGTGCTCGACCAGATTAGCCGAGAGGGCTGGAACTACCGCACAATCCTTAAGCGTCAGGCAGAAGTGGATGTACCAACGGTTATTTCATATATGGAGTACACACTATCAGGAACGCAGTGTGAGTGGCAACTGCCACTACTCAACAACAATGTTATCATTGTAGATAGCGACGAGGATCTTACGAAATACATCACCTCTGAAAATGGAGATAGTTACCCTCA
>JAFZEX010000029.1 GCA_017560425.1 Alistipes sp.
CCAAATTAGCGCAGAAATAGGGAGCTTAGAGAGTTTAAGGAGTTTAGGGAGTTTAGGGATGGCGCTATCAGCAGTTATTAGTTAGTCGAGGAATAAGACCAATAGGACCTTTAGGACATTTAGGACATTTGTCCGTGACCATCCTAATGGTCCTAAGGTCTCAAGGTCTCAAGGTCCTCAAAACTACACTTCACTAAGCGCACTAAATTTGTTGTCAGAGTGGTGTAGCAGTGGCGCTGACATGAAAAAGCTCCGGATGGGCTGTACTCAATGTACTGCTCATTCGGAGCTTTGATTGAGAGGCCGCAGATAGCCCCTTATCACAAGAAATAATTTGTTGTTAGAAGGGGTTAGGCTTGGTCTATCGCAAAAGAAGATCCCCTCGGGATAGTACACTAAGTACAGCCCGAGGGGTCTTGCTTTTGGGATGGGCCGAGAATGACCCCTTATCACAACAAATTACTCGTATTGGCCGGTCTTAAGACGCATAACCTCATCCTTAGTAAGGAATCGCCAGTCGCCACGCTTAAGATTCTTCTTGGTAAGACCTGCATAGTATACACGGTCGAGCTTCTGCACTGAGTAGCCGAGGTGCTCGAACATACGACGCACGATACGGTTGCGACCCGAGTGAATCTCAACACCCACGGTACGCTTATCCTCAGAGGCATATGCCACCTCGTCAGCGAAGATGTCGCCATCCTCGAGAGTGATACCCTCGGTGAGAGTATCCATGTCGGCACGAGTGAGTGGCTTGTCCAGGGTTACCTCGTAGATCTTCTTCTTGCGGTATGAAGGGTGTGTTAGCTGACGTGTGATGTCGCCATCGTTGGTAATGAGCAACAAGCCGAGTGAGTTCTTGTCGAGGCGACCCACAGGGTACACACGCTCGGTGCAAGCATACTTAACAAGATCCATAACGGTCTTGTCGGCATGAGGATCCTCCAATGATGTAACGTAGCCCTTAGGCTTGTTCAACACGAGGTATACGTGCTTCTCGCCCTGGAGCTTCTCATCGTTGAAGCGCACCTCGTCGGTAGGCATGATCTTAGTACCGAGCTCGGTAACCACCTGACCATTAACCGTTACTACACCTGCGAGGATAAACTCATCGGCCTCACGGCGTGAGCAGATACCCGACTGCGAGATAAAGCGGTTAAGACGAATCTCACCTGTCTGCTTGTTAGGATTATACTTAGGATATGTGCGTGGCTTGTCGTCACGCTTAGGAGCAAATGTACGCTTCTTGCCATTGTCGGCTGTGCGGCTGCGACCCTCACCAGCATATCCCGACGAGCGAGATGTGCGGCTATCACGTGTGTCACGTGCTGGACGGCCCTCACGTGAAGGACGACCCTCACGGCTGTCACGTGCTGGGCGTGCATCACGGCCCTCACGAGTAGGACGGCCTGTGCGACCCTCAGCTGCTGCACCACGGTTAAAACCACCACGTGCTGGACGCTCCGAACGCTCGGTGCGCTCTACACGCTCACTGCGCTCCTCACGGCGTGGGCGGGCATTAGCCTGCTCATACTCTGGGCGTAGGCGGTTGTCAGAGGTGAAGTGTGGATTGAACGATGCACGGCGATCGTTAGATGTGCGTGGACGACGCTCCTTAAAGCCATCGTTGTCGGCCTCACGGCGAGGACGAGGGCTACGCTCAACACGCTCTGCGGTTGATGTGCGCTGACGCTTGTCACGAGCAAATCGCGAGAGGTTTGCTGTTGAGTCTGTGTTACTGTTTTTCATTGTCGTTGTGTGATTTATAAAAATTCGTCGCAAAGGTAACTATTTTTTCTGCGATTACAATCTTTTCGCAAAGATTATACCAAAAAGAGTTAATTATATTAACTTTGCGCTAAATTTAGATAATTATGAATAGAGATATACTGCGCATAGCCATACCCAACATCATATCGAACATCACCGTTCCACTTATGGGTATTGCCTCAACGTTCATCGCAGGACGTGTGGCGGGCAGCGACGGCGCAACAACCATCGGAGCACTATCTATCGGCGTTGCCATATTCAACTTCATATATTGGAACTGCTCGTTTATCCGCATGGGAACAAGCGGACTCACGGCACAGGCATATGGCGCTGAGCAACACAAGGAGTATACGCTGATGTTGTGGCGTGCCGTGGTTGTGGCATTGGGCGTAGGCTTCTTGGCATTCTCGTTGCAGTGGCCCATAGGCGAGTTCTCGCTGTGGTTTATGTCGACGGGCGATGGTGGGCAAGATAGCCTCATTGCCGACTACTTCTACACCCGCATATGGGCAGTGCCCGCAGGCATCATGCTCTTTGCCCTTAATGGCTGGCTCACGGGAATGCAGAATGCCGTGGTGCCGATGGCTGTGGCGATACTCGTAAATGTGCTGCACATTGGCTGTAGCTACCTCTTCTCTATCGTCGGCACAATGTCTATCGACGGCATAGCTCTCGCCTCGGTGGTTGCGCAGTGGACGGGCGTGGCTGTCACGGTGGTAATCATCACACTTATGTATCGCAAGCGCCTTGTGAAGGTTACTCTTGGCGAGGTTATCGACCTAAAGGCTATGAAGCAGTTCTTCAACATCAACAGCGACATCATCGTGCGCACCTTCTGCCTCGTTGCGGTATACACCTTCTTTACCAAGGCATCGGCAGACATGGGCGACAAGAATATCTTGGCGGTGAACACCATTCTGCTTCAGCTCTTTACCCTATTCTCGTATATGAACGATGGCTTTGCCTTTGCTGCCGAGGCACTTACGGGCAGGTTTATCGGCGCTCGTGACTCGGGCTCGCTAAGGCGATGTATCAAGCTATGCATCATCTGGAGCGTGGTTATTGCCGTTCTGTATGTTGGTGCATATGTAGGCTGGTGGCGTGATATATTTACTCTGCTCGTAGACTCTAATACCTCGAACGTGAGCGAGCTTATTGCCGTTGCCGAGAAGTATATCGGCTGGATTATCGTCATACCTATCGCTTGTGCCCTGCCCTTTGTCATGGACGGCATCATGGTGGGTGCAACACGTAGCCGCATCATGCGCAACTCGATGATATGGTCGTCGGTAGTATATTTCGTCTTGCTCTACGGCACATCGTGGCTTATTGGCAACAACGCTATATGGCTCGCCTTCACCTCGTTTATGTTTATCCGTGGCGTGCTGCAATACTACATGTCGGACCGACTCCGAGACATATACAAGGAGGCTGACACGGCTAAATAACAACAAGAGGGAGCACCACGACGGTTGCTCCCTCTGTTATTTAGTGGGTTGGCACTACCCTACTTTTTCAGCGCCATGTCGCCCGCCTTGACCCAGCCGAGGCGCTTCATCACTGAGTGGAACAGAAGACTAAGAACAGCAGGGGCAACAAAGTAAAGACCTATGATTTGGACAAGGAGCAGCGTATGGTCGGTTGTTGGCGACATGGTATCCCAACAGCCGATAGGGCCAACTAAGCCCGCAGTACCCATACCCGCACCAGCAGCGCTATTTGTCATCTTGAGCCACATGGTAGATACTGGACCGAGGATTGCGGAGGTAAGCGTTGGGGCAAGCCAAATGATAGGCTTGCGCACGATGTTTCCAATCTGTAGCATCGAGGTTCCGAGGCCCTGCGACAGAAGGCCACCAAAGCCGTTATCACGATAGCTAATCACGGCAAAGCCAATCATCTGAGCACAGCATCCCGCCGTGGCAGCACCCGCCGCCAAGCCACTGATGCCGATAGAGATACACAATGCTGCCGAGCTGATAGGTAGCGTCAAGAAGCAGCCCACCATTACCGACACCAACACACCCATTACAAAGGGGTTGAGCATCGTTGCACGGTTGATAACCTCGCCGAGCGACATCACCCACTCGTTGATTGGTGCACAGCAATATATGGCGAACATGCCCGCCACAACGACTGAGCATAGCGGCGTGATGATGATGTCTACGGGCGTGCGCTTCGACACAAGCGACCCTGCCTCGACACCCACCACCGAGGCGAGGTAAGCACCTATAGGACCACCAAACTGATAGCCCAGCGCACCCACCGCCACAGCCGATATTGTGACGAGCGGATCACGCTTTAGTCCGAGGGCTATAGCCAAGCCGATAGAGCCACCAACCACCGCTGGCGACTGCAACAGCTTAGCGATGTCGGCGAGAAGGTCGAGCCCAGGAATTAGCGACAACTGCTTGATTATAAGACCGAGAATGAGCGAGCAGAAAAGACCCATAGCCATGTAGCTCAGGGCATCGATGACATAGGTGTTGAACAATCGCTTTGCCAACGGCTGCTTTGTTTTTTGCTCAGTTTTCTGTGATTTTGCCATAGGTTGAGTAGTGTTTATTTAGGTTTTGCTAACACAAAATTATAAATTATTCACGACGTTGTATCGTTGCTTTGCGTTTTTTTCGTATATTTGTTGATATTTAACACACATTGTCCAACGACTAACCAATTACGCTATGATACGCAAACTATTTACTCTTGCTTTGTGCCTTATGGCAACAACCATGTGCTTGTTTGCTCAGTGCCCGAGCAACGAGATTTGGTACACTACGACTGATGGCAAACCTTTAGAAGCCAATTCTTATAGAGCTTACTATTCGAACACATACCGTAATGGCAAGGGTGTAATTGTGTTTTGGAACGATGTCACAGACATAGATTTCTCATGCTGCGAAACGCTTGAAACAATTACAATTCCCAACAATGCACATATAAATATAAATCGCGGTTCATTCTCAGGTTGTCCTAACCTTAAACGCATTAATTGGGGCAAGTGTAAAGATGGCAGAGGTGTTGTCGTTGATGGAGAACTTATTTGTGTCACCCCTGGTGGATTAACAAAATATACTATTCCTAATGGCGTAACGAAGATTGGAGATAGTGCGTTCGCTGGTTGCAGTAGCCTAACAAGTATAACTATTCCCAATAGCGTAACTTCGATTGGATATGAAGCATTCTTTTATTGCAGTAACCTAACAAGTGTATATTATAACGGTGATTTATCCGATTGGTGTAATATCGATTTTGATAGCGGCACCTCTAATCCCCTTATCAATGGTACAAAACTATACATCAACAACACAGAGGTTACAAAAGTTACTATACCTTCAGATATATCAGAGATTAAAAATTATACATTCTATGGTTGCAGTAGCCTTACGAATGTTACTATTGGCAATGGCGTAACTACGATTGGAGCGGAGGCATTCAGTGGTTGCAGTAGCCTTACGAATGTTACTATTGGCAATGACGTAACTACGATTGGAAGTAGTGCATTCAGTGGTTGCAGTAGCCTTATGAATGTAACTATTGGAGATAGCGTAACGGAGATTGGAGGGTGGACATTCTTTCATTGTAGTAGTCTAACAAACATCACCATTCCCGATAGTGTAATTTCAATTGGAAAGTATGCATTCTTTGAGTGTAGTAGCCTAACAAGTATCACTATTCCTGATAGCGTAACTTCTATTGGAGCGAAGGCATTCAGTGGTTGCAGTAGCCTAACAAGCATCACTATCCCCGATAGCGTAACGGAGATTGGAGATCATGCATTTGAGGGTTGCAGTAGCCTAACAAGCATTACTATTCCTGATAGTGTAACTAGCATTGAATATGGTGCATTCGCTGATTGCAGCAGCCTAACTAGCATTACTATTCCCAATAGCGTAACTAGCATTGAATATAAGGCATTCAAGGGTTGCAGCAGCCTAACTAGCATTACTATTCCTAATAGCGTAACGGAGATTGAAAGTTCGGCATTCTCAGGTTGCAGCAGTATAACAAGCATCACTATTCCCAAGAGCGTAACGAAGATTGGAAAAGATGCATTCTCTGGTTGTACAGGCGAACTAATTGTAAATTGTAATATACCATATGATGCGTTCTATGGCTCTAATTTTACAAAGGTTACAATTGAAGATGGCGTTACTACTATTGGTCGTTTCGCCTTCTATTCTTGCCGTAATTTAACAAATATCACTATCCCTGATAGCGTAACGGAGATTGGAAGAGATGCATTCTATGTACCTGATATTGATTCCGTTACAATCAGCATAGTTAGAGGTAACCCATCATATTTAAGAAATTATTTTGGAGCAAATAAAATTACGGGGTACATAGGTAAGAATGTATCGGCAGATGGTTGCTGCTTAATCAAAGATGGTATACTTATTAAGTTTTGGGATCAAGAGAAAGTTTCGTATTCTATTCATAATAGTGTAACTTCGATTGGAAGTAATGCATTCTCTGGTTGTAGTAGCCTAACAAGCATTACTATTCCTAATAGCGTAACTATCATTGGAGAGGCGGCATTCCTTGATTGCAGCAGCCTAACAAGTATCACTATTCCCGATAGCGTAACTGCGATTGGAGAGGGTGCATTCGCTTATTGCAGCAGCCTAGGAACCATAACAATTCCCGATAGCGTAACTTCAATTGGAAACAATGCATTTGTGGGTTGCGAGAATCTATATAGAATGACATGTTATGCCAGTGTGCCACCTATAATAGACTCGTTTGGTGAATATATGATAATCCGTGTCCCCAAAGAGGCAATCAAAGCATACAAGAAAGACCCTAATTGGAGCAGATACAAGAAGCAGATTAAGCCGATTAAATAAGAATAATTGCACATAAGCAACACTATGATAAAATACAAGGAGAAGACCTTAAAAAATGGACTGCGGGTGCTGGTAAATCGTGACCGTGCATCGAAGCTCGCAGCGGTGAACATACTATATATGGTGGGAGCACGCAACGAGGAGCCCACAAAAACAGGATTTGCGCACCTATTCGAGCACCTTATGTTTCGTGGCACGCACAACGTGCCCGAGTTCGACGTTCCCGTGCAGATGGCATCGGGCGAGAACAACGCCTTCACGAACAACGACTACACCGACTTCTACATAACGCTACCCAAGGAGAACCTATCGACAGCGCTATGGCTCGAGAGCGACAGAATGCAGAACCTAAACATATCGGAGGAGGCATACTCGACCGAAAAACAAGTCGTTATCGAGGAGTTCAAGCAGCGATTCCTAAATCAGCCGTATGGCGATGAGCAGCTCTTGCTACGCAACCTCGCCTACACCACGCACCCCTACCGCTGGTCAACAATAGGTCAGTCGCCCGAGCACATCGAGCGAGCGACACTCGACGACGTGCGTGAGTTTTACAAGCGTCACTACCGCCCATCACGTGCCATACTATCAATATCTGCCGACCTACCCGAGGAGGAGATGCTAGCTATGGCAGAGGAGTATTTCGGCGACATCGAGGACCACGGCGGCGAGATACTACCTATCCCCCACGAGCCCGCACAAACCGAGGCACGCCGCTTGGAGGTGGAGCGTGACGTGCCCGCAACCGACATAACCATAACCCTACACATGGGCAACCGCCAATCCGAGGACTTCTTCTGTGGCGACCTTTCGTCGGACCTCCTTGCAGGTGGCGAGTCATCACGCCTGGTAAACCGACTAATTAAGGAGCGAGGCCTATTCTCGTCGGTAAACGCCTACATCACTGGTAGTCTCGACGAGGGCTTGTTTGTGATAAAGGGACGACTTATGCCCTCGACCACGGAGGAGGAGGCAGAGCGTGCATTGTGGCACGAGCTCGACGAGATAAAGGCGGGCAACATATCGGACTACGAGATGGAGAAGGTCAAGAATAAGTTCGAGGCAAACATGCTCATGGGCGAGATAAACATCATGAACAAGGCGCTAAACTTGGGCTTCTACGCCATGACGGGCGACATAACACTAATAAACCGTGAGGCAGAGATATATCGAGCACTCAGACGTGAGCAGGTGATGGCATTTGCCGAGCGATGCTTCCGCAAGGAGAATTCATCAACACTAATCTACAGAGCACAACAATGATACGCCAACAACCCGACATAGTAATTCCTCGTAGCGTGGAGATGCCTCCAGCACGCCTAACACACGCACAGAATGGCGTGAGGATATATACCCTATCGAGCGACGACTTCGAGGTTGTGCGCTTTACCTTTGTATTCAAGGCGGGTAGCTCGATGCAGACAAAGCCCTTTGCGGCATCGTCGACAGCAAATATGCTCGGCGAGGGAAGCACGTCGCTGACGGCACAGGAGATTGCCGAGAGGCTCGACTTCTACGGCTCGTACTTCGACGTGAACATCGACCGTGACTACAGCTACATATCGTTCTGCACGCTTAAAAAGTTCTTCGAGCCAACGCTCGCCGTGGCACGTGAGATACTACTCCACCCCGCATTCCCCGAGCGAGAGTTCGAGGTATATCGCCAAAAGCGCAAGCAGAGCCTCATAATCGAGCGCAAGAAGGTGGACATGCAGTCACGAGAGCTCTTTGCTGAGGCACTCTTCGGCAAGGATCACCCCTACGGCATATCAACACCCGAGGAGGAGTATGACAACCTCTCGACAGAGATTCTGCGTGAGCACTATCAGACGCTATACACCGCCGAGAATGCCTTTGTGGTGTGTAGCGGAAATATCGACAACGATGTCTATGCCGAGATTGAGGCGCTGGCATCGGAGCTACACTCGGGAGCAAGCGCATCGGTAGCATTCCCCGAGGCGAAGACAACGCACTACATGGAGCACAACGTGGAGTCGGCACTGCAATCGTCAGTGCGTGTGGGTCGTCTGCTCTTCCCTCGCACACACCCCGACTTTGTGGGCATGCAGGTGGTGGCGGCAATCCTCGGCGGATACTTCGGCTCACGCCTAATGCAGAACCTACGTGAGGAGCACGGATATACCTATGGCGTGATGGCTGCCATGGTGAACTTCGAGCAGGAGGGCTACCTCGCCATAGCCACACAGGTGGCACGTGAGAAGCGCAAGGAGGCAATAGCAGAGATATACAACGAGATAGAGCGACTACGCCACGAGCTGATATCGGAGGAGGAGTTGCAGATGGTCAAGAATGTGATGATTGGCGAGATACTACGCATCCTCGACGGGCCTTTCGGCATTGCTGACGTAACGATAGAGAACATAATGTGTGGCATGGACAACAGCGCCACCGAGCAGAGCGTGCAGCGCATATTCTCGATTACGCCCGAGGAGATCAAACATCTTGCCGAGAAGTACCTAAAACGTGACGACCTCGTTGTTGTGGTCGCTGGATAACATGATACGTCAAGAAGTTATAGAGTATATTGAGCGGGAGATTATCCCCCGTTACGACACCTTCGACCCAGCACATAGGCGTGACCATGTGACAACAGTCATCGAGGCGAGCGTGCGCTATGCGAAGATATATGGCGTAGACGAGGAGATGGCATATGTCATCGCCGCCTACCACGACACAGGCTTGGAGTTTGGGCGCGAGAAGCACCACAGCGAGTCGAAGCGCATAATGCTCGAGGATGGCAAATTAAGAGAGTGGTTCAGCCAGGAGCAGATTGAGATTATGGCAGATGCTGCGGAGGATCATCGTGCATCATCGAAGGGCGAGCCACGCACCATATATGGACGCATCGTTGCCGAGGCAGACAGAGTTATCGTTCCCGAGTCGATTATCCGCCGCACCATTCAGTTTACCCTAACACACCACCCCACACTTAGCCGTGAGGAGGGCTACGACCGCCTATTGGAGCACCTCGGCGAGAAGTACGACTACGGCGGATATCTACGCCTATGGCTACCCGAGTCGGACAACGCCCAGCGCCTCGAAGAACTCCGCCAAATAATAGCCAATAAACCACTGCTCAGAGAGATATACGAGAGGATATATCAGGAGGAGGTGATGGGTGCAAAGATGGGATAAATGGGAGCGCTTCGCTTAATGGGATAGATGGGAAGAGCGCAGAGATTATTAGACGATCATAATCGTCCGACATCATCTTAATGGTCTTAGAGGTCCTACAAGACCTATCAAGCAAAGCGCTCCAATGCCCTGCCCCCGTTAGTCAGCACCACGACCCCAATTTGTTGTTAGAAGGGTGCCGAGTGCTACACTCGGCAAAAATCCCGACGATGGGCTGTACTCAAAGTACTGCTCATTGTCGGGATTTTTTGTTAGGGGACGCAATCGACCCCTTATCACAACAAATCAAAGAATTCGGAAGCTGGCGAACACTGCGACTTATCCAATGTAAAGATCTCGCCGTAGTAGATTGGACTCATGTTACCCTCGCTATCCTCGGCAATACCCGCAAAGAGCATTGGAAGGTCGTAGTAGAGAGGCATGAGCTGTGTTGTGCCGGTTGGTGGGTAGAGAAGCAGATCCTCGAGGAATGCCTCCTCGCTATACTCATACTTCATCCAATCCTCGTACCACCAGAAATATACGCTATCGGTAGGCGCAGAGGTCTTCATCTCGACAAGACCCATGCACTGACACTCCTCGGTCAAGTAGGCATACTTAGGGTTGAGTGCAGCAATCTCCTCGGCATCGAAGAGCTTAACAAGCTCGATACTCTCGATGGCGATAGCACCCTCCTGGGCTGCTGCCGACGTGAAGTCGTAGCGGAAGAGCTGGGTTGTAGGCAGGTCGTTCTCAACGCCAAAGGCGAGCACGGTATACTCCGAGCTTGGCATCAAAGGCATAAGCTGCTCGCTCCAGCTACCACGGAACATTGATGGGAGGTAGTCGTTGATAAGCGCCAACATCTGCTCGTACTCATCCTCGTATGGGGGAATTTGGTTGCGACCAAGGAACACGCAAGCATACTGCTCGGTGTTGTTCGATGGTGTTACGGTAAGCTGCGCTGTATATGGCGTGATGTCGGTAACCTTAAGATCGATAGTAAGGTCGCTGAGCTTGACGCTCTCGGTAGTGAAGTTATATGCAACGGGCACTGAGCAGAGCAGCGGCATCTGACCGTTAGACACAGCAAAAAGCACAACCTGGTAGGTGGTGTTGGGCTCGAGGCGCTGCTCGATGGTTGTCACACCCTTATGGCAGAACTCGCTTGGAGCGATACCCTGGTCGTTGATAAGTGGGTTAAACTCCTTAAATGCTCGGTTACGATAGTAGGCAACATAGTCATCGGTAAACTCCATGCCATCGTGCACAAAGTAGCGGTCGCTCTCGGGCACGATATAGCTATAATATAGGTTGTTGTAGCCGTTAGGATCAACATTGATAGATACCCTATTACCCTCGACCTTGGTTTCTACATCAAACTTAACGTCGATAAGCTCAGGTGTAGTGGTCGTGATAACGACATAGTTTACAGGGGTTGTTGCCTCGTAGTACTCGCCATCGAAGTTCACGCCATAGCAATATACAACATACTCTGTGTCGGGGTATAGGTTGATAGCGCCATAGTTCTTCACCTCGCCCTTGACAAGCCAGCCCACAGCCTCGAGGAAATCACGCATAGGCATGTTATACTGCTCGGCAAGCTCGGTGAAGTAGATATAGTCGTCCTCAAGGAGCTCGTCACGAGTGTCGATGTTGTTCATCAAGAAGTGCTTCTTCTCGGACAAGAATACGATATACTCCATATCCTTATCCTCGGGGGTGATGTCTACACGCAACTGCGTATCCTGCGCCAAGATGTTCTCGAACAAGAACTCATTATTCTCGTGCGTAGGCTCATCGGGCACTACGGGAGTATCGGGCACGGAGCATGAGGCGAGGTGTGCAACGCCCGCAAAAAGCAACAAATTGTATAAAAATCGTTTCATCTTTTAGAAATTTTATCATTATCTAAGTGCAAAGATAGAAAAATTTGAGAGAGTTTGCTAAATTTTTATTAAATTTGCGGTAATTCCCAAATTAAGAGAAACCGCCATGAAGGAGATTTACGAAGCCCGCATACAACAGAGCGTGGATCAGTTGTTCGACTACATCAGAGCACACTCAACCCCCGAAGAGGTAGACCGCATATATCGTGCATACGAATTTGCACACGAGGCACACCGTGAGCAGAAGCGCAAGAGCGGTGAGCCATATATCATACACCCTATTGCCGTAGCCTCGATTGTTGCCCGTGAGCTGGAGCTTGGCGACAACCCCGTAATCTCGGCATTCCTGCACGACGTGGTGGAGGATACCGACTACACCGTGGAGGATATTCGTGAGCGCTTTGGCGACGACGTGGCATTCTTGGTGGATACCGTGACCAAGCGCAAGAAGAAGAGCTATGAGCACTCGAAGCAGGTGGACAACTACCGTCAGATACTCGAGTCGGTGCACTACGATATTCGTGCATTGCTCATAAAGCTCGCCGACCGATTGCACAACATGCGCACACTCGACAGCATGCGTGCAGACAAGCAGATGAAGATTGCCGGCGAGACCGACTACTTCTACGCTCCACTTGCCAACCGCCTTGGACTATACCATATCAAGACCGAGCTGGAGAACCTATCATTCCGCTATCGCTGTCCTCGTGACTATGCCGACGTGGAGCGCATGCTTAGCGAGGAGCGCACCATCGACCGACCACGCCTTGAGCGTTTCACGGCGAAGATAAGCGAGATACTCGCCAAGGCTGGCATCGAGGCACGCACCGAAATACGCTATCGCAAACCATATAGCATATGGCGCAAGATGCAGGCAAAAGGCTCTGATATTAAGCATGTTGATGGCAAGCTATATATTCGCATAATATATCCTAACAACGCTGAGTATAGCGAGAAGGCAATGAGCCTATGCATATACTCGGTGCTCACCGACATCTTCAAGGAGAAGCCAGGAAGCGTTGCCAACTACATCGACGCACCTAAAGAGAATGGCTACCAAAGTTTCCATGTGAAGCTGCTCGCCGAGCAGGGACGATGGGAGGAGGTACACATCTCCTCTGAGCGCATGGTGCGCAACTCACGCCTCGGCTGTGCCGCAGAGTGCAGCGAGGAGAATGTCAAGGCATGGCTCGAGAAGTTTAAGTCGATACTCCAAGATGTGGCATCCGACAAACAAGGCATGGAGTTTATGGACGGCGTGACGCTCACGTTCTACAACGACGACATCATGGTCTTCACGCCCAAGGGTCGTGGCGTGATTCTGCCTAAGGGAGCTACAGCCCTTGACTTTGCGTTTGAGATCCATAGCCAGGTTGGCGAGAAGGCTGTTTATGCACGCATCAACGGCAAGCTATCGTCGCTACGCACGGTGCTGCATCGTGGTGATTGTGTGGAGATTGGCACTGCCGACGACGCTAAGCCCGAGGCGGACTGGATAGATCATGTATCTACATATCGAGCTAAGCGCTACTTGCGTGGATATTTTGCAAATCTGCCACGCTTAGAGCATGAGCGTTGCGAGAAGTGTAACCCACTGCCCGGCGACGAGGTTATAGGCTTCAAGGGCAACGACGGAGGCATCACACTACACAAGCGTGACTGCCCCGTGGCTATACGCCTCGCCTCGCAGCATGGCGACTCGATTCTATCGCAGAGCTTCCCCGAGAATGAGGCATTCCTCTACCCTGTACGCATACGCATCAAGGGCATCGACCGCTACCACCTCATGAGCGATCTAATAACCTGTATCACAGATAAGTTACACCTCACTATGTCGGCGCTATCAACCGAGAATATCGACCGCATTGCAGTGTGCACTATCGACTTCTCGGTGCACTCGCTCCACGAGCTGCAACAAGCCATCGACAACATCTCTCGCATCGACGGCATCGACGAGGTTATGCGCATAAATTTTTAGCGTAACGAAAAGATAAAGAGATAGTTGCAAAGGACAAAACGGCGGTTGGAACAAAGAGTAATACCCAACCGTCGTTTTGTTTTTTATGGGCGGGTAGATGGGGCGAATGGAAAAAATAGGGAGAATAGGAAAGATAGGATAAATGGGACGAATGAGATAAATGGGAAATTACCCATCAAGCGCAGCGTTACCCATCACCCCCATCAAGCTTTAGCGCCCCCATCGATCCCAGTCCCTGCCCACCTCAATCAGCACACTATTTCTTGTCAGAAGGGGTCAGATTTGGTGCCAAGTCGAAATTGACACGGATGGGGGGTGTACTTGGCGTACATCCCCATTCGGGGCAATGAGCTTGGTGCCGAAGATTGCGACTTATCACAGCAAATATTTGTTGTTAGAAGGGTGTATATTTGGTGCCAAGTCGAAATTGACACGGATGGGGGTGTACTTGGCGTACATCCCCATTCGGGGCAATGAGCTTGGTGCCGAAGATATGCCCTTATCACAACAAATACAATAATCTTCGTAGAAGATTCGTTTATCCATAGAAAAAGTGTATCTTTGCAAGATGAATATGAAAAGAGCAATATATATTTTCTCGCTTATGGCTGCAATGGTGGCTGTGGCGTGTAGTAGTGGCGACTCGATTATTGGTCGCAACAAAAATAGCAAGGTGGTAGCAACGGTTGATGATAACGAGCTGATACTCGAAGATATACTTCGAGATATGCCCGAGGGATTGACCGGTGCCGACAGCATGACCTTTGCAAAGATGTATATCGACAACTGGGTGCTCAACCACCTAAAGTTGGCTCGTGCCGAGAAGGTGCTAAAAACACAAGAGGAGGTAAATCGCCTGGTGGAGGGCTATCGTCAGTCGTTAATCATGCGACAGCTCGACCAATATTATCTCGACGAGGAGCTCGACACCGAGATTACCGACGAGCAGATAAAGACACACTACAAACTCTACTCACAGCAGTTTACCATCGACCACGACAAGGTGAAGGGCATTGTGGTGCGTGTATCGAAGGATTTCCGCAACTCGTCGTCGCTGCGTGAGGCACTTGGCGAGGCATCGAAGAATGGCACACAGGAGATTAGCGCCATGGCAGAGAAGCACGACTTGCAGATTAGCGACCTTACGAGCGAGTGGGTGACATTCTCCGACTTTTTGAGCTACCTGCCTACGGAGCGTACACGCAACTACGACAAACTGCTAACCAAGGGCAAGGTACAGTCGATGAAGGCTGACGACGTGACCTTCTACTTCACCATCACCGACATCGTGGAGAAGGGCAGCAAGGCACCTATCGAGTCGGTTACTGAGGATATTCGTCGAATGATATATGCCGAGCGTCGAGGCCTTATCATCAAGCGCTACGAGGAGGAGCTAAAGCGTGAGGCCATGGAGCAGGAGCGCATAGAGATTGACAATGCCGAGATGATGCACGCCCTGGAGAGTCGTCCTAAGATCACCACGGAGAGCATTGAGCTGGAAGATGTGCAGGAGAACATCTAACGCTCAAACTAAAGAATAGCAGAAAAAAGATTGAACATTTAGATAAACCTCAATACAAAATAGTTTGCACTATGATTCGTAAGATTGCACTACTCATAGCCTTTGCGGCACTCACGCTAACATCGACAGAGAGTGTGGTGGCACAGCGCCGCCAGGTGATGCTCGACAAGGTTGTTGCTGTGGTTGGTGGCTCGTCGATACTCTACTCCGAGGTGGAGGAGTATGCCGAGGCGCTTGTGGCACAATACCAGCAGATGGGCTACACATCGGAGCGTGACCCTATGCACGAGGCCCTGGAGGCACTACTTCAGCAGAAGCTACTCTACAACCAAGCCCTTTTGGACTCGGTGGAGATTAGCCAAAACGACGTAACAAACCGCATCGAGAGCTACCTTCAGTCGCTCATCGAGGAGGCTGGCGGAATACAGGCCATCGAGACACGTGAGCACATGCCTATCTTCAACTACCGTGAGATGCTACGAGCACGCTACGAGGAGCAGGCATATGCACAGGCATTGCAGCAGCAGATAATGAGCAAGGTATCAATCGTGCCTGGCGAGGTGGAGCGCTTCTACCGCAACATCGACAAGGATAGCCTTCCGATCATCGGCGAGCAGTATGTATATGCGCAGATTACCAAGTTCCCTGCATCGATGAAGGAGGCTAAGCAGCGTACCAAGGAGCGTCTGTTGGATATGCGCCAGCGTGTGGTTACGGGCGAGGCAAAGTTCTCGTTGCTTGCCCGCATGTACTCGGTAGATGGCTCAGCAATGTATGGTGGCGAGATGCAGCCAGCGCCAGCGTCGGTATATGTACGTCCCTTTGCTGAGGCGTTGGAGAAACTTAAGCCTGGTCAGGTATCGGAGATTGTGGAGACAGAGTTCGGCTTCCACATCATCGAGCTTATCGATA
The DNA here is from genome assembly GCA_017560425.1 of Alistipes sp. Lineage (GTDB taxonomy): Bacteria > Bacteroidota > Bacteroidia > Bacteroidales > Rikenellaceae > Alistipes. Next base: position 16,054 of record JAFZEX010000029.1, read on the forward strand.
AGAAGGGCGAGCTATACCACTGCCGCCACATCCTTCTACGCCCAACATACACCCACGAGGAACTTATGCAGCCAGCTCGACAGCTCGACAGCATAGCACGCCTCATACGCCTTGACTCGTTGTCGTTTGAAGATGCGGCACTACGCTTCTCGGACGATGCCTCGTCGAAGATGAATGGTGGTATTGTGTCGAACCACGACATACTCACACGTCAGGGCGTATACGACGGTGCACGCCTCACAGCAACACGCTTCCTCAGAGAGGACTTCGGCATGGACGGCGGCAAGGCTTTGGAGGACTATGCAGCGCTCATGCGCCTAAAGGTTGGCGAGGTATCGAACTCGTTCCAAACAACCGACTACATGGGTAATCAGATGAGCAAGATTGTGAAGCTCGTAGAGATCATACCACCCCACACCGCATCGCTCAAGGACGACTATGTACGCCTTGAGGAGATGGCGCTAAATCAGAAGCGTGAGAGATACTTCATGGAGTGGCTAAACAAGAAGATTGAGTCGATGTACATCTATATCGACCCCGAATTCCGCACGTGGGAGTTTGAGAATAAAAAGTGGATTAAGTAACCTCAAAAGATGCGTCGTAAGAATTTAACAACACTCATCGTAATGATGCTTGTGGCAGGAGCATTCCTCTATGCCGCAAGCGGAATGATGTTTGTGCGATACTCATATAACCCCGAAGCGCAAACTACCGAGACCCAAGCACCAACACCGAGCAGCCTGCCAAATAGCGCTCCTGACAAGCGAATGGTGGATATGACTGCCGATGATAGCTACCTTATCGAGAAGGGCGACTCGACGATATTTATCCTTGTGGGCAACTTCGCAGCGCACCACAATGGCGCTGTGATTGTGGCAGATAGTGCTGTGCGCTACTCCAATCAGAGCTTCGTATGCTTTGGCAACGTGCTCATCAATCAAAACTCGACATACATCTATGGCGAGCGTGCCGAGTATAACCGCAACAGCAACACAGCGAGAGTATTCTCGAAGCTCGTAAAGGTTATCGACGACGATGCTGTGATGTACACCTACCAATGTAAGTTCAACACAGCCAAGTCGTTGGGCGAGTTTGGCGGTGGCTGCTACGTGAAGAAGAAGGACAACATCCTGGAGGCAGAGAAGGGCTTCTACAACACCAAGACCCACGAGCTCAAGGCAATCAACCGTGTGCAGATGCGCAACAATGACTATGAGGTGCTTAGCGACTCGGTGATCTTCAACACCAAGACCGAGGATGCTCAGTACTTCACAAACACCCATATTTGGAACAAGAACGACGAGTATCTAAACACCCAGGCGGGAACATATACCAAGAAGAAGGATCTACACCATCTAACACGTAGATCGTATCTCCTTCAGCCCGAGCGTGAGATATGGAGCGACACAATAATGTACTACCGCAACGATGGTCACATCATCGCTCGTGGCAACATTCAGATGGACGACAGCACTCAGAAAATTCTCGGCTTTGCCGACTATGCCGAGTGGTGGGATAAGCCAGGCAACGCCCTCTTCACACGTCGCCCATCGATGATTAACTACGACCCCGACCTCACCGACTCTATCTACCTATCGGCAGATACGCTATGGCTTTACACCATTGCTGTGAAGCCCCCTAAGGTAGAGCGACCAGCGAGCGACGAGAAGCCAAACACAGATGCCAAACCTGACAACGCAAAGGGTGCTGGCAACGAGAGAACAAGTGGCGAGCAGAAGGTAGATGGCAAGAATAGCGCAGAGAGCGCTATGCGCAAGGAGGCAAACAAGAACAAAAACGAGGAGAAAAACAAGAACAAGGATAAGAGCGCTAAGCGTAATGAGCCACCTTCACGTGGTGGTGCGACAGAGCACGAGCGCAAGGGTGAGAAGCGTGAAGAGAGGCCCGAGAACAGAGAGCAGAAGCTAGCGCCACGAGGTGGCGAGAGGCAGAGCAACATAGATAGCCTCAGCGTCCCACAAAGAGATAGCATTGTTATAGATACGCTACCCGCAGCCGACAGCAACGTGGTGGTAAGCGAGGTGGTAGACACGACAAAGTATACTGCCAAGCAGCTACGCCGACGTGCTAAGCAGCAGCGCAAGGCAGAGCGTGAGGCAGTGAAGGCCCGTGAGCGCATGGTGCGTGACTCCCTCGACTCGCTCGAGCAGATTAAACTCGACTCGGTGCAGCACATACGTGACTCGTTGCTCAAGATGAAGATAGACACCATCATCGCCGAGCGCATCGAGCGTAGCTCACGTCTTGCCGACGAGGAGAAGGAGCGCATGGAGCGCCTAAGAATAAAGGCTGAGCTACGTCGTCGCCAGAAGATTGACAAGGCGAAGGCTCGTGCCAAAAGACGTGGCAAGACATATACGGGCGAGGACTACGATCCTAACGACACAGCGTTCATGAACATCGCAAAGCCTACACGTCCAACACGTGATGACTCGTCACGCAGGGGCAACAACCCCGACGAGGGTGGCTCGGAGGCGGGCGACTCGACACTACGTGACACACTGCCCGTGGAGGTGGCATTCCCCGAGGATAGCACCTACAAGATGATTAAGGCGTATCGCAACGTGAAGATGTTTAGGGCGCAATCGCAGATGTCGTGCGACTCGCTAACATCGCTAAACACCGACTCGATTATACGCATGTATAAGAACCCTGTGATGTGGAACGAGAACAACCAAATTCTCTCGGACTCGGCAATGATACACACCGAGCGCCAGCGAATTAAGAGAGCATACTTCTACGGCTCGCCAATCATGGGTATCGAGATCGACACAGCCTACTACAACCAGGTTAAGGGTAAGGAGATTGTCACCTTCTTTGAGAATGGTCAGGTGTATCGCAACGACGTGAATGGCAATGCACGGACGATATACTATCTTCAGGAGGAGGATGCCGACGATATTACTGCATTGATGTATATCGAGAGCTCGTCGATAACCTTCTACCTTGACGATGGCACGATAGACAAGATTTCGTACAAGCAGAATCCCGAGTATGTGCTCTACCCCATGGATATGGTTCCCGAGAGCCAGGAGCGCAAGTTGCAGGGATTTGAGTGGTATGCCGAGAAGCGCCCTACACGCAGCTCGATATGCAACCGACGCATACAGCGAAGCAACCGTGAGCGTGCAGCAGCCATTCGCAAGCCTACATTCCCAATCATGGAGCGCATCGACTATGACCGTCGCCGATTGGTTGAAAACAAGTCGTGGAAGGACCGCAAGGACAAGCTTAAGAGCGATGTTGTCGAGTGGCGCAACTCACGAGAGTCATACAAAAAACGTAAACGATAGATATGAGCAAGCAGCAGATTATAGGAGTGTTCTTCGCAACACTACTCATGCTTCCCGCAACACTTAATGCCCAGGAGCCTACGCCATACGAGGGCTACCGCACACGACTTATCGCCTACCCTACGGCCACAGATGCCCACAACCGAGGCATGGAGCGCCAGCGATATATGCAACCCATCACCGCATGGGAAGAGGGCGACGACGGCACGCTTAAGGGCAAGTTCACCTTCCCCTTCTCGTGGCTCGAGCGCCAGGTGTTCTTGCGTGTGGAGGGTGCTGAGCAGCCCTACGAGGTATACGTAAATGGCAAGCTGGCAGGTGGCTCAACAAATGGCTTTGCCGCCGCCGAGTACAACATCACGAAGATATCGCACGAGGATAACAATAACGTTGAGTTGCGCCTCTTGGGCAATGGCAAAACGGCAAAGATAGAGTGCTTCGAGCGCTCGGAGGAGAGCCCTCGAGTATATATCATCTCGCAGCCTCGTGTGCGTGTGCGTGATATAACATGGAGCACAGAGCTTGGTGGCATGGGCATCGTGAACAGCAACTTCGAGGTTGTAATGCGCAACGAGACCATGGGCGACAAGACCTCTACACTCTACTACGAGGTATATCTCAACGACACCATTCGCCTTGATGGTGGCAAGCGTGAGGTGTGGCTCGGCATGTACCAAACCGACACCATGCGCTTTGGCGTTGCAGTACCCGACTCAATGCTTTGGAGCAAGGGCAAGGGCAACCATGTACGCCTGATGCTTAAGAACCGCATCGAGGGTCGTGACGTAGAGTTTTACGAATTCCCTGTGGCTCTGCGTGAGCTTAAGTTCGAGAATAACATCTTCTACGTAAACAACACCGACGAGGAGGTTAAGTGGCATGACATGTCGCCAAACTCGACCGTAGAGGATGTTAGACGCATGGTGGAGAGTGGCAACCTATGCATTCGCTTTACTGCGGGCTGCGTAAGCGAGGAGGTACTGAACTACTGCGACGAGGTGGGCGCATATGTTGCAGTTACAGCACCTATCAACTCGTCATCGTCAGGCTCGTCACGCAAGCGTGGTGGCAACCCCTCGAACGACCCCAAGTGGCGCAAGGAGTATGTAGACCGCACGATGCAGATGTACTACACGACACGTCGTCACCCATCGATTATCGCCTACTTCCTTGCCGACGATAGTGCCAATGGCATTGCCCTCTACGAGAGCTACCTTGCCCTAAAGTCGGTCGGTTGCGACCGCCCCGTCATCTACCTTGACGGCGGAAAGGAGTGGAACAGCGACTACCACAAATAACAAATATGCCAACCATGCGGTTGGCATATTTTATTTCTAAGCAAATCTATTTAGGGAATCCAGAGGATCTCTTCAACTTTTAGCCTCTCGGTCAATACTCGTCCAAGGGTATACAAATAATCCGAAAGGCGGTTGAGATAACGGGTAGCGCCACTATCTACAGGATGCTCGACAGAAGCACGGAGCGCAGCACGCTCAGCACGACGACATACGGTGCGGCAGACATGGCACAACGAGCAGGCACGATGACCACCAGGGATAGTAAACTTAGTGATAGGCTTTAGCTCCGCCTGGAAGCCATCGATAAGCTCCTCAAGCTCGGTGATATGCTCCTCGGCGATTGGGGTAACCTTGCCCTCGCCACCCTCGCCCACAGCCAAGAGTGCTGCGACGGTCATAAGCCTACACTCGATGGTCTGCAACTGAGGCACAAGGTTCTCGGTGCGCTCATCATCAACAAGCTTATCGGCAAGCAAGGCGATGAATGCCGTGAGCTCATCGACAGAGCCATAAGCCTCGACTCGTAAGTCGTACTTAGCAACACGCTCGCCGCCAATAAGTGCAGTTGTGCCGCCATCACCCGTCTTAGTATATATCTTCATAGACGAAAACGTTGTTTTGGTAGGTGATTATTAAATATTAGTAGGTAGCCACGATTATCGACACTTGTCGATGGGTGCTCCTCGATGATTTGGCTACACACAGCCCAGCGCTCTGCATTGTTGTACGGGCGCATGATACATAGCGTGATACCCTGCTCACGAGCATAATCAGCATACTCCATAAGCTGCTCAAAGGTTGTTGCCATGGTGGCAATAAGCATCTGACATGGTTGCAACGTATCAATGCTCCACGACGTATAATCGCAGTGTGCAACAAGGTTTTGGAGCTCCGTAGCACGGCGCTTAGGAACATCAAGACGAAGAAGTGCATCACGCAAGTCGGTACGCTCGGTGTTTAGCTTTGAGGACATGAAGACATGGCGCACAATGGAGTAGACATAGGGCGAGTGCACGCCGTGACCACGGAAATAGCGGGCACGGCAGAGATAACCGCCTATATGCTTAATGCCATATAGTCGCTGTCTTAGTGTTCGTCCCGAGCGCTTCATACCCTACTTCTTGAGCTGTCCCGCAAGGCGACCTGTTGAGAAGGCTATCTGCATGTTGTAGCCACCGGTGTTAGCGTCGATATCCAAGACCTCGCCAGCGAAGTACAAGCCCTTGACCTTCATTGACTCCATGGTATATTTGTTTACCTCGTCGCAGCTAACGCCACCGGCTGTTACAATAGCATACTGGAATGGAGCGTAGTCGGTAATAGGGAATGCCATGCCCTTAAGAATCTTTACAAGGCGCTGCTTCTCGGTGTCGGTAAGCTTTCCTACATATGTCTTTGAGTGGAAATCAACCTCCTTAGCCAAGGGCACCACCATCTGCTTAGGTACGAGCTTGCGCAGAAGCTCAGAGAAGAACTCCGAAGGCTGCATCTCGGCAATCTCACGGTTGATACGTGCGAGGAGGGTCTCCTCGTCGAGGGCTGGCTTAAGGTCTACAATAAGCTTCACACGCTTCTCGTCGATGATGGCATCAACAACATCACGGCTGAGGCGCAATGCCACAGCACCCTCGATGCCACGCTCCGAGAAGCCGAGCTCGCCAAACTCCTCCTGAACAAGTTCGTTATCGATATAGAGCTTAGCACCTACGTTCTTGAGGAGCAAGCCATTGAGATACTCACGCTGTGGGTGCGACGTAACAAGTGGCGTTAGTGATGGGCGCACAGGCTCGATAGAGTGACCCACCGATGCAGCGAAGTCGTAGCCATCGCCCGTAGAGCCCGTAGATGGGTAGCTCACACCACCCGTAGCCACGATAACATACTCGCACTCCTCTCTACGCTCGAAGCCTCGAGCATTGCGATAGCGAACACCTGTTATCTTGCCCGCCATAGTCTCGATACCCGTAACCTGAGTCTTGTAGACGATTTTGACGCCCTTATCCTCGCAGAACTCGACAAGGGCATTGGCGATATCCCACGCCTTGCCACTCTTAGGGAATACACGCTCGCCACGCTCAGTCTCGAGCTTCACGCCCTGACGCTCGAAGAAGCGCACAGTAGAACGGTTGTTAAACTCGCCAAATGCCACCGAGAAGAACTCCTGGTTGGTGCGTACCTTCTCCAAGAACTCCTCGACAGGACGTGCGTTGGTAAGGTTACAACGCCCCTTACCCGTAATTCGTATCTTGCGACCCGCCTTCTCCATCTTCTCCATAAGAAGAACAGACTTACCACTCATTGCAGCTGTTCCTGCTGCCATAAGTCCTGCGGCACCTGCGCCAATAACAATAACGTCGTACATATATGTGTGCTTTACCTAAGATTTAGTTTAACGTACAAATATACAAATAAATGCCAAAACAAACAACTGCTTTGGCATTTATTTCATATTTAGCTATCAGCTACCCTACTCGTAGAGTGTCCAGTACTCGCCGTAACACTCGATATTCACACGTCGAGGGTCGAAGAATATCTCGGCCGAAATGTTATCTGTCGAGCCATAGATCTCGTCGATACACTCGATATCTACCTCGCCACCGATTAGTCCGTAATACTCGCTAATATGCAAGTCCTGCTTTATGTCGATAGTTAGATGAAGAGGGCTCTTTGCGCTCTCCTCGGGATCTACCACCTCAATGATACCTGCATACCACGCCTCAACGCCAGGGAACGGAGTGGTCGCCTCGTCCACAAGCTCGTAGTTAAACTCGAGGAATGCCTCGCCCGTCTGCGCCTCGTTGTAGTACTTCATCTCGGCAACGAGCTTGCCACAAGTACATGGACGAATAGTCAGCTCATAGTAGTTACCTCCCGAGCGCTTAACAACCCACTCGCCATCGCCAAAGGCTGAATTATTGGTCGTAACAGTCCACGCAACCTTAGTATTATAGTTTGTTAGCTTAGTTATCGAGTAGCCATAATCTTGTTCCGTAACGGTAGCGCCCAAGAAGTAGAGAGCAAGGTAGTTGTTGAAGGTCGCCTCGTCCTCAATTTTCACAAGTTCAGCGATATGGATAGCCTCCTCGACAGCATCGCTAACAATGTTGATATGAGTCTTTGAAGCGTGCCACAATGCCTTGGCAAACTGCTCGGTTGAGCGTGAGTCGGCATCGTCGATAACACACGACACACTCGATAGTGCCACCGACAAAACTATTGCGATATATAATAACTTTCTCATAGTCCAAAAACGTTAAAATCTACAACCTACACCTGTGCGCACTGTACCACTTGCACCAGCGCCCCACTCCAAGAAATAGTAGAACTTACGACCCGCCGTAAGGCCCACAAACGTAGCATCGTACATCGGGAATACCATGCCGTCGTTATAGTCAAAGATAGAGGTAACACCAACGCCCAACGACGAGTACATCATCACATTACGGCGGTGCAACCAGTCGAAACGCATATTGAAGAGGAGCGATGCCGCAACCCTACTCTCACGATACAACAAGTCATCTGTTATCTTATGGCGAATGCCACGTGTTCTAAAGCCCACAGCACCCTTAGCGCCAAGCGACAGCCACTTCTTCACACGGCAGCCATAATCAAGCGTGAGGCTTGTAACAACATACTCCTCGGTGCGATAGTAGCGATGACCGGCAAGCTGATCGCTGAGTGACTCATACTGCGTATAGTCGGGGCAGATGTCGATATCTACATACAAGAGGTCGAGCATAGCCATGAGCATGAGGCCAGGAAGACCACCACCAACCTGCAACGAATTGTTACACTCCAATGAAGGAACTTTTAGATCGTACTTCGCCGTGTTCTCCACCATCTGATTTTCGACATATGACGTGTAATTTTCAGCTGCATATGTCGATACGTTTTCCATCAACTCGTTGGTGGTAACAACCTCCTGTGCCGAGAGAGTAGCCACTGCCATCGGCACTACAACTAAGAATATTAGTAAACGTTTCATAACCAACACATTATTTATTCTTAAATCTATATCCCATACCTACGCTTATGATACCACGCTGGCCAACGCCCACATCGACATAGCCAAAGAGGTTGCGACCGACGCTTATACCCAAGAACGTAAGATCGTGGGCAACGACCGCCTCATAATAGTTTTGCTTAGGCTCCTCTGCACGGGCGAAGTTGATACCTAAGCCCACACCCGAATAGAGCTGCACAACACCCTTTCTTAGCCATGCGAAGCGCACAAGGGGCATAAGCGTGAAGCTGTCGTAGTTGTAGTAGCCAAGAATCTTATGAACGTGATACTCTTCGATGCGTGAGAAGCCACCTGTCCAAACAAACGCACCACCTACATACAACCAATCCTTAATCCAATAGCCACCCTCGGCACTAAGCGAGAACCAACGGGGCACACGCACCTGATCGTCAGGGCCGAGCTGGTCGGCATAGCAGCTTGGATCCCACCAATGGTTGTAGGGATAGCGTGATGGCGTGAGGGGATAGAGGGCAGTACCCAACCTTATCTCCGTAGTACCACCAACGAGGGGCTTACCCAACTGCCTTGCACGAATATCGCTATTGGCATGGGGCGTAAACTGCACCTTATAACTTCCGAGCGAGTCGCAGAAGCTAAACGATATTTGAGCCTCGGCACTCGAGGGCAACACCATAATAAATATAAGTGCTACACAGAGATTTCTAAACAATGTCTTAAGTGTCATAGTTTGTTCTGTTTCTTAATGCAAAGTTACAACACACAAGGCGTAAACTCCAAATTTTTGAGGCTCGAATTTTTCCGCAAGCCACCATCTAAATCACTGATAATCAGTGTATTAAAAATTACGATTTTGCCAATTTTTCAACCCATTGATTATCAGACAGTTAGATAATCGGCGATGTACATAGTTGATTTTCAACGGTTTAACCCACTACACACCCTTAGCAACTTCCAAATCGGCAAGGCGCTGATCGAGCTCAATCTTGTCGATGATAGTCTTTACCACATGGTCGATTTCGGAGCCTTCTGAATAGTCGGCAGGGCAAACATGGTTCACTCGATTGTCACGAATAAGCTCGTTGAGCAGCGTGCGCTGACCCTGCTCCTCGGGATTAAACACAGCGATAGAGTGACCACCGAAATTCTTCACAAGGCGCATACATGGAATGTCGGTTCCTCCGTCGCCAAAGTATATCATTCGAGAAAAAGGCACAGGACGCTTATTCTCCTCCATGAAGCGGTTTACCTCCTTGGTATCGAATACCGACTCCACACCCTTATTAATCTTGAAGATAAACTGCGTTTTGTTAGTATAGTTCACCGCCACAGCGGGCCAATAGGCAATGCCATCGACATTGTAGAGGAACGAGCAAGCGTAGATATTCTTGAACTCGTGGGCGATAGCCGTGCCCTCGATAATCTCCTTAAGACCAGACGAATTTACATAGTGCAGAATGTTGATGCCACGCTCAGCGCCATAGTCGTTGATGCGCTTAAACCACTCGACAACACCACGATAGAACTGCACATTGCGGCCCGACTCACGGAATGCCTCACGCCTGAGCGACAAGCCTTTAGACTGCGCTGCCTGAAGCATGCGAGCCATATATGTTAGCACCTGGTCAGCATCCTGCTCTTCGGCCAAGGTGTTAGCCTCGTGCCAAAACTCCATGTTGCTCTTGCCCACAGCGGGGATAAAGTCGTACTCCTGCATATTGCCTGGAGCGAGCGTGCCGTCGAAATCGTAGATAAGTGCTACGGTAATCCTCTCTTTCATCGTTTTTATTTTATATATATGGTTCAAAATTAAGAAAAAATCACTATTTTTGCAATAGTTAGATGCAAATTATTAAAAATAAGATAACTATGGAATTCAAAGAAGTAATACGCAAGCGTCGCTCTACACGCCGATACACCGGCAAACCCGTGGAGCGCGAGAAGCTACAGTCAGCAATGGAGTTAGCACTCCTCGCACCATCATCAAAAAACACACGTTCTACACGCCTTATGGCGGTTACTAACCTCGAGAAGGTGCATGCCCTCGGTCGTCTACGTGATTGGGGCTCATCGCTTTTGGAGGAGGCTGGAGCTGCAATCATCATTCTTGGCGATAAGGAGGCAAGCCCTATGTGGGAGATTAACGCAGCGCTCATGGCAAACACCCTACAGCTTGCACTCGTAGACGAGGGCTTGGCATCGTGCTGGGTACATGTGGGCGAGTACCGCACATTGCAGGACGATCCCGAGAGCCAGCGCAGCGAGGACTATGTGAAAGAGATTGTACCCGAGATACCAGCAGAGTACCGTGTGCTTGCCGTGATATCGATCGGCTACGCCGACTACACACCAAAGCCACTACCAGAGTACGAGGGTCCCGAACGAATACTTTTTGCTGAGTAATGAAGATAGTTTTTGCAACAAACAATGCCCACAAGCTATCGGAGGTGAGCGCCTTGCTTGGCGATAGGTTCGAGCTTGTCACACTTCGTGAGGTGGGCATCACCGAAGATATTCCCGAGACGGGAGCTACTCTCGACGAGAATGCCTCGATAAAGGCACGCTACGTCTATGAGCGTACGGGGCTTAACTGCTTTGCCGACGACACAGGCTTGGAGGTTGAAGCACTTGATGGCGCTCCAGGCGTGCACTCAGCACGCTATGCCACCGACGGCCACGACTTTGCAGCCAACAACCGCAAATTGCTTCGTGAGCTCGAGGGCAAAGTAAACCGCAAGGCACGCTTCCGCACCGTGATCTCGCTTATCGTAGATGGCATAGAACGTCAGGTGGAGGGCATCGTCGAGGGCGAGATAACAACATCGGAGTCGGGCGCTGAGGGCTTTGGCTACGACCCACTCTTCATGCCCGAGGGCTACGACCGCACATTTGCCGAGATGTCGGCAGAGGAGAAGAATGCCATATCGCACCGTGGTCGTGCAGTTGCTAAACTCGTAGAGATGCTACACGACATCGAACTCGAGTAGCACAAAAAGAAAAAAGTAAGGTACTGCGATAGTACCTTACTTTTTTTTGTTTATCCGAGTATTTCACACAGTCTATCGACATCTTCGTCGGTTGTTGCCCAGCTTGTGACAAAGCGCACGACACTCTCACTCTCGCCACGAGGACCCCAATAGTCGAACGAAACACTCTCGTGTAGGCGGTCGATAACCTCGTTAGGCAGACGAAAGAACTGCTGATTTGTTGGCGACTCGATAACCACCTCGTAGCCTGCGCTGCGCATAGCCTCACGCACACGCACGGCAAGACGCACGGCATGCTCGCCAATGCGCTCATACAACCCATCACGAAACAGCGCACCAAACTGCACGCCAAGCAAGCGACCCTTAGCCAAGAGTGCGCCATGCTGCTTGACAAGCGGAAAGAGATTGGTAAGCAAGCTTCGATTAGCCACAACAAGCGCCTCGCCAAAGAGCGTACCACACTTAGTACCACCAATATAGAACACATCGGCAAGGCGTGCGATATCCTTAAGCGTAAAGTCAGCGCCCTCAGCCTTAAGACCATAAGCCATGCGAGCACCGTCGATATATAGCGGAATATTATGTTTATGACACGTTGCGCTCAGCGCCTCAAGTTCCTTAAGCGAATAGAGCGTGCCGAACTCCGTCGGTTGCGAAACGTAGAGCATACCTGGCGCCACCATATGCTGATATGTAGCATCGGCATAGAACTCACGAATATACCTATCGACATCCTCTGCCGATAGCTTGCCATCGCAGTGTGGCAGCGTGAGCACCTTATGTCCCGATGCCTCGATAGCGCCCGACTCGTGCACAGCAACATGTCCGCTCTCGGTAGCAAGAACACCCTCATGGCGACGCAATATGCCATCAATTGCCACAGCATTGGTCTGTGTGCCACCCACCAAGAACATAACCTCAGCCTCGGGCGCTGAGCACGCCTCACGCACCAAGCGACGAGCCTCGGCACAATAGTCGTCGTTGCCATAGCCCACCGTGAGCTCCATGTTTGTTGCAACGAGCGCCTCGAGCACCTCACGATGTGCGCCCGCCATATAGTCAGAATCGAATCGTATCATAACATCGGCATTAAATAACCTAATATACAAAGATACGACTTATTTTCGTTTGGGCAAATCCTCAACCAACATTTCGCACTACCCCACCAAACAAAAAGAAGAGGGAGCTACCCTTTCGGATAGCTCCCAACGCTATTGTTTTCAATAATTTTTATTTTACAAACATCGCCTTCTTCTCAACCTTAACGAGTGAAGCCTTCTTGCTTGTAGCACGTGTCTCAGGGTCGTAGAACACAGGAGCGCCCTTGTAAGTTACGATATGCTCTGAGCCGTCGATAACAGCTGTAAGGGTCATGCCCTCAGATGTAACAACCAAAACTGCGTCGTCATACTTAGCCTCTGCCACGTATGCAGTACCTGCTGCGTTGATTGCATAGTAGTTAGAGTACTCGTTACCGATAGTCCAAGCAGCAGTTGAGTCGTAAGCATCGAACTCATAAGTACCATTAGGAACAGTTACATAACCATCAACGATAGAAGGCTCTATGTCAGTGTAGATATCCAACTCGTAGTACTTACCACCTGGTAGAGCATAACCCTCATCGTCGAAGCCAAGATCAGAGAGATAGATACTCATGTTATATGAAATGCCTGACCAATCACCGTAGTACATACCCTCAAAAGATGCAGCCTCCATCTCAGCACCCTCGATAGGAGCACCAAGATATAGGCTAGGAGCACCAGCGTATGTAACGGTGTGTGTCTGACCATTTACTACAGCAGTAAGAGTCATGCCCGATGCAGTTACAACAAGTGTTGCGCTGTCGTAGCCACCATAACCAGTATAGTCATCACCAGCCTCATTAACAGCCATATACATTGAGTACTCGTTGTTAGCGATAGTCCACTCAGCATATGATGGATTAAGCTCGAAGGTGTAAGTACCAGCAGGGATAGTCACATAGCCCTCAGCATCAACAGTAGGCTCTACTGTATAAAGATCCAAGAAGTAGTAGAAACCACCAGCGTATGGATAACCATCCTCAGATAGACCATAGTTAGTGAGGCAGAAGTAGAAGTTGTGAGAATCAGAGTAATCAGTGCCATAGTACTCACCAACCAACATCTCAGCCTCACGCTCAACACCCTCAACAGGTGCTGGAGCATCGTTAGCCTCGCACTCCTGCTTAACAGCAACCTCAAACGATGCCTTGCCATAAGCAACAACAACCTTAGTCTCACGAACAGCCTCGGTAGTATTTGCAGCAACCTCGAATGTTACAGTCTCGCCAGCAGTAAGGTTAGTAACCCACTGAGCATCGCAAGTAGCAGTAAGGGTTGTGCCCTCTACAGCATTCTCAAGAGTGTAGGTAATAACACCCTCGCCACCCTCGTGCGAGAAGACCATAGTAGCATTAGATGTGCGTGACAACACAGGCTCGTCTGGCCCAGGAGTAGGAGTAGGCAAAAAATTCTCACAAGCAGCAAATACCAATGGCAATGCAAGCAAAAGATAGAAAACTTTCTTCATAGTAATAATGTTTTTAGGTTTTGGATATTATCATTTTAATAATACAAAGATAAGTAAAAAGAAGCAAAATTGTAACATTTTTACAAAAAATTCACTCATCACACCCCTCAACACATAGATAAGCAGCATGATTTTTTATATATTGCCTATTGCATTTATAAAATAATTTCTTATATTTGCACACCAAAACGGCGAAATTGCCGTTTACAAAGCAGAAATCATAAACAAATAAAACTATAACACTATGTATTGGACACTAGAGCTTGCATCAAAACTTGAGGATGCACCATGGCCAGCAACAAAGGAGGAGCTTATCGACTACGCCGTTCGCTCAGGCGCACCTCTCGAAGTTTTGGAGAACCTACAGGAGATCGAGGACGAGGGCGACATCTACGAGTCAATCGAGGACATCTGGCCCGACTACCCTTCAAAGGATGATTTCTTCTTTAACGAGGAGGAGTACTAACAGAAATTTATCGGTAACATACTGATAATCAAAAAGGGAAACAAGAAAACAGACTTGTTTCTCTTTTTTTTGTTATCCATGCAAAGGCAACTTAACAAGCAAAAAAAATCTGCTGGCACTTACGCCAGCAGATCTATTAAATTGGATATCAGAGAGCCTTACTGTCTTTCGTATGCCGTACCACCAATATTCAAAGTTCTACCATTAACAGTACAAGCGATAGTTTTGCCACCTACAGGCTTGAGGAATAGCTTATTGCCTGAGAGATACCAAGAGCCATTAGTATCGCCACCCTGATAGCAAGTATACTCAAACTTTCCGCTGCTCTTGATGGTATATACAGCAGTATGATGACTATGATAGCAACCCCACTCGCCAACAACTGCAGAGGCGCTAATATATACAGGCTCAGTAGGTGTTGATTGAACATAAGCACTATAAACGTAGCCCTCAACACCATTTACACGCACCTTGCTCCAGTTGCCCTCAACGCCGAGTAGCTCTGCGCCATCAGGACCATTGCGCAACGTACAAACGATTGTAGACTTTGACGAAGGTGTTGCACGCACATTAAGATAGCCATCGTAAGAGTTTGAATAGACCATAACAACCTCAGGGGCATTGATTGCTGCCTGCATCTCTTCATACGCACCCAAAACTCTCATGATTTGCGTCTCATGCTTCAAAACAGCCACATCAAGCTCCTCGAGCTGCTCAGCGTTGAGCGACTGCTGCCACTCATCGTAAGCAGTAGCAGTAGCTACTGCACCATCATAATCACCAGCACTCACAGCCTTTTCAATCTTTACGATGTGCGCCAAAACAAGATCCTCAATAGTCTTAGCCTCATTACCGCAGCCTACAACAAACATTGCGACTGCCAAAATAGTAAATAGTTTCTTCATAGTTAGTTATATTTTTAGATTATATTTTTCATTTAGCAACACAAAATTACACATTTTTCGCACAAATGCAAACAATCAAGCAGACAAAAGCGCAATGATTACTTATGTTTATATAGCCTGTCAAGATGGTCAAACAATCCAAACTATGGATGTAAAACGAACAGAATTTCAGTACAAGAAATCACACAAAATCCCCCTTACACACGCCCAAATTATGGCAAAAACACTTGTAATTTTACGCCCAAAATCCCGACATTACAAAGCGAATAACCAATTTCGCATTTTGACCAATTTTCAACAATTCACCCACCTTAAAAACAGCCTATAAAACCAATAAAAAACACGAGTTATATATAAAGATTACAACGAGCGGGGCAAAAGGATAAATAAATATTTATTAGAAAATTTGCACAAAACATAATTTTTACCTACCTTTGCAGATGACCGAGAGTGTAGGTATTCACATTTTCGGCTGGGGTTGCAGATTTTTGTTCCGGATCGGAAGCAATGCTGCGTGTTGGACAAGCCAACCCAACCCTGTGTGCCACGTTGTTGGAGCGAGCTATCGCCCGACGACGGGGGAATAGAGAGTATGCCTATGCACGAACAGAGCTCGACAGCGATCACAAACACCACAAGCTGGTACGCCCTAAAGGTTTTCTACAACCGAGTAGCAAAGATTGAAACACTACTAAAGGGGCGAAATATCGAGAGTTACATACCCATGCAAAGCGTTGAGCAGGTGGTAGCAGGACGCAAGGTGCGCCGCCGCAAGCCAGCGATATCGTCGCTGATGTTCATGCGCTGCAGCGAGGCAGAGGCGATGGAACTACAGAAGGAGCTAATGGGCGAAGTGATGGTATATCGCAACCGTGGCGAGCGTCAGCCAGCAGCGATACCCGACAGCGAGATGCAGATGTTCATTCGTGTGACATCGATCGACGACCTCGGCCTGGAGTACCTCGGCGAGGCAAACGAGGAGTGGGCAACAGGCGACAGGGTGCGAGTGACGGGTGGCATATTTCAGGGTGCCGAGGGTTACATCAAGCGCATCAAGGGCAACCACCGCTTAGTAGTAGCCATCGAAGGCGTAATAGCAGTCGCCACCTCCTACATCCCCACCTGCTTCCTCGAAAAAGTGGAATAATTAGACACAAACAAAAAATCACTCATATGCTACAACACATTCTTATAGCTTTTTTCGCATCGCTATTTGCAGTGATGTGGATACATCCACTCGTAGTTAGAATCGCTATAGAAAAAAACATTGTTGATAATCCAGATGCCAGAAAACTGCAACGCATTCCCATTCCCGTCTTGGGTGGTTGTGCTGTATTGTTTGGCATCTTGCTTGGCATAGGCTTTACCAGTGCACACTGTGGCTGTCCATCACTATTTATCATCATCACAGCGATGACAATTATGCTCTACACTGGTACGATGGACGACATTCTCTCTCTATCGCCACGTCTACGCTTTATAATCGAGATTATGGTTGTAGCTCTACTTATAATGGCCAATAAGCAATCTATCGACAACTTCTATGGTCTTTGGGGGTTGAGTACAATTCCTCAGTGGATTGCGTTTCCGCTTACCATATTCGCTGCTGTGGGTATTATCAATGCGATAAATCTCATCGACGGCGTAGATGGTCTTTCGTCAGGCTATGGCGTAATGGCAAGTATTGCTTTTGCCGCACTATTCTCATTGGCTGGAGATGTTTCAATGCTAACATTGGCTGTTGTCACAGCAGGATCTCTTATTCCATTCTTCTTCCACAATGTATTTGGCAAAACCTCAAAGATGTTTATCGGTGATGGAGGCACACTAGTGCTTGGCGTGGTGTTCTCGTCGTTCGTAATCAATACCCTAGCAGATGGTTCAGTTGTGGGCAAGTTTACAGAGAATGGGTTCGGACTTATTCCATTTACACTTGCTGTGTTATCTATCCCCGTGTTCGATACCCTAAGAGTAATGCTAGCACGTATTGCTCGTCGAACTTCTCCATTTAGCCCCGACAAGACCCATCTCCACCACCTATTTATCGAGTTGGGATTTTCGCATGCAGGCACAACAGTATCGATACTTACGCTCAACTCGTTGATTATTCTTCTGCACCTTCTAAGCTGGAGACTCGGTTGCTCTGTAGATGTGCAGCTATACATTGTAATCGGCGCAAGCCTTCTCTCTACCACAGGCTTCTACTATAGCACAAAGGCGATGTCTGATAACAACCTTTTCAAGCGCATGGTAAAAGCCATAGGCCGCGCCTCACGCATCGAGCGCAAGGGATTCTTCCTTACAATGCAGAAGTTAATGGATAAAATTTAAACGAGGATATGAAGCATATTTTAGTTACCGGTGCTGCGGGATTTATTGGGTCGCAGCTTGTTACACGACTATTTAGCGAGGTTAGCGGTGCAACAATCGTGGGTCTTGACAGCGTAAACGACTACTACGATGTTCGCATCAAGGAGTATCGCCTTGAGCAGCTCGACAAATTGGCTAAGGAGTCATCGTCAAACAAGTGGATATTTATCAAGGGCAACCTTGCCGACAAGGCACTCATCGACTCGCTCTTCGCTGAGTACGATTTCGATGTTGTGGTAAACCTTGCAGCACAGGCTGGCGTGCGCTACTCTATTACCAACCCCGAGGCTTATATCGAGAGCAACATCATCGGCTTCTACAACATTCTCGAGGCATGCCGCCACAGCTATGATGGTGGCAAGAGAGGCGTTGAGCACCTTGTATACGCATCTTCAAGCTCGGTATATGGAAGCAACAAGAAGGTGCCATACTCAACAGATGACAAGGTGGATAACCCCGTATCGCTATATGCTGCTACGAAGAAGTCGAACGAGCTTATGGCACACGCCTACTCGAAGCTCTACAACATTCCTTCAACAGGTCTACGCTTCTTCACCGTATATGGCCCTGCAGGTCGTCCCGACATGGCATACTTCGGATTTACCGACAAGCTACGCAAGGGCGAGACAATCAAGATCTTCAACTTCGGCAACTGCATGCGTGACTTTACATACGTAGATGACATTGTCGAGGGTGTATATCGTGTGATGTGCAAAGCCCCCGAGCGCAAGCAGGGCGAAGACGGACTACCCGAGCCACCATATGCAGTCTACAACATCGGTAACTCGGAGCCTGAGAACCTCCTCAACTTTGTGGACATCCTTCAGCAGGAGCTTATACGTGCCGAGGTACTCCCTGCCGACTACGACTTCGAGGCACACAAGGAGCTTGTGGCAATGCAGCCTGGCGACGTACCAACAACGTACGCCGACACCACAGCCCTCGAGCGTGACTTCGGCTTTAAGCCACACACGCCACTACGTGAGGGCTTGCGTCGCTTTGCCGAGTGGTACAAGGAGTTTTACGGATAATAGATGATAATAATTTAAGACACTATACACTATGAAAATTGCAGTAGCAGGAACAGGATATGTAGGTTTGTCAATCGCTACCCTACTCGCACAGCACAACGAGGTTGTTGCTGTGGATGTTATCCCAGAAAAGGTGGAGCTTATCAACAACAAGAAGTCGCCCATTCAGGACGATTATATCGAGAAGTATCTTGCAGAGAAGCCACTAAACCTTCGTGCAACACTTGATGGTCGTGAGGCATATCGTGATGCTGAGATTGTTATTATCGCAGCGCCAACAAACTACGACCCTGTAAAGAACTACTTCGACACACACCACATCGAGGATGTTATCGACCTCGTTCTCGAGGTAAATCCCGAGGCTGTGATGATCATCAAGTCTACAATCCCTGTGGGCTACTGTCGTTCACTCTATGTGAAGTATGCAGCAAAGGGCGTTAAGCGCTTCAACCTTATCTTTGCACCTGAGTTCTTGCGCGAGAGCAAGGCCCTCGAGGATAACCTCTTCCCTTCACGCATCATTGTGGGCTACCCTAAGCATATCGACAACATGGAGTTCGACGAGGAGAATAAGGCCATCGCCGCTATTGCCGACCTCCCTAAGCTCGAGGCTACTGCCAAGCGCTTTGCTGAGCTCTTGCAGGAGGGTGCTATCAAGGAGGATATCCCTGTATTATATATGGGTATGAAGGAGGCTGAGGCTGTTAAGCTCTTCGCAAACACCTATCTTGCACTCCGTGTTAGCTACTTCAACGAGCTCGACACATACGCTGAGATGAAGGGTCTCGACTCGCAGGCTATCATCGAGGGCGTGGGCCTCGATCCACGTATCGGCACACACTACAACAACCCATCATTCGGCTATGGTGGCTACTGCCTGCCTAAGGACACTAAGCAGCTCTTGGCAAACTATGCTGACGTGCCTCAGAATATGATGTCAGCAATTGTTGAGAGTAACCGCACACGTAAGGACTATATCGCCGACCAGGTGTTGCAGAAGGCGGGCTACTACACTGCGTCAAGTGCATGGGATCAGGCTAAGGAACAGGAGGTTATAGTTGGTGTATACCGCTTGACCATGAAGTCTAACTCGGATAATTTCCGCCAGTCATCAATCCAGGGCGTAATGAAGCGCATCAAGGCTAAGGGCGCAAAGATTATCATCTACGAACCAACCTTGGAGAATGGCACTATGTTCTTCGGCTCAGAGGTTGTTGGCGACCTTGCCGAGTTCAAGCGCCGCTCACAGGCCATCATCGCCAACCGCTACGACGCCGTCCTCGACGACGTCCAGGAGAAGGTCTACACACGCGATATTTTTAGAAGAGACTAAATCGCTCAGACAATGGGTAAATTAGCACAACGAATATCAACCATTGCAAAAAACAAAGAGGCCAAAACAGTAGCCGGCAACTTCATGTGGTTATCACTTCTACAGGTTGCAGGATATGCTTTTCCATTAATAACAATGCCATATCTTGCAAAAGTAATTGGTGTTGAAGGTTTTGGTAAAATTGCTTTTGCTGCGGCTATTATGATATGGATCCAAACAATTACTGATTGGGGATTTAATCTTATAGCAACTCGTGATGTTGCTCGAAATCGAGACAACCATCAAAAAGTATCAGAGATATTTTCAAATGTTCTTTGGGCGAGATGCCTATTAATGGTTGTATCATTTATTATTCTACTGTTACTTATTGCAGTTATACCAAAATTTAGAGAGGATTGGGCCGTAATATTAGTTACGTTCTTAATGATTCCAGGACACATTCTTTTCCCAGAATGGTTTTTTCAGGCTATTGAGCGCATGAAATATATCACAATCTTGAATGTTTTAATGAAACTTATTTTCACTATTGCGGTATTCATTTTCATTAAAAGACCGGAAGATTATATCCTACAACCATTATTTACTTCTTTGGGATTTACAACAAGTGGATTAATAGCGCTATATTACATTATAGGTAAATGGGGCATTAAGTTATATAAACCCCAATGGAGAGCAATTATGCAAACAATAAAAGGATCGACTGATGTATTTATTAACAACTTAATGCCCAATTTATATAATAGTTTTTCTACAATGTTATTAGGTTTATGGGGCGGAGGTAGTGCTGTAGGCATCTTGGATGGTGGTAATAGGTTTGTTAATTTTGGAAATCAATTACAGACATCGATTAATAGAGCCTTCTACCCATTCCTATCAAGAAAAATAGAGAAACATAAGACATACATAATCATCAATATTGGCACATCTATTCTAATGTGTTTGTTCTTGTTTTTCACGGCTCCTCTATTGGTTAAATATTTACTATCGGCTGAATTTGTAGATTCTATTCCTGTAATAAGAATTCGTGCTATATCGATGATTTTCTATGCAATCGCTTCAGCATATGGCGCAAATTACTTAATTATTAAGCATAAAGAAGCCCTACTCAGAAAAATCACAATGTGTTGCTCTCTTGCTGGATTTGCAATAGCATGGCCTTTAGTATATTATTTTAGTTATATAGGAGCATCTCTAACTGTAACTATTTCACTTGCATTACTTGCATGTGGGTCATATATTGCTGCAAGAAGAATTCAATAAAAAATAATTAGAATATTATGTTCAAGAAAGTCCTTAGATTAGCATTAAACCTAAAGATTGCTTACTACTATCAAAAATACTACAAATCTCTACTTAAGAGGAATAACATCGAGAATACAAAGGTTGAAACCGAAGACAAATGGATAGAAAAATGGTCGGTTCTTGGCAAAGCTAACCCTATCTATTATAGACTATTTTCACACTATATCGGCAACAATATAAATATTATTCCTGAAGATATATGCAGGAATATTATTGAACCTATTCTAGACCCATTAAGACACGTCCCATACTACTCAGATAAAAACATGTTTGATAAAATGTTCAAATCAGGAACACTACCTCAAACAGTATTAAGAAAGATGAGGGGATTCTATTACGACAAAGACTACCAAAGAGTTTCCATAAACAACACTAATGAACTTTACGAATGGCTAAATCAAATACAAATTAACAAAATTGTAGTAAAGCCATCGGTTGATACAGGTTCGGGTGTTGGCGTTAGATTATTCGAGCGACGAGATGACAAATGGTTTGACATGGGTTCAGGAGCAGAGCTCAGCATTGACATTATAAATAAAGAGTATAAAGATGATATCATCATTCAAGAGTGCATAGAACAATCTGACGATATTGCATATTACAATCCTTCTTCCGTAAACACATTACGTCTAACATTATATCGTTCTGTAAAAAGTGATGAATGTCACATACCGAGCGCAATCATTCGAATTGGGAAAAACGGAGCACTTATAGACAATGCCCACGCAGGTGGAGGTTATGTTGGTATCAAATCAGACGGAACTCTATGCAACAAAGTACTCAATCAATATGGAGATGCTATTACAGAGTTCAATGGCATTGACTTTACCAAAGAGCATAAGATTAAAAATTGGGATAAAGTTGTAGATTTTGCTAAGTATATAGGAACTAACATTCCGCATCATAGGCTGCTTGCTCTTGATATTATGATAGATAAGAATGGTACACCTCGACTTATCGAATTCAATTGTGTTGCATATTCTATGTGGCTCTTCCAATTTACGATGGGTCCAGCTCTTGGTGAATATACAGATGAGATTATTGAATATTGCGCCCAAAATAGAAATAAAGCATCAAGAACATTAACATTGTAGGATTATGAAAACTATCGGGTTTATTATCAGCCACAAGAATGGAGAGAAGCGTAGAGCGATATTGCCTAACGACATAAAGACTAATGTTCGTAACCCTCATCAGTTATATTTTGAAACTGGATATGGACTTTCAATAAATGTTGCAGACGAAGAGTATGAAAAAGTTGGTTGCCACATTGTCACTCGTGAGGAGGCTCTCGCATGCGATATTGTCGCAGATGTCAAGCTAGGAGATGCAGAATATCTCGATGAAATAGCTCCCAACAAAATACTTTTCGGCTGGGCTCATGCTGTGCAGAATATTCCATTTACAAGCAACATCCTCAAGAACAACCATACCGTGATCGCTTGGGAGGACATTTTTGAGAATGGTCGCTATATATTCTATCGCAATCGCGAGGTAGCTGGCGAAGCTGCAATTATGCATGCCTACCGTTTCTGTGGCAAAATGCCATACGACACAAAGGTTGCGATTTTGGGTAATGGTCAAACAGCTAAGGGTGCATTAAGAGTACTCCATGGTCTAGGTGCTGAGGTTGATGTTTATAACAGACGTCTTGAAAAACTATTCCGAGAGCGAATGTATGAGTACGATGTTTTGGTAAATTGCGTTATGTGGGATACCAACCGTACTGACCGCATCATTTATAAGGAGGATCTCAAAAAGATGAAACCAGGCACAATGATTATTGATGTGAGCTGTGACCCATATCTCGAAATCGAGACCTCACACCCTACTCCTATTGATGACCCTGTGTATGTTGTCGATGGTGTAATTCACTACACTGTAGATAACACACCAGGTATGTTTCCAATCACTATTACAAAAGTGTTGAGCGAGGGTATTTCTCGCTACATCGACTATTTGATCGAGGGAGATATCAACACATACCCAGAGAATCTGCGTACTGCCGTGGTCATAGAGAATGGGCACATCCGTGACGAAAGAATTACCAACTTCCGAATGGCACGCAATGAATTTTGCAAATAAATAAAGTATGTATGTTAAATAGTATTAAAAAATTCATAACAAGGTCTTCTCTTTTTAGGCTTTATATAGAGCAAAAGATAAGAAACTCTGAAACACAAAGGTTTTTAGCGGAAGTAGTCCCTCCTTCAAATATCGAGTTACTAGGAAATAAATCATTTGATATGCTGGTTTTAGACTACAAAAAAGCGCTAAAAAAACATCGTGTAACTTGGTCTGAATATTTTTATCAGTATGAGTATTGGAAACTTTCTGAGGAAAAGAGAAATAGTTTTGTATCACGCTCTAATATGCAAAAATTATATCGTACTTTAGTACATGAAAATGTGCGAGAATTGATGCATAATAAAGAGAAATTTTTACAAACTTTTAATAGTTATATTTATCGTCGCTGGATTTGTTTATCCGAAGGAGATACTTCCAAGAAAGAAAATCTAAGAAATCTACTTGAGTTGGGGGATTGTATTATAAAACCGATATCAGGGTCGTTGGGTAGTGGTATCCGCAAAATCTCAATGAAAGATATTGAAGATATTGACATTTTATACAAAGAATTATGTAAAGAAAAAGTCTTAGTAGAAGAATGTCTTAAAGCAACAGATGAAATTCAATCGTTTAATCCTGATTCGCTCAATACCATTCGAGTCGTAACAATTTCTAAAAAACCAAAGGCAACTGTATTTGGCGCATTTATCCGTATGGGACGCAAAGGTGCCGTGGTAGATAACGCTCATGCTGGGGGTATATTTGCTCAAATAAATGTCGAGACTGGAATAATTGAGAGCTGTGGCATAACCACAGATGGTAAAAGATATGAAGCTCACCCCGACACCCAAAAACAAATCCTTGGGTTTAAGATTCCTCAATGGGAAGAGATAAAAAAGAGTTGTCTGAAAGCTGCACTTTCTGTTGATAACTTGTATTTTGCAGGTTGGGATATATGCATTAGAACGGATGGAAAAATTGAGTTTATTGAAGGTAATCATGCGCCAGATTTCGATGTAATGCAAAGTCCTCTTAAAATTGGCGTTAAAGAGAAACTAAATAAAATTACTACAGAATATTTCAATTACGAATTAAAGTAATTAATATTAGAATAGAAAATAATACGTTAGTATGAATTTGTATACACGAATTATCATAAAGGTTGTTAAGGAGTTACGCTTTCTATTCACCGACAAACTCTATCTTAAGATTTTATACTACCTCTACATGGGCAAACGTCTGGATTTAAAAAATCCTAAGACGATGAACGAGAAAATGCAATGGTTAAAATTGTATGATCGAAAGCCTGAATACAAACAGATGGTAGATAAAATCCAGGCAAAAGAGTATTATAGCAAGATGATTGGCGAAGAATATATAGTGCCAACATTAGGGATTTGGGAAAAATTCGAAGATATTGATTTTGATACTCTGCCAAATAAGTTTGTTTTGAAAACAAATCACAGTGGAGGCAATACGGGCGTCATAGTCTGTAAAGACAAAAGCACATTTAATAAAGAGAATGCAAGACGTCGAATCGAAAAATCATTAAAATCAGACATATACAAGGGTTTTGGTGAATGGCCATATAAAGACATGAAGAAACGCATCTTCGCTGAGGAGTTAATTGGAAACGAAGGTGAAGAACTTGTTGATTACAAATTCTATTGTTTTGATGGCTATGTAGATGCTGTACTAATCTGCATGGACCGCCAAATTGGAGATCCTAAGTTCTACTTCTTTGACAAGGAGTGGAACCTTAAACGATATAATAAGCGAGGTAAGATGGCACCAGAGGGTTTTACACTTCCTAAACCTGAGAATATGGATAAGATGTTTGAATTGGCATCTCAAATATCTAAGGGCATCCCCCACCTACGTGTCGATCTCTATAATGTAAATGGCAAAATATACTATGGAGAGTCAACATTCTTTACGGCAGCAGGCTTCGACGCAAATCGACTACCAGAAGCTGACTTGTACTTCGGATCACTGATTAAGTTACCTAACTAGATATGCCAGAAATAGACATAACAACATTGCTACAAAAAGAGGCCACACAAAATCAATATATATTTAATTTTGTGTGGATGAATCTTGTATTTATTGTTGCATATTTCAATCGAAATCGAAAAGCTCCAATATTTTTTACATGGATGCTTATCTTGATTTTCGTATTGTATGCATTTTGGGATACGGATTACTTCTCGTTTCGATATATATTTCACACGTCACTTGAAGGATTCCGAGACCCCTTTTATTACTATATAAGTTTGATATCATTCAACTCGTATACCATATTTAGACTTTTAATCTGGGGCACAGGACTTTTATTGTTTCATAAAACAGCCAAACGTTTCAACTTAAGGTCAAATTACACTGCATATATTTTTGTCATTTTCTTTCTTTTGACATTCTCGTATGCTCGAGTATCGCTTGGTATGGCGCTGTACTTCTACGGACTTAGCTATCTACTCAAGCCAAACCAACAAAATCAGTTCGGCAGCTTTGTTTGGGGACTGATATTTATAGGTTGTTCATATTGGGGTCATCGAAGCATGTTGGCTCTTATTTTACTTACTCCAATAGCATTTATTAACCTAAATAAGAGGAATTTAATTACAATTTTGGTGATAGGAACATTGGCTAGTGGTTTGGCTGCCACCCTACTATCCGACATTATCACTGGAACATTAAAACTAGACACCGATTTTGGTGGCGCAGGAGAAGCCGCAGAGCAATATGCAAACATTGAAGTAGAAATAGAATATAACTGGAAGTTTACATTGATGCGATATCTACGTTTTGCTTCATTTTATATTGCTATTGCATACGCCGTGTGGAAAAGCGTTTTCACTAAATATAATAAAGTGATATCAAATGAAATAAAAAGGTTAATACTAATAAGCCTGTGCATTATGATCTTTGCCGTTAGTTTCATGGTGCTCCCTAGTTGGGGTGCTGAGATTATCGGTTACAGATACTTGTATATGCTTGGAATCCCCGTCTGCTTAATTCTATCATACTTTGGCTCAAAAAACATAGCCAGTCCCAGGACAATACAGATGCTACTCATACTAGCCTTCCTATATTCTGAAGGATTTATTTTTGGCAAAATACTTAGTTTCTAAACACAAATAATAACTGTTTTCATGGCTTCTTTATTCAAATACATGTCGTTTAAAAGACTATCTCGCATCTTTTTCATGTGGTTGTCTAACGCCTTACCATTGCAAGGTCACCAGCGATACAAGCTCGTCAAATGGGGGGGGGTAAATGTAAAAGGGCCATGCTATATTTATAAGGATGTATACTTTGATTCAGTGGCACCAGATCTTATTACCATAGAAAAAGGAGTTACAATTACGCAAGGTACAACTATACTTACACATTTCCTTGATTCAAATCAAAAAGGAAGACATTACAGACTTGGGAATGTTCATATTGAAGAGGGTGCATTTATTGGTTGCAATACCATAATATGTAATAGCATCACAATTGGAAAAGGAGCAATTGTAGGAGCAGGTAGTGTGGTAACAAAGAGTATTCCACCATATCAAGTTTGGGGAGGAAACCCCGCCCACTACATTAAGGACAGAGCACATTAAAGTATAAGCAAATGAAAAGCATCGCAATATTTATTCCATCTCTTTTACCTGGTGGAGCAGAGAAACAAGCAACAATACTAGCAACAATACTTGATAAAAAACATAAGGTTGAGATATACCTCCTTCATGGAGAGAGTTCTATTGCTCCACAAAATCAGGAACTATTAACCAACTCAAATGTTAGTATTACTCGCTTACAAGGTAATATTTTCTCAAAGATATATAAATTTAGGAAGTTATTAAAAGAGAAAAATACAGATATACTTCTTAACTACTTAACAAGTTGCAACGTAATAGGAGCGATTATCGGTCGTCTGGCTGGAGTTAAGCTAATATATGGAGGCATAAGAAATGCTCGAATTGAAACCTCCAAGATGATTATTGATAAAATAGCTCACAATTTTATCTCAACAGGCACCATCTACAACTGTTACTCTGGTGCAGAATATTTCACCTCTAAGGGCTTCAACGAGAAAAAGAATATCGTTATTCCAAATGGGTTCCCAAATATCGCCGAGCCTATCGTGCGAGATGATAGAGAGGTTAAACATATCGTAACAACAGGACGCTTTGTACCTCAGAAGGATTACCACACGATGATACAAGTAATAGCCAAACTTAAGGAGTCACGCACAGATTTCGTGATGGACATCATAGGCTATGGTGTAGAGGAGGAGAATATTCGCTCATGGATTGCACAGTATGGTGTAGAGGATATAACGAACATCTTCATTAAACCTGACAATGTTCAGGAAATTGTCAGGAATGCAGACATATATCTATCAACGAGCATCTTTGAGGGAACAAGCAATAGCATCATGGAGGCTCTAAATTGGAGTCTACCTGTTGTGGCTACAGATGTAGGAGACAATAAACATCTTGTTGAAGATGGCAGAAATGGCAACATACATTCATTTGGCGATGCCGAAGGCATGGCGAATTCACTATTGAAATTATTAGATAGCGTAGAACTAAGAAATAATTTTGGCGCATATAGTCACAAGCTTCTTAAAAACAATTTCTCTTTAGATGTTTTTGAGGAGCGATACACAAAAGTTGTAAGTCAACAATAAACCTACACCCATTCTAACGTTATGAAAATTGTACTTATAGGAGGACAAAGCATTCCTGGTATTGGCGGCATAGAGTCATATGTCCTTAATATGGCAAAATCTCTAACTAAGCAAGGTGACCAGGTGACAATTATATGCTGTGATCGCAAATCATATACAGATACCGTTAGTGGCATTGAAATTGAACATATAGCGTGTCCAAAGTCAAACACGATTGCACTACCTTTATTGTTTATAAAAGCACTCCGATACATCATTAAAAATAGAAAACATATAGATGTAATTAATTATCAATCTATTTTTTTCGCTTTCATATCGGGTTGGATTGTAAGGTTATGCCATTGTAAAGTGTGCTATACAATACATAGTCTTGCCGAAGACAATCCAAAGCACAGCAAATTCATGAAAATATTAATGACTGCGACTGCATTTATTTCTATTTATTGCTGTGGGAAAAACATCATTACAGTGAGCAACTCCAAGGCACAAGAGATTAAATCTCGATATGGTAAGACGTGTAGAGTAATACCATGTGGCGTAAATATGCCAACAGAGTTTACAGAGACTAATATTATAGATAAATTTGGTATAAACAGAGGCTACTACTACCTAACAATTGGAAGAATGGATCCAATAAAAAATCTTGATATACTTATTCAAGCATATATCAAGAGAAACAACCCTAGATTTCAATTAGTACTTGCAGGTGATTACACCAACAGCCATGGAGCTTACCTTAGAGATCTTGCCAAGGATAACAATAATATTATATTTGTTGGATCTGTGATGGGGAATGATAAAGAGACATTATTGAAAAACTCATTCGCTAATTGCTTATTATCGTCATCAGAAGGCATGCCACTATCACTATTGGAAGCTATGTCATATGGTAAACCTTGTATTGTTAGTGATATTCCTGCTATTAGAGAAGTACTACAAGATGATTGGGGGTTGTGGTGTAAAGTTCACGACATAGAATCTGCCAGCAATCAAATGAAAATTGCAGAAGATAACTATAAGGACATAACAGACAAGAGCACTCATATGGCAACACACATTGCCAACCACCACACATGGGACATGATTGCTTCAAGATACAAATTATATATTCAAAATATATGATATGATGATGGTGCAATTTATAAATTTATTGCATATTGCACTTGGACATAGGAGTGAGTTTTCGCAAGCTCTGTCAAATAACGAATGGCAGAGGCTTTTTCTTATTGCCAAGAAACAAGCCCTTCTTGGCATTACATTTTATGCAATAGAACACTTACCAGCCGAACAACGTCCACCTCGTCAGTTACTACTACAATGGGGAATGCATGCCGAACGAATTAAAGAACGTAATATTTTTCTAAATTCAAAGGCTATCGAGATCTCGCAGAAGTTTCTTGATGATGGATTTCGCAACATAATACTTAAGGGACAGGGTATTGCCAAATATTATGAAATAAGTAATCTTGGAGCATATAGAACACCAGGTGATATAGATATTTGGTTTGAGGGTAGTCGCAAAGAGATAGCGAGATATGTACGCGGTAATAATCATGACTGCAAAGTGGTGTATCATCATGTTGATTTTCCTAAAATTGATACTATCGACATTGAAGTTCACTTTACACCATCATGGATGAATAACTTCTTTTCAAATCGCAAATTACAAAAATTCTTCAATAGTCATAGAGACGAGCTATTTAGTAGATGTGTAACGCCGATTGAGAATATACCGACACCAAGCCTTGCATTTAATCGCATCTACATATTAATTCACATATATAGACACCTATTTCATGAAGGCATAGGGTTACGACAGTTGATGGATTACTATTTTGTACTACGTCAAGGGTTTACCCAAGATGAAAAAAAAGAGGTTGTCAAGATATTACAATCGTTGAAAATGTGTCGTTTCACTGGAGCAATCATGTGGATACTCCAGAAAGTATTTGGCATGGAAGACAAGTATCTTCTTACTGCGCCAATAGAAAACGACGGTCGTTTTATACTTGACGAGATTATGAAATCTGGCAATCTAGGGCTTCATGACAAGCGCATAATACGTGGTAGAAATGAGTCAAGCTTATCTCATGGCATACGCAAAGTAAAGCGAAACTTTAAATTCGTGTGGAATTACCCATCTGAAGTATTATGGAGTCCACTATTTAAGATATGGCATCTATTTTGGCGTTTTAAATACAATAAACACCTAAGTTAAGCATATAATTATGAAAGGCATAATTTTGGCGGGGGGTAATGGCACGAGGCTGTATCCGATAACTAAGGGTATCAGCAAGCAGCTGTTGCCAGTATATGATAAGCCGATGATATACTATCCTATCTCGGTGCTTATGCTTGCGGGCATTCGTGAGATACTAATCATCTCTACGCCGCACGACCTACCAGGCTTTCGTCGTCTGTTGGGCGACGGTAGCGACTATGGCGTAAGGTTTGAGTATGCCGAGCAGCCATCGCCAGACGGTCTTGCTCAGGCGTTTATCATTGGCAAGGAGTTCATTGGTGATGACTCGGTATGTCTTGTGCTTGGCGACAACATCTTCTATGGCCAGGGCTTCACGGGCATGTTGCAGAGGGCTGTGGAGGTTGCCGAGAAGGATAAGAAGGCTACCATCTTTGGTTATCAGGTGCAGGATCCTAAGCGCTTTGGCGTGGCAGAGATAGATGGCGAGGGCAACGTGTTGAGCATCGAGGAGAAGCCCGCAGATCCCAAGTCGGACTACGCCGTGGTAGGACTATACTTCTACCCCAACAAGGTTGTGGATGTTGCCAAGAGCGTCAAGCCCTCGGCACGTGGTGAGCTGGAGATTACGGCGGTAAATGAGGCTTTCCGCCGTGATGGCGAGCTAAAGCTTCAGGTGCTTGGCCGTGGCTTCGCATGGCTCGACACCGGCACCCACGAGTCGTTGTTCGACGCATCGCGCTTCATCGAGGTTATCGAGACACGCCAGGGTGTGCAAGTAGCTTGCCTCGAGGAGATTGCATGGCGCAAGGGCTGGATTACGAGCGACGATCTTCTTCGCCTGGCTGAGCCCATGAAGAACAACAGCTACGGCGAGTATATGATTAAACTTGCAAAGAGGTAGTATGGCAGTTATAAAGACCGCTATCGAGGGTGTTTTCATTATCGAGCCCACGGTGTATGGCGACGAGAGAGGCTACTTTTTCGAGAGCTACAACGAGGAGCGCTTCCGCAGCGAAACGGGCATAGACGTTCACTTCGTGCAGGACAACGAGAGCAAATCCAAGCGTGGCGTGTTGCGTGGCTTTCACTTTCAGCGCCCACCGCACGCTCAGGCTAAGTTGGTGCGTGTTGTTAGTGGCACTGTTGTGGATGTAGCCGTAGATATTCGCACGGGAAGCCCTACCTATGGCAAGTATGTTGCCGTGGAGCTATCGGAGGATAACCACCGCCAGCTCTTTCTACCCCGAGGTATGGCACACGGCTTTGTGGTGAAGAGCGACGAGGCTATCTTTCAGTATAAGTGCGACAACTACTACCACCCCGAGAGCGAGGGTGGCATCGCATGGAACGACCCCACGATAGCCATGGATTGGGGCGTGGCTGAGGCAGACATAACTCTCTCGGACAAAGATAGGCACAACCCCACTCTCGAGGAGCTTGGCGAGATATTCGAGTATGGCAAATAGAATTTTGGTAACGGGCGCCAATGGTCAGTTGGGCAGCGAGCTACGCCACACGGCACGCAGTAGCGCCGATAGCTACATCTTTAGCGATGTGGTTATGACTGAGGGTGTTGAGACTGCGTATCTCGACATCACCGACCTAAGTGCCGTTCGCACATTTGTTGCCGAGAACAACATAAACATCATCATCAACTGCGCCGCCTACACCAACGTAGATAGGGCTGAGGAGGATATGGAGGGTGCCTCGCTCCTCAACGCCACGGCTCCTGAGAACCTTGCCAAGGTGATGAAGGAGGCAAACGGCCTTTTGGTGCACATATCTACCGACTATGTCTTTGGTGGCAACGTGCAGAACACACCTTACAAGGAGGAGTGCACCACAGCGCCCACAAGCGTATACGGCACAACAAAGCTACGTGGCGAGAGGGCTATTATGAGTGTCGGCTGCCGCCACATCATTATCCGCACAGCATGGCTCTACTCCGCCTATGGCAACAACTTTCTAAAGACTATGCTGCGCCTAACATCTGAGCGTGAGAGGATTAGCGTCGTGAACGATCAGATAGGCACGCCCACATATGCTGGCGACCTTGCAGCTGCAATCATCGCCATTATCGAGGGTGGCAAGGCTGAGCTAAACGAGGGCATATACCACTTCTCGAACGAGGGCGTTTGTAGCTGGTACGACTTTTCTCGTGAGATTGCCCGTGTGGCAGGTAACACACGTTGCGAGATATGCCCATGCCTTAGCTCGGAGTACCCGAGCAAGGTCACTCGTCCCGCCTACTCGGTGTTGGACAAGGGCAAGATAAAGCGCACGTTTAACGTGGCAGTACCCTATTGGACAGAGTCTGTGGCACGCTGCATCAACAAACTTATGAGCGACAGGTAATATGAAGAATATAGTTATCACCGGCGGTGCGGGATTTATCGGCTCGCATGTTGTGCGATTGTTCGTGAACAAATATCCCGACTACCGCATCATCAACCTCGATAAGCTGACCTATGCGGGCAACCTCGCCAACCTAAAGGACATAGAAGATAAGCCCAACTACAAGTTCGTGAAGATGGACATCTGCGACTTCGAGGCGTTCTATCAGCTTATGCAAGAGGAGCATATCGACGGCATCATCCACCTCGCTGCTGAGAGCCACGTGGACCGCTCGATTAAAGACCCTTTCACCTTTGCACGCACAAACGTGATGGGCACGTTGTCGCTGTTGCAGGCGGCAAAGCTATATTGGGAGAGCCTTCCCGAGGGCTACGAGGGCAAGCGCTTCTACCACATATCTACCGACGAGGTCTATGGCTCGTTAGAGCTAAACGACGAGCTATTTACCGAGCAAACACCCTACTCGCCACATAGTCCCTACTCGGCATCTAAGGCGTCGAGCGACCACTTTGTGCGTGCCTTCCACGACACCTATGGCATGCCCACAATTGTAACGAACTGCTCAAATAACTATGGTCCATACCAGTTTCCCGAGAAGCTGATACCACTATTTATCAACAACATACGTCACCGCAAACCTCTGCCCGTATATGGCAAGGGCGAGAATGTTCGTGACTGGCTATATGTCGAGGACCACGCACGTGCTATCGACCTCATCTTCCACAAGGGCAAGGTTGCTGAGACATATAATATCGGCGGCTTCAACGAGTGGAAGAATATCGACCTTATCAAGGTTATGATCAAGACCGTGGACCGCATCTTGGGCAATGCTGAGGGTCACTCTTTGGACCTTATCACCTATGTTACCGACCGTCCTGGCCACGATGCACGCTATGCCATCGACTCCACTAAGCTACAACGAGAGCTCGGCTGGGAGCCATCGCTACAATTCGAAGAGGGCATCGAGAAGACCGTGCGTTGGTACTTAGATAACGAGGCGTGGCTCGACAACGTCACCTCGGGCGACTACCAGAGATACTACGACGAGATGTACACGGGCAGATAACCCCATACACTACTCATAATACCACAGCCCCCAAGAGTCAAAACTCCTGGGGGCTGTTATATTATCGCATACGACACGCTACTTGCGATAGGCGATATCGCACTCGGTGATGCGTATAGGCAAACCATCTGAATTATATTCTACCCTCTGCACGACATTACCCACAGAATCGTATTTAAACAGATAGGATGATGCCTCCACCTTTATAAGCACTAAGTTTCCTTTGGAGTCATAGGTACAAGTTGTAGACGACTGAACTCCAGTTTCATTAGCTTCGACAATTCTACTATGGGAGTCATATTTGAGGTATACTTCCTCTAGCCAAGCACAATCTTCATCTAATGGCCAGTGTCTATAATAAGTCATATTTCCTGCCGCATCATACGAGTATTTACAAGCCATTTGCCAGCAAGGCCTTGATGCATTGTATGTGTAATATTCAACCACACGACCTCGTTTATTATATTTAGATACTGAAACATCTTGATATACTGAACAGTTTATGTATTGCTCAAATAACAAATCATGCTTTTGACCTTCAGATAAATGCACACAGATACCTTTGCTAACATAGTCGCCAAAGTATGAGCAAGAATTAATTACCCTACCCAAATTATCATAATTAGTAATTCTGATTATATCTGAGCCATGAAATACAGTGCTAGATACCAAATTACCTTTACTATTGTATTTATATCTATACACTGTCTTATCATCTAAGTTCTGTTGTATTGTGTGAGATACCAAACGATCTTTATGGTCATATTCACAGCTTTCTACCCATCGATTATTCCAATTAATTGACAATATCAAATTACCTCGGCTGTCGTACTCATGAATGATAGTATCAGTACCTATAAATTTAACATTGTCACCACGCTCATTAAATTCATAGAACTCATCATTGCCACTCTTGCATTTATAATATTTGCCATTCTCTTCCTTAATTTCATAGGTACATATTGTAATACTATCAACATCTCCATACATACCGAATTGCTTAGATATCAAGTAAATATAATTTGTATTGGATTGAATATCCGGAAGTAATCCAATGGGATAGCCATATCCCTTTCGTTCAGGCGCAGACCTCTTCTTGCGTCGTGGTTTGCTCTTATCAGGCTCTTGCTCAAAGGCTGCCTTAAGCTCTTCGTACTCCTTATTAGACAGGGGCACTACACAACCAAGGTTAATTGTATCTTGCTCCTCAATATTTGCGGATTCTTCTGCTACTGCTTGCGTTTCCAACTCAGCTTGCTCAGATTGTTCAGCCACCTCCAACTCGGAGCATTCTACAGATGAAGCATCCTCAACGGCCGCTTGCTCTCTATTGACACACGATGCAAAGAGTATAGTAATAACTAAGAGTAAAGAATTAAAACGATAGATGTTTGTCATAACTAAATTGCTTTAGAAGTAAACTATATACAAATATAGCAAAATTAAATAACATGCACGGGGTAAACAACAAAAAAGACCCGTGGCTAACACAAAAAAGTCCGTCTTGCGCCATTGCAAGACGGACTTTTGGTATTATGCGGCAATCTACTTCGATACTCTCGAGATTGATGTAATGCCGTACTTATTTGGGTTGGAGCTACCACCAAGGATTGACACCAAGGCGTCGTAGTATACGCTACCGTGGATATTGTGCTCTACAATCCACGCCTGATGCTTGGTATCGTAGTACAACACGCCGACGTGCGTTCCGTAGTTGCCCGTGCCCTGCTTTCGTGCCGAGTAGAAGAACTGCAACATATATGGGCTTGTCGAGTAATACATATTAACCACGTAGTACTTTCCGGGTACAAGCTTAGATATGTCGAGGTGCGCCTTAACATAGTCCGCTGCCTGACGATGCATATGCAGCACGGTGGCGTATCTCTTATCTGCGCTAACCTTCGAAAGATCAGGAATCTTCACGCCCTTATAGCCATTCACCACCGAGGGGAATTGTGCCAAAATCTGGTAGGCATGACCATTTGAGTAGTATCCCGCTCTCGACAAACGGCCATTGACATGCGCCGCACACTGCGACGTATATTTACCATAGCGATTTCTACCAGCACCCCTAACAATCACTCTCTCGAAACGCTTGTTAGGAACTGCGGTGGTAACCTCTTCTACGGGCTCCTCAACAACCTCCTCGACAGCCTCGGTCGATTCGTCTGAGACATCTTCAGCCTTGGTAATGGGTTTAGGCTTTGGAATGTATATCGAATCAATCTTTGGCTTATCACCTGTAAGATTAAGGTAGACAACCACATATGCGTCCTTAGGCGCAATAACAGCCTCAGCGCCACGGTTTTGCAGTGTCGAGTCTGCCTTTATCGCTGCTGCCAACTCACCATTTTCTGATGACTCCACCACCGTAGCACCTTGCTCACTGCGCTCTGTCTGCACCTCCTGCGCAGAGGCAGTAGTAACCATGTTACCGCCCACAATGAGCATAGCCACAAAAGCGGAAACAACCATCAATATTCTCTTCATCTCTTCATTAATTTAAGTTTTTTAGCAAAAGCCCCTTCACCCCCGAAGCGACTCCCTGTCACATAATAAATACAAATATATAAATTTATTTTATATTAAACAAATAAGAGAGGCCTAAACCTCTCTTATTCGTGATGCTATCTGGATTAAGTACCACTACTTTTAGTGCTTATAACACGAGATGACCATGTCATGATGCTATCGGGATTGAGGCACAGCTGCGCATAGTGCCTCCAACACGGGGTGACCCTCGGCATAATATGCTCAAACATAGCCGTGTTACACGGCTTACTTTGCATTGTGGCTATGCACACATGAGTAAACTCATCACGCATACACACAAAACAAAAGCCACTCTTTCGAGTAGCTATATTTGAGCATCTTCTGCTCTTGTGGTGCCACCGGGAAACATTTTTACAGCCGTAATGTTTTGTGTATCAATATGGTTTATAATATACCAAAGTCGATACTCACGAATTGCACACGGCTATATTTCATCGTTTTGCACTACTCTAATAAAACTTTGCTCACTACATTATTCATGAGCAATAAGTTCCCAATGATGCTCTACAGAGTACATAGCACATTCTAGTGCTACATCATTCAAATCATATTGCTTAGATTCATCCGATTCTTGATAGTTTACTATTCTAAATGTTCCATCTTTTTGCACTTGAAACTGAAAACGAGATAGTAGGACAAAATTCCTATACACATAAATCCAGCCATCGTCAAGATAGAATCCAAATCTATTATCCCAATCCGTATAGAAAGCTTTAGTGATTCTACGCTTTAGTTCAGGAGTTATGACCTTATCCAATAATGGACAGATAGCATTGTGCCAAATGTGTCTTTCCACATTCGTTCGAGCATTATTTTTCGGGAAAAAGGTTCGTCTTACTCCCGCCAACTTGTATAGTCTGTTATCAATGAAATCCAAACATTCAATAAAACGACCGCCTTCATACTGTTTCTTGATAAAGTAATGCTCGCAACCATACATAGCATCTGCAAGAGCTGCTGTGAGAATACAGTTCAGAGTCAGATTACCAGGCTTTTTTACTGCGTTATGAATTGCACTACCGAAATCAAAAGCGTCATAAAATGATATCCAGGCACGAACCAAATAGCTTAACACACCATTGCCCGTCTTTCGGTATTCGTCTTTTGTAAATGACCTAAATGTTCCACAAAACTCTATTTGAGCTGCTTCTTTTTTAGTTGAACCTGTTCGTAGTAGATAGATTAAGTTTGCTAAAAAGTGCGATGCATAGACTTCCTCCTTTTCATCCAATAAGCAATATGTGCTTATCGCCTGAGAGATATCATCGCCATCATATACCCAACCTATAACTATTGAATGCAGTAAGTCATACTCTGCATTGGCTCTCGCATCACCTATACCGAAGCAACATTGATGCATTTGCAAAAACTCTTCTCTCGATACATTCGGATTCTCCAAGAGGGTCTTTGCCGTAAATAGCAGCACATCCGAATACACGGATTTTTGCGCCACATCTGAAAATAGTTGTGGGTAGAACTTGCTGCGGTCTCTATTCCATGTCCAGGCTGCTAAATCACCTATAAACGCACCAATCATAGCGATACATCATGAACTTTATTCATCCATAACATATGTCTCATCATAAATATCTTGCAAGTTCCTATTCTCACACAACCAATATCGGGTAGGCTGTATTGAATGAGTGATGCCGAGGATCTGTTTGGTAGCGTGAGTCAATGAGCATTCTACACCCTGAAACATAATTCGCCTATCACCACATACTATAGCACTGATTGATGGATCATTAGCATAAATCAACTTTGTACCCTCTGGAATACCCATCTCTTTATAGTTCAATGGTGGTCGTCTGATTGATTTACTCTTATCAATAGCTACTTTGTCATCCAGAGTTAGGTCATTCTCTATTTCATTACTTATCTCTTGGGTGATATCTTTTCTATTAAACAACTCCAATATAGCGATAGCTTGGCGTGGGGATATTGAAAAAAACTCTCTATTTGCATTGACTCGGTTAGGAGCAAACGCAGTGTGAAGGGCATTTTCAATTTTTACACAATCCGAAGAACTAACCTCACAAGCGTAGGCACATTCAAACGGCACAGGTACTCCGGTGCTGTACAACTCTTTCATCCTTGCATCGACACTATCACGAGTTGTCATACCAATCTTAACAAGCCCCGGCATTGCAGAATTGGTCAAAACATACACGATACCTTTATTTTGGGGAGACTTCATATTAGTTTAGTTTATCATTTGAGAAAATGCCTAATCACAAATAGCCCTTATCAGTCGTAAAGTTACATAAAATTTCGCTATTATCATAGTTCAAATAGCAAGTTTTTGCAAAGGCATCTTACCAGGCAGCGTAACATACGACACCAGCCCGTCACCACGATACTGCTGCAAGGTGCGCTTTGTTATTCGTAACGCCTTGCAGACCTCCTCGCCTGATAAGTAGTGCTCTCCATTCAGCACGGGACGGCAGAGCCCTCGAATCTGCTCGATGCCGGCATCGACCTTCGCAAGGTCGCCGAGTACATCCCTTAAATTTTCGTTAAATACCAAGTTCATACTATTTGCTTTTTATTGTGTTGTTTTTAATAAGTTTCTCCACCTCGGCACGGCGGTAGTAAATCTTGCGCCCAATTGTCGAAAATCCTAATACGCCACGCTCACGATAACCCTGCAACTGGCGTTTTGAGAGTCCGAGAATCTCCGCCAATTAGCCATTTTCCACCCACTCCGAATTGATGCTGCACTCCTCTGCAATAGTGCGAATATCTGCCACTGTCTTCTTCACAGAGTTGAGCAACTGCTCATACTCCGCTTTTTCAATTGCTACATATTCCATAATTCATCGTTTTTGATTTAAGAGTAGGTGGCTTTTCGTGGAAAGGTTTACGGATTTTACCGATTTGTTCTGTTTATGTAAAAAATGTGGCCTATGAAGTTTAAGCCACATTCCCGATTTGCTATATCACGCTGCATTCTTCCAAAGCTAATAGCGGGTGTATTCTGCAATTTTCCAAAACAAAATACCCGATATTTTTACATTTTTCCAAGATTCTTTGTTTGGAGACTTTTAGTATGGAGCACTTCGCACTATGATAAAAAGTGCTTCAATCGTGCGGAATCTATCAAAAATTCACACATTCTGCACGATTGCGAGCATATTGATTTATACACTTCTCCGATTTCCCGCAAAATTTTAATTGGGCAAAACCTCCATTTCCCGCAAATTTTACACGAAGTTTATGCGGCATCCTATCAAATATAGTTTTCCCGAAGCAAGTATTCACGAGCTATACGGCACATTAATTTGGAGTAAAATACACCATTTCTTCACAAATCGACAGATTCATCAGTTTTGCACGCAAAATCGTTTCACTTCCATTTGACTTATTGCACTGATGGAATGTGCGTTACACACTAATCCGCTGTATACTTTCCAAAGAGGGTCAGATCATTACGGGCAACCCTTATTTTTATAAAAGCATCTACTGAATTACGGAGATTTGCTTAAATATCAATCACCTCACAAGTTGGCAATAAATATTATGTACATAAATTATGTTTCACATCTCCCCCCCCCTCCAAATATTAAAATCATTTCAGCAAAAAATACTTATCTTTGCATTATACTAACCTTCTCTAATTATAATTGTATGGCAACACTTCCATCTTATCACAGTTTTGAAGAAAAATACGAAATGTTTAAAACTCATAGTATAATTCGGACTAAACAGGAGTTAGACACTTGTATTGAGAGGCTTAAAGCACTAAAAGATAAACGTAAAGAATCTTATTTATTCAGAGGAGTAAATGATGCTAGATACAAACTATATACATCATCACAGCGATTATGGATACAGAGAGACCTTAGCAAAAATAATATAGACTACCATCATCGCATATTAAGCATGCTAGATTTCTGTAAGCGTGATAATAGCATCTTAAGCAATTACTTAAAACGGTTGGGAATTACCACTAATGATTGGCTTTATTTGTCTTTTTTGCAACATTATGGAGCTGCATCCCCATTACTTGATTTTTCCAAAGAATTTCAAACGGCATTATTCTTCGCTTGTGACAATATCAACTTATATACAAATGATGAATTAGGAGATTATGTATCTATTTACTATTATAAGAAAGTAGATGTTGCGCATTATATAACTCCCTCGATTATTTCATTGGCTAGAAAACACGCACAAAACAGAAGTAAATTCCAACCACAAGATTTTTGGAGTAGTTTATCTTATGATAAAATTATGAGTGAAAAATCCAGTATAATAGTATCTGCATATTCACATGAGTCAAAAGTGAAAAATAACAATGGAGATGTTATCACCATATATACAGTCGCAAACTTAAATTCAACAGCCCAAGATGGAGAGTTTGTATGTAATGCAACTCCAGACATCCCATTGGAGGAATTATGGAATATTAATGGTGTGAAATACATACATTGTGTTGATATTCACAAAAGTTTAATAGAATATATAATAAAACATTATTTAGGAGGGAATATCGAAATCTCAAAGAAACGGTATTATCCATCAGAAAGAGATATTGCCGACGATGCTCAATGGATGATGCTATCCAATATCTAATGTAGATGATTAAGAAATAGTTTTATTTAAAAATGCACGGCCTAATTTATAGACCGTGCAAATCTATTTATACGACTTTAATTGAGTAGTTGTGTCGTTATCGCATTTGGGCCAGCTTGTGATTGCTTAGACAGAATTTGCAACCTCTCTTTCAGATATCTCATTTTATTACCCCATTCCACCTCTAATATATCGGACCATTTTCTAACATAAATCTTTATTTTGCCATCCTTTACATTATGGCATAGACCACGATCTTTCTCTCCATGATTTTTTGCAGAATCGATCTTGTCGGCAATGTGTTGATCATAATCCTTGCCTATGAGATAAAATTCCCAATATTGGTTTTCTCCATTGCACATACTTTCGGCTTTTATACGCTCCATATAGCCCTCGATTTGATCATACTCTGCCTTCTTTAGAGTTTTGGAAGCCCTTTTAATTTCTACGATTATATTACGCTGCCTACACTCACCACACCATTCGCTTTTTGTTAAAAACAAATCAACCTCACCTGTCGGACTCGTAGACAATTCAGGATCATCAATTCCCAGTATTTCCCTAGCATACGATAATAAAACATTTTTCAACGAGCCTTCAGTTGAACTAAAAAGTCTAAATTGCTCGCCAAATATCCAAAAATTTTCGTCAAGTATTTTTTGGATATGTTTTACTTCCAATGTTTCTTTCTCATATTCAGATATCAGAAGTTTAAGTTTATCAATTACCTCAAGACGATGATCTACCTCTTTGATTGTCTTAATGATATTCGATAAAGATGTCCTATTTAGTATATCTAATAAATCCTTTTTCTCATCCTCCGTCAATTCTTGCATTTGCTCCAATATAACTTGGATGATATTACTGTCTTGGGTAGAAAGAAGGCCAGCAAAAGTGGAGCATATAAACTTCTTGTCAGAGGCACTCTTACCGGTAAATAGTGAGGGTGTAATTGTATAAACTGTTTTAATTAGCTCTTCATACGCTTCTGCATCATATATACCGTAATCCTCTAATATTGGAATTATATTACTATCCTGCAAGTCCTGGTACAATTGATTTGACTGAGCTTTAAGATATGGTTTTCTTATATCTACTAATCTTGTTCTCAAGTAATTTATGATCTGATTTCGCGTCCGTCTTGCATGTTTAACATCAAACTCTAGTTCTGGGTTATCGCTACCTTCTTCCATAATAATGTCAGAACTATTTGAAAACAATGAAGAAGAAATATATACAGAATGCCAAAAATCATCTCCCTTTTTATTTAGTCCAGTATTCCGTTTTGCGATCTCCCGTCCAGTTCCATCGATAAAATAAAACTTTGAAAATTCTGATGGTTTCTGATTCCAAACAATAATTCTTGCATAAAAATCACTTTCAAATCTGCCTCTAATTTCGTCAGATAGATCGGCATAATGAATTTCAATAGATTCTTTGATCAAAGAGCCTGCATCTAATAGTGTGTCATTTATGTAAATCTTGAAATTATTATTTTCAAGTAATAGCCATCCAAATTCAAGCAGAATACTTAATGGTAAATCGCAAGATAAAAGAGTATCCGAGAAAGCTGTTGTAATATTAATAAAACAAACTTCAGTACCATTGATCTCTCTATCACTATTATTCTTTTGTATCTCGGTATTATGGTTTAAAATCAATTGTTTGGATTTACTAAACACGCACAATTGTTCAGCGATCCATATAAACGCATATCTACCTCTACCATAGTGACCTTTTGGGAATGTGTGATCAGCTCTTGGTTGCTTTACAGAAGACATGAAGTTGTTAGTTGTTGCATCATCATCAAAATCCCAACCATCGCCATTATCAGTCAATTTAACATTGCATGCCATGCCAATCCCTTCTGCCGGGATATCAAAACTCAATTTAACTTCTGTCGCATTTGCATCAAAAGAATTCCAAATATATTCAAAAAGACAATCGAGAGGCTTGTTCTTATATGAGGATAATTCCGTCCTAATAGATTGGGCGTTAATTTTAAGGTTAGTGCTCATGGTTTATAGGTTTTATATATGTAGAAGCATATTATCTTTGATATCATCAATCAGGCTTTGTGGCACATCACTCGCTTTTGCCATTGTTGACCATTGTGAAGCAATCTCGCACACCTCATCGATTATTAGCGAGGCATTCTTTATGTTGTTTTTTGCGCCACATTCGAGAAGGTCTTTTCGAGTAATGTCGTCAAATTTTCCATTGATAGACATCTGGTGAGTTGCAGTCCAACCGCCATTAGGATTATATGAATATCCCATATCATAGGCTGGTGAGAGTCGCCAAACACCATCTTCCCCCATCAAGAAGGATATATTTTTTGTATGATCATCTTGATTTCGCACAATCACATTAAAAACCATTCTGCGGAACATCTCCTGCGCTTGCGAATAAGGCAGTTTGAGAGCTCGCATTACATTGAATGCTTGTTCATATGAGTATGCACGATGCAGGCGGTAGTCGTAATGTGCAATACCACACAGCGTCTGCATATGAACCTTTTTGCCATTCTCACGGTCGAAACGTTTAGTAAGGAAATGTGCTCTACCATTCTCCTCTATAAGTGAGCATTCAGACATATCTATTCCACAAGCCTTAACCAACTTATAGAACGAGTACTCCAAACGACCATAATTCTCA
This sequence comes from Alistipes sp., assembly GCA_017560425.1. Lineage (GTDB taxonomy): Bacteria > Bacteroidota > Bacteroidia > Bacteroidales > Rikenellaceae > Alistipes. The sequence continues at coordinate 59,750 of JAFZEX010000029.1, forward strand.
GTCTCACGGAATCCAGTTGTTGCCGAGACGCCATCTAATTTAATAATGTAGTAATCAAAACCATCAGGCACATCAGTTTGCCCGGAGCGAACCTCGCCAGTCGTTTTATTGTACGCTATTATAGCCTTTGCTCTTTGACCTCCGGCAGATGTTCCCAATTGGAGGATTTCTGCAATGGCAGCTTTTTTGTCGTCGTTGATATTGACGCCAAAATTCTCTTTATTCAATAAAGCCTCTCGTGCAACTTCAACCAGTGAGTCAATGGCAATCTTTGAGTCCAGGTTGTAATCAACATCTATTGCAGGCTCAAATTCTAATGCTCCCATACAGCGTTTTCCTAAGAAACATAGAGTCTCCACGATGTTACTACTTGTACGCCCCGTTAGAGTAAGCCACCTATCAAATAAGGCACGACCATAGGTGTCAGGCAATGAATCAGCAAGTAGTCCCGGAAGTCCCTTAAAGGTCTCTCGCCCAATGTCTCCAAACGAGTAGGTTCGACCGGACTGTACTGGCATCATCAGAGGGGACGGTTCCAGCCCTTGCCCTATAAAATCTTTGTTGTACTCAAATTGTACAATGTCATAACGACTATCCCAACGGAATACACCTATCGGGTTGCCAAACATTTTTACTATCGCAACATCTACCATTCTGATTCCTCCTTTTTGTTAGCATTCATTTTACCTACGGCTCGCTTGCGTGTTGCCTTTTTGGCTGAGTTTACTAACTTGTAATATTCACTTGGGCTTAACGACTCTTCATCAACCATCGACTGGAATATATCCAATTTGCCTAATACTCGCAGCACTCGTAATAACGAATCAAATGACTTTATCTCCCCGCTCTCTATCTTTTTCACGGAAGATAGTGATATATTGGCAGATATAGCAAGGCTCTCCTGTGTGATATTTTGTTTCAGACGAGTACCCTTAATCTTGGCACCAAGTTTGGCGAGGATTGTCGCATCTGACAACATATAAATATTCTCCATACGGCTTTATTTAGAACTATTACAGTGCAAATATAGTTATAATAGTTTAATTTGCAACTATTATGCAGCAATAATTTATAAGGTCGGCAACTTCAAGTTTCAGTTGGGGGGGGGTGAAATAAGGCGAAAGAATTTGATAAACGGTGATAACCGATGATAAATCCATCTTATCAATTATGGCTCAAAAACGGCCAACCTTTTAATCATCGTTTGTTATTTGTTATCATTGGTAATCATTTTCTACTTGCCGATGCAGAAAGTAAACCCCTCTGATAATCAGATAGTTACGGAGTTGTGGGTAAAATAAGGGAATCAATTGAGCCTTGCAATTGTGACTAATGGCGACTTCTTGCTTTTGCCACTCGGTGCCCTAATTCTGACACAAAGATAGTAATTTTTCATAGAAAATACGAGTTAATTTATAGATAAATAATAACATAGCCCCAAAGACCATTTCGCTTGTGTTCGATATGGCTTTTGGGGATTGAGAATGTCCACTTTCTATTGTAGAATGTTAAGTTGTATACAGATAGAATACAACTTATTTGGGAATGCAGAGC
>JAFZEX010000030.1 GCA_017560425.1 Alistipes sp.
GGAACTAAAAGAAAAATAATATTGAGCCGAAGACCGTGCGTACAGTCCCGGCTGAACAATCAAATATTATTTTTTCTCTTTTAGTTTCCGATAAAGCTGAACAGCTCGCAATACAAAGATACAAACTTTTCTATATAAAATAAAAACCTGCCTAACAAAAAACTTGTTAGACAGGCTCTTTTTTTTATTAATATGTTGTATAAATAGTTAAATTTTGCTATATTTGTAATATGAAACGAGCAGTATTTAATATTCTTTCAATATTCTTGTCTGTTTTTGTTGCAACGTCATGTTGCGATAACAAGGCTATGACCATTGAATTTCTGCCTGAGCCTCAGGCGGAGGTGCGTATCGACACCGTGTGTCTTATGTTTGGTGGCGATCTAATGCAGCATATTCCCCAGGTGAGAGCGGCGTATAAGAGTGGTAAGTATGACTATTCCACATCATTTCAGTATGTTGCGCCCATGTTTCGCAATGCCGACATTGCGGTATTAAACCTCGAAACTACGCTCACCACACGTGGTGATTATAGTGGCTACCCGAGCTTTGCCTCACCCATTGAGGTGGCAGACGCAATGGCGGATATGGGGATTGATGTCGCTCTATTGGCAAATAATCATTGTTGTGATAGGGCTGGTCGAGGTATCGACACGACAGTGGAGCAACTCGCCAAGCATAATATTGCACACACCGGAGCCTTTACGGGTAAGGAGGACTACGATGCTAACAACGTGTTGCATTTTATGTCAAAGGGTATAAGATTTGCCTTGGTGAACTACACTTATGGAACAAATGGCTATCCTGTGCCTAAAGGGAAGTATGTTAATATTATTGATAAAGAGCGCATTAAGCGTGATATATCAACGATTAATCGAGATAGTGTAGATTGCGTTATTGCTTGTATGCATTGGGGTATAGAGTATCAGCGACAGCCAAATGCTGAGCAGAAAGAGATGGTGCAATTTCTTAAGTCATTAGGTGTGGATGTTATCATCGGAGGACATCCTCATGTGGTGCAGACATACGAGGTGTCGTCAGATGGTGTAGTGTTCTACTCGTTGGGTAACCTTGTGTCGAATCAGCGCAAACGATATACCAATGGAGGATTAATCGCCGAGGTGAACATCGTTCGCTGCGACACAGTTCCTGGACTTAGCTACAGCGCCAATGCTCACCCCGTGCATGTTGTCTTGCCTGGTTATCGTATTGTTCCTCGCTCGGTTGGCGACACATTGAAGATGTCTGCCGACTCACGTCAGTTGTACAATATATTTATGGCAGACACCGATCGTTTGCTTAAGCGTTAGGCTTTAAATTCCTAAGATATTTCCCGTATACTGCACGCTATTGTAGAATGGTGATGATAGCGTGAGTGTTGCACCTCCGTATCTCGAATATATCTCGAGCGAGAAGGTGTAGTCTGTTGTTGAGTACATCGATGACTCAAACGTGATGTGCCAACCCTCGTTAGTCTTCTCTGTGTTATAGCCATTGACTGATGTTAAAACATAGTTAAATAACACGGGGTAATAGGGTGGTGTATAGCCTTTTAGGAATGGTAGGCAAACATCAACCTCACTTCCCATAACAACCAATTCGTAGTAGGGATTTTGTAGGTTGCGCATCATGCCAGCAGGGAGCTGTTGCATGGTCTGCGCTGCAAACCTAAAGTGGTTAGATCTTACAAGCGAGTCGAGGTGTTGCTCGTAGGCTTCGAGGCGTTGTGTGCGCTTTTCGCGTCGTGCCTCACGTTTAGCTTCACGACTTATCGCATCGGCACTCTGTTTGTTGCTCTGAGCATCGCCACTATATGCTAAAAACATGGTGGCGAGGAGCATGCACGTCAAGATGATGAATAGTGAACGTTTCATAGACATAATGATTTATGCCTATATCCATGCAATGATTAAGCCAAAGTTGATTACTCGCTTAGCTCCAGCCAGCGTAGCTCCTTGAGGTCGGTTGTGGCGATTATCTCCTCAATGCGGCTGGAAATCTCGGTTAGGCGAGCGTAGTCTGCTGTGCCAGCATTAAGCTCTGCCTCGAGCTTTGCTCGCTCCTCGGCAAGTGATGCTATATCACGCTCAAGTTTCTCTAACTCACGCTGTTCCTTGAATGATAGCTTGCGCTTCGATGTGTCGTGTGTGCGCTGCTGTTGTGCTTTAGGCTGTGCTGCTGAGCGCTGAGCTTGACGCTCTGCATCTTCACGCTCCTTCATATATTCACGATACTCGCTATACTGACCTACAAAGTCCTTTATGCGACCCTCGCCCTCGAATACAAAGAGGTGATCGACACACTTGTCGAGGAAATATCTGTCGTGCGAAACGATGATAAGCGAGCCCTTGAACTCGCGCAAGTACTCCTCTAATACGTTGAGTGTCATGATGTCGAGATCGTTTGTTGGCTCGTCGAGGATGAGCATATTGGGGTTGCGCATCAATACCGTGAGTAGGTATAATCTGCGCTGCTCACCGCCACTTAATATGTCGATGCGCTTTGTGAATGTTTCGTGTGGAAATAGGAAGCGATTTAGTAGGGTGGTTGCCGATACGTTTTGTCCGTCTGATGACTTTACAACCTCGGCAATCTCTTGAACGCACTCCAGTACGGTTTGCCCAGGCTTAAAGCTAATGCCACGCTGAGTGTAGTAGCCTATGCGTAGTGTCTCGCCCTGCTCAATTATGCCTGAGTCAGGTTGTAAACTGCCTGAGATAAGGTTAAGGAATGTGCTCTTGCCCACACCGTTACGACCTACAATGCCTATGCGCTCGCCACGTGTAAACTTGTATGAAAATTTGTCGAGCATCTTTCTCTCTCCAAACTTTAAGTCTACGTCCATGCAGTCGATAATCTTGCGACCTAAGCGTGATGTGGCAACATCAATCTCTACATTCGATGTCTTGAGGCTCACTGAGGCTTTGTCCCTAAGGTCGTAGAAGGCATTGATGCGATAGCGTGCCTTGCCTGTGCGTGCCTGAGGTGTGCTACGTATCCACTCGAGCTCACGGCGTAGAAGGTTACGTGATTTGTCTATCTCTGCCTGCATATTCTCGTAGCGCTCCTCACGCTTCTCGAGATATTCGGTGTAGTTGCCTCGATAGCTATATAGGTTGCCACGATCAATCTCCATGATGATATTGCACACACGGTCAAGGAAATAGCGGTCGTGCGTAACCATAAATAGTGTGCATCGTGAGCGCTGAAGATAGTTCTCCAAATATTCGATAATCTCAATGTCGAGGTGGTTGGTAGGCTCGTCCATGATCAGGAAGTCAGCATTTTGCAACATCATGCATGCGAGTGCCACACGCTTAGCCTCGCCACCCGATAGCTCGCTCATTGGCTGGTCGAGTCGCTCAATCTTGAGCTGTGATAGTATCTGCCTAATATTCTGTTCGATGTCCCAGCTACCTGAAGCGTCCATTGAGGCTATTGCTCGCTCCAGGCGATCGTTATCGCCGCTGGCCAATGCCTCTTCATACTCACGAATTTCTGGAGCAAGATTGCCCATGCGAGTGTAGACCTCCTCAAAGATGGTGTTGCGAGGGTTGAAGTCGAAATTCTGGTCGAGAAAGGCTACTCGGATATCCTTCATAAACTTGACCTCGCCACCACGATCTGAACTCTCGACACCAGCAAGAATCTTCATAAGTGACGACTTTCCGGTACCATTTGGAGCAACAAGAGCAATCTTGTCGCCCTCGTTGATATTGAAGCTGATATTTGAAAATAGGGTACGGTCGCCGTATGATTTTGATATATTTTCTACCTGAAGATAACTTGCCATGTTTAAGACAATTACAAAGTGTTACTTAAATTTAAATCTAATTCGTAAGTCTCTCGTTCGCCACTCTCGTATACAATCTTTCCCACGTGCTTAAAGCCGAGTCGCTGCATCATGCCGAGCATGCGTGTGTTGCCCTTGTGGGTGTCGATGCGAAATGCCGAGTAACCCGCCTTGCGAGCTTGTGTGGCTGCATGCTGCATAAGTCGTAGTGCTATGCCCCGACGGCGTGCCGAGCCACCGATACACAGACGATGAACAACGACATACTCTTCGCTTGTTTGCCACAACTCGGCAATCTGCTCGTATGCAGGTTCGCCCGTGAGCACTATAGCTGCATATCCCAACACCTTGTCGCCATCTATGGCTACATATCCCACACCTTGACTAATGTCCTCTTTGATATCAGCATTTCGTGGGTAGCCATCTTGCCATTGGTCGATGCCGAGTTCGCATAGCGCCTGTTGGGCACTGCGCACAATGCCCATAATAGATGCTATGTCGCCAATGGTAGCTCTGCGGATCATCGTTTGCGTGAAATCTCTACTATCTTGCGGCGGATAATGCCGATGTTAAAGATGATGATACCGACCATCAGCGCAAGGCCACATACAATGGTAAGCGCCATGGTTCCGTGTATCTCACGACCTGTTGATTCGGCAAGGTAGTCGATATAGATAAGTCGTAGCTGCGAGATAATCCAAAGGCTTAGTATCATGATAGATACGCTTAGCGTGATGGCTATCATGTTATATGGTCGTGCCACAGCAGATGTGGTGTAGCCGATTAGTCGAAGATTTTCGAGCTTCTCGATATTTTTCTGCAAGAGTAGATATATACTCAAGGTTAAGATAATCAACGACAATATGCTGAATACCACGCCAATAAATATGATTACGCCAACGCCTACACGAAGCAAGAATAGGGCCTTGCTACTCTCGGCTGGCTTCTCCTCGGGAACATAGCCATGCTCTCTAAAGTAGCTCAATAACGCTGGGTCGCTCGGATTTACCACCTCGATAATAAGGCGTGAAATCTCAACCTTCTCGCTCTTGGCAAAACGTTTGTTTGACCATGTTATAAAGTCGTAAGGCACAAGAATGGTGTTTAGTCTATCCGAGAAACCAACCACCTTGCCCGTGAAGGTCTGAGTGTTGCCATCGCCCGATAACTTAAGCTCCAACTCGAGGTCTTTCATCATGCTCTCAGTGATTTGAGGCAGCTTATCTGAAGTTTGACTAAAGCCAAAATTATAGAGGTTAAGATAGTTGCGAGGTATGACAATTGGTATCTTATGCTTCGAAGGCTTAAACTTCCACTCTTTGCTCTTAACGTCCATAAATTCGTCAGGTATAGCCTCGAAGAACATGAGCGTTGATAGCGACTGACCGTTGATGTTTATGCCGCCATATACTTGATACTGCGCAGGAGTAAACTCGCCAAGACGTAGGGTGAATGGTTGTGTCTTAAGCTCCTCGATCTCCTCGGCGCTAAACACAGCCTTGCTATTTACTCGCTTTACGGGCTTCGATATCACCACATAGTCGTTGCCTACGAGTGCATTTTCTCCCGTTACCAATGGGCGCAAATCGGTGTATACCTGCACGCCGGCAAGTATCACAACCATGCCTATAAGGTTGGCAATGAAGAAGATGCTCAACTCGAATAGACTAACGTGTTTTCTGAGAAGTTTCCAAATTAGTCTCATAGGCTCAATATTTTATTATACTCCATATCCATGTGTTTTCCTATCGACGTTGCGATGATGCCTGCGCCCTGACGTGTTGCCTCACGAATGATGATGTCGCGCATCACCTCGCTATTGCGGTCGTCGAGATGCGATATTGGCTCGTCGAGTAGTAGGAAGTTGAATGGCTGACACAAGGCCCTAATAAGCGCCACGCGCTGCTGCTGGCCATACGACAGATGGTCGGCACGAGTCTTTAGCTTGTCTGCAATGCCAAGCTCCTCGAACCAGCCCTTGATAACCCTGGTTGGCTGAGTCTTTGTGAGCCTATTCTTGATCTCTACATTCTCGAGCGCTGTGAGCTCGCCAAATAGCTTAAGGTCCTGAAACAAAATGCTTAACATCGACTGACGTACCATGCACCAATCGTGTGCCGAGAGTGTCTGGATGTTCTGATCGTTAAACAAAATGTCGCCACGATAGTCGCCACGCTGACCATAGATGTAGCTCAGTAGTGATGACTTTCCTGTGCCTGAGTCGGCTTTGATTAGATAGCGCTTGCCCTGCTCGAACTCAATGTCGGTACGCCATACTTCTGAGCGTAGATCGTTGTTCAAGGCGAATATTTCGGGCACTACGCCTTTAAGTTTAATAGTATTCATTAGTTAAATGCTAAATCGTAATATAGTTCAACAATGCTCTGTAGTGAGTTTTTCGATTTATTGCGAGTGATTATCATCAGCTCGCCACGCACCGAATCCTCTTTGCCGTTAATTGAGATATATGTCTTATCGACCCATGAAATCAATCTCTTTGCGCCCTCCAAGTCATCGGGGTTCTTGATTCTATCCAGGATTACGGTGAGTGCTGTGCGTCCATATCCCGACTTAAATAGTTGGTTGAAGTCGATCATCGCAAATAGGTAGCCACCAATAACATTGTTAAACCACTCTTGGTCGGCTGCTGATGGCTTTTTTAACTCGCCGTCGTTGTTTACGCCTACGTAGAATAACTTCTCTTGCTGTGTTATGGTGAGCTTGTTTCCGAATGCTTCGATGCTGTAGCCATTCTTTTGCTTGGTGAGTAGGTTGCTAGCATAGGTGTCGATGTTCTTCATAATATAGTCGTCGCTCACCTCGGCAGCGAATAGTGCGTCGGCAGAGGTGAATAGTGGTCGCTTGTCGCCAAGTGCATCCTCCGAAATTGTGCCGTTTGCATCGGTCAGGGCGAACATCAAATCGCCATTAATCGAGGCAACAACGCCCAATGCTACATTCTTATATATGCTAAACTCGTTGCTTGTGCCGCCCAAAGTCTTCATGGCTGTGTCGATGGCCTTGTTTGCCAACTCGGCAAATGCCTCGCCATTAACTCCTATGTTAAGTAATGCGATAGGTGATGGCTTTAATCTGCTTAGGCTTTGTCCGTTAATCTCCTTGAAGAACTTGGATACTTCATCACGAACGCCCGTAAAGTTGGTGTCGTAGGTAAGGCTACCCCTATCGAACGAAATGCCTGTTACGACGGTTGCATTCTCGCTGAAATATTCGTCTATATCAATCTCGTCGCTCTCTTCGTCGTCGGCAGTGTTGTTTAGAGCGCTTGCCAACTCGTATGTTTTGTTGATGTCGAGATATGCGGCTGCGTCGTAGTTTGTAAATCTCGATAGATCGGCTGCGAAATACTTCATGTGTTGTAGTAGAACGCTGTGCAGATCACATGTTTTATCCTCCGAGGCAATAAGCACCAGGCGCTTGTCGTCGTAGCCAACAATCACGCCCTCTTCAACATCGCTGATTATTCGTTTGTTGCCCTCCAATGCAAATGTTGCATCTTTAAAATTCTTAGCCAAGCCCTTCAAAAAAGTATCTACTTCGGTTGCTGACTTAATCTCGATAGATGCTATTGCGTTATACTTATTGGTGTCGTTAATATACTCACCAAATGCAAGATATGCTGGCTTATCTAAATTAAACCCCGAGATGTTTGGATTGTGCATTAGGCTTTTGAGCAATGCAACCTCTCTCTTGTGACCATTAGCACAGCTGTCTATCTGCTGCTCGAACTTGCTTAGATCCATGTTGCTTAGTCCGCTCTTTGAGTGCAGGTCGCCCATATTGATATAGAATACGGCGGTTGCTCCGTCCCATATAGGTTCGGAGATGGGTGCTTTGTCGGCACACGATAGGGTGAAGATGGCGACGAATGTTGCAACTAATCCCTTTGTTATGTAGTTCTTCATCTTATTCATAACTTTATGATATAACTCCACAAATATATAAATTATTTTTCAAAATTTCAATTAATACTTATTAAGTATAGGTACGTATGCAATGTTGCGAAATATTTTGTATATTTGCATGATTAATAGACGTGCACAAAATTTAGACTAAATATGAAAGATTTTAATCCAACACGCTACACGCTAAAGTGTGTCGCTACCGATAGGGAGTTTGAAGATACCGGCTGGATGCTCGATGATCCTGAGTGCAAAACGCCATCGCTTGTTAGGGCTAACTACGAAAAGAAACAGCTCGAGCTTAAGTCTGACGACTATGGCTTGTATAAGTTTTGTGGTTGGCTTCCTGTGAAGCGCATGCTTCAGGGCTCGGCAGCACCTGTTACCTATCGTAGCGAGGCTTTGGCTAAGCACCTCGGACTTAGCAACCTTTGGGTTACGCTCAACGGCTATGCTCCTGAGCATGGTGCTAAGATGCGAACAGGCTCGTTCAAGGAGACTGAGGCATATAGCGTATGTGCACGTATCGACGAGAAGGAGGATAGGGTGTTGGTTGTTGCTTCGGCAGGAAACACGGCACGTGCCTTTGCTCGTGTATGCTCTGACAACAACATCAAGCTTCTGTTGGTTGTTCCATCGGACAACCTATCTGCTTTGTGGTTTACCGAGCCACTTAACGACTGCGTGAAGCTCATTTCGTGTGAGAAGGGTGGCGACTACTACGATGCTATCTTCCTCAGTAACATTGTGCTTAAGTCGTCGAAGTTCTACGCCGAGGGTGGTGCAAAGAACATAGCTCGCCGTGATGGTATGGCAACCACAATGCTATCGGCAACAACGACAATTGGCCGTATTCCAGACTATTACTTCCAGGCCGTAGGTAGTGGCACAGGTGCCATTGCAGCATGGGAGGCTAATCAGCGACTCATCGAGGACGGACGCTTTGGCACGAATACCATGCGTCTTATCGTTTCGCAGAATGCACCATTTGTGCCTATCTTCGATGCGTGGCGTGCCGACTCACGTGAGATTTTGCAGTACGAGATGAAGAAGGCTCGCCGTGATGCTGAGCTTATCGATGCTAAGGTGTTGTCGAACCGTCGTCCTCCATACGATATTGCTGGTGGTTTGTACGATGCGCTTAAGGCTACAAATGGCGATGTGGTGGTGGCAACAAATGCTCAGTCGAAGCGTGCTTGTCGCCTGTTTAAGGAGCTTGAGGGTGTCGATATTCACCCAGCAGCAGGCGTGGCACTTGCGTCGCTCATTAAGATGGTCGAGGCTGGTGAGATTGACAAAGATGCATGTATCATGCTCAATATCACAGGTTGTGGCGAGGAGCGTGCAAAGAAGGATAAGGAGATATTCTACCTTAAGCCAAGCAAGGTGTTCTCGCTTATGGCTGACTTCAACGAGATTATCAACTACGCAGAAACATTGTTTTAAAAGATTATAATATGCTGTACCCAATAAAATTTAAACCAAGAATCAAGGAGCGCATATGGGGTGGTCACGCCATTTTGGAGCGCAAGGGCAAGGCTGCGGCACGCCTCGCTAAGGATAAGCTCTATGGCGAGAGCTGGGATTTGTCGTCGGTTAAGGGCGATATCTCGGTTGTTGCTAACGGCATGCTCAAGGGTAATAACCTCGAGGAGATTATCGAGGTGTATATGGGCGAGTTGGTTGGCGAGGGCCTCTTCGAGCGCTACGGCCTTGAGTTCCCGCTGTTGATCAAGTATCTCGATTGTAACGACAAGCTATCTGTTCAGGTACACCCCGACGATGCACTTGCCGAGGAGCGTCACAATAGCTTTGGTAAGACCGAGGCGTGGTATATTGCTGACTGCAAGCCAGGTGCTGCCATATATCTTGGTTTCAGGGACTTGAACATTAGTCGTGAAGAGTATATCTCGGCTGTGTCGGAGTCACGCCTCGAGGAGTTGCTCAATCGTGTCGAGGTTAAGAAGGGCGATGTCTTCTTCATTCCTGCAGGTACGGTGCACGCTCTTGGTGCTGGCATCGAGGTTGTCGAGGTGCAGCAGACATCGGATGTGACTTATCGAATCTATGATTGGGATAGAGTAGATGCATCGGGTAAGGGTCGTGAGCTACATACGGCACTTGCTGTAGATGCTATCGACTTTGAGTCTGATGCCGAGCTTTTGCACAAGCAGTACACCCTTGCGAAGGGTAGCGAGAGCAAGGTTATCGAGTGCCCATACTTCACGATGACGCTTCACGATGTCGATGCAGTGAAGTATCTCGACCGCTCTATGCTCGACTCGTTTATCGTATACATCTGCTTGTCGGGTAGTGCTACAATATCTATTGACGGAGGCAAGGAGGAACTTGCCGCTGGTGAGCTTGTGTTGATCCCTGCCGAGGCTTGTGAGGTTGCTATCGAGGGCAATGCTCAGCTAATGGAGGTGTATATCGGTAAGTAGAAATTGGTGTAGATGATGCGACCACAGATGGTGATAATCATGGAGAATACGCTGAGCGCAATGGCTCTGCGTACTCTCCTTATGGATATCGCTGGTGGCATGGAGGTTGTCGTCTACGATTCGTTCAAGAGCTACACTCCCACAGAGGATGCCGTGCCACACTTCTTTGTGTCGTCGATGACCATCTTTCGCAATCCCGACTACTTCCGTCAGATGATGCGTCGCACAATCGTTGTCACCGAGGGCAGTGGCTCAACCTTTACGCAGATGGGCTTCCGCACCCTCGATGCCACGTCGTCGGAGCAAGATATTGTGCGTGCTATGTTGCAGATGCACCACATGGGTCATCCACATGGTCACCCACACCCAACCCCCACAAGCGCAGATGATAGCAACGACCTATCTCAACGTGAGCGTGAGGTGCTAAAGCTGATGATTAAGGGTCGCATTAACAAGGAGATTGCCGACGAGTTGCACATATCGCTCTCAACGGTCATCTTCCATCGCAACAACATCTGCGACAAGCTAAACACTCGCTCAATAGGTCGCCTCACGATCTATGCCGTATTGAACAATATAGTGTCTATTGCCGAGATTTAGGCTCTCTGTGTACTATTATAAACACAAAAAGAAGCTGTCTAACAAGGCTACTTTGTCGTTACGCTTGCTCTCAAAATGCTCATTTACGCTAAGTAAACTCCGCTTTTTCGAGCTTCGCAAGCCTAAAATTAGCTCTTGTTATACAACTTCTAAAGCAAATGAGGCTGTCCACAAAACTTGTTGGACAGCCTCTTTTCTGTATCTCTATGTCGCTAATCTATTGGTAGCTCTCGTTTGTGCAGTCGATAAGTGAGTATGCACCCTCGTAGGTTACAACGTGGGTCTTCTGCATATAGTCGATCTGCATTCTTGCCTCGAGGGTCACCTTGCCATCCTCTACTGTGAGCTTTGCTACCTCGAAGTGGATCTGATTCTCTGACAAAGCGTAGCCCTGCTCGTTGTTGATCTGATACCAGCTAAACGAGTCGGTAAATGTGTTAGCGAAGCCCGAGTTGGTGATGTCGAACTCATAGACACCATTAGGCACAACAATGTTGTTCATGTCGGCTGGAGCAACGTCGAGGTAGAGATCTACGAAGTAGTAGTGAGCGTTAGGTACGCTAAACATGTTATTGTTGTCTAAGCCAAGGTCTGAGAATGCAAGGTAGTAGTTGTACAAGCCCTGCTGAATGCCATAGTACTTACCCTGAAGGTATGTGGCTGAAATCTGCTCGTTTGTTGGAGCCTCGCTAAGCTTCTGAGTGATAGTCACAGTAACTGACGACTTGTCGTAAGATATGGTGACAACACCCATACGTGGCTCAGCATTAGGGTTTGCCTGAACGGTATAGCCAATCTTACCCTCGCTATAATCAAAGCTGCCAATCCAATCTACGTTAGACTCTGCCTTAACCTCGGCGCCCTCTACCTGTGACAAGATCTCATACTTGATAAAGCCCATCACGCTACCGCTATTTACGGTAACCTCGCTATCGGTGGTAAGCTTAATCTGCTGTGTAGGCTCGTCGATAACAACAGGCTCACACGCTGCAAATAGCATTGCCACAATAGCAAAAATTGCAAGAATATTCTTCATAATGTTTAAATTTATTGTTTACATATTTCTTTTGCAAAGATATATAATTTTTCCCATTAATAAATATATGTATTAGACTTTGTAAAATATTTTTACTATATTTGCATAAAATAACAATGACATATCAAATCTTATGAAACGTATTTCACTACTATTTTGTGGCTTAATGGCTCTGTCCATGACTGCATTTGCGCAATCTGTGGATTTCGATGCGAAGATGCGAGAGTATAAACTCGTGGATATTCAGACAATGGAGGGTGCTGAGGATATTATCGTGGAGCTCAAGTATTCTACTACTGATAACTTCGTGGGCAAGGATATGTATCGTGATCTCGAGAAGGCATATCTCACTCCCGATTTTGCTCGCAAGGTTATCCGTGCTCAGCAGGTCCTTCGCAAGCGCAATCCTCAGCTAACGCTTATGATCTACGACGCAGCACGTCCTATCAGTGTGCAGCGCTATATGCGTAAGTTGGTCGAGGGCACTAAGTTTCAGGACTTCGTTGCCGATGGCTCAAAGGGTGGTCGTCACAACTATGGCGTGGCCGTAGATCTTACTATTGCGACTAATCAGGGTATACCTTTGGATATGGGTGCTGGCTTCGACGACTTTACCGATGCAGCTGCCGTAAAGGGTACGAGCGACACTAACGACCAGGCAAACCGCAACCTTAAGGTGTATCGCGAGTATGTATATGGTCTTGTTAAGCGTGGCCTAATCACGCAGGAGGCAGCCAACAACCGTATGCTTCTTATTGAGGTTATGGTGGAGGTTGGTCTTTACCCATACCGCCGTGAGTGGTGGCACTACGAGGAGCTAACTCCAATGTCTGAAGTGCGCCAAACTCGTCGTCTGCTAAACTTCTAAGCGTTTGATAATAACGAAATAAGGGTGACTCCATTGCGGGGCCACCCTTAATATTTTGTTGAGTCTCAGTTATTCAACCTCTATGATAATCTCGTAAGTGGAGTTAGGCTCGAACTCGGCGTTGTAGACAAGCACAAAGTTCTCGTCCAAAGCCACCTTCCACTCCTGACCCTCGGCAAGGCGGGGTGACGATAGGCGAGCGGGGAAGATGTAGCTAAATGGTAGGTCGAGGACATGCTCCTGCTTAAACTTGTCGCCACGCATCTTCTCGAGGCTGAAGCTCTCGCCTGTTACAACCTTTACGACATACTTGCCATCACGCATAAAGCTACGTACGGTGTAGTCCTCGTCGCCCGCTACGCTCTGAAGGTTAATCTGCCACTTGGGGTCGCCATAGTAGACCAACACATCTCTATCGTGCCAAAAGCCTACCATATCCCAATCCTCGGCATTGTCAAGGTCTACCTCACGGCCAAGCACTTCCGATAGGCGGTTAGCAGCTGTGGTGAGCTCCTCGCGAAACTTGCCCTCGTAGCGATACTTTTCGTTGATGAGCTGTGGATACCACTCGTTTTGCTGGTGTAGGAAGTCTTGCTGGTTGATGAACGTAGCCTGGGCAAGGGTGTAGCGTGAAGGGTTTGTTACCCAATACTTTAGTGCGCCCCAGCCGTTGCGACCATGCCATGTTGTTACCACATAGCCAATCATCGTTGCAGCATTCGAGCCATTGAGCCATGCCGCAGCCATGCTCTCTTTGGTGTTGTTCATGTCGCCGATAAGGCAGTTGCCAACAGCCGCATACACACGGCGCTTGCCGCTATTTTGCAAGTCCCACTCCTCCTTGGTGAACCTGTCTTCGGCATATAGCTTGCCATCACGAGGCTTGAGGTTGCCCAGCGAGTAGGGCATCTCCAGGTTCTTCTGCGTTGCATGTGCCGCTGTGACAATGAGGTCGGGGTCGAACTCTGCGTAGAGGTCGGTAAACTTGCGCAACACCTGCTCGGGTGCTACCGTGTCGCTCTTTATCTCGGCATCACGGCCACGCTTCTCGCCCCAAAGACCCTTGGTGTGGTCATCGACCCATGCGTAGTTGTCGAACCACTTTGCCGAGTTTAGCTCCATGATTGTTGCTACGGCATCTTTGATAAGTAGTGGCTCTGTGCTGTTGTTCACCATGCGCATAGCAGCCTCGGCATCGTAGCCGGTGATGATGCCCCACATAAAGTCGGCGTAGATATCCTCGTCGATGTTGCGGCTTGTGTGGTGGAAATTGATGACATAGTCACGACCGATATTCTCGGGCTTCTCGACAATTGCCACATAGCGTGGCTTTAGGCTGCGTAGGGTGTCGATGAGCTCCGAGGGCGACGACTCGTAGACAACCACGTCTGCCGAGTGTTTTTGGCGTAGCGCCTCGGCAACATCTGCCCATGACTTATCCTCGCTCACGGCACGTGACATAGCCACAACGTAGCCATCATCGACATTTGCGCCTGAGCACGACACTGCCACAAGGGCGACCAAGCAGATAAATAATCTTCTCATATCTTTAAGGTATTACATCTTTAATAATATAGTAGAGCAAAAAGCCGCCCACAACAAGCTTGAAGAGTGTGCCCACCAGGAACGACATCAGCGAGCCGAAGCCCACCTTGAGGGCCTCTTCGAATGTGAGCTTCTTTGCCAACATCTCGCCAGCCACAGCGCCGACAAATGGTCCGAGGATAATGCCCAATGGACCGAAGAAGATTCCGGCGATAGTTCCCACCGTGGCACCTATCACACCAGCCTTAGTGCCGCCGAACTTCTTGCTAAAGTATCCTGGTAGAACGTAGTCCATAACTATCACTGCTACAGCAATAACGCCCCATACGACGAGTGTGGCTGTGGGTAGCTCAGAGTATGAGCTAAACGATATGCAAAGCAAGCCCGCATATGAGATTATTGTGCCGGGTAGCACGGGGATTACAGCGCCAAGCAGACCTATGATGCCGCAGATTATGGCGATTACGCCAAGTGTAGTATCCATCGCTATCTCTCGTCGATAAGTGAGCGGATATTCTTGATAAGCATGCCCACAGCCACCGAGTTGAAGCCACCCTCAGGAATGATAACGTCGGCATGACGCTTCGATGGCTCAACAAACTGCTCGTGCATAGGCTTCACGGTTGTGGTGTATTGGTCGATGACCGACTGCATTGTACGGCCACGCTCACACACGTCACGCAAGATGCGGCGAGCAAGACGAATATCGGCATCGGTATCAACAAACACCTTGATGTCCATAAGCTCACGAAGCTCCTTGTTCTCGAAGATTAGGATGCCATCAACGATAATCACCTTAGACGGCTTAACCGAAACACGCTCGTCGGTGCGGTTGTGCTCGACAAACGAGTATACAGGGTGCTCGATGGGCACATTGTTCTTAAGCGTGCGAATATGCTCCACCAACATATCTGTGTCGAAGGCAGCGGGGTGGTCGTAGTTTAGCTTTGTGCGCTCGTCGTACGTAAGCTCGGGGTGAGCCTTGTAGTAGTAGTCGTGGCACAATGTGGCTACGTCGTCGCCCTTGAATGCCTCCTGAAGTTGCTTCACGAGTGTAGATTTTCCTGAGCCGGTACCACCAGCAACACCAATAACGGTAACTTTCATAATATTCAGTCTATAAAAAAGGGCCGCACTAAGCGACCCTACGTTAATCAATTAAGCGTCGATATTTGCATAGTGAGCATTCTTCTCGATAAACTCACGACGTGGAGGAACCTCGTCGCCCATAAGCATTGAGAAGATGTGGTCGGCATCAGCAGCATTCTCCACGGTAACCTGACGAAGAATACGTGTTTCAGGGTTCATGGTAGTGTCCCAAAGCTGCTCGTCGTTCATCTCACCAAGACCTTTGTATCGCTGAATGTGAACGCCGTTAGTGCCCATCTCGGCTACAATCTCGTCACGCTCCTTGTCGGTCCAGCAGTAACGCTCCTGGGTGCCCTTCTTCACGAGGTACAATGGTGGGGTAGCGATGTAGATGTGGCCATTCTCGATAAGCGCCTTCATCTTGCGGAAGAAGAAGGTGAGCATAAGTGTTGCGATGTGCGAGCCATCGACATCGGCATCGGTCATGATGATGATCTTGTCGTAGCGCAACTTCTCGAGGTTAAGGGCCTTGCTATCCTCGGCAGTACCTATCGACACGCCAAGGGCTGTAAACATGTTCTTGATCTCCTCGTTCTCCCACATGCGGTGCTCCTGAGCCTTCTCCACGTTAAGAATCTTACCACGAAGAGGCATGATAGCCTGGAAGTTACGGTCACGGCCCTGCTTAGCAGTACCACCCGCAGAGTCACCCTCGACGAAGAAGATCTCGGCGATAGAGCGGTCACGGCTTGTGCAGTCTGCCAACTTGCCTGGAAGGCCAGCACCCGAAAGAACGGTCTTGCGCTGAACGGCCTCACGTGCGTTGCGTGCTGCATGGCGAGCCTGAGCAGCAAGGATTACCTTCTGAACGATAGCCTTAGCGTCCTTTGGATTCTCCTCGAGGTAGTGGCTCAATGCTGCCGACATGGCACGGTTCACTGCACCAGCAATCTCGTCGTTGCCGAGCTTGGTCTTTGTCTGACCCTCGAACTGAGGCTCTGCAACCTTAACCGACACAACAGCTGTGAGACCCTCACGGAAGTCGTCGCCATTGATGTCGAACTTGAGCTTTGCGAGCATGCCACTCTCCTCGGCGTACTTCTTCAAGGTGCGAGTGAGTGCTGAGCGGAAACCTGTAAGGTGGGTACCACCCTCGATGGTGTTGATATTATTTACATAAGAGTGTACGTTCTCGGAGTATGAGTCGTTGTACTGCATGGCAACCTCCACAGGCACGCCACTCTCCTCGGTGTCGAGGTAGATGATGTTCTCGATAATCTTCTGACCACGTGTAGCATCGAGATACTCGACAAACTCCGATAGGCCATGCTCTGAGTAGAAGTGGTCGGATAGTGGCTCGCCATTCTCATCCTTTACACGCTTGTCGGTGAGTGTAAGGTGAATGCCCTTGTTAAGGAATGCGAGCTCACGAAGACGGTTGGCAAGAATCTCGTATTTGTACTCTGTTGTGAGGGTGAAGATCTCGCCATCGGGCTTAAACGTAACGGTAGTACCACGATCCTGGCACTCGCCAACAATCTCTACCTTTGATGTAGGCGTACCCTTCGAGTATGTCTGCTTGTAGATCTTGCCGCCACGGTGGATCTCGGCGATAAGGAGTGTAGAGAGCGCATTAACACACGACACACCCACACCGTGCAAACCACCTGACACCTTGTAGCTACCCTTGTCGAACTTACCACCGGCATGGAGTACGGTAAGCACTACCTCGAGAGCCGACTTGCCCTCCTTCTCGTGGAAGTCGGTAGGGATACCACGACCGTTATCCTTCACCGTAATCGAGTTGTCCTCGTTGATGGTGACGTAGATGTCGGTACAATATCCTGCCAAAGCCTCGTCGATAGAGTTGTCCACAACCTCGTAAACAAGGTGGTGAAGACCCTTCTCGCCGATATCGCCAATGTACATTGCGGGGCGCTTACGCACAGCCTCCAAACCCTCGAGAACCTGAATATTCGACGCCGAATACTCCTCCTCGTGTTTCATCACTTTTTCCTGTTCGGTACTCATATAATTGATATTATTTATATATTCTATATAAAACGCACAAAGATAAACATAATAAATGGAAAAAGCAAGCGAAATTGGTGAGTTTTGTGGGGTGGTTTTCGCAGTTTATCGCCAAACGCTCTGTTATTATCATCTTTCTGCGTGACGAGGGAAAGACACTACAACAGATAGCCGACGCATTGGGCTATAAGAGCATATCATCGGTTCATGCTCTTTTGCACAGCAAATAAAGTTTCGTTTCTTCTTTTTTCCTATGAAACGAAAAAGAAGAAACTATTGTTTAATCATCAAAAATATATCAATTATGAACGTTTTACGATATCGGTTGGGGTAGTGTCGTGGCAGAGAGAGGGGTTGATTTTCAATTTTTCTTTCTTTCAAAAACCCTATGTTTTGAATTTGAAAAAATAAAAACCATCACAATTATGAACGTTTTTAGATATTGGTTGGGGTAGTGTCGTGGTAGAGAGAGAACAACAGGGAGATAAGACCCTTAGGACCTTTGGGACCATTAGGAGAGAGGACCATTAGGACCTTTAAGACCTCTAAGAAAAAAAGTGATACCTGAGTTTCGTAATGGTCTTAATGGTCTTATTCGTCTTATTGGTCCCAAAAAAAATCTATTACTAATTAATTAATTAGTATGTTAGTGACAATGTAAGTAAGAGTAATAGTGGTTGTCGCTACACACATAATCAATACATTGAGGATAGCCCTTGGTTAAGGGATAAAGAATTTTCATTCAATTCAAAACATAGGGTTTTTGAAAGAATGAAAATTTGAAAAGCCTCAACAATACTTTGAGGATAACCCTTAGTTAAGGGATAAAGAATTTTCTTTTTTTTCAAAACATAGGGTTTTTGAAAGAAAGAAAATTGAAAAAAAAACAGCAACACTTTGAGGATAACCCATGGATAGACGATAAAGAAGTTTCTTCTTTTTCGTTTCATAGGAAAAAAGAAGAAACGAAACTCGAAACTCGACGACCCGAGCCCTACGGCTTAATCCCGCGCTGGTTTATGGAGTGCACGCTGGGTGGCTATGGTCGAAGAACAGGTGTTGCAGATGTTGTAAACTTAGCGGAGTATTGTCCGTTCTAAGCGAGAGGTTAGGAGATATTAAAAAAAATTATCAACGACCCACTACTAATTACTATTTTTTTTCATATCTTTGTACAATTATGAGTAACTACGCAAATATTGTTTTCGATTTGGGCGGTGTGGTATTCGCACGTGACCCTCGAAAATTTGAGCCCGAATTTATAGAGTTTTTCAGCTACATCACCCTTCCCCAAATGCCTAAGTTTTGGGAGGAGTACGACCGTGGTGTGGTGAGCCTCGATGAAACGTTGGAGGCCCTTGCTCGCTACAACTCATGCTCACGAGAGCTTGCCGAGCAAAACCTTCGTCGCTCGATACTCACGCAGGAGGCAATACCCGCAACAAAGCGCCTCATCGAGGAGCTTAAACGAGCTAACCTTAAGCTTTATGTGTTGTCGAATATGTCGCTGGAGTTCATCGAGTTTCTGCGCCAGCAAGAGGTATTCAAAAATTTCGACGGCGAGGTTGTTTCGTGCGAGGAGCATGTGGTTAAGCCCGATGCCGAAATCTACCGCCGCCTCATCGAACGCTATGGCCTAAACCCCAGCGAAACGCTCTTTATCGACGACCGCAAGGCGAACATCGACACGGCAATCACTGAGGGGTGGGGTGGCTACCATTTCGATGCCCACAACCCCGAGGCAAGTTGCGAGGAGCTACGCCGAATAATTCTTGAACGATAACCGAAAAGATAACCGATATAATATAAGTATATGACACTAAATCTTAGATTAGAGTACAACACTGCATATGGCGAGGATCTATATGTGGTTGTTGGCGCTGCAAAAGAGAAGGCATATCCAATGACATATGTTGGCAATGCCACATGGAGCGCTACACTTAAGCTTAGTGATGCCACTGAGCTATGCTACCGCTACGAGGTGCGTTACCAGGATACTACTCTTCGCAAGGAGTGGACCGAGAAGCGCACGCTCGCTCTCGACAAGAAGGCTACTAACGTTCGCATTCTCGACCGCTGGGGCGACATGCCTTTCGACCGCTCGTTCCACTCGTCGATGTTCACCGATGGTGTCTTCGCTCGCACATCACGCAAGAAAGCTCAGGGCATTGCCGATGGCTATGTCACATTCCTCGCAGACATCGCAGCTATCCGCCCACACCAGAGCGTTGTGATGGTTGGCGATGGCAAGGCGCTTGGCAATTGGGACGTAAAGAAGGGTGTTAAGCTCAGCGACGCTCAGTTCCCTATTTGGAATGCACGCATCAAGGCTCCTAAGGGTGCTTTTGCCTATAAGTTCGTTATCGTAGATAGTGAGTCGGGCAATGTTGTTGCATGGCAGTCGGGCGAGAACTACTACTTCAACGAGCAGCTATCCGAGGGTGAGGCTCTTGTTGTCGAGGGCTTGCGTCCTCAGTTCGACACTGCTCCATGGCGTGGTGCGGGTGTTGCTATCCCTGTATTCTCGCTCCGCTCAGAGTCGAGCTTCGGTGTTGGCGAGTTCAACGACATTCGCCTCATGGTAGATTGGGCTGCAGCAACAGGTCAGTCAATCATTCAGATTCTGCCTATAAACGACACCACCATGACCAACACATGGCAGGACTCGTACCCCTACAACGCCAACTCTACATTCGCCCTTCACCCTCAGTTCCTCCACCTGCCACTCGTTGGCCAGCTCAAGGACAAGGCTCAGATGGAGCGCTTCGAGGCGTTGGGCAAGGAGCTTAACTCGCTTCCAAACGTCGATTACGAGCGTGTAAACCAGGCTAAGGCCGAGTACCTACACCTCATCTTCGAGGAGGAGGGTCAAAAAATACTTGCCTCGAAGGAGTTTAAGGCCTTCATGGCAGCTAACGAGGAGTGGTTGCGCCCATACGCCATCTTCTGCGCATTGCGTGACGAGAAGGGCACTCCTGACTTTGCGGAGTGGGGCTCTATGGCTAAGTACACCAAGGCTAAGGCTGCAAAATACGAGAAGGAGCATGCCGAGGCTGTGGCTTACAACTACTTCGTGCAGTATCACCTCGCTAAGCAGTTGCGTGAGGTGCGTGACTATGCACATGCTCATGGCGTAGTTCTCAAGGGCGATATTCCAATCGGCATCTCTCGCACAAGCGTCGATGCGTGGGTATACCCCGAGCTCTTCAACATGGACTCATCAGCGGGTGCTCCACCTGATGACTTCTCTGTGATGGGTCAGAATTGGGGCTTCCCAACATACAATTGGGCTAAGATGGCTGAGGACGGCTATGCTTGGTGGAAGGCTCGCTTCGTGAAGATGGCTGAGTACTTCGATGCTTACCGTATCGACCATATCCTTGGCTTCTTCCGCATTTGGGAGATTCCTCTCGACGCTGTAAATGCGCTCCTCGGACGCTTCAACCCTGCACTCCCTTACTCTCGTGAGGAGATTGCTTCGTATGGCTTTAACTTCGAGGGCTGGCATGTGGGCGATATTTCGCAGACTGATAACGTGCTCTTTGTCGAGGATAAGATTCAGCTTGGTAAGTTCCACCCACGCATCTCGGCATACAACACCGACTGCTACCGCTGGCTTAGCGACGAGCAGAAGGAGGCTTACAACCGCTTATATGACGACTTCTTCTATCGTCGTCACAACGACTTTTGGAAGTGGGAGGCACTCAAGAAGCTTCCACCACTCACCGAGGCTACTCGCATGCTCGTGTGTGGCGAGGACTTGGGTATGATTCCTGACTGCGTGCCATCAGTAATGTCGGGCGAGCAGATTCTCTCGCTCGAGATCCAGCGCATGCCTAAGGACCCTAAGGTGGAGTTTGGCTCAACCTACGACTACCCATACCTCTCAATCTGCACCACAGGTACTCACGACATGAACCCACTACGTGCTTGGTGGGAGGAGGATCGTGGCGTTACACAGCGCTTCTACAACCAGGTGCTCGGCGCATGGGGCGAGGCTCCATACTTCTGCGAGCCATGGATCTCGGAGCAGGTTATCGCTATGCACCTCAAGTCGCCAGCAATGCTCACCGTGCTTCCTTTGCAGGATTGGATGGCTATGGATGGCGAGTTGCGTCGTGAGAATCCACACGATGAGCGTATCAACGTGCCAGCAAACTCACGCCACTATTGGCGCTACCGCATGCACATCACCCTCGAACAGCTTCTCAAGAGCGAGAATCTCAACAAGATGATTCGTCAGAAGATTGCCGAGTCGGGCAGATAGTTGCTCAAAAGCAACAACAAACAAGGGGCTTTCCGCATTGGAGAGCCCCCTTGTTGTTTTAGTGAGTAATTAGTAATGAGTAGTGAGTAGCGAGTAATTAGTAATGAGTAGTGAGGAATGAGGAATGAGGAATACCACATTATTACTAATTACTAATTCCTAATTACTAATTAAAAAAATGATACCCGACTTCGTTGTCGTCTCTTTCGTCCCTTTCGTCTCTGTCGTCTCAAAAAATATTACTAATTCCTAATTGCCTAGTAAATCTCCTCGAGCAGAGCAGCCAAGCGTAGTCCGCCCTTGACGAGTTGTTGCTCGACAACGGGGGCATAGTGCGCCACATAGTCGTACGAGAGGTTTGCGCCGGTGGTTGAGTTGCGATATACGTCGTCGGCAAGCGCCACACACTCCTCAATCCAGTCGTTGGGTGTGCCCTCGATTATTGCTCGGCACTCCTTGCGCTTGAGCCTATCTATCTGCTGCTGCCACTCCGCATAACTCCACTTGTGTGCCGACTCAACAATCTCGCTATCCCACACCGAGTGTAGCTTCTTGCTCTTGCCGAAGTAGTTTACCTGGGTAAGGTTGCCACCTCTGTCGCTCTTGTGTCCTGCGTGCATGGGGCAGTGCATGTCGCCCACCAGGTGGATGAGCATCATCAGCTCGGCACGCTCCTCCTCCCTGGTTAGCTCGCCACTCTTTAGGCGCTCGACGATACTATTTACTGCCGTCACCACATCGCCCTTAGGCTCTTGCTGCGACTCAGCATAGCTCCCTTCCGAGGGCTCTACATTGACATAGTGCCATGTCTTGGTGTAGGCATACTCGGGTGTGTGGCTGGCGTTGTCGAGCCAATTAGCCACGTATACCATCGACTTGCCATTGAGGACTGCCTCGATGCGCTTTAGTGCTCGCTTCGAGAGGTTGTTTTGCGCAACATACGCTACAATGTCGTGACCCTTAGGGCCCCATGCCGAGGCGCTAAGCGTAAACGACGTGGCGATGAGTAGTGCTAAAAGTCTTCTCATAGAGCTTACTGATTCATTGTTGCGAGGAACTCGTTGTTGTCACGCGTGAGGCTAAACTGCTTCTGAATGAACTCCATAGCCTCTACGGTGGTCATATCCGATAGGTGCTTGCGTAGTATCCATGTGCGCTGCATGACGCTCTGTGGCAAGAGCAAATCCTCACGGCGTGTGCCCGACGCAACAACATCGACAGCAGGGTAGATACGCTTGTTGGCGAGCTTTCTGTCGAGCTGAAGCTCCATGTTGCCCGTACCCTTGAACTCCTCGAAAATCACCTCATCCATCTTCGAGCCTGTGTCGATGAGGGCTGTGGCGATAATCGTTAGCGAGCCCTTCTCCTCGGTGTTACGTGCCGCACCAAAGAAGCGCTTAGGCTTGTGCAGCGCGTTGGCATCGACACCTCCCGAGAGCACCTTTCCCGATGCTGGCTGAACAGAGTTGTAGGCACGTGCAAGACGTGTGATAGAGTCGAGGAAGATGACCACGTCGTGACCGCTCTCCACCATGCGCTTAGCCTTCTCCAGCACCATCTCGGCAACCTTAACGTGGCGTGATGCCTGCTCGTCGAAGGTCGAGGCAACAACCTCTGCCTTGACGTGGCGTGCCATCTCGGTAACCTCCTCGGGACGCTCGTCGATAAGTAGCACGATCATATATACCTCGGGGTGGTTGTCGGCAATGGCGTTGGCTATCGACTGCAGAAGCATTGTCTTACCTGTCTTTGGCTGTGCCACAATCATCGCACGCTGACCCTTGCCAATAGGGGAAAAGAGGTCTATAATGCGGTTCGACACACTGTTGTGTCCGTTGCCCGTGATGTTGAACTTCTCCGATGGGAACAATGGTGTCAAATACTCAAACTGCTGACGGTCACGCACATACTCGGGCTTAAGGCCGTTGATAAGCTCTACGTGCACCAATGGAAAATACTTCTCGCCAATGCGTGGTGGACGAATTGTGCCTACCACCGTGTCGCCCGCCTTTAGTCCGAAGAGCTTAATCTGCGATGGCGATACGTAGATGTCGTCGGGTGAGTTTAGATAGTTGTAGTCTGCCGAGCGCAAGAAGCCAAAGCCATCGGGCATAATCTCGAGAACACCCTCGCCCTCGACAACGGCCGTAAAGTCGTCCTTGGTTATCTCAGCCTCCATAGTCATCTGCTGCTGCTGCTGCTCAGCTGCCTCCACCTCCTCGTCGATGCCCTCTAAAGCCTCGGTATGCTCCTCTAAAGCCTCGGCATGCTCCTCTGTGGCTACCTCCTCGGCTTCGGGTGTGTGTGCTGGCTCAGCCTTTGCCACACGCTCAGCGTGCATCCTTGGCTTGCGACCACGACGCTTGGGGTGGTGCTCCGTCTTTGCAGAGTTATCCTCGGCGGGCTCCACAGCCGATGCTGCCTTCTCGGCGTTTGCGCTCTCTGCCTCTGCCTCTACCTCGGTAGGGGTTGTGGTGTTGTCGTTATCTTGTTGTTGGGTGTTGCTTAGCTTGATGCCACTCATGCGTGGACGACGACCACGACGTGCTGGTGCAGCCTCCGCCTCACTCTCCGATGCTGGCTCTACATTTGTCTCTGCTGAGGGCTCCGAAGTGGTAAAAGCAACTATTTTCTCGATAAGGTCGCTTCGCTTGCGTGTGGTGATGTTGATGCCCAACACACTTGCAATTTGGCGTAACTCTTGGATAGTTTTACCCTCCAGTGCTGATAAATCTTGCATAAAATATAAGTTAGATTAAGTGTACCCTACGGGGGTGGGGTAATAAAGATTTCGTTGTTAGTGATGCAAATATAGTGATTTTTTGCGGAAATAAAAATAAAAAATCATTTTTATAACATATTTTCGACCGCAACACAATATATTGCCAAATTATTGCTACATTTGTATCTGATAAAACTATCACAATTATGAATATTGTATTTAAGTATCGAATGCTCAGCGACGAGAGCGACCATTTTGTGCGTGACTTCGAGGTATATCCCGATATGACTCTCAGCGAGTTCTCCGACTTTGTGCTCGAGGCTCTGCACTACGAGCCATGCATGGTGTCTATATTCAAGGCCGATGGCGAATGGCGACCAATCGAGGAGTTCTCCGAAATTGACCTTGGCGACGATGTGCCAGGAGCACCACGTGCTATGGACAAGGTGCGCCTGATGGATGTTACGGGCGACTTCCACGAGCGTATCATCTACACCTTCGACATGCTCAACAACCGCTCATACTACATCGAGCTACTCGACATGCAGCGCCCCAATGCCGACCTTATGTATCCACGCCTTGCCTTCGAGCATGCACCAACCCCCGATCAGTACGACCCCGAGGCAACTGAGGATTCGGGCTCGATATTCGAGGAGATGATGAGCGACTACAACGAGTTCGACGGCGACGATAACTACGACGATGAGTTCTAAACAGCCGACGCTCATAGTAGTTGTGGGACCTACCGGCTCGGGTAAGACATCGCTTGCGGTGGCTCTTGCCCGCCACTACTCTGCGCCCATAATCTCTACCGACTCACGTCAGTTCTACCGTGGCTTGCCCATAGGCACAGCACAGCCCACTGCCGAGGAGCTGTCGCTTGCCGAGCACCACTTTATTGCCGACCGTGACGTAGACGACGACTTTAACTCGGGACGCTACGAGCACGAGGCACTCGCTCGCCTCGATGAGCTATTTAAACGCCACGACGTGGTTATTGCCGTGGGTGGCTCAGGACTCTATATTCAGGCACTATGCGAGGGTATGGACAACCTTCCCGAAGCCAACGACGAGCTACGCCAAAGCCTCAAGCAACGCCTTGAGAGCGAGGGCGTAGAGTCGTTATTCGAGGAGCTGCGTAGGCTCGATCCCGTCTATGCCGAGGTTGTAGATAGACACAACCCCGCACGCATCATGCGAGCATTAGAGGTGTGTATTACGAGTGGTAAGCCATACTCCCATCAGCGCAAGGGCGAGAGGCAACAGCGCCCCTTCCGCATTGTGAAGATAGGTACCGACCTGCCCCGTGACGTGCTCTACGAGCGCATAAACCTACGTGTGGATATGATGATCTCGGAGGGCCTCGAGGCTGAGGCACGTGCAATGCTTCCGAAGCGAGAGCTTAACTCGTTGCAGACGGTGGGCTATCGCGAGATGTTCGACTACTTCGATGGTCGTTGCTCACTCGACGAGGCGATAGAGCTTATCAAGCGCAACTCACGCCGCTATGCCAAGCGCCAGCTCACATGGTTTCGCCGTGATGCCGAGGTTGCATGGTTCTCTCCCCACGACATTGAGCCGATAATATCACATATTGACACGAAGATTTTGCAGAATTAAATAAATTTACTACATTTGCAACGTCTTTTCGAAGACTGTGTTGCTCGGATGGTGGAATAGGTAGACACGCCGGACTTAAAATCCTGTGGGCAGAAATGCCCGTACCGGTTCGACCCCGGTTCCGAGTACGCAAAGAGAGGAATTTTCGTTCCTCTCTTTTTTTTGTTATGATATATGGGTAGACGTGATTATTTTATTGATTGTTCTATCGCATTAAGAATCTCATCACGAAGGGCACGGGGAGTGACATTCTTCTTGATGACCAATAGATAGGAGTTGTAAATCTGCTCGAGGATAAAGCTCGGGGCAAGGTCGCCCGTAAGGCGAATAGAGTTCCAATGTCGTTTGTTAAAGTGCCACGCCTCGGTGATCTCATTGTAAAGGTCACGTAGCTCGATAGCTAAGTCGGGGTCGCACTTCACCACAACATGGTCACTATGCATCAAGTCAATCACCGCAAACCACTTGCCACCAACTTTATAGACCACTATGTCATCGTCAAAAGGCGTGGTCTCAGCTGTGTAGGGTAGGCCAAGGCAATAGTTACGAATATCCTCGATGCTCATATTACGCCTTCATGAGCAGAACTACAGCCGTTGTAGATACGCCCTCCTCACGGCCCTCGAAGCCGAGGCGCTCGGTGGTGGTGGCCTTTACCGAGATGCGATCAACAGCAATGCCAACTACCTCGGATAGGCGTGCACGCATGGTGTCGATATGTGGGCGAAGCTTAGGACGTTGCATGGCAATGGTGCAGTCTATGTTGCTAATAGAGTAGCCATTAGACTTTACCAACTCAACAACATGTTTAAGCAAAACGGTCGAGTCGATGCCCTTATACTGCTGGTCGGTGTCGGGGAATAGCTTGCCAATGTCGCCCAGCGCCAAAGCACCAAGCATAGCATCGCAAATGGCGTGTATCGCCACATCGCCATCGGAGTGTGCAACGCAGCCCTTCGAGTGCTCAATCTCCACGCCACACAACACCAGGCGTAAGCCCTCGGCAAGTGCGTGGACATCGTATCCATGACCAATTCTAATATCCATATCTATCTCTTTTTACGTTTATAATCGAGCCAACGGCGCATAGCGCCAAGCATCTTGCCACGCACCCAACGAGGTGTCACCAGCCACAATCTCTCTCTTCGTCGCCAACGAGGGGTGGTGCAATCAACCACCTTGCCACGCTCACGGCGCACCTTATCCACAACACCAATTATCTCGCCACGCTGGCACTCCTCGGTTTGAATGATGTTGCCATCGCCACGAAGCACAACAACACCATCATTAACGCTCAGTACACGGTGGACGATAATCTGATTGCGTGCACCACGAAACATTGCTATACGACCCACGATATCCTCCTCGGCATCGACCCTCCGCACAACGATAACATCGTCGCCAAAGCCGAGCATGGGCAACATGCTGTAGCCCTTGACATGGAGCTCGAAGCTCTCGCCAACGCCAACAAGAAGTTCTATGTTGTCTAATACCTTATGCATTGTTAATCATAGTTTTGTATGACAACTGCGCAGCCTCGGCATCAGGCAAGCATGCCAAGTGGTAAGCTGGCACATGGCGCAACAACTCGCCAAGGGTCGAGCAGATAGAGTCCTGCAACATACCATCGTGTGCAAACTGAGGGGGCGTAGAGGGCAACACAGCGCCAATGGCTGCAATTGTCGATAGGCGCTTAATGATGTTTTCGGGTGCCTGGCTTAGGCGACAGAAGGCGGCGATAGGGTAGTTAAGGTTCTTGTAGCATGGTGTCTTGCCGCTCCATGGCGAGCCATAGATGATTGCCTTGCCGTCGATAAATCGCACGATGGGCGAGTCGTCGTTGAGCAGTCGAGCGCCAGCGATATGCTCACGCCATAGGCGGGTATGTGTGCTCTTGCCCGTGCCCGACTCACCGAGGAACAACACCACACGACCCTCGCACTCGATAGCCGACGAGTGAATAGCAATGGCATTGTGCGATGCGAGCACCACACCGAACAATATCCATAAGCCGAAACGCAAGATGGCCAAGTCTACATCGCCGTCGAAGATGTTTGTTGTCATGCGCTTGGTCGTAGTGTCGATAGCAAACTCGATAACACGACCCGAGTCGCCACATGGCGTAATGCGATAGAGGTAGCCATCAACGGTCTTATAGAGCACGCCCTCGGCATCGGCCTCAGCCAAGTACGACTCCGATAACTTCTTAAGGCTCAGTGCATCGTAACTCTTTACCTTATCTTCTACTGCAAATAGAGTGTCGGCATCGCCCTCTACCTCAGACGCAAAGGGTGCGAAGCCACGAAGTCCCAACGCCACAAGATCGCACTCTGAGCGTAGGCGAACATCTGCTATGATATAGTCGTAGTGTGTCATTATTCAAGCGTTATTATTCGGTTGCAATACTCCAACGAGCTCTCGCGATGGGCAATCACGATGATTGTTAGTCCCTTCTGCTCGGCAGAGAGTCGGCTTATTGCATTATTAATATTATTTTCGGTATGCTGATCGAGCGACGATGTAGCCTCGTCGAAGAGCAACACGTTACACTGCTTATATAGTGCTCGGGCGATGCCTATTCTCTGGCGCTGACCACCCGAAAGGCGTGAGCCGAGTTCACCGATACGGCTATTTACGCCACCTGCGAGCGAGTCGATAAATGGCTTTAGGTCGGCAAGCTCAATGACCTTATTTACAAGGTCGTAGTCGATGTCAGCTGCGTTCACTCCAAAGGCGATGTTCTCGGCTATGGTAGCGTCGGTGATAAATACATTTTGCGACACGTAGCCAATGGAGTTCTGCCACATGGCAATATTCTCGTTGGTAAGCTCCACACCATCAACCGCAATGCGACCACTCGTAGGGCGATACAAGCCAAGAATGATGTTGAACAGGGTAGTCTTACCCACGCCCGAAGCACCACGAATGCCCACACGCTCGCCACAATTAATCGTTAAGGAGAAGTGCGACAAGGTGTCACTCTGGGCATCGTCAAACCTAAACGAAATATCGTCAAGCTCGATACTCTGCTTAAGGTCGATGCGCTCTGTGGTCGAGAGTATCTCCTCGGAGCAATCTTCAAGGTCGATATCCTTGAGCGTATCTACCGAGTAGTTGTTAAAGCGTAGGGTGCTCCATGCCGACATTATGTTGCGCACAACGGGCAAAAGACGTATTGCTGCAACAACAAATATTCCGAACATTAGCTGCATATCCTGGTCGCTCGAGTGTCCCCATATTGCCATGGCCACCAGGCCAACAACCACGCCTATCTCTATAAACGCTTGAGGTAGCATGGCAATCGAGGCATGGCGGTTTCGTAGATGTACAATCTCTGTCATCATCTCGTCGAAGCTACGCAACATATAGGGCATAGCACCGCCAATCTTCACGTCTACATAGCCTCGGTAGGTCTCTGCCACAATGCGGTTTTTTGCTCGTTGCACCTCGTTCTCACGGCTGCCCACTTCACGCAGTCTGCGACGCACAGCAGCATAGAATAGCAGCACGATAGGCACAAATATCGCCATTGCCACAAGAGCAAGATATGGCGAGTAGAGCACCAGGGCAGTGAGGAAAATAAAGAGCAGCATTATCTCGCCCGCAATCTGCGCCATGGGCTTTAGCACGCCCGTCGCAAACATCAGACTCACAGCATTTACGTCACGTGCCAAGTGTGCCGAGTTGCTGCGCTTGATAAAGCCTAAGCCACGCTGATAGTAGCTAACGTACAGTCGTCGAGAGAGATACTTGTACAGCGAGAAGATATAGCTTCGCTCGGCACGATAGAGTAGCTGGTTGAGCACATTCTTGATCACCAGCACGCCCACAACCATGCCACATACCGCAGCAACAAAGCCCTCGGCAGAGAGCCCTAACCACTCATACGCCTTGCTCATATATGGATTTGCCTCGATATCTCCGCCAACGATGATCATCAACACCGGCACAAGCATGGCAATACCCACAAAGTTGAGCAGTGCACGCACAAATATCGTCACAGCAACAAACAGCGCTCTGCGACGAAAACTCTCTGGAATGACTCTATATACCGACTTAAACATTCTGCAAATATACAAACAATCTTACTACTTCGCAACTTTGCTAATCTCTCCGAGATTTATGTACCACACGTAGCCCTCAATCTCGTCGTAGAGCCCCATCTTGTCAAGCAGCTCCATATACTGCTTAACCTGACCGAGGTAGCGAGCATTTGTCTTGTCGCCAAACTTGTAGTCTACAACCACAGCCCTACGGCCACTAATCATCACTCTGTCGGGTCGGCGCACCTCGCCCGAGGCAACAATCTCGGCTTCACACTTAACGTCGTCCCACGCCTTGGAGAACCACTCGCACACCACCTCATGGCTCATAAACCTTGTGATGTTATCACGAATTTCGCCTGCCTCAGCCGATGATATTAGCGCATCGTTCTCCATGCGAGCTATGTTGCGCTCGAGGTCGTCAAATGTTGCAGCACCCTCAAACACACGGTGTAGACGAATGCCGAGTCGCTGCGATGCGTTGCTCAGGCTAATAGCCTCGTCGGCAAATCGACGTGAGGGGTAGTGTATCTTCAGCTCGGGAAGATGCGACGTGTAGTTATCCAACACAACGCTACCCACTCCCTCGCTCTTTGCTTGCCTGCTGATGTTTAGCTTGGTGCCATGGCGGTGTGTCCTGCGATATACTCCATCGACACTTGTGAGCGTCACGGCATCGGGGAAATAGGTGTTGGCTGCTACGGTGAGTAGTGGAACAATGTTGTTGATAGCCTCAGTCGATTTCGACTTGGTATTTAGCTTTGTAGGCACAATCATGTAAAGCTCTTTCGAGGCACGGGTGATTGCCACATATAACAAATTCACGGCATCTACATGGCTCATCACCAACTCCGAGTAGTAGTCGGGCGTGAAGGCTGAGTTCTGCATATCCTTGCCATAGATCACGGGGAACTCGCCAATCTCGGCAGCATCGCCCGTCGATGCCTTCGACCACACCACGGGCTGCAACGCCGCCTTGGGTGCTGTGTCCCACTTGCAGTATGGTATGATCACCACATCACGCTCCAAGCCCTTAGCCTTATGTATTGTCGAAATCTCGATGGTGTCGTCGGTCATCTCGACGCTAAGTATCTCGTTTTTACCCTTCTCCTCCCACCAATTGAGGTAGTGCTGAATGTCCGATATGCGAGAGGTCGAGAACGACACTATGCCCTCGTGCATAGCCTGTAGGTAAGCAACCTGCTCTTTGCGCTCATGCAGTTTGTGCTCAACGACAACTGCCTCGAATGCCTCCATGGGCGATAAGTGGGCGATGTGTGACAAGAACTCCTGCTCGTTGTCATCGAACATATGCTCAAGAGATTTCCCCAAGAAGCGGTTGTATACACCTCGCTCGATATTGTTGCTGGGGTCTACTGCCAACCTGAACATCGAAACTACAAACTGTGTAATTTCGCTATTCTCGATAGTTAGCGAATCCGACGTGAGCACGTTAAATCCCTGCTTACCCTGCGACGTGAAGGCTTGCTCCTTGTATGCAAATAGTTGCTCAGCAACCTTGCGGCCGTCACTCTTGCCACGCACCAAGATAAGGATGTCACGATACCTATATCCTCGCATGATGGCATCCTCGATAACCTCGATAAACGGCGAGTCTACGAGTGTCGAATCATAGAACGACATCTCGGCATAACCCTCGTCGTCATATCTCTTGCCCAATATCTGCTTGTGGTTGCTATATGCTGTGCTTACAATGTCATGAAGCGACGAGTGAAGTGACTCGGGTATATGCTTATTTGTTAGTGCGTTATCAATGATGTTGTTGATATACTGATTGTCTGTTGCAACAACCGAGTCGATGATGTTACGATTGAAATCAACCACCTTTTCAAGACTTCTAAAGTTGTGCTCAAGGCGGTCGATAGTGACATTCTCACGCCCCATATCCTCGATTGCAACATCTTGCAACAATCGCCAGTCGCCACCTCGCCAACGATAGATAGACTGCTTAACATCGCCCACGATAAATACCGAGCACGCCTCGCTCTCGGCCATGGCATTCTGCAACAACGGCAGCATATTTTGCCACTCACGCACCGACGTGTCCTGAAACTCGTCGATCATAAACCTCTCGAAGCGATTACCCACCTTCTCGTAGATAAATGGGGCATTGCTACCATCGACAAAGGTCGAGAGTATATGCTTCGTCTCGCCCAAGACCATGATGTTCTCCTCGTCGCAAATCTTGTCCACCTGCTCCGAAAGGTCGGCAAGAAGCGCAAAGCTGCGATAGTTGCCACGCAAAAGTTTTGCGGTGTTTACCCTTTTCTCAACATCTGCAAATGTTGTGCATATCTCTTGGAGTATTGGCAAAAGCTCCTCGGCTGCATCACGCACATTGGCATCTGCATCTTTGGCATACCATGCATTGATGTCGTTAGTAGCCTTAAGCATTGTTGCTGTTGGCTCCGAAAGATCACCATCAGCATATTTATAGAATCTAAACACGAAGCTACGTGACTTACCAGCAAACATATCGGCACTAAGTCCATGTTTGGCGATAATATCTATTGCCCTCTCTCCTAAGCTCTTAAGGTAGTTCTTCGCACGTTCAGCATCAGCAACGATATTCGACACAATCTTGCCGAGCTCCTCCTTCGACTTGCGTAGTTTGGTGCGCTCCTTGCTGCTCTCCTTGAATATCTCGTTACCCAACGAGCGCAGGTCACCACGCATATCCCACCTTACGCCGTCGTTTATGCGCTCCTCGACAAACTCGAGCATCCAACGCTTAAGCTCCGCATCGTCGGCAATCTTTTCGACAAGGCGGTCGGCACTGCGTGATAGTAGCGAGCTGTGGTCGAGCTCGATGTTGTAGTTTAGGTCGATGCCAAGCTCCTTGATGAAGGCACGTATGATGCGCTGGAAAAACTTGTCGATAGTAAGCACGCTGAAGCGTGAATAGTCGTGCAAGATGAGCGTTCGAGCCCTCAGCGCCTGTTTACGAACAGTCTGCTCAGCCATCTCGAGCTCCTTGCATAGCTTGTCAAGATAGTTGCTCTTCTCGCCCGCCGCCAGGATATGAATTTCACGCAATATGCGGGACTTCATCTCCTCGGTAGCCTTGTTTGTAAACGTCACGGCAAGGATAGCACGATAAAGCTCGGGGCGCTCAACAACGTCACGAACATACTTATATGCCAGCTGATATGTCTTTCCCGAGCCAGCACTTGCACTCAATATCTTAGCTCGTTTCATCGTCTACAAATCGATTTATAGTCACAATACTTACACATGTCTACATCCTCGCACTGAACAAATGGCTTGTCGTAGTCGAACAGCTCCTCAAGCACAGCACTTAGCTCACGCTCAAACTCCTCGGCAACGGCGGTGTATTGGTCGATAATCTCACCATTGCTCATATCAACGATGTTTGGCGAGTAGTCGTCGCTAAGCATCTTCGACGCAAAGTAGAGCGATGGCATCGACTCCACACCATGATTCTTATGCAAGATCATCGAGTAGAGTAGCGTTTGGAATATGTTGGATACTCTGTCGTTGGCCTCGCCACGGAACAATCCTTCAACTCCATTAAACTCGAGGTGAGGCACGTTGCCACTCTTATAATCAATAATTTGCAGCGAGCCATCAGCTCGTTCGTCGATGCGATCGGCACGACCAAATAGGTTTACATAGCGGCCATTCGAAATCTCATATTTGTAGGCTATGTCGTCCTCGAGGCCACGTATCGTAAAGCCACTCTGCGAGGTGTCGTAGCGCAGAATACCTCGTAGGATATACTTCAAAATAATATCTCGAACAAGGATAGTATCGCCTGAGAAACGCTCTGCCACACTCTCCTTCGAGTGGTAGATAAGCTCCGAAATCTTCCTATCCACAACACTTTCAACCACCTCACGGCTACACTTCGACTTAATTGCCGACATCGGATTTGCCATGCCCACAAACTCGCCATAGAGCTCTTGCATGCTCTCGTGGAGAATGTTGCCAAACATCAGAGCGTCGATAGTTTCCGAAATCTCGTCCTGTGTGCGCAGTTTAGCCACAGAGTATAGGTAGAACTTCAGTGGGCACTCCACATACCTAAATAGTGCAGTGGGCGATAGGGCAGAGTCGCCGTCTGTCGTAAACTTGTTGAGTATCGACCTCTCGTATTCGCCCTTGGCAACGCTAATCGGCGCAACCTCCTCGGTGCTAAGGTCCACACCCACAGATAGTTTGTCTATGGTGTATGGCGACTCATACTCGAGCTGGTGGATATATCGACTACACTCGCCCGTGCTCTTGTCGTCGGCACGTGAGCAGTAGAGCATTGTCACGCTTCGTGCACGCTGAATAAGGCGATAGAAGTAGTAGGCATACATCGCCTCGTGCTGCTCGGGCGTAGGTATTCCATAGGCTGCACGCAGGTTGTAGGGTATAAACGACGACTGTCCTGTCTTGTCGCTCGGGAAGTTAGCATCGTTCATCGACAAGATTATAACATTCTCAAAATCGACATTTCGTGTCTCGAGAATACCCATAATCTGCACACCCTCCAATGGTTCACCCTCGTAAGGGATTGTCACGGTCTGTAGGTGGCGACGAATGAGCGATATGAACACGCTTAGCGGAACGTCAAACTCGCACTTCTCGATAGAGTTCACCACCTTGGCTATCTCGTCGTAAGCAATATTCAGATACTCAATATCTATTGGCTCAGCCGATGCTATCGAACCTACAAGAGTCGATATTACATCAAGTAGATATTTAGCTGTGCTCTTCCAATCCTTTTGCTTTGAGAATATTACTTTTAGGAGATCGTCTGCATCGAACAGAGTGTTCTCAACAAACAAAATCCTGTTCTGCAAGATGTAAGAGTCATGTTTCTTAGCTATCTCGCCGAGGCTATCACAGATGTATGGGTGTGATAGTAGTCCATGAACATCTGCATGGTAGAATATATCAACACCGTCGCTGCTACGTGTGTTACTATGCTGCTGCAGATCTACAAGACGCTCGATAAGCGAGTAGGCGAGGGTATTTTTGAGCGGATATCCCATCGTCACATTTACCTTATCAACGCACTTGGGCACAGAGTGAAGCATAGGGATAAGCATATTCTCGTCGGTGAGCACTATCGCCGTACGCTTGTTTAGCATGTCGGGGTCTAACTCCTCGAGTAGCCTTGCAACATATTTACACTGAGCCACATTCGACACACAGGCAACCGACTTAATCTCCTTCTTCGTGTCGCTAAAGTTGGTTGATGAAATCTTATCAACCGAGGGGAATAGGTGGAGATTGTCACGCATGAACATGCCCGCCTCGTGCGACGTGTTGGCGACATAGTAGTCGTCGTAATCCCAATAGAACTCGGCACCATGCTCCGAGAGGGCAAGATGCTTAAATAGTCGTTTCTCGCACTCCGACAAGGCGTTGAAGCCCGCAAAAACAACCCTCTTATTTGGAAGCTCGACACCCTCGCCACGCTCGATATTCTCAACAGCACAGCGATACATCATGCCTGTATAGGCAAATCCGAGCGACTTAAGACGTTTGTGGTAATCCTCATAAATGTTGTACAGCGTGCGCCATATCTTCAAGAATCGTTGCTTCTGGCTGCTTAGCGAGTCACCATCGCCAATGCTCTTCCAAAACGAGATGATGCGCAACTGCTCGGGCGTGAGATACGACACATCTGCCTCAAGCTCCTTGATATCCTCGATATTACGCAGTAGCTGCTTGGCATCCACAAGATACTTATCTATGAGATCGAAGTCGGCAATAAGCATGTCGCCCCAAAAGTAGAATTTGTCGAACTCCTCGTTGGGGTGATACTTTATATAGACCTTGTAAAGTTCTGTTATTAGGCGTATTCTGTCGCCACGCATCAGGCCCGATGCACGCTCCATTATCTCGTCGATAGTTGCCCATTGGGGTTGCCATCGGGGTAGTGCCGAGAGCTCCGATAGGGCATC
Source organism: Alistipes sp. (assembly GCA_017560425.1). GTDB lineage: Bacteria > Bacteroidota > Bacteroidia > Bacteroidales > Rikenellaceae > Alistipes. The sequence continues at coordinate 35,924 of JAFZEX010000030.1, forward strand.
GTTGAAGAACACCCTGGCACGACGTGAAGGAAATAGTATGACGAGCGATGATAGGTCACCAGAATAGCGGCTCACGAGCTTGTGGGCCAACTCGCTAAGGAAACTCGATGCCATAATCACTATTTTAGCTGAAGAATATCGCCACCAAACAACGACTTCTCGGTGCGGAGAAGCTCGGGTTGCGACTTATAGAATATCTTGCCACCTGTCGAGCTCTTAGCCTCGAGGCGCTCTGTGGCATTTACCCTTACGTCGGCATTATGCTCGGCACGAACGATCGTAGACTTACTCTCGAGCTCCACAGCGTTATATTTCGCCGTAGCAACATCCGCATCATGATAGAGTGTCGAGCCACTGAGCTCCACACGGCTATCGCCACTAATGCGGATCTTGAGATCCTTCACATCGATATTTGCCGTGAATTGCGCTCCGTTAGATATAGATATATCTATCATCTTGGTCATGAGTACGCCCTCGACATAGGTGTCGGCACGTGATAGCGTTATATTGCTTAACGAGTTGTAGTATAGCGTAACCTCGGTGATGCCTATACGCTTAGGGTCGTAGCGCTCACGAATTTTCAGAACGCCATCACGATCAACCTCCACTGTGAACTTTGAAGCCTCAGCGCCCTTTGTGTCGTAGATGATGCATGGGGCTTGGTCGTCGCCTACGGAGATTAGCGTAAGCTTGATGTGCGCATCTACATCCAAAGAGTTAAAACTCGATGTCCACTGCTTAACGGGCTCACTATTAACTGCTACGGGCTCCTGAGCAAAGGCTGCACATGAGCACATTAGGGCGATTGCGAGGAATAGATATCGTTTCATATGATTACTTCAAATAAATTATTCGTAAAGATATGAAAAAATCGCCAAACCACCAAAAGTCTGACGATATTTAAATTCTGCAATATTATGCCCCTAATCCAGGCTTATAACCACATATTGAGCCCCCGAGCGGCGTGCTGCTTCGACACCCACAGCCGAGTCCTCAAATATGATGGTCTCCTCGGGTGTTACACCCTCACGGCGCATAGCCTCCAAGAAGGGGTCGGGCGCAGGCTTTGAGTGCTCAACATCGTCGCCCGTGATTATGCCATCGATGCCGTTGTTTAGGTTCAAGTGTTGCATTACATTGCGAATGTTATCTACGTGACCTGTAGATACAATCCACACCTTTGCACCCATCTTGCGCATCATACAACACCAGCCCCATAGCTCGTCGTTAAGCTTGACGGTGTCGAAATATTTCGGGTAGATCTCAACCTTTCTTTTTCGCAGCTTGGCAATGGTTGAACTATCCTCAAAGCCCAACATGCGCATAAACTCAATACAGCGCACACCATAATACTTGTCGAGATACTCCTCCTCGGTTAATGTAATACCAACCTCCGATAGTGTTTCAATATAGGCATATGCATTTGCCCTTCGTGTGTCCACCAAGGTGCCGTCAAAGTCAAGTAGAATGAGCTTTAGTTGAGCCATACTAATCGAGTGATTGCATGGTTGATAGCGCAATGCTAATTATTCGCTTGTACTCCTCTGCATCGAGCTCCATGAAGAAGTAATGCACGGGGTCTACTCGCTGGTCGTTAAGGATAACTTCATAGTGAAGATGTGGCAAGAACGAAAGGCCCGAGTTGCCTGATAGAGCAATAATGTCTCCACGACGCACCGATTCACCCTTCTTGATGCGAATATCCATGAGGTGAGCATAGCGAGTTTTATAGCCATTACCATGGTCTATTACTATGTACTTTCCGTTAGTAGAGCTTCGATCCGAAACATCATCAACACGGCCATCGGCAGTAGCATAAACAGGTGCTCCCTCAGGCACGAGATAATCAACGCCATGGTGCTCACTCATAGTGCGATTGAACGGATCAACTAAAGGCTTTTTTCCAGCTACAAGAAGTGTTAATCGCTCGTTATTAACGGGCTGTATTGAGGGTACATTGCTTAGTGATGCGTAGTCATAAACCACAGCATCGCCAAAGTCCTCATACGACTTTATCATGCGCTTAGAGTCACGCATGGTGCTCTTTACCATGTTGTCGAGAATATCCTGAAGATCGCCATTGCTCATCTCCATAAGCTGAGCGCTTAGCCTCTGACGTGAGTTGTCGTCACCCGCATTCAAGACATAGGGGTCGGACTGGAATAGCTTTCTAAACACGCTCTTATCTCGCTCAACGACATTGTTAAGCACCTTATCGAGAATCTCGTATCGAGCCTCAAGTCGCTTATATTCATCACGTAGGTCATCTGCCGAGTGGCGCAGACGGTGTTCGTTTGGCATATCTACAACCATGGCGAATATGATATACCAGCCAATGATTAGTGCAGCCCACGTAAGACTCTTGTATAGTATGGGCATCACCGCTCTAACGATGCGCCTTCTCTCAACCTTCTTGCGATACGTAGCCTTTACCTTATTTTCCATACTTCTACTTATTTAGACTACCCTCAATCTGCTTCATTATCTCCTCGTAGCGCTCCTCCGACATATCCTTATCGAAGTAGTGTACGGGGTTTACGGGTGTATTTCTGTAGCGCACCTCGTAGTGGAGGTGTGAGCCCGTAGATGTTCCTGTGCTACCAACCTCGCCAATAGGCTCGCCACGACGCACCCAATCGCCCTCGCCAACATAGCGTGCTGAGAGGTGTGCATAACGTGTGGCGTAGCCATGACCGTGGTCAATCTCGATTATGTCGCCATATCCGCCCATAACCCTCGACATGCGTATCTTGCCATCTGCGGTGGCATATACAGGTGTTCCTGTGGGTGCTGTTAGGTCTACGCCGGTATGCATGCGCATGGTGTCGAGCGTAGGGTGGTGACGCATGCCGAAGAGGCTACTCACGCTACGCATCCTTGTGCGGTCGATAGGCCAAATAGAGGGGATAATTGTCGTGTATTCGGCCTTCTCCTGCGCCTGCTTTTGTGTAGCATCAAGACAGACTGATGCGTAGTATATGTTACGCATTAACCTATCCATTCTCAGCCACATATCACGGCTTAACTCACCATAATATTTATCTGAGGACAGATGGGCATACTTGCTATCCATATAGTCGGAATAGATTCCCGGAATGCTCAACGAGTCGATACCCATGATTGGGCGATAGACATACTGATCACGATGCTTTAGGTCGGCAATAGTTCGCTCGGCTGAGCTAATCTTTCCCTCGAGTATTCGGCACTTATCTTCGAGTCGTTTATTCTCACGACGTATGTTCGACATCTTGGGTGTGTCGCCATATGTTGAAATTACAACGTTGCTCACGCCGGCAATGACCATCGCAACGAAGACCTTGACAACTATTCGCACCCATCGTGGCCAGCTGTGGACATCTATTTTGGATAATTTACTCTTCTCTATACTCATCTTTTTAATAAAAATATTAAAAAAGTCGATTAGACCATACAAAGATACGGAATTTTGTTTAATTTTGCAACCGCATTATAAATATAGGTAATCAGAGATTAAAATAAGTAAATTTAAGATATATGGAATCAAACAAAGTAAGACAAGCTTTTTTGGAGTTCTTCGAATCGAAGCAGCACCACATTGTTGCTTCAGCTCCGATGGTTGTTAAGAACGACCCAACACTCATGTTTACCAACGCTGGTATGAACCAGTTCAAGGATATCTTCCTTGGCAACGCTCCTCGCAAGTGGCCCCGTGTGGCAGATACACAGAAGTGTTTGCGTGTGTCGGGTAAGCATAACGACCTCGAGGAGGTAGGTCACGACACCTATCACCACACAATGTTCGAGATGCTCGGCAACTGGTCGTATGGCGACTACTTCAAGAAGGAGGCTATTGAGTGGGCATGGGAGCTCCTCACCGAGGTCTACAAGCTCGATAAGAGCCGTATGTACGCAACCGTGTTCGAGGGTTCTGAGGAGGATGGCGTAGCATTCGACCAGGAGGCTTACGACTATTGGAAGCAGTTCTTGCCTGAGGACCACATCATTCGTGGTAACAAGAAGGATAACTTCTGGGAGATGGGAGATACAGGCCCTTGCGGACCATGTTCTGAGATTCACATCGACCTTCGTAGCGACGAGGAGCGTGCAGCTGTACCTGGAGCATCGCTCGTGAACAAGGACCACCAC
>JAFZEX010000031.1 GCA_017560425.1 Alistipes sp.
GGTTGCTCTTCATGTGCTCGGTAAGGTGGTTGATACGGTAGGTGAATAACGCGATCTGGCTCTCGGGTGAGCCTGTGTCGGTTGTAGACTTGCCGTACTGGCCAAACAACTCCTGCTTCTTCTCAGGTGTCAAATACATAAAATTAAAGGTTTTATGGCACGCATCCCGCTTCATTTCCCGAGGATTGCGTACCTGGTTGCGCTCTACGACAGATCATCCTTACCTTAGATCCTGCCAGAACGTGCGGCAAAGATAGATATTTTTTTCTGATTAGCAAAAGCTTTTTCAAAGAAAAAGAAGTTTTCGTGCAAATAATTTTACGATATTTTTTCAAAACCTAATTTTAACACCCAACGCCTCTCCCAAAGCCACCGCACTACCCCACGCTTTTTCGCCAAAATTCACAGCGTTTTATATTCTTTTTATTGCGCTTTATACCCATCGTTTAGAATATTTTACAATAACACATAGCCATATTCTTAAACTATACCCAATGACATTTGGAACAATATTTTGATAAAAATGGCAAATTTTAGGAAAATATAGTAGAAAATTATAAATTTTCACTACCTTTGTAGCTCAAATACTACTACTGAACAAATGACTAAGACAACAAAAGCATATCTTCCTTTTGCAGCAATTTGCTTTGCAGCCACACTACTCATTGGCTGCCAGGGCTGTAAAAAGCACTACACCGTTGTCGAGAGCACAGCTTTGGGCACATTTGTTCAAGTGAAGTGCTCCCCCATCATCACAAAGGCTGAGCTTAGCGAGCTTGTTCGCAACATCGACACTGAGGCAAAAGAGTCGATGTCGATATTCGAGCAGGGCTCACACCTCTCAAAAATCAACCGCAACGAGTGCGACAGCCTCGATAGCCACATTCTCGCAAACCTTGAGTTAGCCAAGCGCTACCACAAGCTTAGCAACGGCTACTACGACGTGACGGTCAAGCCACTTACCTCGGCATGGGGCTTTGCTACTAAGGGCGAGAAGCGCAACAATCCCAATATCGACTCACTACTCGAGTTCGTCGGTTTCGACAAGATAGCAATCGACAACCATCACATCACAAAGAGTGATAGCCGTGTGCAGATTGATCTTAACTCAATTGCCAAGGGCTACGTAGTTGATTTGGTTGCCGAGGCGCTTGCGGAGCGTGGCGTGGAGAGCTATATGGTGAACATCGGTGGCGAGATCCGCTGCAAGGGCATGAACCCCGAGGGCAAAGAGTGGCACATAGGCATCGAGACACCATATGAGGGCAACTTCGAGCAGAACTCGTTGGAGAAGATAATTCCCGTGTCAAACTGCGCCGTGGCAACATCGGGCAACTACCGCCGCTACTACACATCGGAGGAGGGATTAAAGGTGTGCCACACGATAAACCCTAAGACGGGATATAGTGTGCTTAGCAACCTACTCTCGGCAACCATTGTAGCACCAACATGTGCCGAGGCAGATGCTGCAGCAACGATGTTCATGGCGATGGGCTCAGAGGGTGGCGCCTTAGAACTTGCCAAGCAGTGCGAGAAGGATTATGGCTGGGGCTACTACTTCATCTACGCCAATGGCGAGGGATACAGAGTGGAGTGCTCAGCAAAATTTAGATAGGCAATGAAGGGCTTGTTACTATACAACAAGAGGGCTCGCCGTGGTAGCTTAGGTAGGCGTATCACGGAGATTGTTGAGCTTTTCGAGCATGAAAAGATAGTGCTCACGCCTACACTTATCGAGTTTGACAAAAACCCCTTCGAGGGACACGAAGATATAGATATAGCAGTAATTGCGGGCGGCGATGGCACGATAAACTACGTCGTGAACATGATGCGAGCAAAGGGCATCAACCCTCAGATAGGCATTATCCCCGCAGGCACAGCAAACGACTTTGCCTCGGCAATAGGCATGCGACGCAGGATTATGGAGGCTGCACGCCAAATTGCTAAGGGCACTGAGCGCACGGTGGATTGCGGTGTGGTAAACGGGCGACACTTCGTCAATGTTTTTGGCTTTGGAGTGCTGACCACAACATCACACTTTACCTCCGACAAGGAGAAGCAGCTGATAGGAAAGTTAGCGTATATACATGTAGGTATTAAGGACTTTATCGGCATGCATAACATACCGCTACACATCGAGGCAGACGGCAACGCTCACGACATCGAGGCGGTTATGTGCTTGGTCTTTAATGGCAATAGCGCAGGGCAGTTTAAGCTCGCCAGCGATGCCAAGATCGACGACGGCATGCTCGACCTACTTGTGTTGGAGCACCACAGCGCCTTTGCCACATGCGCCAACATGGTGGGACACCTTCTCGGCACTAAGCCCGAGGCTGTGCACCACATACGCTGCCAGGAGCTAACTATAAGCTCGACTATAAACGAGCCAACAGATGTTGATGGTGAGCCCGGCCCACAGTTCCCGATGCAGATACGCTGCGAGAAGGGAGCACTGAGAATACGATGCTAAATAAATGCTAAATAAATGAAGCAAGATGGAATTAAGCGAGCTTCGATAGACAAGCTCAAATCACGATTCGAGACAGCATACTACTCGGAGGATATGGTTATCACTCCGTTGGTAATGTTTCGTGAGCTCGACGACCTAACAGCACTCATTCAGGGTGTGTCGATTGGTGTAACCGTAAGTGGTACTGCCAAGATTAAGATCAATGGCAAGCTTCACGAGTTGCGCCCTAATACCCTATTCATCTTCAACGAGAATACCGTAATCGAGCAGGTCAAGACATCTATTCGCTCGTCGGGATATATGATCACCTACTCACGTCAATATCTCAACAGCATTCATGTAGATACGCAGGATCTTATCTCAATATATCATGGTTTCCTCGATGAGCCATGTGTGCAGATTGAGCCTCAGGAGGCAGCATACATTCACGACATCTCGAAGCTCATGCGCTCGGTGTTGTGCGACTATGCGCCTACTGCTAACCGTGATAAGATTATCGCTTCGCTCTTCGCCGCAATGTTCCACTACGTAATGGGCATCTTGCAGCAGCACAGCAACAACTGCTCAAACAACGTGAGCAACCGCACCGACGAGCTATTCAACCGCTTCCTCGACCTATTGCGCGAGCACTGCAGCACCGAGCGTAGTGTGGAGTTCTATGCTCAGAAGATGGGCATCACACCAAAATACCTATCGCTAATCCTCAAGAAGAAGAGCGGCCGCAACGCCTCGAAGCTTATCGACGAGGCTGTGGTATACGAGGCTAAGCGCCTTCTCAAGTACTCAGGCTTGAGCATCAACGAGATTGCCACAAAGCTCAACTTTGCGTCGCAGTCCTTCTTCGGCAAGTACTTCAAGCAGCGAGTGGGTGTATCGCCATCACGCTACAAGATTTGGGACGGTCGCACCGAGGAGAGCATGGTAAACGAGAATATGCTCTTCAACGAGACTTTAGCAGCAAACGACAACAAATAATTTTCAATATTTACATTAACACAATTTTAATTTTATGAAAAAACTTTTCAAACACCTCGTGTTGGCACTTGCGATTGTTGTAGCATTTGCCTCACAGGCCTTCGCAGCTAAGCCTATCTATGGCAAGGTTGTAGATGTTATGGGTGGCGCTCCAGTAAAATGGACTCTTTATGCTACCGACAATGGTAACAACACCTACACATTGGTGTTCAGCGGTGCTATCAAGGCTGGTTACCACGGCTACTCACTCACTGATCCATTCTCAGCTCCTTTCTTCGAGTTCAAGGGCGGCAAGAAGCTTGGTGGCATGAGCGAGCCTCTTAAGAGCAAGATGGTTTCACACAAAGACGAGTTTGGCGATGTTGTGAAGCAGTACAAGGGCACAATGATGTTCGTTCAGAACATGCAGGCAGCTCCAAACACTAAGGTTACTGGTTCTATCGGTGCAAACATCTGTACTGATGCTACTAACCAGTGCCAGCAGTGTACTTTCGACTTCGAGATCACTCTCGCTCCTGCACAGGAGGAGGCTGCAGTAGCTCCTGCTACTGAGGAGAAGAAGGAGGAGGCTAAGGCTGAGGTGGCTGCTCCTGCTGTTGAGGAGGTAAAGGCTGAGGCTAAGGCTGAGGTTCAGGCTGAGGCTGAGGAGCACCTCGTGGCAACTGATACTCAGGCTGCTAAGAAGCTCGACTGGACATCTTTGATCTCTGCCATCATCTGGGGTTTTGCAGCATTGCTCACTCCATGTGTATTCCCAATGGTTCCTATGACCGTGTCATTCTTCATCAAGGGTTCAGGTTCTAAGGCTCAGGGTCGCTTCCGTGCAACAATGTATGGTTTCTTCATCGTAGCTCTCTACGTGTTGCCTATCGCTGCTCTTATCCTTATTACTCGCTTCACAGGTGGTGAGGGTGTTACCGAGGATATCTTCAACTGGTTGTCTACACACTGGATTCCTAACCTCATCTTCTTCGCTATCTTCATGATCTTCGCTGCATCATTCTTCGGCGCATTCGAGATCACTTTGCCATCAAGCTTGGTAAACAAGAGCGACGCAGGTGCTGAGAAGGGCGGTTTGATCGGTATCTTCTTCATGGCTATGACCCTTGTTCTCGTGTCATTCTCATGTACAGGTCCTATCGTAGGTACTGTTATCATCGAGTCAATGAACGGTGGTTTGTGGATGCCTATCATCACAATGGCTGCATTTGCAACAGCATTTGCTCTTCCATTTACTCTTCTTGCATGGTTCCCATCATTGCTTAAGAACATGCCTAAGAGCGGTGGTTGGTTGAACTCAGTGAAGGTTGTTCTCGGTTTCATCGAGATCGCTCTTGGTCTTAAGTTCCTCATGACTGCTGACCAGACTTACCACTGGGGCTTGCTCGACCGTGAGGTTTACCTCGCTATCTGGATCGTAGTATTCACATTGCTCGGCTTCTACCTCCTTGGCAAGCTTCGCTTTGCTCACGACGACAAGATGGAGCACCTTCCTGTTAAGCGTCTTGTGCTCTCTATCGTGGTGTTCTCATTCGTAGTATATATGATTCCTGGTATGTTCGGTGCTCCACTTAACGCACTTTCAGGTTACCTACCTCCAATGACATCTCAGGACTTCCGCATCGATGGTAGCAACGACAACCTTAACGCTGACGTTAAGTATGGCGACAAGCTTCACTTGCCACACAACCTCAAGGGTTACTTCGACCTTGACGAGGCTATCGAGGCTGCTAAGAAGGCTAACAAGCCTATCTTCCTCGACATCACAGGTCACGCATGTAACAACTGCCGTGAGATGGAGACTCGTGTATGGAGCGACTCTCGTGTTAAGGAGATGTTGATGAACGACTACATCATCTGCGCCCTCTATGTTGATGATCGTACCGATCTTAACACCGAGGACTACTACACTAACAAGAACGGTCTTGTTATGACTACTCTCGGTCGTAAGAACAACGCTATCGCTGTTGAGCGCTTCGGCGTAAACGCACAGCCTGGCTACATTCTTATGTCACCAGACGAGGAGATCTTGATGCCTGTTCGTGGTTACGACGCAAGCATCGAGGGCTTCATCGAGTTCTTGGAGGGTGGTAAGGCTAAGATGTAATCATCGAAGTATATCACACAAAAATTCCTCGGCTGAAAATTCAGCCGAGGAATTTTGTTATTAGATGAGAGGTTCTGCGCAGAAAAAGTTTTTTAAGTGAAAGGTAAAGAGTGAAAAGTAAGGTTTGCTTCGCACGAGATTTAATGAAGAAAGAGGAATTAGAAGTGAGCAATGAGATTAGGAAGGATAGGAAACTTATGAAATTTAGCGTTAATGGCTTGAAGATAAATGACGATGCACACTCCCTAAACTTCTCAAATTTTCTAAGCTCCTTAAAATCACTATCTATGCGCACAAAATTTCTTGTTAGAAGGGTGCCGAGTGCTACACTCGGCAAAAATGGCGACGATGGGCTGTACTGTGCGTACTGCTCATTGTCGCCATTTTTTGTTAGGGGACGCAATCGACCCCTTATCACAAGAAATATTTCTTGTTAGAAGTCGTGAGATGTGGTGCATCAGAAAAGAAGATCCCCACGGGATAGTACACTTTAGTACAGCCCGTGGGGTCTTACTTTTATTGATGTGCCGCAGATTGCGGCTTATCACAAGAAATTAAAGAAGCGTTCTTTGTAATTCTCGCCAAGAGGTATATACTCGCCATTGTCAAGGAATATGCGACCCTTGGTATAGCTCGATATGCGCTTAAGGTTGATGATATAGGAGCGGTGCACACGCAAGAAGTTATTAGCTGGCAACGACGCCTCCATGTTCTTTAGACGGAAGAGTGTGGTAATGGTCTGACCACCCTCGATATGCAGGCGCACATACTCGCCCGCACTCTCCAAGTAGACAATGTCGGCAATCTTCACAAGCTGTGTCTTGTAGTCAGCCTTAACCGACAAGTAACCCTGGTCTGCCTCCTCAGCCTCGTTCTGTGCTGCGGCACTCTCGGCAGCTCGGCAACGCTCAACAAGATCGACAAGCGAGATTACCTTCTGCGTAGCCTTCATAAACTCCTCATAACTAAATGGCTTCAACAAGTAGTCAATGGCATTTAGCTTGAAGCCCTCCAACGCAAACTCGGAGTGCGCTGTGGTAAAGACAATAAAGTAGTTCTGAGTGAGCGAACGCACAAAGTCGAGTCCGTTCATATCGGGCATATTGATATCGACAAATATAAGATCGACATGCTCCTGCTCGATTATCAACTGTGCCTCACGAGCACTGCGGCACGATGCCACAAGCTCGAGTTGCTCGGCACGCTCAATATAGCTTTTTATCTGACGCAGAGCCAACGGCTCGTCATCTATTGCAATGCACTTTACCATAAAGTTAAGGTGTTACAGGAATTACTAATTTAACGACATACTGCTTCTCATCGCTATCGTCGATGTCGAGCATATACCTATTATTAAACAATAGGTCGAGGCGACGTGTGATGTTGCTAAGGCCTATGCCACTGCGCTCCGACGACTGTGAGTAGTGGCGGCTATTGGCAACAAGGCACGTTAGTTCGTTTCCATCTACATATAGGCTGATGTTGATGTGCGACTCTTTGTTATAGCTGATACCATGCTTAAAGGCATTCTCCACAAGCACAATAAGCAAGAGTGGAGGCAGCTCTACCCTACGGCACACGTTCATATCGGGGAACGTAAAGCTAATATCAATATCGTCGATATAGCGAATACGCATCAGCTCGATATAGTTGCTCAGGAACTCCACCTCCTTATCGAGTGTTGTTGTCTGCTCGCCCGAGTCGTAGAGCACATGGCGCATCATGCGTGATAGGTCCATAACGCTCTTACGTGCCATATCCTTGTCGAAGTCTATCATCGAGTGGATATTGTTGAGCGTATTCATCAGAAAGTGCGGATTAATCTGGTACTTCAGATACTGCATCTGACTCTCGATATTCTCACGCTCGAGCACCGCCATACGCTGTTCGGTGGATATAGCCCTATAATAGAGCTTGATCATACTATTAGCCCCCGCCATCAAGATACCGAACAACACGTTCCAATACCACGCCAACTCCGTGAGTGATGCTTTATCACGCAAAAACTCGTTACTCTGCCAATAGCGGAAGTCGAGCACCTCGATAGTACCAAATATCGAGGTAACGAGCACAAAGAGCATGACTATATACCAGCCATAGCGATTGCGCAGGAGCAGTGGCGAGAGAAGATAGTTGTGAATAAGGAAAATGGTGTAGTATGGCGAGATCTTCACCCACGATATGACCACCTTGCCGAAGTCTACAACATCTTCCGACATTAGGTGAGCATTCATAAAGGGTATGAGATATATGGTTGCCCACACTAAGGCATATACCATATTCTCGCCAAGACTAATATTTCTGAATATCTTTCGTAGCTTCATACCTCACAAATTTAACACTTTTGCCTCAATCGACAAAACAATTAGCACAAATATAAATATTCACCCCTTTTTGTTCAGCGAAAAAGAGTATCTTTGTGCTACGAAAAATTATATGATATGCTTAAAGGATTACTATTCGATATGGACGGTGTGTTGGTAAACAACCTCGATGTGCACCGTCAGGCATTTGCCGAGTTCTTCCGCCGTTATGGCGTAAATCGCACCTTTGAGGAGCTCAATCGCCACTTCGGTCGTGGCAACGACGACATCATGGGCGACCTTATGCCACGTGAGATTGTTGAGCGTGTAGGCATCCGTGAGCTTGGCAATCAGAAGGAGGCAATATACCGTGAGATATATGCACCCACAATCACACCTCAGGCGGGTCTTGTTGAGTTCTTGGCAAAGAGCCATGAGCGAGGCTTGCGTGCTGCTGTGGGCTCGTCGGGCTTTCGTGCAAACGTAGATTTTGTGCTCGACAAGTGCAACATTCGCCAATACTTCGAGGCGGCAGTGGCAGGCGACGAGGTTACTCGTTGTAAGCCCGACCCTGAGATATACCTCACCGCAGCCAAGCATCTTGGCTTAAAGCCCGAGGAGTGCATCGTGTTCGAGGATGCAGAGGCGGGCATCGAGGCAGGAAAGCGTGCAGGAATGAAGGTGGTAGCACTCGCCACAACCTTCGACCGCAGTTTCCTCGAAAAGACCGAAGCCGACTATATTATCGACGACTTTAGAGGCTTAGAGATTGATACGCTCGAGAAGATATTAGACTCGCTCGAGTAGCTCCTTAATAGGCTTTAGGCGCAAGAATAGGTCGAGCACACGTGCTGGCAGCAAGGCACATACAACAACCACGAGTTTGGTAAATAGACCTGGTGTGAGGCGACGACGACCACGCATCATAGCCCTAACACCACGGCGAGCAATAGTCTCGGGGCGCATCATTACACCGAGGCTCACAAACCTACGACGCAGCTTGTCGCTGAGCTTATAGAACGGGGTATCGACAGCACCAGGGAATACCGCAGTGACGCTCACGCCATGGCGATGCAGCTCATACCACGTTGCCGAGGCAAAGCTCTTCAAGTAGGACTTCGTGGCGCTATAGTGCGAGATTGTTGGATAGGGCAACCATGCCGTAGACGACGACATAATGAGGATTTTACCTCGACCACGCTCCTTCATCTTTTCGCCAAAATAGCGAACAAGGAGCGTTGTTGTGGTGCAATGAAGGTCGATAATCTTCTGCAAGCGCTCTGCCTCGGTGCGCACAAGCGTGCCAAAGAGCAACATGCCGGCATTGCACACCAACACCTCGACCTCAAGACTCTGCTCCTCACACTCATCAAAGATTGTGCGTGCCGAGTCGGGACAAGCAAGGTCGATGCACATAGTGCGGACATCAACACCAAACCCCGAGCGCAGCTCCTCGGCAGTAGTGGCGAGGGCTTCAGGCTGATTGCTCACGGCGATAATATCGTAGCCACGACGTGCCAGCTCAGTGGCGTAGTGGCGACCAATGCCCGACGAGGCTCCTGTGATTAATGCATAGCTCATGGCACAAAGTTACTAAAATTTACTATTTTTGTATCCAAAATTGGCAATATTATGGCAAAGAGAGTTGAAAAGACAAATACTGCACGCCTCCTGGATAAGGCAAAGATTGCATACGAACTTGTCCCCTACACCGTTGATGAGGACAATCTCGCAGCAACACACGTAGCCGAGGAGCTTGGCGAAGATATTGCCACCGTATTCAAGACATTGGTGTTGCGTGGCGACCGCACGGGGTTGTTCGTGTGTGTGATACCTGGCGACAAGGAGGTAGATCTAAAGACAGCGGCACGACTCTCGGGCAACAAGAAGGCCGACCTAATACCGATGAAGGAGCTACTGCCCACAACGGGATATATTCGTGGCGGCTGTTCGCCAATAGGCATGAAGAAGCTACTACCAACATTTATCGACGAGAGCTGCACATTGCACGAGCGCATATACATAAGTGCGGGGGTGCGTGGCCTACAAATAGCAATAGCACCAAACGACCTCGTTGAAGTTGTTGGTGCTACTGTAGCTACGTTAGTATAGTACTACCCTACTTTGTGAGTTTTTGCAGATAGGAGCGATTGACAACAACACGCACAGCACGTGGTATGTTGCTTAGCTCGACAGGAGTATTTCCTATCAACTCGCCATCAATCTCCAAGCATATCTCGGGTGACGACTCGATGCGCACACGCTTGCCCTGAGCATGCGTAACGTGTCCAATGGTGTAGATATCGCCATTGAACAGACGCTTCAGGCGGAAGATGATGTTCCACCAATGCAATGGGCGGATAAGCGTCACATCGAGCAAGCCATCATCGACAACAGCCTCGGGCAACTGCTGAATACCACCACCATTATACCTACCTACGCCAATAGCGACACTAAGCAGAAGGTTGTTGTATATCAGCCTATCATCAACCCATAGTTTCACGCCTGTAGGTTTATACTTAAAGAAAGTGCCGATAAGGGTCATGAGATAGGAGCTTGCGCCAAGGCGGCTCTTTGATGTTGTGTTCTGCATGCGCTTAATAACCGCTGCATCGAAGCCCACGCCCGCAACATTCGCCGCATAGCGCACCTGACGAAACATCGACTCCTCATACTCCACCGCAGCAACATCTTGCAGAAAGGTGTAACCCTCCTTGATGGCACGAATAGCCTCGGCATAGCGTGTCGGGAGTCCGAACATGCGAATCCAATCGTTGCCCGTACCCACGGCAATAACAGCAACCGTAACCTCGTGAGGCTCAACAGCCTTCTGAATAAACAGACCATTGACAACCTCGTGTAGCGTGCCGTCGCCACCAACAACAATTATGTGGCGATAGCCCGACGTAATTGCCGACACGGTAAGCTCCGTGGCGTGACACTTATGCTCGGTAAATACTGCCTCGCACTTGATGTTGTTATCACGAAGCAGCTTAGATATAAGAGGAAAGTCGTCCAACCCCTTACCCGAGCCGGATATGGGGTTTACGACGACAAACCACTTAGCACCACTCTCAATAGTGGGTCTATCTACAATCTGCTCTCTCATCACAAGAGATCTCCGAATTACTTCTTAGGAGCGTTGCGAAGAGTGTTGAGCAAGAAGTCGTAGAACTTCGCAACAGAGGCGATGTTCACCTTCTCGTCTGGTGAGTGTGGGTAGCAGATAGTAGGACCAAATGAGATCATATCCATACCTGGATACTTAGCACCGATGATACCGCACTCCAAACCTGCGTGGATAGCAGTAACAGATGGCTTAACACCATAAAGCTTCTCGTAAGACTCGAGCATGGTGTGCAAGATAGGCGACTTCATATTTGGGTTCCAGCCACTGTATGAGCCTGAGAGCTCAACATCAGCACCAGCCAACTCGAATACAGATGAGATAGCACCAGCCAACTCAGCCTTCTCAGTATCTACTGATGAACGCAACAAGCACTTAACCTCGATTGTTGAGCCATTAGATACAACGATAGCGAGGTTAGAAGATGTCTGCACGAGGTTCTCCATAGCGATAGACATGCGCTGAACGCCGTTAGGGCAACCGCACACAGCACGAATCAAAGAGTGTGACTCGAGATGTGGAATGATAGCCTTAGGGCACTCTACGCTCTCAGCGAAGATCTCGATAGAGTCCTCGATACCCTCGAACTCCTTGATGATAACCTGCTCGTATGACTTAACGTTAGCCTCGAAGATAGCCTTCTCAGCCTCACGCACAACAACAACTGCCCATGCCTCACGTGGAATAGCATTACGCATGTTACCGCCCTCAACTGCTGCGAGCTCCAAGCCATAAGACTCAGTCTCCTGGCGCAACAAACGGAACAACACCTTGTTAGCATTAGCACGCTGTGTGCCAATCTGAATACCTGAGTGACCACCCTTCAAGCCCTTAACAGTAACCTTGTAGGCAGCAAACTTACCCTCCAAAGGCTGCTCACGATACTTGAACGTAACGTTCACGTCCATACCGCCAGCGCAACCTACATACAACTCGCCCTCAGTCTCTGAGTCGAGGTTGAGCAAAATATCGCCCTTGAGCAAGCCACCCTGAAGACCAAAAGCACCATCCATGCCTGTCTCCTCAGTTGCAGTAAACAAGCACTCCAATGGACCGTGTACCAACTCGCTATCCTCCATAGCAGCCATGGCAGCAGCCAAGCCGATACCGTTATCAGCGCCAAGAGTAGTGCCATTAGCAGTAACCCACTCGCCGTCGATATAGGCCTCGATAGAATCTGTCGAGAAGTTAAACTCCTTGTCGTTGTTCTTCTGTGGCACCATGTCGGTATGTGCCTGAAGAATGATGCCCTTGCGATCCTCCATGCCTGGAGTAGCTGGTTTATAAACATATACATTCTGAGCCTCATCTACCTTGTGCTCAAGGCCAAGCTCCTCAGCCCACTTTATGATGTAGGCACGAATAGCATCCTCCTCATGTGATGGGTGAGGAATGTTACAAATCTCAGCAAAGTGCTTCCACACAAGCTCGGGCTTCAAGCCCTTCAAATTCTTGTCCATAATTATTAGGTTTTAGTTAATTAGTTATCTTTCTGTGTTTTAAGTCCATTTTCAAGTTCCTCTCGCTTATCAAAGGCATCGACAATATACTTCACCAAGCGGTGGCGCACAATGTCACGCTTATCAAACTCCACAATGCCTATGCCATCGATGTTTTTGAGGGTCTCCATTGCTCGTGTAAGACCGCTATCCGAGCGGCGAGGAAGGTCGATCTGCGTAACATCGCCCGTAACGATAAACTTGGCATTGCGACCCATACGTGTTAGGAACATCTTTATCTGCGATAGCGTGGTATTCTGCGCCTCATCCAAGATAACAAAGGCATTATCGAGCGTGCGACCACGCATATATGCCAACGGAGCAATCTGAACGGTGCCCTCCTCGATATATTTCTGAAGCTTAGCCGCAGGAATCATATCGTTCAAAGCGTCGTACAACGGCTGCAAATATGGGTCGAGCTTCTCCTTCATATCGCCAGGCAAAAAGCCAAGCTTCTCGCCCGCCTCGACAGCAGGACGTGTAAGGATAATGCGACGCACCTCCTTCTCCTTGAGGGCACGCACAGCAAGGGCAATAGCCGTATATGTCTTACCCGAGCCGGCAGGGCCCACAGCAAACAAGAGGTCGTTGCGCTCAGCAAGCTTCACAAGGCGCTGCTGATTTACGGTACGGGCACGAATAATAGCGCCGTTGTTGCCATATACGATAACATCCTTATCCACTGCTGGTGGCTCGGCAGATAGCTCCTCGAGGCTCGAGGAGAAGGCCTGCGACACCACCTCCGAAGAGATGTGACCATACTTAATATAGTACTCGACAAGGGCGTTCATTCTGCGCTCGAAGGCTGCCACATCGCTCTTAGCGCCAAGTGCCTTAATCTTGTCGCCACGAGCAACAATCTTAAGCTTTGGGCATAGCTCACGCATCTGCTCAAGATAGGCATCCTGAGCACCATACAACTCACGGGCATCGACACCCTCGATCAATATCTCTTTTGTAATCTCTTCGCTCATTGTTAAAATACTAATGTTAGTCCTGCGGTTATGCGTGACGATGTTGTTTCAAACTCGTGGCCCATAAATTGGTTGGTGCCAACGCCTAAGGGATAGACATAGCGTGCCTCGAGCATAAGGTTGCCAAGGAGCTTAATGCCCAAGCCAGCCGCAAGGTTATATGTTGGGTAGAGAGGACCTAAAAAGTAGGTTTCGCCCTCGATGCTATACTCGGCACGGTTCATCACCGTAAACTGTGGACCTACGTTTAGGCGCACAATGTTGAGTAGGCGCAACGACAAGAACACGGGGATGTCGATGGTCGAGGTGCGCACCGTGCGCTTAAAGTCCATGTTAGTTAGCGACACATCGACCGAGCTACCCGAGTAGCACACTTCGGTCTGAATACCCACCGTCTTGCCGAAGACCAAAGCCAACTGCACATTGCCATGATAGCCCAAGTTTGGCTTGAGCACAACATCTGTCGAATGGGGCTGCAGCATGGTGTAGACACCTCCAACGCCTATGTTCATCTCGGTTTTTACGCCATTTCTGTTGCCTCCTGCAGCAACGCTCACGGGACACTGCGCCGAGGCAGAGATGCCACCAAGGAGCATAACGCCGAGTAGCAACACTACGATATTTCTTGCAATTCTCTCTCTAATCATAACATAAAGCCTCGAGCACACCGCCCGAATATCTCCCAAAGATAGGGTTTTTATTAAAATAAACCAAAATATCGTGTAAATATTTTATAAAGTTTCCAAAATTGAATGAATTGACTTATCTTTGTGGCGTTATATGTATATAACGGACGAGATAAAGAAACGAAAAACGAGATAAATTATGAGTTTGGTTGCAATCGTAGGTCGCCCTAATGTGGGTAAATCGACACTTTTTAATCGCTTGGTAGGTCAGCGTCAGGCTATCGTAGACGAGACTGCTGGCACAACACGTGACCGCCATTATGGCAAGACCGACTGGAATGGTAAGGAGTTTTCAGTAATCGACACCGGTGGTTACACCGTGAACTCGGAGGACATCTTCGAGGACGAGATTCGCCGCCAGGTGATGCTCGCCATCGACGAGGCTGACCTTATCCTATTCCTTGTAGAGGTAAAGACAGGTATCACCGACCTCGACATGATGATGGCAGACATCCTTCGTCGCTCGGGCAAGAAGGTGATGTTGGTATGTAACAAGGTTGATACCTACGACCTTATCTACTACTCGCACGAGTTCCACGCCTTGGGTCTTGGCGAGCCTTTCTGCATCAGCTCAATGTCTGGTAGCGGCACAGGTGATATGATGGACGCTATCTTGGCTAACCTCCCTGAGGACACCACTGCCGAGTACGACGCATCGCTTCCACGCATCACCATCGTAGGTCGCCCTAACGTGGGCAAGTCGTCGATGACTAACGCCTTGCTTGGCCAGGAGCGCAACATCGTGACTAACGTGGCGGGTACTACCCGTGACTCTATCCACACTCGCTACAACATGTACGGCATGGACTTCTACCTTATCGACACCGCTGGTATGCGTAAGAAGGGTAAGGTTACTGAGGATTTGGAGTTCTACTCTGTTATGCGCTCAATCCGTGCTATCGAGAATGCCGACGTGTGTGTGCTTATGCTCGACGCTGAGCAGGGCATCGAGTCGCAGGATCTCAACATCCACAACCTCATCGTTCGCAACCGTAAGGGCTGTGTTATCGTTGTAAACAAGTGGGACTTGGTTGAGAAGGATAGCAACACCATGAAGGTGTGGCGTGAGTTCTTGGAGAAGAAGCTCGCACCATTTAGCGACATTCCAATCATCTTCACATCGGTAATCAACAAGCAGCGTATCCTCGATGTGTTGCAGGCAGCAATCCGTGTATACCAGTCACGCAAGCGCCGCATCTCAACATCGGAGCTCAACGACTTCTTCTTGCCACTTATCGAGAACTACCCTCCTGCTGCAACCAAGGGTAAGTATATCAAGATTAAGTACGTTACGCAGCTTCCAACGCCAACGCCGCAGTTCGCCTTCTTCGTAAACTTGCCACAGTATATCAAGGAGTCGTACCGTCGTTTCTTGGAGAACAAGCTTCGCGAGGAGTGGGACTTCTCGGGAGTACCTATCCAAATCTACTTCCGCCAGAAGTAATCCTTACGGCAATATAATGCACGAGGGGCTGTCCACCACGGACAGCCCCTCTCTCTATTATTGTATTGCTACGCCTATTTAATCGGCTTAATTTGCTTCTTGTATCTGCTCCAATACTCATCTTGTTTGTACGCCATTACCGACTCCTTGGGCACATATATCTTTGTGGCTTCTGATATACCTAAATAAACGTCTGACCAATCACATACAATCTGCGGAGGCTCGGTTGCCAAACAAACTATCTTAGCAAGCTTATTACACTCAAGAAATGCACCATTTCCAATCGAAGTAACACCATCGGAAATAGTAATACTATTTAGGCTACTGCAACTATTGAATGCTTCCGTTCCAATCGTAGTTACACTATCGGGAATAGTTATGTTTGTTAGGCTGCTGCAACCACAGAATGCGCCATCTCCAATCGTAGTTACGCTATCGGGGATAATATATTTGGTTAAGCCTGCAGATGCAACTGCTATAAGTGTGCCATTGTTAATTAAACATCTACCATTATCTGAAGCAAATTTTCCGTAAAATGATTTTAGGCTACTGCAACCAGCGAATGGATAATCTCCAATCTCAGTTACGCTATCGGGAATAGTGATGCTTGTTAGACTACTGCAAACAGCGAATGCTCCCGATTCAATCGAAGTTACGCTATCGGGAATAGTGATGCTTGTTAGGCTACTGCAACCATTGAATGCATACTCTCCAATCGAAGTTACGCCA
>JAFZEX010000032.1 GCA_017560425.1 Alistipes sp.
CTTTCGGGAGCTTCCTTTCGGGAGCTCCGATTTTTTTTTATTTCCACGCCGTAGTGCTGGTATTAAAGGGTGGGAGGGTCCAAAGGGTGTTGAAGGGTCAGGAGGGGGGGGCTACCCTTTATACCTCTTAGGCCGCTTTTGGACTCTTGGTGCTCTTTCGGAGCTTCCTTCTCGGGAGCTCCGATTTTTTTATTTCCACGCCGTAGTGCTGGTATTAAAGGGTTGGAGGGTCCAAAGGGTGTTGAAGGGTCCATAGGGTATTAAAGGGTCAAGAGAGTGTTTACCCTTTAGACCTCTTAGGCCGCTTTTGGACTCTTGGTTTTAGGCGTAGAAATATTATGTCGAGTATTTCTTGCAAGATTGCTGACAAAGCATTACCTTTGGGAAAACTAATACTACAATGCAAAGGGGCACACAGCATATAGTTGATTCAAACAGAGGATATACAAAATTGCTCTGTTATCAGAAGACCGTTGTTATCTACGACCTAACATTCCACTTTTGCAGCCGTTTCATAGATAAGCGTGACCGCACCTTCGACCAAATGATACAGGCTGCACGCTCGGGAAAACAGAATATTGTGGAGGGGTATGTAGATAGGGCGACCTCATTTGAAATGGCGTTGAAGCTATATAATGTTGCAAGAGGTAGTCTTGCGGAGTTGTGCGAAGATTATTTAGATTATCTGCGAGTGCATAATATGTGTCGCTGGAGTGATGGCTCTAAAGAGAAAGAGGCAATGCGAAGGTTGGGAATGGAACATGCTGATAGCGAATTCTTTATTAAGTTGGCAGAGAGCAGAAGTGATGAAACGATAGCTAATATGGTGCTGGTATTACTCTATCAAGCAGATCATCTGTTGTATAATTTTATCCAAAGCGAAGAACAAGAGTTCCTGAAAAATGGTGGCATTAAGGAGCGTATGTATCAAGCACGAGTAAAGCAGCGAGGATATTAAAATAGTGTCAAAGGGTTCAAAGGGTCCAAAGAGTCTGAAAGGGAGTGTTTACCCTTTTGTCCTCTTCGGACCCTTTTGCCCCTCCTTTTCTCCTGCCAAAACTTGCAATTTCGCATAATTATCACTACATTTGCGGATTGAAGTGATAAACAACGTGAACAATATAAAATAATTAAAATAAACTAACGATTATGACAAACAATGTACAGACACCAGAGAACGATCTTATGGTGGAGACTAAGGGTAAGTTGGAGTTGTTTTTCGACAAGAATGGCAACAAGCTCCTCTGGACACTCGTTATCGTGGGCGTAGCGCTCAGCGCTTTCTTCCTATTCAAGAATGTGCGTGATAGCCGCAACCTCGCTAAGGAGCAGGCAGCAAGCGCAGCTGTGGCAGCAGAGCTCAACGGCGCAAACAGCGTAGAGGGCTTCGACAAGATTCAGGCTGAGTACAAGGGTACTGCAGCAGCTAACAGCGCAGCATTCCTCGCAGCGGCAGCAGCATTGCAGGCAGGCGACATCGAGAAGGCTGAGGCTGAGCTCGCAGCATATGCTCCAGCAAAGGGCGCTGCAGGCGAGATGCTTAACGCTAAGGTGTTGGGCCTCAAGGGCGACATCGCAGTGGAGAAGAACGACCTTCAGACAGCCGTAGAGCGCTTCGCAGAGGCTGCAGCAGCAAGCAACGACGAGCACACATACGTAACTTACACAAAGAAACTTGCGTTGGTATACGAGGCTATGGGTGATGAGGCTAAGGCTCAGGAGTGCTACAAGAGCATCGTGGCTAAGTATCCTGCACAGGAGATGCCAATGGCTAAGTTTATCCGATAACACCTCGCACACAACATCATGCAGGAGCCCTTTGTTGAGATTACCGAGCTCTCGGCGACGAACATGCGCATAGGCACGATCATCGTGCGAGACTATGACGACTTCGCCGAGCAGCACCTCGAGAAGTTCGTGGACTCGCTAACCTCGATGGGCTGTCAGCCACAAAACATAGTGATACGCCGTGTGCCATCGCTGCACGACATTATCATCATGCTGCAGTTCTATGCGCAGTATACCGATGTCGATGGCGTGGTGGTGCTCGCACCCGAAAACCGTGTGATGGGCGTGCTGTCGCTGATGAACGGCATCGTGCATGTGCAGACACATTGGAACATGGTGGTGTCGATAGGTGGTGCCGAGCGTGCCGAAGATGTGGTGACGATGTTGTCGATACAGAACGAGATGGAGGCGGAGGCTCTTGAGATGGTTTCGCAGGAGAACATCTCTTAGCTTGCCATGATAACGGCACATCTACTGCCGCTAACAAAAAGTCCCGACAATGAGCAGTACATCGAGTACAGCCCATCGTCGGGATTTTTGCCGAGCGTTGTATCTGCACCATTCTAATGGCAAGCTTTGGTGGGCAACGGCGCATCTACTGCCGCTAACAAGTAATCTCGACAATGAGCAGTACGCAAAGTACAGCCCATCGTCGGGATTTTTGCCGAGCGTTGTATCTGCACCATTCTAATGGCAAGCTTTGGTGGGCAACGGCGCATCTACTGCCGCTAACAAAAAGTTTAGGACTGTTCAACCGATGTGTTGGGCAGTCCTCTTTTTTTGTTGTATATTTAGCCGTTGCAGATTTCGCTATTCGTAAATTTTTTCGTACCTTTGCCGTTATGGAGGCACGTTATACATACGATAATATTGAGCTTGCCTATCACATTGAGGGTGAGGGAGATACAATAATTTTACTACACGGCTGGGGCTGCGACCACAACATTTGGAAGGCGACCACAGAGCTGCTGAGCAACCATTTTAGGGTGGTGGCAGTAGATTTTGCGGGCTTTGGACTTAGCGCCGAGCCTCGTGAGGTGTGGGGCGTGGAGCAATATACCCGCTCGATAGAGGCGCTTGTCGAGCACCTCGGCGTGGAAAAGCCAACGCTCGTGGGACACTCGTTTGGTGGCCGTGTGTCGATACTCTATGCCTCACGCAACAGCGTGGAGCGCATAATACTCACCGACGCTGCGGGAGTGAAGCCACGACGCTCGCTTTCGTACTACCGCAAGGTATACACCTTCAAGCTGATGAAGGCGCTTTTGCCAGCGCTCATCGGCAAGCAGAAGGCGCAGATGCTCATCGAGCAGCGTCGTCAGAGCGCCGGATCGTCGGACTACAACCGTGCAACGCCGATGATGCGAGCTATACTCTCGAAGTGTGTGAACGAGGACTTGTGTCACCTAATGCCTAAGGTTGTTGCCCCCGTGCTGCTATTTTGGGGCGACATGGACACGGCAACGCCCCTCGCCGATGCCAAGCGCATGGAGCGCCTGATGCCCGATGCAGGGCTTGTGGTAGCCAAGGGCGCAGGCCACTTTGCCATGTTGGAGCAGGCGGAGTTGTGGCAGGCATCAATTAAGTCGTTTCTTAAAATTAAGTAAGCAATGAGCACAGCACTATACATTTTCAGCGTCGTATGGCTCGTATACCTATGGGCATCGATGCGCTACTCGGTGCAGATGTTCCAGCAGAACAGCTATCGTGTGGAGCGCTACAACCGCTGGCTGAAGCAGACGGGCGAGTGGCACTCACGAATGAACATCGCAGCACTCCTGGCGGCGGTATGCTTCGCATTTACATATCATATTGCAGCGCTCGCCATCTTTGGTGCGTGGATGCTGGTGATTGCCACCGCTGAGTTCTCGATAAAGTATAAGATTCCGGTGGTATACACCATGCGTGTGAAGCGATTGTTTATCACACGTCTTATCATTACGTTTGCCGTAGTTGCGTTGGTGCACACATATGCCGAGAAGTATACGCTTGTGGCGATGATGCTCCTTGCGTTGGACTATTGGACAATCCTTGCAAACCTCATAAACCGACCTATCGAGGCGGCTATCACACGCTGGTACTACAACGATGCTAAGCGCATGTTGCGTGCCATGCCCAACCTCAAGATTATCGGTATCACGGGTAGCTTCGGCAAGACATCTACTAAGCACTTCTTGTATCGTGTGCTATCGGAGAAGTACAACGTGCTGATGACACCCGGCAACTTCAACACTACGCTTGGCGTGGTGCGCACCGTGCGTGAGCACCTCAAGCCCCACCACGAGGTATTCATCGTGGAGATGGGTGCTAAGCAGCGTGGCGACATCAAGGAGATTTGCGACTTGGTATGCCCCCAGATGGGTATCGTAACGTCGGTGGGCGAGATGCACCTCGAGACATTTGGCTCGGTGGAGAATGTGGCACGCACCAAGTTTGAGCTTATCGAGGCGTTGCCCGAGGGTGGCTTTGGCGTGGTGAACGTAGACTCCGAGGCGGCATACAACTACCTTAAGCAGTCGGGCGCTAAGGCTGCTACATATGGCATCGATAATCTCGATGCTGAATATCGTGCGGTGAACATCAAGTACTTGCCTAACGAGACGCAGTTCGATGTGCGCCGTGGCGAGGAGGTTACCGAGGGCTTTGCAACACATATCCTCGGCCGTGGAAACATCCTCAATATCCTTGGTGCGTTGGCTGTTGCCGAGCGCCTTGGCGTGGATGTGGAGCGTGAGCGCCGTGCTGTGCGCCAGATCGAGCAAATCGAGCACCGCCTAAGCATGCGCCGCAATGGTGGCATTACAATCCTCGACGATGCCTACAACTCGAACCCTACGGGTGCTCGCATGGCATTAGAGGTGTTGTCGGGCTTTGTCACCACGGGAAAGCGCTATGTGGTAACGCCTGGCTTCGTGGAGATGGGCGCAAAGCAGTTTGAGAATAATAAGCAGTTTGGTGATGATATAGCTCAGGCACGCCCCGATAGGGTATTTGTCGTGAACGAGGTGAACCGAAAGGCTATCACCGAGGGCTTGGCCTTAGGTGGATATCCCGAGGCGCAGATAAGCTGCGTAGCATCGTTCAACGAGGCTATGGCAGAGCTTCAGCCACAGCTCAAGGCGGGCGACGTGGTGCTCTATGAGAACGATCTTCCCGACTCATTTAAATAATAAAGCTTATAACAAAAAAACTAAATAGAATGAAGATTAACGTAGGTGTAATTTTTGGCGGTCGTTCTGTTGAGAACGAGATTTCGGTAATCACAGCGGCACAGACTATGGCAGCGATGAACGAGGAGAAGTACAACATCGTGCCTATCTACATTTCGAAGGAGGGACATTGGTATACAGGCGATAAGCTCCGCACGACAGACAACTATCGTGATATGAAGGCGTTGCTTAGCTCTGTTACCGAGGTATATTTCCGCCCTGTGTTTGGCGATAACAACCTCTACAAGGTGCGTAAGCCATTGTTTGGCAGCGACGTAGCTACTAAGATTGATGTTATCCTCCCATGTCTTCACGGCACATCGGGCGAGGACGGCTCGTTCCAGGGCCTCGTTGAGATGACAGGTATCCCTTATGCTTGTCCTAATACGCTTGCTTCGGCAAATGGTATGGATAAGATTACCATGAAGATGATTCTCAAGGAGAGCGGCATTCCTGTTGTTGATTATGCCTGGTTCTCGGACAAGGAGTGGTTGTCGGAGCGTGAGGGCTGCATCGAGCGCTCGGAGAAGCTTAGCTACCCACTTATCGTGAAGCCTGCAAACCTCGGCTCGTCGGTAGGTATCAAGGCGGTGCACAACCGTGAGGAGCTCATAGATGCTGTGGATAACGCCATTAAGTACTCTAAGCGCATCATCGTCGAGCGCCTTGTTGAGAAGCTCAAGGAGATTAACTGCTCGGTGCTTGGCGACTACTACGACTGCGAGGCTTCGGTGTGCGAGGCTCCTGTGCGCTCGGGCGAGATTCTCAGCTACGAGGATAAGTACTTGGGTGGTGGCAAGAACAAGCCTTCGGAGGGTATGCACTCTACCGTGCGTGAGATTCCTGCTCGCCTGCCTGAGGATGTTACTGCCTTTATCCGCAAGACCGCTTGCGAGACCTTCCGTGTGTTGTCATGCGACGGCGTGTCACGTATCGACTTTATGATTGACGAGGCTACGGGCGACATCTTCGTGAACGAGATTAACACTATCCCTGGCTCATTGTCGTTCTACTTGTGGGAGGCTACAGGCGTTAAGTTCGACGAGCTTGTTGACCGCCTCATCGCCGTTGCCTTCAAGCGTAAGCGTGACTCTGAGTTCAAGACCACAAGCTACTCGGAGAATATTTTTGCTTACCAGGCTAAGCATGGCGCAAAATTTGGCGGTTCGAAAGGTACAAAGTAGCAACCTTTTTAACAACCTAAAGTAATGACTGCACTATATAACGACATAATCTTTGGCCCTATACGCTCACGCCGCTTGGGCATCTCGCTCGGTGTAAACCTACTACCTGTCGAGAGCAAGCTATGTAGCTTCGACTGCATCTACTGTGAGTGTGGCTGGAACGATGAGCACCCAGGTAAGCGTCGCTTTAATGCTCGTGAGGATGTACGTGATATGCTCGATGCAACTCTTCAACGCATGGTTGCCGAGGGCACACCTCCCGATGTTATCACCTTTGCGGGTAATGGCGAGCCTACCATGCACCCCGACTTCGAGAATATCATCGACGACACCATCGCTCTGCGTGATAAACACTGCCCCGAGGCTAAGGTGTCGGTATTGTCGAATGCTACGCAGATTCACCGTGAGGATGTCTGCCGTGCGCTACGCCGTGTCGATAACAACATTCTTAAGCTCGACTCGGCATTCGATGCCACCGTTCAGCTTATGAACAAGCCACAGGGCAGCTACACCGTGGAGCGCCAGGTGGAGATGATGAAGAAGTTCGAGGGCGAGCTTATCGTGCAGACGATGTTCCTTCGTGGCGAGTATCTCGGTCAGAAGGTCGATAACACCACCCCTGAGGAGGTTGAGGCATGGCTCAAGCTTATCGCCGAGATTAAGCCTAAGCAGGTTATGGTCTACTCGCTCGACCGCGACACCCCTTGTCAGACCATCACTAAGGTCGAGAAGGAGGAGCTTCGTAAGATTGCCGATAGGGTAGAGGCATTGGGCATTGCAGTATCTGTTGCGTAATTATTAAAACTTAAATAGAGATGGAATTTGAAGGTAAAGTATTAGAGATTCTCCCAGCCGTAACGGGTCAGTCGGCACGTGGCACATGGGAGCGTCAGACAGTGGTCTTCGAGCAGCCAAGCAAGCAGTATGGCAAGGAGATAGCTGTAACATTTATGAATAAGGGTCAGGATGTAGCATCGTTGCGCATCGGCGAATTGTATACCGTGTCGTTCGACATCGAGTCACGCAAGTATCAGGATCGTTGGTACACCGACGTGCGTGCATGGCGCATTCAGCCTGTGCAGTCGCAGCAGGTGCCACCTATGGATAGCATGCCTCCATTTGTTGAGGAGCCACAGCCAGCATATTCTGCCGGTGCGGGTGTTATCGACGATATGCCTTTCTAAACAGACAGCAACAGTATATATAGTGGTGGCGTATGGTGCTAACGTTGTAGTTTGCCCATACGCCACCTCTATAATTTATCCGGAGGCCTACTTATCCTCTCGCTTATGTTGTTTGTCGTACTCCTCGATAAGGCTATTGCCGAAGTTTACGGCAGCAGTTTCAATCTTCTTGTAGGTTCCAACAACACCCTTCTCAATGGCTTGATAGCCATCAACAACGCCCTTTTCAATGGCTTGATAGCCATCAACAACGCCCGACTCAATGTTTACATACGATTTTACAATCTTCTCTTTAATTTTAGTTGCCATAATTCTACGCTTTTAATATTATAATATAATGTTACCAAATTTCACGGTGCAAAAGTACCGCCTATTTGGGGTAGAATAAAGGGATAGAGTGCTCAATGGTTGGAGTAAAGTTCGCACGTATATTGTAAAATAGTTCTACAGGTTATATCTTTGTGGAATGAAGGGAGTATTGTTCCATAAAATGCGAAATTTACGACAATGACACTATCAAAACTTTTAGAGCAATTTATAGGTCAAAGTAATATCTCTACTTATCTTATCGACGATTACTTTGCTATTATCGATAATCCCAAGTTTGCAATCCTTCCGAACCACCCATATCGCAACCCTTTGGTGGTGGCAGTGTATTGCACATCAGGAGTGGGTAAAGGGCGTGTAAATACCCAAATATACGACTTACAGCGCCATAGCATGATGATTGTCTTGCCTGGGCAGATAACCGAACTTATAGACCTTAGCCCCGATTTTCAGGCTACCTATATTATTATGTCCGACGAGTTTGTATCGAGCTTGGGCATAGGCAACACCTTTGCGCTTGGCAATATCGTGGCATCATCGCCTAAAGCCCTTTTGCAGGATAGAGCTAAGGATGCCTTCGAGAGCTATCTTTCGATGTGTCGCAACATAATACCTACAGAGAGTAACCCCAACCGTCTTGAGATTTTGCAGCTTCTCACCAAGGCCTTCTTCCTCGGCTTGGGATACTTTTTGCACGGCACCAAGCAGAGCATAGTCACTCGCAATGAGGAGCTTACGACATCTTTTATCAAGCTTGTCGAAGATAACTATACCAAGCATCGTGAGCTTGGCTTCTATGCTGAAAAACTAAATCTTACGCCTAAGCATCTATCACGAGTGGTTAAGCAGACGAGTGACAAGAGTGCTATGGAGTGGATAGAGAAGCATGTTATACTCGATGCAGTATCGCAACTACTATCGTCAAACATAAGCATCAAGGAGATTGCCTATCGCCTCAATTTCCCGTCGCAATCATGCTTCGGCAAGTACTTTAGTAGGGTAGTCGGGGTCTCGCCCGCAACCTACCGTGAGCAACATATTGTACGTAAGGTGTTGTGAGCAGTATATAGTAAAATAGGAGTTGTTCCTCCGAAAGAACAACTCCTATCTATATTTTTATACTATTTTAGTCGCGTGAGCTACCGCCGAAGATGCGCAACAAGAACAAGAATAGGTTGATAAAGTCGAGATAGAGGGTCAAGGCGCCAAGCAAGGCGAGCTTCTGACCATTCTCGTCGTTAGTGCCATACTCAAAGAAGATGTGCTTGAGTTTCTGAGTGTCCCACGCAATGAGTCCTACGAAGATGATAACACCAGCGTAAGTGGTAATCCAATAGAGCGTTGTAGATGCCACGAAGAGGTTTACGATGGTAGCAATCACAAGACCTATAAGCATCATATATAACACGTTGCCAATGCGTGATAGATCCATCTTTGTGACATAGCCCACGATGCTCATGGCAAAGAACGTGCCCGCCGTAACGAAGAATGCCGAGGCGATGGTGCCAAGGTCGAAGGCGAGGAATATCGTTGAGAACGTTACGCCCGTAAGCACCGAGTAGAGGATAAATAGGAGCGTTGCCGAGCTCATCGACATGCGCATAACACGTGCCGAGAGAAACCATACCACGCCAAGCTCAGCGAACATGCAAATCCACAACAATGATGGATTGGTCATAAGATAGTTGATGAAGGCTGCCGACTGCGAAAGGAAGTAGGCAGTTAGTCCTGTTAGCGTGAGCGCCGCAGCCATCTGCATATAGAGGCTCTTGAAGAGCGACGATAGCATCACGCCCGATTGTGTAGTTGTTGTTGTGTACTGTGACATATGCTTAATTGTTTTAGATTCGAACGCCGAAAGGTGGACATTTATTATATATATAGGTAGAAAACTATCGACAAAAACTGCTCCCTGCCCACCTTGTAGTAGCCCCTCCGAGACTCGAACTCGGATCTAAGGTTT
Source organism: Alistipes sp. (assembly GCA_017560425.1). GTDB lineage: Bacteria > Bacteroidota > Bacteroidia > Bacteroidales > Rikenellaceae > Alistipes. The sequence continues at coordinate 9,656 of JAFZEX010000032.1, forward strand.
AGGAAACCTTCGTTCTATCCCTTGAACTAAAGAGCCAATGATTAGGCAAAGATAAGAAAAAATAATTATTTGTCATACTTTTTTCGTGCCAATTTCTCGAATGCCCCAAATTAATTGGTGATTTAGCGGAGTAGTGGAAAAATAATGCAACGAATAATTTGTGTAGTAAGCGGTATAATCCGTTGAAATATAATGCAATACCAAATCGTGCCTATTCTTTGCATAATGTGCAATATGAGAAATTTGGTTGAAAAATTTTTATACTCGATAAAAAGTCGTATATTTGTACCGTAAAATTGTGATTATACTACAAACATTATAGTTTATGTTAGAAAGAAATCTAATCAAGCTTTACGAGCAGAGCTTCCGTGAGAATCGTGAGATGGCTGCTCTTACCGATTACTTCAAGGGTGAGTCATTCTCTTACTACGAGGTGGCTAAGGAGATTGCTAAGCTTCACCTTATGTTCAAGGAGATTGGCCTTGAGCGTGGCGAGAAGGTTGCGCTTATCGGCCGTAACAACACTCGTTGGTGCATCAGCTACTTGGCTACAATCACCTATGGCGCAGTAATCGTGCCTATCCTCCAGGACTTCAATCCTAACGACGTTATCAATATCATCAACCACTCTGAGAGCCGCCTCTTGTTCCTCGGCGACAACTTCTGGGACGACATCGAGGGCGACCAGATTCCATCTATCGAGGCAGCATTCTCGCTCACCGACTTCCACGTAATCTACGAGCGTGAGGGCGACAAGTGCACAGAGTACATGAAGAACATGAATGCCAACTACCGCGAGGCATATCCTCGTGGCTTCACCAGCGACGACATCAAGTACCCTGAGATTGGTAACGACGAGGTATGTTTGTTGAACTATACATCGGGTACAACAGGCTCGTCTAAGGGTGTTATGCTCACCGTGAACAACCTCACAGGTAACGTGACATACGCCATGGATATGCAGTCAGTGAAGACCGGCGAGTACTACTTCCGCAAGGGTGGTCGCACGCTCTCATTCTTGCCTTTGGCACACGCCTATGGCTGTACCTTCGACTTCCTCACTCCACTCGCATGTGGTGCACACGTGACACTCCTTGGCCGTATCCCTTCGCCAAAGATCCTTGTTGAGGCGATGAAGCAGACACGTCCAACAATCGTATGCTCAGTGCCTCTTATCCTCGAGAAGGTATACCGCAAGAGCATCCTTCCAATGCTCGAGAAGGCTCCTATGAGTATCGCAATGCGTATTCCACTTATCAACACTGCTATCTACTCGACAATCCTTTCACGTCTTATGGAGCAGTTTGGTGGTTGCATTGAGATCTTCATCGTGGGTGGTGCAGCGCTTAACGCCGAAACTGAGGACTTCCTCCGCAAGATTAAGTTCCCTATCACCGTGGGTTACGGTATGACCGAGTGTGGTCCACTTATCAGCTTCGAGGACCAAGCAGTATTTAAGCCAGGCTCATGTGGCCGTGTGTTGCCAGGCAACCTTGAGGCACGCATCGAGTCGGTAGATCCTAAGAATATCCCTGGCGAGCTTCTTATCCGTGGTGAGCACGTCATGCGTGGCTACTTCAAGAACGAGGCTGCAACAGCCGCTGTTTTGGAGGATGGCTGGTTGCACACAGGCGATATGTGTACTATGGACGACGATGGCACACTCTACATCCGTGGCCGTTGCAAGAATATGATTCTCTCGGGCTCAGGTCAGAACATCTATCCTGAGGAGATCGAGGAGCGCCTAAACAACCTATACATGGTTGCCGAGTCACTCGTTATCGAGAATGGCGGTAAGCTCACAGCACTCGTTGTGCCTGACTATGAGCTTGCAAATGCCGAGGGCATCGACATGGAGCGTCTTCCAGAGATCATGAACGAGAACCTTCAGCAGCTCAACACTATGGTTGCATCATACGAGAAGGTTGCCAACATCGTAATCCACCGTGAGGAGTTTGTTAAGACTCCTAAGCGAAGCATTAAGCGTTATTTGTATACTGCTGAGCGTCTTAACCTCCAGTAATTTGTTGTGATAAGGGGTCATTCTCGGCCCATCTCAAACGCAAGACCCCTCGGGCTGTACTATTAAGTACTATCCCGAGGGGTCTTCATTTGAGATAGACCAAGCCTAACCCCTTCTCCCAACAAATATTTGTTGTGATAAGCCGCAATCTGCGGCACATCGCTAAAAGATAATCACCCAGGGCTGTACTATTTGTACTATCCTCGGGTGCTCACTTTTGCGATAAGCCAAATCTAACCCCTTCTGACGAGAAATTAGTGCGCTGATTGAGGTGGTAGATTATAAGGAGTTTAGTGAATTTAATGAATTTAGGGAGTTTAGTGATAGTCTTTCCCTAAGTTCCCTAAGTTCCTTAAATTCCTTATTCTCCCTATCCTCCCTATCTCTGCGCTCTTCGCACAACAACAAAAAAAGGTCTGACCCGAAGATCAGACCCGATACTTCCAAAGTGGAAGCGACTATTTAACTGCATTAACGATTGCCTCAAATGCCTTTGGCTCGTTGAGTGCAAGGTCAGCCAAAACCTTACGGTTCAAGGCGATACCCTTTGTGTTCATCTTGCCAATAAACTCTGAATAAGTCATACCGTACATACGAACTGCAGCGTTAATACGAACAATCCACAATGAACGATAATTTCTCTTCTTCTCGCGACGGTGTGCATAAGCAAACTGCAAACCCTTCTCGACAGTATTTTTCGCAACTGTCCATACGTTTCCCCTTGAACCAAAGTTACCCTTGGCAAGCTTCAAAACCTTCTTTCTTCTTGCGCGTGACGCAACAGC
>JAFZEX010000033.1 GCA_017560425.1 Alistipes sp.
GGGAGGAGCGCTATCAGCATTTATTAATTGGTAGAGGATTAAGACCAATAGGACCTTTAGGACCATTAGGACATTTGTCCGTGACCATCTTAATGGTCCCAAGGTCTTAAGGTCCTCAAAACTCCACTTCACTAAGCGCACTAAATTTGTTGTTAGAAGGGGTTAAATGTGGTCTCGACATGAAATTGGGCTGGAAGGGACATACTCGAAGTATTTCCCTTTCAGCCCAATGATTGAGAGGCCGCAGATAGCCCCTTATCACAACAAATTTAGTACATGTAGTCGTACTGAGTATAACTCTTATCAAACTTAAGATCGGCGAGCGATGCAGCCTTCACACCGATGTTAAATGCCCAGCTACGATGGTTACCGAAGGGCACCCACGTAAATGACATCTGCCAGCAGTGGAGGTCTCGGGTGATAGATACCGAGGTCATCGACATCTTGCGTGTGGCAAAGTCGAAACCTGAGTTGGCGGTAATCATCCACTTCTTGGTGAGCGTGACGCTACCGTTGAAGTTTATGGTCTGCGATATCTTCTTGTTATATCCCGTCGTGCCGTTGTTCACGTACTGCGCCGAGTAGTTGATACTATAGTTGAAGCCGAAGTTCCACGGTATCGAGAAGTCGTAGTATTGGCCCGCCATCCACTGTCGTCGTAGCGCCGGGTTGAGCTGTCCATAAGGGTCGGACCACGAGTTGAAGTACTCGGGAGGCAGCGACGTGATGTCGTTACCCGCCACCATGGCACTATTCTCACGTGAGCGGAAGGTGTAGCCAAAGCTCCAGCCTATGTTCTGAATACGTCCTGGGAGGCCTCTGCCCCACATCAGCTTGTTGTAGCGCACACCCCTAGGCGACACCTCGTAGGGGTCGAGCGTCATCGATAGGTTGAGTGCCACGCCCTGATAGATTGTGGTACGCAACTGAATAGGCAGTGTCGAGAGGCGCATAGAGTCGGCGAGGAAGTTATACGATCCGTTGATAGATATCTGGTCGATAATCTTTATCTTCTTGACGGTATCCTTTGTGCGAATCTTTGCCTCGAGCGACTGCGATAGTCCGAAGGTGAGGTTGAACTGCTGACCACTACCTGGCACGCCATAGGCATTGTCGGTAAATGGCGAGTAGACCTTGAAGCGACCCGTGGTATCGGTCTGCACAGCCTCGTAGAAGCCATACTTCTGACGGCTAAAGTCGGGAGCATACGAGAAGCCGATGTTTGGCGTGAGGGTGTGGCGCACAGCCTGTAGCTTACGCTCCTTCTTCTTAGCCACGTATGTACCGTAGATGGTGGTGTTAGCCGACACTGAGGCGTTGTAGTTGTATATACGCCAGAAGCCATACTCGGGGTCGAGGGTCTCCACCGTGCGGGTATCGTTGTTCCACTGCTGGCTCACCTTCTTGAAGTACCAACGCTCGGTATAGTTGAACGATGGGCTTACGTTGATATAGTTGAAGAGCGTGAGCTGCGTCGATACAGGAATAGTATGCTGAATACCATTCTTCATCTTGAGCAGCGTCTCCTTCGTAAATATCTCGTCCTCCTTGGTGTTTACGGTGTTGGTGAGCTTCATGTTGTAGCTCATCTTAATCTTCTCGTACCAGCGAGCCTTGCCCACAGCCTCCTTGCGCTTGAAGGGGTTGAAGCTCGAGACGTTGAAGGCGATGGTTGGCAGGGTCACAGCAATGGTCTTATCACGTGAGTTCTGCGACACAGCGAGGTTGAGCGACAACGACAGCGGCGTGCCCTCCCAGCTCTTAGAGTATGAGATTGAGGAGTTGGTCTGCGTAGCGAGGATGTCGTTCACGGTGGTTGCCGAGTAGCGGCTATAACCACTTGACGTAAGGTTCACCGATGCCGAGAATGTCGAGCCAGGGTTTGCCTTAGAGTCCTGCGAGTGCTGCCACTGAATCTTGTAGTTGTTCTGATTTACATAGTCGGGCTCGCCCTTCTCACCCGTGCGTACCGACGAGTATTGGAGGTCGAAAGCACCCTTAAATTTATAGCGCTTGACATACTGCGAGCGTGCCGAGATCTCCCACGAGCCGAGGGTATAGATACCACCACGTATGGCGAGGTCCATATGGTCGCCAAACTTGAAGTAGTAGCCCAAGTCACGAATGTAGAAACCCTTCTTATCCTCACCATATGTTGGCATCAAGAGTCCCGACTTAGGACCTTGACTCACGGGGAAGAAGCCCTCAGGGATACCAGGGAAGTAGATAGGCACATCCTCCATAACAAGGTAGGCATAACCCGTGATAACCTTCTTGCCAGGGATAACCTTAGCCTGGGTCATGGCGAGGTAGAAGTGTGGGTGGTCGGTATGGTCGCAAGTGGTGTAGTAGCCCTGACCGATATGTATCGAGCCATCGGGCTGCATCTTCACCTTAGAGCCCACCAGCCAGCCATCGCCCTCCTGCGTGGCAATACCCTTGATTACCGCCTTTCGAGAGTCGAGGTTGTAGGTGATGGTGTCCATAGAGTAAGGCACGCCACCATCGCTAAACTCGGGGTGGGTCTTCTGCAAAGCGCCCTCAACGCTATCGGCAAAGCCATGTGCAAAGACATCTCGAGTCTCCATGTTCACACGCATAAAGTCGGCCTTGAGGGTCATGCCCTGATAGGTAACATCACCTTCACGATAGCTATAAATCATCTTGTTGCGAGCATCGAATACCACAGAGTCGGTCGCCTTACCCTGAATAATGTCGGTGAGCTGCATGCCCGTAGAGCGGCGCTTGGTGGTATCACTCTTGGTGCGTTCGGGGCGCTGGGCGCTATCTCGCTTTGGCTGCTCGGGTGTAGCCACAGGGCGCTGAGCGGGAATTGCCCTTGGCTGCTGTGGTGCGGTGCTACGAGGAGCCTCGGTTGTGGTGGTCACACTACGCTCGGCAGTGCGTCGCATGGCAGCACTATCGACATTCGCAAGCAAACGCAGACTCTTGGCACCCACCGTAGTGAGTCCCGTGAGCAGGCACACAACAAGCATGAGCGCAAGTGCCAACGTTAGATATTTTGCAAAAAAATGTCTCAAAATTCAATATTTTTTTGTACCTTTGCCGACAAGTCGGCAAAACAGACAAGCAGTGCTCTTTTTCAGCCCTTTAGTGCTTGCCGCCTTTAGGCGAGTTTACAACTTATAACTCGCAAAGATAATATTTTTTAGCCAATATTTAGCCTTCGGGCGAATAAAATATGAGAAAAGTTTTACTATACATAGTCGTTGCTACACTCCTTGCTTGGAGCAATAACGCCTTGGCAATGCAAAATGTTGCGTCGCCAAAGGGCCGTGTTGTTGTTTTAGATGCAGGACATGGCGGACCTTCACGCCCCGGTGCAGCATACGGAGGCAAGACCGAGAAGGAGCTTAACCTAAAGGTTACCCTCAAGGTCAAGGAGCTTCTCAACAAGAAGATGCCAAGCCTCACGGTGCACCTAACACGCTCGAGCGACGTGGAGCTACACACCAACAAGACATCGGACAACCTTAAGCGTCCAAAGATAGCCAACGAGAAGGGTGCCGACCTCTTTGTGGCGATACATGCCAATGCTGCGGGCGATAGCTACACATCGGGGGCCGAGGTAATTGTCCTATCGCTCGACGGCAAGACGCAGGGACAGACACAGAGGCGAACAACAGCAAACGACAACGAGGACTATATCCACATCGACAACATCGACAAGACATCGTTGGCATACATCGAGGCGTTATCGCTACTCATGAACAACGACCCCATAAACCGCACCTTTGGCGAGATTGTGGGCGCTAAGTTCAAGGGCATAGGTCGTAAGTGGCGTGGTGTTAAGGTCTACCCCGAGAAGGTGTGGACCGTGCTCTACCCCCTACGTGGCCCAGGCGTAATTATTGAGATGGGATTTATGACATGCCCCGCAGAGCTCGAGTATATGGCATCGGAAAAGGGTCAGATGGCGATAGCCACAGCCATTTGCGACGCCATAATCGAGTATTTCGAGCGCCTCGAGCAGATGACAGTCAAGGACTCAAGCACCGTGGCAGCCGAGCAGAAAAGTGAGGCTGACGACCAAAAGCCCACTGAGCAGAGAGCCGAGGCGGTTAAGGAGGGCTACACCATACAGCTTATGGCGAGTGGCACACAGATAGCCATAAATGCCACACGATTTGGTGGCCTTAGCGGAGGCGTTATCGAGCTTATTGGCAAGGGCAACTACAAATATAAGTATTGCTACGGCGAGTATGCCACACTCAGTGAGGCTAAGGCGCAGCTGGAGTATGTGCGCCAAACATTTGGCGATGCCTACATCGTGCAGTACAAGGGTAACGAGCTAAAATAGAACGAAATAAAATAATAAAAACATAAAAGAGATGAAAATTCGCAAGGAGTTTAAAATTGGATTTTTTGCCGTAATCGTGATCTTGGTATCGTGGTGGGGCATTAAGTGGTTACAGGGTCAGAACCTGCTACTTTCAAGCAGTTCGTACTATGCTTATTATGACGATGTTAGCGGTCTTATGACCTCATCACGCGTAATGCTTCGTGGCGTGCAGATTGGTAACGTTCAGGATATTGAGCTCGAGGGCGACAAGGTGCGCATCGAGATGCTTATCGAGGACGAGTATGCAGCTCTTATCCCCGTGAACTCGGTTGCCGAGCTTGGCGCAGCAAGCCTAATGGGTGGCACACAGATAGCCATCATTCAGGGCGATGCCACCGAGACGGTAAAGCCCGAGGCGGTGATCACAGGACGCATCAAGCCTGACTTGGTGGGCACCATGAGCGAGAAGGCGGGCGAGCTACTCGAGGGCCTCAACACCACTGTTGATGGCATCAACGAGCTACTTAGCACAAACCGTGAGTCTATCAACCACATGATTACCAACCTCGAGGCGATGACAGTGTCTATCAACTCGATGCTTAGCGCTGCTCGCAACGACATTAATGGCACATTGAGCAACCTACGCACATTTACAAGTACGCTTGCAGCAAATAGCGGTCGCATCGAGGCTATGATTGGCAACATCGACAAGGTAACCACCGACATTGCTGAGGCAAACTTCGTAGAGCAGCTCGACTCTACACTCTCTTCGCTCGACTCTATTGTCAAGACTATTGAGGGTGGCGATGGCACTGCCGGCATGCTTATCAACGACAAGGCTCTCTACGAGTCACTCAACGATGCTGGCGACAACCTCGCCGAGCTTCTCGAGGACCTCAAGGCCAACCCTATGCGCTATGTTCACTTCTCGTTGTTTGGCAAGAGCGAGGAGCAGATAGCCGAGAAGGCTGCTAAGAAGGCTGCTAAGGAGCAGAAGAAGGCTGAGAAGAAGGCAGCAAAAGAGGCTGCTAAGGAGCAGTAGTAAAAAGCTTATAAAGAATGATTTATCCTGCTAACTTCGAGCAACGTGTAGGCTTCGACCGCATACGCAGTCAGATTATAGATGCTTGTTCGATGCAGTCATCACGTGAGATGATTGCATCGGAGAGTTTCTCACGCTCTATGCGTGATATTACCGAGCGCTTGGAGCTTGCCGACCAGATGCGCCAGGTGATAATGATGGAGCCAGGTGCCGACATTGGTGAGCAGGAGGATATACGTGATATTGTCGATAAGATTGGCGTTGAGGGCAGCTACCTAACCTCTGAGGAGTGTGCCACGCTATGCCGCTCACTACGCCTCGCAGCCACAATCGTAGGCTTCATACTATCACGCAAGGAGGGCAGCTACCCCGCTTTGGAGCGTCTGTCACGCCGTGTCGAGATATTCCCTCATCTGCAATCAGCCATCGAGCGTGTTGTAGATGACAAGGGCGAGGTGCGCTCATCGGCATCTTCGGAACTTGCCGACATACGTCGCTCGATACGTGAGCACGAGGGTCAGGTGGCAAAGCGCCTACAACAGGTGTTGCAGCATGCCAAGTCGGCGGGCATTGTCGATGCCGACGCAATGATATCTATTCGTGATGGCCATGCCGTAATCCCCGTGCAGGCAGCCAACAAGCGCAAGCTCTCGGGATTTATCCACGACGAGTCGGCAACGGGTCGCACGGTATATATCGAGCCGGTGGAGGTTGTCGAGCTAAACAACGAGCTTCGTGAGCTGGAGTATGCCGAGAAGCGTGAGATTGTGCGCATACTCACCGAGCTTACAGCAACACTACGCCTCGATGTGGCGGGACTACGTGAGATTGAGAGCTACCTAACCACCATCGACATGCTACGAGCTAAGGCTCGCTGGGCGATAGATAATGGTGCTGTGAAGCCCATCATCTCGACCGAGGGTCGTCTGCTACTACGCAAGGCACGCCACCCACTCTTGGAGCAGAGTCTAAAGCAGCAACACAGAGCCATAGTGCCTCTCGACATGGAGCTAAACGCCGAGCAGCGAATATTGGTTATCTCGGGTCCTAATGCAGGTGGTAAGTCGGTATGTCTTAAGACCACGGGAATACTACAATATATGGTGCAGTGTGGCTTCCTTGTTCCAGCACTCGAGAACTCGGAGTTTCCGCTCTTCGACTCGCTGATGATTGACATTGGCGACCAGCAATCTATCGAGAACGACCTCTCGACCTACTCGTCGCACTTGGTAAATATGAAGGCGATGCTTGCTGAGGCATCGGAGCATACACTGATACTCATAGATGAGTTTGGCTCGGGCACAGAGCCCACGATAGGTGGTGCCATTTCGGAGGCAATACTCGAGCGTTTGGTTGAGCGCAGAGCATATGGCGTGATCACGACGCACTATGCCAACATCAAATATTTTGCCTCACGCCACGATGGTGTTGCCAATGGCGCTATGGCATTCGATGTGAAGAACATACAACCGTTATTCAGCCTTGAGATGGGCAAGCCAGGCAGCTCGTTTGCCATTGAGATTGCCCGCAAGACAGGGCTACCCGAAGATATTATTCGCAACGCCATGGACAAGGCGGGCGAAGACCATATAAACCTCGAGAAGCAGCTACGTGAGATTGCCCGTGACAAGCGCTATTGGGCAGAGAAGCGTGACCGCATACGCCTAACCGATAGAAAGGTAGAGCAACTCGAGCAGACATATAGCGACCGACTGCAAAGCATCAAGGAGGAGCGCAAGCAGATTTTGGAGAAGGCACGCCGTGAGGCTGCCGACCTTGTGGCTGAGGCTAACCGCACCATCGAGAATACGATTAAGGCTATCCGTGAGTCGCAAGCCGAGAAGGAGCTTACACGCACCGTGCGCAAGGAGCTCACGACATTTGCCGAGGAGTCGGTATTCGACTGGAAGGCACACGAGGATAAGCTCGAGGCGGAGATGCAGCGCTTAGCACGTCGCCGTGAGAGGCGTGAGCAGCGAGCACGTGAGCGTGAGGAGATGACCGAGAAGCTAAAGCCCGCAGAGCCAGCACCACTAAAGATTGAGGTGGGCTCGAAGGTGCGCATCGACGGTCAGGAGATACCTGGCGTGGTGCAGCTTATCAAGGGCAAGAAGGCTCAGGTGGCATTCGGTCAGATGATTATGATGGTTGAGCTAAGCCGCCTCAAGGGTGTGTCGTCGGCAGAGTTTAAGCGTGCCACACGCACCGACGCTCCACGCACCGTGGTGTCGGTAGATATTCGTGAGCGCAAGCTCAACTTCCGTGACAACATCGACGTAAGAGGCATGCGCTCGGTGGAGGCACTCGCCATGGTCGAGGATTTGATTGACGATGCCTTGATGGTTGGCGTGTCGGGCGTGACAATTCTTCACGGCAAGGGCACAGGAGCCCTCAAGGAGGAGATACGCAAATATCTGCGCACAGTGCGTGATGTGGAGTCGATTAAGGACGACCATGCCGACCGTGGTGGCGCAGGAATTACAGTAGTGACATTTAAGCGTGACTAAAATATAGATGAATTATCTACTATCGGAAATAGCCCAGATTGTGGGTGGAGAGTTGCGTGGCAACGACCTTAGAGTTGGCGACATTGTCACCGACTCACGCAGCATAACCTCGTCGGAGGGTGCTCTGTTTGCAGCTATCAATGGCAAGAACCATGACGGCCACGACTACATCGAGCGCATGCTTAAGCGTGGCGTAAGGTGCTTCCTCGTCGAGCGCGAGGTAGCACTCAACGAGGATTGTGGCATGGTCATCGTAAACTCGACATTGGAGGCGCTACAACTTCTCGCCACACACCACCGCAAACAATTCAAGGGCACGGTTGTGGGCATCACCGGCTCGAACGGCAAGACAATCGTCAAGGAGTGGGCAGCACGCTCGCTACCATCGTCGATACGCTCGTTTGCATCGCCCAAGAGCTACAACTCGCAGCTTGGCGTAGCCCTATCACTACTCATGCTAAGCGGCGAGGAGGAGATTGCACTCATCGAGGCGGGCATATCGCAGATAGGCGAGATGGAGCGCTTGGAGAAAATGATCGAGCCCGACATAGTAGTATTCACATCAATTGGCGACGCACACTCGGCAAACTTCCAAAGCCTCGACGAGAAGATCGACGAGAAGCTGAAGCTTGCCACACGTGCCCGCACAATAATATATAGTAAGGAGTATCAGTCGCTCGCCGAGAAGATTGCAAACCTCTACTCGGAGCGTGAGCTCATAGATAGCAGCCGTGAGCGCATCGAGGATACGTTGGAGCTAAATGCGGCGTTGGAGATCGACGCTGGCCACGTGGCAGCGCTTATGCACAAGCTCGGCTACTCGGTCGATGGCGCAGTATTCTCGGCAAAGGTTGCCATGCGCCTCGAGCTTAAGGAGGGTATCGACAACTCGATGATTATCGACGACACGTACAACTCCGACATTAACTCGGTGATTGTGGCGCTCGACGCTCTGCATCGTCAGTCGATGGGTCGCCGTAAGATTGCCGTGATATCGGACATCTTGCAGAGCGGAACACCCTCGGAGGAGCTATATCGCCGTGTTGCCGAGGCAGTTAAGAGCGCTGGCGTAGACCACCTTATCGGCGTGGGCGAGAACATCGCTAAGCACAGCAGCCTCTTCGACTACAACGCCTCGTTCTACTACACCACCGACGAGCTTATCGAGAACTTCGGTCGTGAGCGCTGGGCAGACTCGGTGATACTTATCAAGGGTAGCCGTGACAGCCGCTTTGAGCGCCTCAGCCGCCTCTTGGAGCGACGCACACACACAACAACCCTCGAGGTAGACCTCTCGGCAATGAAGAAGAACCTCGACTACTTCCGCAAGCACCTGCCACAGCAGCACCCTATTGTTGCCATGGTCAAGGCATGGAGCTACGGAACGGGCGACGTGGACGTGGCACGCATGCTCCAGCATGAGGGCGTGACATACCTCGCCGTGGCATTTGCCGACGAGGGTGTGACACTACGCTCGAAGGGCATCACAATGCCTATCGTGGTGCTCAATGCCGACCACGACAGCTTCGACGTGATGATCTCGCACGACCTTGAGCCTGAGATATATAGCTTCCAATCGCTCGACGAGTTTAGGCGTGCCGTGCATCGTGCCGGAAGAGAGCACTACCCTATCCACATCAAGCTCGACACGGGCATGCACCGCCTCGGCTTTGTGGAGGACGAGGTAGACCTACTCGGCCGTGCCATACACCTCGACACGTCGCTACGCATAGCCTCGATATTCTCGCACCTATCGTGTGCCGATGTGCCAGCCGAGGACGACTTCACACGCTCGCAAATCAAACTGTTTGACTATATGAGCTCGCAGCTTATCGAGTGGCTCGACTACACACCACTACGTCATATTGCCAACTCGGCAGGCATAGTGCGCTTCCCTGAGGCAGCATTCGACATGGCTCGCTTGGGTCTTGGCCTCTATGGTTTCGGCTTCGAGCACAACGATAAACTTACGCCCGTGGCAACACTCTCAACACGCATCGTGCAGATTAAGCAGCTGCAGCGTGGCGAGTCGGTGGGCTACGGCCGCTCAAAGCGCCTTGAGCGTGACACCATAACTGCCACAATACCTGTAGGTTATGCCGACGGCCTCGACCGCCACTTGGGAGGTGGTCGCTGGAGCGTGAGCGTGGGAGGCAAGCGTGCGCCAATCATCGGCAGAGTGTGTATGGATAGCGCCATGATTGACGTTACCGACATCCAGGGCGTTCAGGTGGGCGACAAGGTGACTATATTCTCAGCCGAGAAGGGACTTACGCTCGAAGATATGGCATCTACGCTCGACACCATATCGTACGAGATTATGACCTCGATTTCGGCACGTGTAAAACGCATATACACAGAGAGATAATGAAGGGAACGATATATATGATACCATGCCCCATTGCCGAGCACGACTCGGTGTGGGAGGTGCTACCAAAGGCTAACCTCGAGGTGATGAACTCGCTCGACTACTTCATTGTCGAGAATGTTCGTTCGGCACGTCGCTTCCTCTCGAAGGCGGGAATCGAGCGCAAGATCGACGAACTTGAGTTTGTAGAATTAAACGAGCACACCACCTCGGCTGCCGACATCGAGCGCATGCTACGTCCGATATTGGCAGGTCGCTCGGCGGGTGTTATATCGGAGGCTGGCGTGCCAGGTGTTGCCGACCCAGGTGCCGACATCGTGGCATTGGCACACCGTCATGGCGTGCGCATAGTGCCCCTCGTAGGTCCTTCGTCGATACTCATGGTGATGATGGCATCGGGACAGAATGGTCAGTCGTTTGCCTTCAATGGCTACTTGCCAATCAAGGAGCCCGACCGCTCACGCACAATACGCAACTACGAGCGACGAGCACAGCAAGAGCGTCAGGCACAGATATTTATCGAGGCGCCCTATCGCAACATTAAGCTCTTCGACACGCTCTTAAGCACCCTCTCGGCGAAGATGCGCCTTACCGTGGCGTGCGACATCACCTCAAAAGAGGAGATAATCGTAACTCGCACAATCGAGGAGTGGAAGAGGGCAGGAGTGCCAAACATCGAGAAACGACCAACAATATTTGTATTAGGCATATAATTTGTTCAATATAGTATATTGAATGTCTAATATTAATGTTGAATAAATAATTAACAAACTGATTTAGAATAAGATATGAAGAAAAATAAGAACACAGAGCAGGTAGAGGAGCAGGAGGTAAACACACCTCAGGACGACAATATGGCAGAGCAGAGCGCACAGCCATCTGACAATGTGGCAGTTGAGCCTACGCCAGAGGAGCAGATTGCAGCATGGAAAGATAAGTATCTTCGTCTTCAGGCCGAGTTCGACAACTTCCGTAAGCGCACCATCAAGGAGAAGATGGAGCTTGTGGAGCGTGGTTGCGAGGGTGCCTGGAAGTCGATATTGCCAATCATAGACGACATGGAGCGTGCGATAGCTGCATCGAAGAAGAGCGACGACATCGAGGCATTGCGCCAGGGCGAGGAGCTCGTGATGAAGAAGTTTGAGAGTGTGTTGCAGAGTGCTAAGATCACCCCTATCGACTGCATCGACAAGCCATTCAACGAGGAGGAGCAGGAGGCAGTGGCACGCTTTGCTGCGGGCGACGAGAAGCGTGGCTTGGTTATCGACTGTGTGCAGCGTGGCTACAAACTTGGCGAGCACGTGTTGCGCTTTGCTAAGGTTGTGGTTGGCGAATAATTTATTGGACTATGGCAGAGAAGAGAGATTACTACGAGGTGTTAGGCGTTGAGCGCAACGCCGATGCCGACACTATAAAGAAGGCATATCATAAGGCGGCTATCAAGTACCACCCCGACAAAAACCCTGGCGACAAGGAGGCCGAGGAGAAGTTCAAGGAGGCGGCTGAGGCCTACGACGTGCTATCGAACGAGGATAAGCGTGCCCGCTACGACAAGTTTGGTCATGCAGGCATGGGCGGTGCTGCTGGCGGAGGATTCTCGGGCGGAGGATTCTCGATGGAGGATATCTTCGAGCAGTTTGGCGACATCTTCGGAGGTGCCTTTGGCGGTGGCTTCGGTGGCGGTCGCTCACAGCGCTCACGCACAGTGAACCGTGGTAGCGACATTCGCATCACCGTGAAGCTCAGCCTTCAGGAGATTTCGGAGGGCGTTACCAAGAAGCTCAAGATTAACAAGACCGTGGCATGCGACAAGTGTGGCGGTAGCGGCGCTAAAGACTCATCGTCATACGCTACATGTACGCAGTGTAACGGCTCGGGATATGTCATTACGGTGCAGAACTCGTTCTTTGGTCGCATGCAGACACAGAGCGTATGTCCTACATGTGGCGGTCAGGGACGCATCATCAAGGAGAAGTGCTCGAAGTGCGGTGGCGAGGGCACGGAGCGTGGTCAGGAGATTATCGAGGTTAAGATTCCAGCGGGCGTTAGCGACGGCATGATGCTCACGGTTCGTGGCAAGGGTAACGCCGCACGCAATGGTGGCGTGAGTGGCGATTTGTTGGTAGTCATCGAGGAGGAGCACTCACCAGAGCTAATACGTGACGGCAACGACCTTATCCACAACCTCAACATCACCGTGACAACAGCCCTTCTTGGTGGCGAGGTCGAGGTGCCAACAATCGATGGCAAGGCTCGCATCAAGATTGCCCCAGGAACACACGCCGGCAAGGTGCTGCGCCTTCGTGGCAAGGGTCTGCCCGACGTGAATGGCTATGGCCGTGGCGACATCATGGTTGTTGTAGACATCACCATTCCAGATGAGCTCACGAAGGAGGAGCGCAAGCTCGTTGAGCAGCTCGCCGAACAGCCTAACTTTAAGCGTGCTTCGGGTGTCGAGTCGCAGAACATCTTCGAGCGCATGAAGAACTTCTTCCGTTAAAGAGATTAAAGTATGTCGATATTTCGTCCACATAAGACCAAGCCAAGGCAGTTTAACTACATACCCCGCTACTACGACCCCGTGAAGGAGGAGCGCAACCTGCGTCGCAAGCAGCTGCATGGCACCTCTACGGAGAGCGACAATGAGGAGTATGTTCCAGGCAAGTATGTCCGCACGCAGCGTGAGGCACGTGAGGTGTCACGTGGCGACCGCAGCAGCGAGGGCATGTCGAAGATTCGTGGCTTGGTTGTGGTGACCATAGTCATCGCACTTGGCGTGATGTGGCTTTTGCCCCACATCATGAACTTTGTGATTGCCGCCAACGAGGAGAAGCAGGCAGCCAATGGCACACAGCCCAAGAGTGGCGAGGAGATAGTAACACCTCTCGACTTTGTGATAAAGGAGAGCATCGACATCGAGAATATGGAGGGCATCGAGACCCTCAATGATGAGATGATCGACGAGCTCGAGAAGTCGGAGTGGCGCAACAAGCGCATTAAAATCATACCAAACGAGTAGTTTACCCCAAATAGGAATGAACCGCATAAAACTTCTACCCGAGATTGTAGCCAATCAGATTGCCGCCGGTGAGGTGGTAAATGCGCCGTCGAATGTCGTCAAGGAGATGATGGAGAATTCGATAGACGCAGGGGCGAAGTGCGTGAAGGTGAACTATCGAGCAGGTGGCAAGGAGCTTATACAGATTATCGACGACGGCGTAGGCATGTCGGCAATCGATGCCCGCATGGCATTCGACCGTCACGCAACAAGCAAGATTGAGTCGATTGAGGATGTCTACAGGCTACACACCTTTGGTTTCCGTGGCGAGGCACTCGCATCGATCGCTGCGGTGTCGGAGGTGGAGCTACGCACACGCCGTGAGGAGGACGAGGTGGGAACACTCACGATGATGAGTGGTGGCGAGTATCGCTCACAGACCCCCGTGTCGTGCCCAAAGGGCTCGCAGTTTATGGTGCGCAACCTATTCTACAACGTGCCCTCGCGACGCAAGTTTATCGATGGCGACAACTCACGCCTATCGTCACAGATAAAGCAGGAGTTTATGCGTGTGGCGCTGTGCAACCCACAGGTGGAGTTTGAGCTTAGACAGAACGATGCACTACTCTATCAGCTAAAGCCAACAAACCGTGCTGGTAGAATTGTGGACATCGTGGGCAAGCATATCAAGCAGAACCTCATTGAGGTGGAGCTCGACACGTCGGTGACACGCATCGAGGGATATGTGGGTCGTCCGTCGGCTGCCAAGAAGCGCAACAACGAGCAGTATCTATTTGTCAATGGCAGATATTTCTACTCGCAGGCCATGCAGCGCACCATTATCCGCTCCTACGAAAAGCTAATACCCGAGGGTTGCCTACCCTCATACTTTATATATATTACTGTGGACCCCGAGCGTGTGGACGTGAACGTGCACCCGCAAAAGACCACCGTTAAGTTTGCAGATAACGACGTGATACTCGAGATGCTGCAAGCTGCCATTCGTGAGACCTTGGCTAAGAGTGGTGCTGTGCCGCTCATGGACTTTAGCCTCGAAAATCGCATGGAGATCCCCGTTATGAGTGGCGAGCAGAGGGTATATCGTGAGCCTCGCATCGGCACAAATAGCGAGTACAACCCCTTCAAGGAGGAGTATATCGACCCAACGGCGGTGATGCCCGACATACCATTCACGGGCTTCGACGTGCCATATAGCGACACGCCGATAACTACGCCACGCAGCAAGACCCTAAACGAGCCCGAGGAGGAGTATACGCTACAGCCTTCGTCATACACGCCAGCGAGCATAATCGAGTATATCGACGAGGAGGTGGAGCAAACATCGTTCGACTATGTAGAGTCGGCTATGAGTTCATCGGCCCCAACACTTGGCGAGGTGATGAACGTGGGTGGCGGATATGCCATTGCCATGCTAAACTCACGCTCAGTGGTGGTAAGCCTACGTCGTGCACGTGAGCGAGTGTTGTACGAGGAGATATTGCGCTCGACGATGATGGGCGCAGTGCCCACACAGCGCATGTTCTTCGCCGAGGAGCTAACACTCTCGTTGGAGGAGTATCAGCTATTGGAGTGTCACGCCACGGAGTTTGCAGCCCTTGGCTTCGAGATAGAGTATCGTGGCGAGGGGGTAATCTCGGTTTCGGGTCGCCCCGCAATCTTGGACCAGACAACGCCTATCGACGAGCTGCTATACGAGCTTCTGCACGGCATCGAGTGTGGCAAGATGCCTATCGACGAGGAGCGTCGTCGCCTTGCCGAGCTTATGGCACGCCGAGGTAGTGCAGGATATGAGCGCAAGACCAAGACTGCTGATGCTGAGGAGATTATACGCACGTTGCTAAAGTGCGACGACTATAGCTTCACAGCCTCGGGCGCACAAATCTTAGCAGAGATAACTCACGACGAGCTACGCTCAAAGCTCACAAAATATTAATTTGAAGATATGACAACAATAGAGTATAGACCAAAAACGCCACCAGCAGTGCAAAACCTGCTTATTGCCAACTGCGTGGTATTTCTCGCAATGACGCTTCTCGACCAGATGTGCATCTACGAGCTATTTGCGCTCTTCCCCGTGCCAAGCCCATTCTTCGAGATATGGCAGCCCGTGACATATATGTTTATGCATGGCGACTTCTCGCACCTCTTCTTCAACATGTTCGCATTGTGGATGTTTGGTCGAGGCTTGGAGCAGGAGTTGGGCACTAAGCGCTTCTTGATATACTACCTTGTGTGCGGTATTGGTGCAGCTCTTGTGCAGCTTGGCACAGCACAGATTGACATTATGCGACTATCGGAAGCATCGATTGCCTACCAGCAATATCTTTGTACACCTACGGTGGGTGCCTCGGGCGCTGTGTTTGGCTTGTTGTTGGCATTCGGCATGCTACACCCCAACGCCACAATCATGCTACTCATACCTCCTATTCCGATGAAAGCCAAGTGGTTTGTTGTAATCTACGGCCTTATCGAGCTAATATTTGGAGTGTCGGGCAGAATGGATAGCGTGGCACACTTTGCCCACATCGGAGGCATGTTTTGGGGCTGGCTACTACTCATGTGGTGGAAGTATCAGGATAGAAAAAGATATAGATATTAACTAAAACTTAAATTATATGTCAAAAAAGGAGAATTCGCAGTATAACGGAATCTTCGGTTCGTCGAAGAGTGGTGAGCATCGCTCATTCGCCTCGACGCTATTTAGCATTATACTGCTGGCAATTACTCTATCGTTGAGTCTTGCTCTTATCATCGCATACCTCACACCCCACGTGCCCCCTGCGATGTTCGGACAGTTTACCATCGTGGGACTCTTTGCGCCAATACTCTTCATCATGGTCATGGTCTGCACACTCTTGTGGCTTATCATGCGTCGCTGGACCTTGGCGTTAGTGTTCATGGTGCTGCTCATTCCTGGCTTCTTCCACTTCAACGACTTCTTCAACATGGAGGTTATGTACGAGGAGCAGAAGCCCGAGAACAACCGTGAGCTAACAATCCTTACGCACAACGTGCGTGGCTTCTACAACGATAATGGCAACCGCAGGGTGCAGAGCTATGTCAATTACTTGGCTAAGAACGACCTTCCCGACATCATCTGCTTACAGGAGTTCCCCCGTGAGGCTCAGGGTATTAAGTCGTTGGACACGCTTCTTCAGGGTCGTTGGGACATCGTCTACACGGCTGAGGCTGAGGAGGGCGGCGAGTATGCAGTGCGCACCTTCAGCCGCTACCCTATTATCCGTCAGGGCAGCGTTGCGGGCGAGGGTCGTGGCACATCGCATTGGTGCGACATTGTGTATAAGCAGTACGACACAATCCGCATCTTCAACAACCACCTCTACACCACAAGCATCTCGAAGGACGACTCAGAGGATATTGCACGTGGCAAGATTTTGCAGGACGGCGACCGCATACGTAGCATCGTAAACCGCATTGCCGACAACTCATCTATCCGTGCGTCGCACGTAGACACACTACGCTCAATCATCGACAACACGCCATATCGCCATATCGTATGTGGCGACTTCAACGACACCCCAATGTCGTATGTCTATGGTCTGCTCAGCGAGAACCTCTACGACACATTCGTGGAGAGCGGCAACGGCTATGGCTATACGTTCCGCCCTATGCGAGGCATGCTCCGCATCGACTATATCCTTCGTAGCGAGGGCCTTGAGTCGTTGGGCTATGCTGCCGACGAAAGCGCTACATTTAGCGACCATTTACCTGTTTATGCACGCCTAAAGGTGGCAAAGCAGTAGGCGCTAACCACCACAATATCAGCCTCATACCGTCACAACGATAGTATGAGGCTTTTTTGTTTGTAATTATTCTTGTATGATTAAAAAATTATTTTTATCTTTGCACGCTATTATTAACTAATTTAACATTTTGTAACAATGCCAAAAATGAAAACAAATGCCGCTGCAAAGAAGCGTTTTTCTTTCACCGGCACAGGTAAGATCAAGCGTAAGCACGCTTATCACAGTCACATCCTGACAAAAAAGACTAACAAGCGTAAGCGTAACCTTTGCTACTCAGGTATCGTTTCACCAGCCGATGAGGCTAAGATCAAGCAGTTGCTCGTTAAGTAATTAACGACAAGGCTAAAAAGTAGTAGCACTAATAATTTTATTTATTAACAATCGGAGCGCAATAGCCCTAAAGAGTGTGAGAGAATCACACCGCTATCAGCTCTATCAAAAACTTTAAACTATGCCACGTTCAGTCAACGCTGTTGCGTCACGCGCAAGAAGAAAGAAGGTTTTGAAGCTTGCCAAGGGTAACTTTGGTTCAAGGGGAAACGTATGGACAGTTGCGAAAA